>LFSR01000053.1 GCA_001513155.1 Syntrophomonas sp. DTU018
TGGTTTGTTTTGGTCACTTACCATTCTAAACCAGGGGCCTTGTCTTGGCTCTTCATTTTACACAATTATATGGACTTAACTTAACTCACATATGATACTATGGTAACATGGAATAACTCTTAAGGTTTTGCCAAAAGGGGGATAACTGGGATGAATATGTTTGAAAAAGCTTTTTATCTGGGACTGGGAGTATTCAGCGTAACCAGGGAAAGAATAGAAAAACTTGTCAATGAATTAATGGAAAAAGGGGAAATTAGCCGGGAAGAGGCTGGACAAGTTATCGAAGATTTGATTCAAAAAGGGGAAGAGGAGAGAAAGGCAATACGCAAGCTTGTTCAGGAGGAACTGGGGAATCTGAAAAAGGATATGCCTACCGTTACCCGGGCTGAGTTCGAGGAATTAAGAGCGCGGGTTGAGCAATTGGAAAAACGTATGGAACAATCCGAGTAAACTACCGGCAACAAGTCACCTTCCGTGTCATTGCGAGCGCAGCCAAGCAATCTCCAACAAGGCTTTCACCCCACACCGGAACGAGATCGCCACGGCACTTCGTGCCTCGCGATGACACTGAGGAAGCTGTTCTCACAGCAATGACCTAGTATGGGTATTGTCAATATTAGACAAGTTTCGGAGGAATACCTCATGTTCGGTATTAATGTAGATCGAGCCCGGCACTTGCCCCGTTATCGTGAGGTAGCCAACGTCCTGATAAAACATGGTTTTGGGTTTATTTTTGACAGATTCACTTTGTTCCGCATGAATATCGGCCGGCCCAGATCAGATCAAGCCAGTCTGCGTTCACCCAGTGTAGCCCGCCATTTACGCCAGGCTTTTGAAGAGTTAGGTCCCGCTTTCGTTAAACTGGGGCAGTTGCTCAGCGTCAGACCCGATTTGTTGGCGCCTGCTTATATTGAAGAATTCGAAAAGCTGCAGGATGCGGTACCTCCCTTTCCTTTTCCTGAGGTAGTGCAGTTATGCCGGGATGAAGGTCTGGATTTTGACAGCATATTTGCCAGTGTTGACGAAGAACCGATAGCCGCTGCATCCATGGGACAAGTTCATGAAGCTTACCTGAAAACCGGGGAGCATGTGGTTATCAAAGTCCAGCGTCCGGGCATTGAGGATCAGGTGGAGACTGACCTGGAAATTATGATGGAGCTGGCCAAGCTTTTAGAAAAGCGTACTAAATGGGGGAAGCTTTATAAGGTCAGTGAAATAGTAAATGAATTAAGTGAGGCAATTCGCAATGAATTAGATTTTAACAAAGAAGCCCAAAACGCTGATAATTTCTACAAACTATACCGCAAAGATCCTACGGTCCGTATCCCCAGGATTTACTGGCAGTACTCTACCCGCCGGGTACTGGTTATGGAATATGTAGGCGGTATTAAGATATCCGATCTGGACCGGTTGAAAGAAGCTAAATATGATACGCGGCGAATAGCTGCACGTCTAATTGATGCTCTTTTTAAGCAAGTGTATGACAATGGGGTCTTTCATGCCGACCCTCATCCAGGCAACATAGCCATTGGAGAAAACGAAGTAATTGTATTTTATGATTTCGGTCAGGTGGGAAGGGTAGACCACCAGGCGCGGGAGAAATATGTAGGCCTGTTAATAGGTATGATGCGCTACGACACTGAAGCGGTTACCCGTTCCATATTAGATATCGGCATTGCCAATCAACCGGTCAATCGTGATGAACTGCGTAAGGATGTGGGCAAGCTGCAGAAAAAGTATTATGGCATGCCCCTCTCCCAGATAAATGTTGCCGAAGCTTTGAACGAATTAATCGATATCTCATTTAAATACCAGATGCGCTTGCCTGCTGAACTGTCTCTGCTTAGTAAAATGCTGATGACAGTTGAATCGCTGGTTACCAAACTCGATCCTGAGATAAGCTTGGTGGACCTGGCCGAACCCTATGGACGCAAGGTGCTGGCTCAGCGAATGTCTCCCCAGGAGGCCAAAAAGACCATTCGGAATGTGTTGTTGGACTATGCTGAGCTTTCTCGTTCTTTCCCCCGGGAACTTGATACCATTCTGAAACTTTTGGCCAGCGGGGAGTTAAAGATAAGGATGGAACACGTAAACCTAAAGCGACTGGCTGACAGGATCGATATACTGTCCAACCGGCTTTCTCTGGCTATTATTTTAGCCAGCATAATTATTGGTTCGTCCCTGGTAGTTGATCATAGTACCAGCAATATATTGAATAAAATACCTCTGGCGGAAGCAGGATTTATCACCGCATTGATTCTGGGACTGTTTCTGGTTTACTCCATCATTCGCAGCGGCCGATTCTGAACATATATTAAGCTTGTTTTTCCAAGCCATGTAATTTGGACAGAATCCCTTGCAGGATGTTGATATATTGAAGAAGACGCTGGTGTTCGTCTTCGGAGCAATAATGGTGTGCCTCAAGATCATGTTGGGCAATCAGCAAGGCGTGAAACAGCTTTTCAGGAAAAGTCATCCGGCTGGAGTGAAAGTACTTATCCACCTGTTCCGCTACTTTCTTTTCTTCTAAAGACAGCCAAGAAGATGTATCCACTGTTGACACCTCCGGATGAAAATCTAGAGTAATAATATGCTAGCTGAAGGATAATAGTTCAGAAAAAGTTTACCTGCTGTGCCGAATATTAACGATACGGTTTAATGCCTTGACGGCTAATTCCAGCAGTGCTAGGATATATTCAAATTATGAGCATAGAAAAAAACGATGACCAGAAGAGTAGTTGTGTATCAGACTTGGAAGAGAGCCGGGGAAGGTGGAAACCGGCAGCTGAACACAATGAAGGCCACCTGGGAGCGCTGACGTACTATGGGCAACCATACCAAGTCAGACGGTACCCGCCGTTACAGGGCTTAAGTGGGCACTTGCCAATTAGGGTGGTACCGCGGGAAAAAATCTCGTCCCTTTCATGGGGATGAGTTTTTTATTTATAAGCCTAATAAACATTATGGAGGAGGAAGAATATGGACCTGGAAAAAAAGATACTTGCTCTCATCGAGCATGATGCCAAGATGCCTCACAAGACGATAGCAACCATTTTAGATATTGAGGAAAGCCAAGTGACGGAAATAATAGCCAAATTGGAAAAAGAAAAAGTTATTTTGGGTTACAATACCATTATTGACTGGGATAAAATGGGGGATGACGGCGTCACCGCCATGATCGACGTTAAGCTCACCCCAGAAAGGGAAGTAGGTTTTAATCGTGCTGCCGAAAGAATTTGCCGCTTCCCGGAAGTCCGAAGTGTCTACCTTATGAGTGGAACCTATGACCTGTCGGTTATTGTTGAAGGAAAGACCATGAAGGATATTGCCTGGTTTGTATCCCACAAGTTGTCCACCCTGGATCAGGTACAGAGTACCGTTACCCATTTTATACTTAAGCGCTATAAGGAAGACAATTTTGTATTTGATGAACCGCAGCAGGATAGAAGGTTGGTGGTCAGTCCGTGAATGACATGAGCAAATATATATCGTCAACAGTCAAGTCCATACCTCCTTCGGGAATACGCAAGTTTTTTGATTTGGTTTCCCAGACCGAAGGAGTAATTTCCTTGGGAGTAGGGGAACCGGATTATGTAACCCCCTGGCATATTATTGAAGAGTGCTTTTATTCCTTGGAAAAAGGTTACACTATGTATACTTCCAATGCCGGCCTGCTGGAACTCCGGGAAGAAATCGCCGCCTATCAAAAACGCAAAATAGGGGTAGAGTATTCACCAGCCAATGAAATCCTGGTTACTATTGGTGTAAGCGAAGCAGTTGATTTAGCCATGCGCGTGCTGCTGGAACCAGGAGATGAAGTTTTGGTGCCTGAACCCTGCTTTGTTTCTTACTCTCCTGGAGCGGTGCTGGCATATGGGAAACCTGTTTCAGTTCCAACTTATGATCATGATGAATACCGCTTGAAACCTGAGGTTTTGGAGAAATACATTACTCCCCGCAGTAAAATCCTGGTATTGGCTTATCCCAATAATCCTACCGGAGGGATCATGAGAGCCGAGGATTTACAGGCATTGGTGGATATCATAAAAAAACATGACCTAATAGTGATTTCCGATGAGATCTACTGCGAACTTACTTATGAGGGCAAACATGTTTCCATAGCCTCTTTTCCCGGCATGCGAGACCGCACGCTGGTTATGAATGGTTTTTCCAAGGCTTTTGCCATGACCGGATGGAGAATCGGCTATGTCTGCGGGAACAAGGATATAATTGCTGCCATGACCAAAGTACACCAGTATACTATTATGTGCGCTCCTATTATGAGCCAAAAGGCCGCTATTGAAGCCCTGCGTAACGGGGAACCGGAAATGCTAAAAATGGTAGCTGACTATAACAATCGCCGTAAAATAATTCTTAAGGGTTTCAAAGAAATCGGTTTGGATTGCTTTGAACCTAAAGGAGCTTTTTACTGTTTTCCTTCCATAAAAATTTCCGGCATGAGCAGTGAAGAATTCTGCGAAAAACTCTTGCTGGAAGAACAAGTAGCAGTGGTACCTGGAAACGCCTTTGGCAGCATAGGGGAAGGTTTTATTCGCTGCTGCTATGCAGCTAGCATTCCCAACTTGGAAACTGCTATAGAAAAAATGGGTAATTTTTTACGTCGACATCAAAAAGACTAAAGGACAAAATACGCTATTGAATGCTGAAAAGCAGCGAAATCATAAGAAAAGCCTACTAATATTACGATAATTAATTAAAGGATTTATGTAATTCAGGTGGAAACCTCTTTTAGACAGCTAAAGGAGGTTTTCATGTGTTTTCTGATATAACTGCCCAGGAAGTTGAAATTTTAAACATGTTAGATATTATGACCCCTACTGGGGTAAGAGAAGTGAAGGAATACATGCGCTATATTCTGACCAAACAGTATCGCCGGGAAGTAATGGCTGCTGTTTTCCATAATAAATTACTGAGCAACCTCTTTCACAGTCTGCTTTTTTTAGTGGAGCGGGATGACTTTGATGTAGCCCAGGTCCAAAAACGAGTGCAGCAGATAAAGCAAATCTATTACGCCATTTTCGACCAGGTCCATAACAAGTACAGCAAAGTAGTAGAGGATCTGGACAGCAATGAAGTAGTGCGGGAATTCGGTCGCATCAGTTTTGAAAATCTGGAACGGGCTTTTAAGCAAGGCCAACTATCCCTGATCCGTATGGAGGTAATTAACTTTTATCAGGAATATAATAAGCTGGGGAAAAAGATGGACGCCCGACAAATTGTTGCGGTATAATTATTTATAGTGCCATAGACACGGGCAACGATTGTTCGGGAGGATATTCAAAAAATGAAAATTACTTTTTTGGGAGCAACCCGCACCGTAACCGGTTCCTTCTTTTTAATAGATACCGTCAATACAAGGTTTGCAATAGATTGCGGCTTGTTTCAAGGCCCCGACGAGATTAAAGAACGGAATTATAAAGAGTTTGTAGTAGATCCCAAGTCTATCGATTTTTTGATCCTGACCCACGCCCATATTGATCACATCGGTTTAGTTCCCAAATTGTGCAAGCATGGTTTTCGCGGATCCATTTTCTGCAGTAAGCCCACCCAGGAATTGTCCAGTATTCTTCTGCCTGATTCCGCCTACATTCAAGAGTGTGAAGTAGAACGTAAAAACCGCAAGCTAAAGCGGGCAGGCAAGCTTTTAATTGAACCCATATATACCGTGGATGATGCTCTGGAATCCTTGAAACAGTTCCGGTACTTGCCCCAGGATGAAATTGTTGAGCTGGCGCCATCGGTAAAAGTTAGGCTGCGAGATGCAGGACATATCCTGGGATCCAGCATTATTGAAATGTGGGTGGAAGAAAAAGGCAAAGCCATTAAGTTAGTTTTTACCGGGGATTTAGGAAACAGCAACCAGCCTATAGTCAAAGATCCTACTATAATTGAGGATGCTGACTACATTATAATGGAATCAACCTACGGCAATAGGTTCCATAAAGGATTATACAACCGTCTGGAACAGTTAAATCAAGTGATCAAAGAGACCATGGCCAAAGGCGGAAATCTTATAATTCCTGCCTTCGCTGTGGAGCGTACCCAGGACTTATTGTATGACCTTAATCAGCTTTACCTTAAGGGTGAACTGGATCCTGACATTGATATCTATATTGACAGCCCCTTAGCCATTTCCGCCACTCAAATCTTTGAAAAGCACAGCGAATACTATGATTATGAAGCCAGTCAGATGATAGCTAACGGTGATCATCCCCTGCGGCTTCCCAACTTAAAGGTAGCCCTATCCCAGGAGGAGTCAATTAGACTCAATAGTGTCCAGGGCAATACTATTATCATTTCCGCCAGCGGCATGTGTGATGCCGGACGCATCAAACACCATCTGAAACACAATCTGTGGCGTCCTGAGTGCACCATACTATTTGTTGGTTACCAGGCCCAGGGTACACTGGGAAGGCGTATTGTCGAGGGCGAAAAACTGGTGCGCATTCATGGTGAACAAGTGGCTGTAAAAGCGGATATACGAAGTATTGAGGCTTATTCCGCTCATGCAGATCAGGCTGGTCTGTTAAACTGGCTTAAACATTTTATTACCGCTCCCAAAGGCATATTCCTGGTCCACGGGGAAGAACAGGGGCAGCAGGTGCTGGCTGAGCTTATCCGTAATGAATTACGGGTTCCTGTTCATATTCCCGATTGGCTGGATGAATATGTCCTGACTCCCAGTGATCGTGTCCAACCGAAGACGAAAATTATCGGAGATGAAACCAGTAAAGCCTTGCTGGCTGAGCAGATATATTTGGAATTGAGAACCAGCTTGCATAATCTGTTTAAGGAAAAATACCTGGCCAATAACTATGATGAACTGATTGATACAATGAGAAAAATTCAGACTGTCCTGCAATAACACAACCTTTGTATAAAATAGAAGGCCTCAAAAACAATCGGGCCTTCTATTTTCTAAGCGATTGCTGGATACTCCAGCCAGTCAAACTGCAAACACTTCCTAAAAAAATCAACTGTAACTTTAACGCTGGTTTTTTTTTAATAATCAAAGGTTTTGTAAACGTAAGCAAAATTCTCTCTCCTTGTTGCCGGCAGCATGACAGTGCTATACTTTTTTTACTGCTAATCCTGGGGGATGTTTTATGCATAATATCGCTGCTTATGTAGAGATTCTTCGCTGGGGGCAAGCCAACGTTCCAGCTGTATTATTCTGCTACGGACGAGAACTGGATCTTACTATTGAGGACATTGGTATCTTTGCAGCTGTTTTTTACACATACGAAAAATCCAAGCCCTTATTTCAAAGGGGTGTAAGTGTTGGCCAAATTCTCCAGATGTGTCCTCTGATCAGTAAACAGAAGCTGTCCCGTTCATTAAACCGCTTAGAGAAACTTTCTCTTATTAGTTTACAGGGAAGCAACAGCAACTTTATGGAAAAGCGAGTAGGATTGGAACCGTTGTTTGCCAAGCTGGAAGAGTTGATTACTCGTGATCATCATCTGCTTACCAAGACTGAACCAGCAGTTAATGATGATATTATCGCTGAATATCGCCTGAAAATAGAACAGCTGGAGTTAGCCTTAGAAGAAGAAAAAAATCGCAATATCCCCGAGATTTTAGCCAATTCAAACGGCAACTTTAAAAAAGTTGCCGACTTTATTTCCAAAAAGACCGGCAATTTGATGAGTGTAAAAATGGCCAATGAACTAAGACGTTGGCTGGAAGATATGAACATGACACCTGAATTCCTTTTATGCATGCTGGAAATGTGCTTCGAAAGGAATATTTATAACCCCCGCTATATTTCCCGCATAGCCAAGGACCTGAAGGAGTATTCCGTTAACAGCGTTGAAGGTTTGGAGAACTACTTCAAAAAGTTTGTGGATGATCCGGTGAAAAGCAAAATACCCGTTAATCAGTTTGATCCCGATGTGATGGAATTCGGGAAGTTTACCGGTATAGATATGAATGCGGAAGCCCGCCGGAATATGTACTACAAATGGCGCTATGACTGGGGATTTTCCCACGCTATGATAATGAAAGCCGGAGAAATAATGTGTCAGCGAACCAAAAACGGCAGTTTGGAATACATCGATAGTGTGCTTCATAACTGGATGTCCAAGGAGATTAGACTGCCGGAAGATGCTGACCGGGAATTAAAAGAATATAAAAGCCGCCAAAAAAGCGATAAACCCACCCCCAAAAAAGTCCAAGGGTCCGAGGAATATGAAATATACATATCACCAGTACGGTTGGAAGAACTAAAAAGTAATCAATAAATAATATATAATAAAAATCGGGGTTAAAAATCCCGATTTTTATTAGGAAGGTGCTAAGCCTGTGAATCTGCCATTTCCTCAATCCTATCCGGAAGACGTTCTATATGATCTGGAAAGTGAGCGACGGGTTATTTCATCTATGCTGCATTCTGAGGAAGCCTGTGTTGAAGCCTATCACCTGTTGAAAGCAGCAGATTTTTACTCTCCGCGCCATGCCACCATCTTCGAATTGATCTGCAGTTTGTTTGAGAGAGATATCCGGCCAACTTATGTGGAACTCCTGAAAGAAGGTCATAGTCTCGGCGTTCTGACTAATCCCCGGGATATTGAGGAAATCAAATACATAGCCGAACATTATATTGATGATGAGAATATACGCTACTGGCTAAAAAGAGTAAAGGACAAATCCAAACTGCGTAAGTTTGAAGCATTCTTGCGGCGCAGCATACAGATGCTGGCAGAAGGACAGGAATTGGAAGCCGATGATATATTGATGTCCGCTGAGGAGGAACTGACAACTCTAACGGCACTGGACGAAGATGATAGCATTGACACTCCCGCCGATTTGGCTACCCTGGGTTACCAGGAAGTGGAACGGCGTTTTCTGCAGTTCAAGGAAATAAGGGAGCGCTATAAAGGAGTTCTTCCTTTATACGGTTTACCCACTGGCTTTGAAGACCTGAACCATATAACCCTGGGCTACAAACCGGGAGATCTGATTATACTGGGTGCCCAAACCGGCCATGGCAAGACCGCTTTTGCCTTACATACCGCCAAGGCTGTGGCTGTGGATAACAATTATAATGTTTTATACCTGAACACGGAAATGAGCCGGGAACAGATTGCCTTGCGTTGGGGATCCATATTAAGCGGTATCGAACATGACCGTATACGCAGCGGAGATATTAATGAAAATGAACTATCTCTGGTGCTTCAGGGCTATTCCCGCTTGCGGGACAGCGGCTTTTACTCTTATCCTTGTCCTAACCTGACCCCGGAAAAAACCGTTTCCATCGCCCGCAAGTTTAAAGCCCAGAAGAATATAGACATGATGATTGTTGACTATGTAGGGCGTATGGATAAACTGGATCCCCGTCTGCAGGAATGGCAGATGCTGGAACAGATAGTCAAGACCCTGAAAATGCTGGCGCAAAATCTAAAAATTGTAGTTATGTGCTTGGTGCAGCTAAACCCCGATGGAACACTGCAGGGAGCCAAACGCATGAAGAACGAATCAGATTTGATGTTGAAATTGACCCCTATTTCCCGGGATGAACTGGAAGAAAATGAAGAACTGAAAAAATATCTCAATCCCAATTACTACCTGCATATCGAAAAAAACCGGGACGGGCGCAGCGGGGTGCGCATTCCCATAACCTTTGACCTGCAGCGCCAGACTATGAAAAATGCTGAAAGGATCTCGTTATGATGGTCCATGAAGAAGAGGTAAAAAAGCGGGTTTACGATGAAACCGCTAGTTTGATCACTCGTCTGGCCCTAATGAACCGGCTGACCAGTGAAGAACTGCATTTTTTATTGACCCTTTTGGACCATGTATTTATAACTAATCAGCTGCGGCCTCTGATCAATGTTTTACATAGGTGGCTAAACAGTGCGGTCGGTCAAGAGATGAATGAAACTATCAAGCAGGTCTTGATAAATACGGATTTAAATGATGAGACCCAGGTAACCACCTCAATACAATTCATTGAGGAACTCCTATGCAGCAATGCAGGGGAACCAATAGCTAAGGAGGATTCTACCGATGAGTAACTACTGGATTTATGAGACACATACCCCGGGGTATGAAGTCCGCTGGCGCATTACCGATATCCTTCATCAGGAGACCACCCCTTTTCAAAAGCTGGAAGTGGTGGAAACCGTTGAATTCGGCCGGGCCTTGATACTGGACGGAGCCCTGCAAATATCTGAAAAAGATGAATTTATTTATCACGAAATGATTGCCCATGTTCCCATGCTTAGCCATCCTCACCCCAACCGGGTTTTAATTGTAGGCGGGGGAGATGGAGGTACCCTTAGGGAAGTAGCCCGGCATCCGGAACTGCAATTAGTGGACATGGTAGAAATTGATGAGCGAGTTGTGGAAGCCAGCAAGCGGTTTTTCCCTCAGGTAGCCTCAGCCCTTAACGATCCGCGTTTAAACCTGTATATTGCGGATGGTATCGAATTCGCCCGTGGTAACCACGGTCCCTATGACGTTATAATCGTAGACAGTTCTGATCCGGTGGGACCGGCTGAACCCCTGTTCACCGTTGATTTTTACCGGAATTTATACAATTTGCTGGATGAAGACGGCATGGTGGTTGTCCAATCAGAGTCACCGTTATTCTTCGCTGACTCCTTTAAGAATGTCTATAGTTTCTTAAATCAAGTATTCCCGCTGGTGCAGGTATACATGGCTTTTATACCCACCTATGTCAGCGGACCCTGGACTTTTACCGTAGGAAGCAAAAAATACCGGGCTGATGAAATCGCTGAGAACAGGTCGATTCCTAGTCCCATGAAATATTATAATAGAAGCATTCATAAGGCCGCCTTCGCCTTACCGGAGTTTATCCTGCAAATGTTGGAATAACTCTGGCATAAAGGAGAATCTGCATGAGTCAATTTGTAGCATCCCGGGCCAGGTCAGCCATTTTCAGTCTAAAGCCCTATGTGCCCGGAAAACCTATAGAAGAAGTAAAACGTGAACTAGGCCTGGAAGATATTGTAAAACTAGCTTCCAATGAAAATCCCCTGGGACCGTCACCATTAGCCCAGAGGGCTGCTGCATCCATACTGGACCAGTTGCATTACTATCCAGACAGCAACTGTTTTGAACTTAAACAGAAACTGTCAGAGCGGTATAACCTGTCACCCAGTTCCATTCTTATCGGCAATGGATCGGACGAACTGTTGAAACTGGCGGCGTTGGCCTTCCTGAACCCGGGGGAACAAGTGGTTTTACCCCAGCCGTCTTTTTCTGCCTACGAATTTTCCGCCAAGGTTATGGACGGAGTTTGTTTACCAGTACCCCTGGCCGATTTTACCCATGATTTGTCGGCTATGCTGCAAGCGGTTACTGAACAGACCAAAATAATATATATCTGTAATCCCAATAATCCCACCGGAACAATAGTCAGCCGGGAACAGATAGATGAGTTTATGTCCCAGGTACCTGATCATGTCCTGGTGGTTTTCGATGAAGCTTACAGTGAATATGCCGAAAGTCCTGATTATGTCAGCGGCCTGGAATACCTCAGGGCAGGGAAAAATGTTATGGTATGCCGGACCTTTTCCAAAATATATGGTCTGGCCGGTCTGCGCATCGGCTATGCCTTCACTACTCCGGAAATAGCCGGGGCCATTGAACGGGTGACTGACCCCTTTAATGTCAATTCAGTGGCACAAATAGCAGCATTGGCTGCCCTGGATGATTTTGAACACCTCTGGACCAGCCAGGAATTGAACCAGAAGGGAAAACATTACCTATATGAACAGTTGAATAACCTAGGGCTATACTATGTTCCCACCCAGGCCAATTTTATATTTATCGATACCAGGCAGGACTGCCGTAAAGTTTTTCAAGGACTTCTTCAGCAAGGAGTAATAGTACGGCCGGGTGATGTTTTTGGCTATCCTACTTTTATTCGGGTAACCATCGGCACTGCTGCTGAGAATGCCCGGTTTATAAATTCACTGCGGACAGTACTGGAGAACTTGTCTTGATGGTTATAGTCAAAGGTTCGTATACAGATCCAGATATTGTAGAGCGCTTGGCAATCAATCTGCAGGTCATATGTCCAGACCCTCAAAATTTGCCGCTTTTTTTATGCATAGGTTCCGACCGGCATATTCTGGACAGCTTTGGACCCCTAACTGGTTCCTTGCTAAAAGACAAAATCCCGGCTCTGGACGTATACGGTACTCTGCATGATCCCATTCACGCCCGCAATTTGGTGAGCCGTTTAAACCATATTTATAAGCTGCATTCCGGTCGTCTGGAAATTGCTATTGATGCTTCCCTGGGAAATGATGAAGATCTGGGGGTTATCCGTATACGCCAGGGTCCTCTGCTTCCTGGCAAAGCTCTGGCTAAAAAACTGCCTCCCATAGGGCATCTATCGATAACCGGGGTAGTGGGAACCCGCTCGGAAAAGCGTTACCTGCGCAGCAACACGGGCAGTTTAAGTACCGTATACGGCATGGCCTGGGCGGTGAGTGAAGCGGTGTTAAACTGGTATAACCGGATTGTGAATAATTACGCATGAATAGCTGCATTTACGCTTTTACTGGGATGTGCTATTATCAAAACTGAATTACATCAGTTAAGATAATGTTTAGGCATATTTTTACTGATGAATCAGATGTTTTACTGGTGTCAAGGGGACGAGGAGGAACTTTTAACATGAAACGATTGATGATCGGAAATGAAGCTATATCCAGGGGTGCTTATGAAGCCGGAGCCAGCGTGGCTGCTGCTTATCCGGGTACACCCAGTACTGAAATAGTAAGCAATTTTGCTCGTTACAAAGATGTTTATGCCGAGTGGGCCCCAAACGAAAAAGTAGCTTTGGAAGTAGGGATCGGCGCTTCCCTGGGGGGGGCCCGTACTCTGGTAGCTATGAAGCATGTAGGTGTTAATGTGGCTGCTGATCCGCTCTATACAGTGGCCTACACCGGAGTCAACGGCGGCCTGGTCATTGTATCCGCTGACGATCCCGGCATGCATTCATCCCAGAATGAACAGGACAACCGTGGTTATGGCATATTTGCCAAGCTACCAGTTATTGAACCCTCCGACAGTCAGGAAGCCAAGGACTTTACCGCTCTGGCTTTTGATATAAGTGAAGAGTTTGACACACCGGTCATGTTACGGGTTACCACCCGTCTCTCCCATTCCCAGACCCTGGTGGAAGAAGGGGAAGCGGGAGAAAGAGTATTAAAGGAATACAAGAAAAATGCCCCCAAATATGTAATGCTGCCAGGATATGCCCGGGGGCGCCATGTAGAAGTAGAAAAGCGCATGGTAAAACTGGCTGAGTATGCAGAAACCACCCCCTTAAATCGCATCGAGTGGGGGGACCGCAGCCTGGGGATTATTACCAGCGGAGTAGCTTACCAGTATGTGCGGGAAGCCCTGCCCAATGTGTCAGTACTAAAGCTGGGACTGGTAAACCCCCTGCCCAAGAATTTGATCGCTTCCTTTGCCCAACAGGTGGAACGCCTGGTAGTAGTTGAAGAACTGGAACCGGTTATAGAACGGCAGCTAAAAGCCTGGGGTATTGCCGTTGAAGGTAAAGAACTGTTTACTTTATTAGGTGAATACAGTCCGGAAATGATTGCCCAGCGCCTGGCTGGAGCGGAGCCTGCACCCAGCCACGGGCTGGAAATACCGCCCCGGCCACCTTTGCTGTGCCCCGGATGCCCCCATCGCGGTGTTTTCTATACTTTGCGCAGAATGCGGGTTACCGTGACAGGCGACATAGGTTGTTATACTTTAGGAGCCCTGAGCCCTCTGGAAGCCATGGATTCTTGTGTATGTATGGGGGCCAGCATCGGAATGGCTCTGGGTATGGAAAAAGCCCGGGGGCAGGAGTTCGCTTCCAGATTAGTGGCGGTTATTGGTGATTCAACCTTTGTCCATTCCGGCATTACGCCCTTGATAGATATAGTATATAATCAGGGAACATCTACTATCATTATTTTGGATAACGATACTACGGCTATGACCGGACACCAGGATCATCCTGCTACCGGAGTGACCATCAAAAAGCAGCCCACCAAAAAACTGGATCTTGAAAATTTAGTCAGGGCAATTGGAATCGAGCATGTCCGGGTAGTTGATCCCCTGAAATTGGATGAATTCGAAGCTGTAGTCCGCGAAGAATTGGATAGACGTGAGCCTTCGGTTATAATTGCCAAGCGCACTTGTGCCCTTATAGACCGCACTCCCATTACCACTACTCTGTATGTGGATGATGAGGTGTGCAATGGCTGCAGAGCCTGTATTCGCATCGGTTGTACGGGAATTTACTACAAAGACAATGAGAAAAAAGCGGCTATCAATCCTACTACCTGTGTATCCTGTGGTATGTGCGTCCAGGTATGTAAGTTTGATGCCATTAAGGTTGTGGAGGGTTAGCCAATGAGCCAGACGATGAATGTATTGATTGCCGGAGTTGGAGGACAGGGCACCCTGTTAACCAGCCGTATAATTGCCCAGGTGGCTGTAGATTTAGGATATGATGTAAAGGTTACCGAAGTACACGGTATGGCTCAGCGGGGCGGAAGCGTGGTATCCGAAGTTCGCTACGGGGAAAAGGTGTATTCTCCCACCATACCCAAAGGGCAGGCCGATGTACTCCTGGCTTTTGAAAAGCTGGAAGCAGCCCGCTGGCTTGATCATCTCAAACCAGACGGGATAGTTATCATCAACGATGAACGAGTGGATCCCTTGCCGGTAATGAGCGGCAAGATGAAATATCCTGAAGATATAATTGACCGGATTGTCCAGCTTAAGCCCAAGACCACCGTAGTCAATGCTACCAAAACTGCTATCGAATGCGGCAATGTAAAGGCAGCCAATGTGGTCCTGGTAGGCATTTTAAGCAAGGTCATCGGACTGCCGCCGGAAAAGGTGGAAGAGGCCATCCGCAAATTAGTACCGCCCAAAGCTCTGGAAGTAAACCTGGCGGCTTTCCGTCGCGGAGTGGAATGGTCCGTGAATCAATAAAAAATGTTCGGTAATATAAACTCAAGCTGCAAAAGCGGAAAGAAGGCTCTTTCCGCTTTTTCATTTATAAGAGGACAGTTGATTGCGAAAGAGATATTTCTCTCATTATGGAACTACAATGGGAAAATGATCTGGTGGTGACGATCAGCGGGAGTGTTATGGAAGCCAAGAATGATGAAACCACCAGCCTGTTAAAGAAACTTGATCAACTGCTATACAGTGCTAAACATAAAAGCAAAAACGTGATAGAATACCAAGAAATCAACGGCTAACGATTCACCATGATCAATAATTGAATATAAGTTTATACACTGATCCCCATAGTGTGACAATAATAATAGTAGTACAGTTAAGTCCATATAATTGTGTAAAATGAAGAGCCAAGACAAGGCCCCTGGTTTAGAATGGTAAGTGACCAAAACAAACCACAACCGGAGGTGACCTTGCAATGGCTCAATACCATGTTACCATCGACTCAGAATTACTTCAGCATCTATTTTTGTCGGATGCCAAGGATTCCAG
>LFSR01000017.1 GCA_001513155.1 Syntrophomonas sp. DTU018
ATATCCCTAGCAATTCTTGCTTTTTAATCAGGGTAATGCTATAGTATTGCTGTTAGCCAGATTTGAAGGAGGTGAACCTGTGGCAAAAAGCAAGACTCCGGCTAAACGGGCTCGTATCGCTGAAGCCAACCGCCTGCGCAACAAGGCCTATAAAAGCCGGGTGAAAACTGCTATTAAGAAGTTTGAAGCTTCCCTGGCCAGCAATGACATTGAGTCCGCTCGGGCCAGACTGGTGGAGGCAACCTCCTTGCTGGATAGAAGCGTTACCAAAGGCATTCTTCATAAAAATAATGCAGCCCGAAAAAAATCAGCCCTGGCTCTTAAGTTTAATAAACTGCTTCAATCATCGAATTAAAACCTGTCAACCGGCAGGTTTTTTTATTTGCAATAAGGGACGGTTCTTTCTGTCATGCCGTGAAAGCAGGATCTTACCAGCAATATTCCCTCAGGCATGACAGAAAGAACCGTCCCCTTTTGCGCTTCTGTGAAAATAGCTTTCTTTATGTCATCGCGAGGAGCGAAGCGACGTGGCGATCTGTTAACTCACACCGTTAGTTGCCATAGAGATTGCCACGCGCTACGCGCTCGCGATGACACAATGGTTGCCTTTTTACTGACATGAAAGCCATTTTCACAGCAATGACACAATTGGGAGCTATTTTCACAGCAATGACACTAAAGATGACTTTTCATTCATCGTGGTCTGCGCCGCAGGTGACAATTGCGAGTGTAGCGAAGCAATCTCGAACGGGGATGCAGGTATGTTGAATAAAATCACCACGGCACTTGGTGCCTCGCGATGACACATAAGATGGCTTTGTTGATACGCCTCGTCGCTTCCCTCCTGGCGATGACATGGCGCGGCGTCTTTTGTCACGTCGATGACCTACTCAGGAAACGTTTTCACATAAACCAACCAGCAGCATTTCCATCAGCAAATCCGGATCCTGGCTGGTGCTTTTGAGAGCTGCATCTGTTTCCAGCAGCAGAGCAAAAACCTTTTCCAAAGCCTGCCAGGAAAAATTACGGCTAACCTCCATCATTTTGCGCACCGTAAAATCCTTTTGCCCCGTGGTTTGGGCAATTTGGGCCCGGTTCAGCCCTTTTTCCTGGTAGTACTTGATCATAGCCAGGGTTTGAAACTGGCGGTTAATCATAGCCAACATGGGTATATTCTCTTCTCCCTGGGCCCTCAGGCGATGAAAAGCCAGGAGAGCCTTCTGGGGATTGCGAGCGGTAAGACCATCGATTAGCCCGAAAATTTTTATTTCCTCCCGGGTTTCCATCTGACCCTCCAGACAACTGGCCGGAATAACACCGCCAGGTACCATCAGGCATATTTTGTCAATCAGGTTTTTCAGGTAATACATATCCTGACTGCTGCGCACCAGAGCACTTATTAATTTGCGCTCTACTTGGCGTCCCTGCCGGGCAAACTGCTCCTCGATCCATTCGGCCAGTTCCCCTTCCCCTAAAGGGGGACATGGCACTACCTTGCCTTTCTTTTCCGCCAGCTTTACTACCGGGTTGGTAGCATGGCGTTCCCGGGAAGTCAGAATCAGGATTTGGCCTGCCGGCATTTCCTGCATATAACCTTCCAAAATGGCCTGAAAATCACGTAGCCGGCTGGTTTGGCGACCGGATTTACCTAAAAAAGGCGGATCCTTTATTACCACTACCCTTTGCAGGGCAAATAGGGGACTGTACTCCAGGTTTTCCATCAATTGCTGGGGGCTTAACTCAGTACTGTCAATAAATACAACTTCCGGTTCCTGTCCCCATTCAGCCTGCCAGTAATTGACAATATTCTGTATTTCCTCATCAATCCGGTAAGCTTCTTCCCCCCACAGGTAATACAGTCCAGGATCGTCCATCAATGTGTCCCCCTGCGTTGTTAATCTTGTCAGCTTGCTATCATTTTACCACAACGCCTCGCTAACCAAGGCATCTCCTTGTTGAACCTGTTGATATATCTCAAATATGCTATAATCGTGTAGGATGGCATAAACTAAAAAAGCCATATGGAGGGTGTGAGTGAGATAGCATATCGGGGGGATACAAATGACTAATATTTATGATGTAATCATTGTGGGGGCAGGCCCAGCGGGAATATTTGCGGCTATGGAAATCTGCCGCAATGCCAACATCAAGGTGCTTTTGCTGGAGAAGGGCAAAGCTGTGGAGAAGCGCTCCTGCCCTATTGGAAACGATACCGCCTCCTGTATTAATTGCAAACCCTGTTCAATAATGTGCGGCTGGGGCGGCGCCGGAGCTTTTTCTGACGGCAAGCTGACCCTGACCACTGAGTTCGGCGGCTGGCTGCACAACTATATGAGCAAGGATCAACTGGAACAACTGATCGATTATGTTGACAATATATATGTGGAATATGGCGCACCGGACCGGGTTTTCGGCCAGGATAATGAGATAGTGCAGGAACTGCAGCACCGGGTAGCCCGGGCTGGTTTAAGACTAATCCCCGCTCGTATCCGCCATATGGGTACCGAAAATACTCTTCAGGTCCTCAGCAATATGCATAAATCCCTGGAGTCCCAAGTTACTATAAAGACCGGAGAAATCGTCAGAGATATCCTGGCAGAGAATAACCAGGTTAAAGGCGTCACAACTGATAAAGACACCTATTATGCCCCTAACGTGATTCTTGCTCCCGGGCGGGATGGAGCTCATTGGTTTACCGAACAGGCCGCTCGTCTGGGTTTGCCCCTGCATAATAACCAGGTGGACCTGGGAGTAAGAGTAGAAGTGCCGGCGGTTACCATGAAAGAATTTACCGATAATATCTGGGAACCGAAAATAGTCTACAATACCCGGCAGTTTGACGATATAGTGCGTACTTTCTGCGTTAATCCCAATGGGCATGTAGTCATGGAGAATACCAACGGTATTGTCACTGTTAACGGCCATGCTTATGCCGAAGCCCACAGCAGCAATAACACCAATTTCGCTTTGCTGGTCAGCCAGGAGTTTACCGAACCTTTTGACCAGCCCATTGTCTATGGGCGCTGTATTGCCAGCCTAGCCAATATGCTCAGCGGCAGCATCATTGTCCAGCGTTTCGGTGACCTGAAGAGAGGGCGTAGGTCAACCCAGAACCGCATTGATCGGGGCATGGTAGAGCCCACCCTGAAAGGGGCGGTTCCCGGCGATCTTTCCTTGGTATTGCCTCATCGCTACCTGGTAGGTATCTGCGAGTGCCTGGAAGCATTGGATCAGGCCATGCCGGGAGTGGCCTCTGACCACACTCTCATGTATGGAATCGAAGCCAAATTCTATTCCGCCCGCCCCCGCCTGACCAACGGCCTGCAAACCGACATCCAGGGGCTATGGGCCATCGGTGACGGCGCTGGAGTAACCCGCGGCCTTATCCAGGCCAGCGTCTCTGGAGTAGTGGCTGCCCGGGACCTGCTGAAGAACAGATAGAAAAACTTTTGAACTAGATCAAAAAGAAAGACAGAAAAAGAGGCTGCCTGGAGGGGCAGCCTCTAATATGTTCTGAATCTTAAGCGTTGGCGGCTTTCTTTTCCTGTACAGCCGCGCCAGCCGGTTTTCTTAAGAAT
>LFSR01000033.1 GCA_001513155.1 Syntrophomonas sp. DTU018
CTGGAATCCTTGGCATCCGACAAAAATAGATGCTGAAGTAATTCTGAGTCGATGGTAACATGGTATTGAGCCATTGCAAGGTCACCTCCGGTTGTGGTTTGTTTTGGTCACTTACCATTCTAAACCAGGGGCCTTGTCTTGGCTCTTCATTTTACACAATTATATGGACTTAACTTAATACTGATTAGCTTTAAATTTATTCTTCTTTTGTGGGTTACATACCCATAAAATAATTCTAAGAGTATGGGATTTATCCAAATAACAGCTTCTTACTTTTTTTAGTAAATTGAGGCTAAGCTTTTTAGCATTCGACTGATTTGACATGTGGTTGTGTCAATGGTACTATACTTTTGGTATTTAGATTGACGCGGGATGGAGCAGTTGGTAGCTCGTCGGGCTCATAACCCGAAGGTTGCAGGTTCGAGTCCTGCTCCCGCAACCAAAGAAGGAGATATCCCCCGCAAGGGGGATTGAAATAGGAATACCCGGCTGGTAAAGTCTGAAGTTTTATTCAGACTTTTTTTGTGCCGTTTTCTTACTGATAAAAATCTTTGAACCTACTTGCTTTTTGTTTTTAAAACACTTATCTCAGAAGGGATGTTGCATGGATAAACACTTGTTGCGCAATGTGGCTATAGTTGCTCATGTTGATCACGGGAAAACTACTCTGGTGGATCAATTATTGAAGCAGTCGGGCTGTATCCGGGAGAATCAGAAAGTTCCTGAGCGGATTATGGATCGCAATGATTTGGAGCGTGAACGGGGTATTACTATTTTATCGAAAAACACCAGTATCCGCTGGAACGGATACAAGATAAACATAGTTGATACTCCTGGCCATGCTGATTTCGGCGGGGAAGTTGAGCGTATTGTGCAGATGGTGGATGGAGTGCTTCTGCTGGTGGACGCTTTCGAAGGGCCTATGCCCCAAACTCGTTTTGTTTTGCGCAAAGCCCTGGAAGCCAAGCTGAAACCGGTGGTGGTAATCAACAAGATGGACCGCCCCGGAGCCCGACCTCAGGAAGTAGTCGATGAAATACTGGATTTGTTTATTGAATTAGGAGCTGATGATGAACAACTGGACTTCCCGGTAATATATACCTCAGCTCGCTATGGCTATGCCATTAAGGATTTAAGTGATGCCCCTGCAGATATGGGTCCCTTGTTCGAGTCTATCATAGAGCATATACCTTCTCCCCAGGGGAATGAAGAAGACCCGCTGCAGCTTAGCATCGCTTCCCTGGACTACGACAACTATGTGGGCAGAATCGGAATTGGCAAAGTACTGCAGGGCAGTCTTGCCAGAGGCGATGAAGTTATAGTCTGCAATACCGAGGGAAAAGAGCAGCGGGTCAAGATTGCCAATCTCTATACCTTTGAAGGATTGGTCCGGGTGGAAAAAGATAGGGTGTCGGCCGGGGAAATAGCCGCAGTTTCCGGTATAGATTCTTTAACCATTGGCGATACCCTGTGCCCTCCGGACAAGCTGGAACCGGTACCCTTTGTTAAAATTGACGAACCCACCATATCCATGAATTTCATAGTAAATGACAGTCCTTTTGCAGGCCAGGACGGCATTTATGTAACCAGCCGCCACCTGCGGGACCGTTTGTTCAGAGAATTGCTGTCCAATGTAGCTTTGCGGGTTGAGGAAATTAACCCGGATTGTTTCAAAGTTTCCGGCCGGGGAGAACTTCATCTTTCCATTTTGATTGAAACCATGCGCCGGGAAGGCTATGAATTTGCAGTAACTCGCCCGGAAGTAATTCTCCGCCGGGAACAGGGGGCGATACTGGAACCCATGGAATTGCTGCACATTGAAGTACCGGAAGCTTATGTAGGTACAGTAATAGAAGCTACCGGCCGGAGAAAGGGAGAATTGCTAAACATGGTACCTGGTCCGGGTGAAACAGTGAAACTGGAAATTCGTATTCCTTCCCGGGGTTTGATAGGATATCGTCCCGAGTTCCTTACTGATACCCGGGGCACCGGCGTAATGTATCACGTTTTCGACGGATATGACACCTACCGGGGAGAAATACCGGGAAGAAACCGGGGTTCCCTGGTGGCATCCGAAACCGGCACTGCCGTGGCCTATGGGCTGTACAATGCCCAGGAACGGGGCAGCCTCTTTATAGAACCAGGGACAGAAGTATATGAGGGCATGATAGTGGGCGAGAATGCCCGCAGCCAGGACATAGCCGTAAACGTCTGCAAGAAAAAGCACCTGACCAATACCCGGGCTTCTGGTTCCGATGAAGCTCTGAGGTTGGTGCCGCCAGTGGTGATGACTATGGAAAAGTGCCTGGAATTTATCAAAGATGATGAACTTCTGGAAGTAACTCCTCATCACCTTCGTTTAAGAAAAATAATACTGGACAAAACTTCCCGCGAAAGAGCTCATAAAAAGAAAGAACAAGCTTCCTAGAACTGGCCACTTGGGCCAGTTTTTTTACATGTATACATATTTTTTCGCAGGAATCCGCAATTATTATTAAGAATTAAATTAAGCGTTCCTATTTTTTGTCAGTGAAATTTTGCCAGTTTTCACTGATTTTAGATCACAAAGGGAGGTAAATCACTTGGAGGCATTCAGTAATCTAGTTTCAGTAGTAAAACAGCTTTGTTTGGGGGCCGTGGTTGCTGGTATTATTGGTGGGAACAGGAATATTTCTAACCATACGTTTAGGCTTTTTACAGTTAAGCCAGTTACCTTACGCATTAAAGTTAGCCTTTTTCCCATCCCAGCAGGATAGAAAGTCAGCGGGGGACATTTCCCATTTTCAGGCCCTGATGACAGCATTGGCCGCAACCATAGGTACAGGTAACATTGTTGGTGTGGCTACTGCTTTTGTTCTCGGCGGCCCGGGAGCAATTTTCTGGATGTGGATCACTGCCTTATTTGGCATGGCTACCAAGTACGGAGAAGCCGTATTGGCAGTGAAATACCGGGTAGTTGATGCCTACGGTGAAATGGCCGGCGGCCCTATGTTCTATATTGAAAAAGGCCTAGGCTGGAAGTGGCTGGCAGTCTTGTTCGCCTTCTTCGGTGCTGTTGCTGCTTTTGGTATCGGCAACTTGGTGCAGATCAATTCCGTGGCCGGCAACATGGCTTCTACTTTCCATGTCAGTCCGGTAATTACCGGTATTGTTCTGACTATCTTCACTGCCATCGTAATATTAGGAGGTATCAAGAGTATCGGCCGCTGGTCCAGCATTATTGTTCCTTTCATGGCATTATTTTATATTCTAGCTGGACTCTACATTGTTTTTTCCAATCTGCCTTTGGTAGGCCCCGCATTTGCTTTGATCTTCTCTGACGCTTTTTCAGCAGAAGCAGGTCTCGGCGCTTTGATCGGAACCACCATTCGTTATGGTGTAGCGCGGGGATTGTTCTCCAATGAAGCTGGTATGGGTTCAGCTCCCATTGCTGCAGCAGCAGCTAAGACCGACCATCCCTGCCGTCAGGGACTGGTATCCATGACCGGTACTTTCCTGGATACCATCATTGTCTGTACCATAACCGGTCTGTCCCTGGTTATGGCTAGTTTAGGCGGATTTGCTCAAGCAGAAACGAATGCTGCTGCTCTCACCAGCCAATCATTCCAGTACTTTTTACCTTTCGGCAGCATATTAGTAACCATTGCCCTGGTGTTCTTTGCTTACTCCACCGTACTGGGCTGGTCTTACTACGGAGAAAAATGCTTCTACTATTTGGTGGGAGAAAAAGGATTGATACCATACCGGTTGGTTTTCTGCGCCATGGTTTTTGTGGGTGCAGTAACTGAACTTGATCTGGTGTGGTCCATTGCTGATACTTTCAACGCCGCTATGTGTGTACCTAACTTGATTGCCTTGATCTTGTTATCCGGAGTGATTGTCGCTGAGACCCGGGATTTCAAAGAATTACGCGCCCGGGAAATTGCCCAGGAAATTAAAAAAGCCAGCTGATAGCTGTTCTTGTTGAGCCCCTGCTTCGGCGGGGGCTTTTTAAGTTTAAAAATCAGCCTGGCTGTCACGAAAGCCCCGGCCGTATACCTCAATGGTTTCACTAATAGTAATAAAGGCCTCCGGATCTATCTGAAACACTATCTCTTTCAGGCGAGGCAACTGGGTTTTAGCCACCGTAACCATAATAATCTGCCTCTCTTCTCCGGTATAAGCCCCTTGCCCCAACAAGTAGGTGCATCCCCGGTGCAGGGTGTGAATTATGGCATGAGTAATTTCTTCGTATTCCCGGGAAATAATGAAGGCTGTACGGCTTACATCCAGACCCGCTTCTACCACGTCTACCATGCGGGAACTAATGAAGATGCTGATGGCCGAATACAAAGTGAGTTCCAGACTGGCTGTGAAAAGAAACAGGGCCAGAATAGACAGGTTGGTAACCAGAAATGTCTGGCCGAAGTTGTATCCCCAGAAGCGCCGCACGATGACGGCTATAATATCGGTTCCTCCTACCGATCCTTTGCTGCGCAAGACAATCCCGGAGCCTATGCCCGCCAGCACCCCTCCGAATATGGTAGACAGCAGGATATTGTCGATACCAAAATCCATATGCTTAAAAAGTTCCAGAAACAGGCTCTGAAAGATAACTCCCCATAAGCTATAAATAATAAAACGCCGGCTGATATACCGGTATCCGGCTATAAATATCGGGATGTTTAATGCTGCATACCACACAGCTATGTCCAGATGGGTAAGGTACTTGAGGATAACCGCCAGACCAGTCACTCCACCGGTCAATATATGGGCCGGTACCAAAACCGCCTGAACGCCTAGAGCTAACAGGGCTGATCCTACAGTAATACCCAGCACATCTTTGGCCGACATTTTTTCCGTAAAACGGGACAAATTAACCCGGGTACGCATAATATGCCCTTCCTCCCTGGTTAAAACTGACCAGGTTTAGCTTTTCCCAAGGGGCCGGGAATATTACCTGTTTATGATAGCCACTTTAGACTCGCGCCTATCCATCCGGCTGGGCTTGGTTCATGGAGTTATATATGTCCGGCCAGAGGGGCATACTAGAAAGAAATGCCTGGCAAATATATGGCATAGACCTCGGATAGAAAAGCATACAATGACTTGTCAGCAAGTTGGAGGTAACGCTTCTTATGATATCAGTAATCCTAGCGGGCGGTAAAGGACTGCGTCTTTGGCCGGAAAGCAGGCGATCCCGCCCCAAACAATTATGCAAATTTGTCGACAACCGCTCCATGCTGGACCATACCATTGATCGGCTTATAAATCTGGGGTCACGCCGAATAATAATTATTACCAGTGATGATCTCAAACCTTCCATTCAGGCCCTGGTGCAGCAGCGGCCTGACGGGGGCTGTATCGATATACTGAGCGAACCGGTAGGAAAAAACACTGCTCCGGCAGTGGGCATGGCACTGGCCCGGTGTTTAGATGAAGCTTTAGATGACGTCTTGGGCATTTTTCCGGCTGACCATCATATCCTGGACAATCGGGCCTTTGAAGAAAGCATCCGGCGGGCGGTTAAAGCGGCCCAACAGGGGTGTGTGGTGACTATCGGCATCACCCCCAGCAGGCCGGAAACCGGCTATGGATATATTGAAAAAACTAAATGGGAAATTGCTTCCCTGGATAATGTCTATCAGGTAAATTCCTTCTGTGAAAAACCTGACCTTAACATAGCTCAGGCCTACCTTAACAGCGGCTCCCACATGTGGAATGCCGGGATTTATATAGCTAAAGGCGGCACCCTGCTGGAAGAATTCGCCCGTCACCTGCCGGAGATTTACGAAAACATCATCAAGGGATTGGAGGGGTATATATCCTCTTATGAAAACTTGCCGGAAATCAGCCTGGATTACGGCATTGCCGAGAAATCGGACCGTATGGCGGTAGTCCCGGCAGATTTTGGCTGGTGTGACCTGGGCAGTTGGAATGCTCTGGAAGAATTATATGAAGTGGATAAAGACAACAATGTGGTCTGCGGTGAGGATGCGATTCCTCTGGACAGCCGCAACTGCGTAATAAAACAGTGCGACAAGTCCATAGTTCTGTTCGGGGTGGATCGCCTGCTGGTGGTAGAGACAGATGACGTGATTTTTATCGCCGATCGCAACCGGGCGCAGGAAGTGCGCACAGTAGTGGACACTTTATACCAGCTGAACCGTCACGATCTTTTATAAAACTGCAAAAAACACTTTGGAGGATCTATGATGAGCACTATTTTTCGCCAGTACGATATACGGGGGATAGTAGGACGTGATTTAGACGATGAACAGGTGGACCGGATCAGCCGGGCTTTTGCTGCCTACGCCTGCGGCCAAGGTCAAACTCAAATCCTGTTGGGCTACGATAATCGCCATTCTTCTCCCCACTTTCGGGATATAGCCGCCCAGGCCTTAGTGGAAAGCGGCTTCCGGGTTATAGACCTGGGTATGGTAATAACGCCCATGTTCTATTTTGCCTGTCACCACCTTAACATTAGGGCGGGCTTAATGATTACCGCCAGCCACAATCCCCCGGAATACAACGGGTTCAAATTGCTGTTGGGCGAATCAACTATTTGCGGTGACCAGATCCAGGAAGTAAAGCGTATTGCAGAGGAAGGAGCTTTTCTCTATAAAGACGGAGGATCTCTGGAAACATACGATATACAGCCGGCTTATCACCAAATGATCCTGGAAAAAATCAAAATGGGACCGCGCCTTATAAAGGCAGTAGTGGACTGCGGCAATGGCACTGCCTCTCTTTTCGCTCCCCAGATATTACGGGACCTGGGTTGTGAAGTGGTAGAACTATACTGTGAATCTGATCCTGATTACCCCCATCATCACCCGGATCCGGTCAATCCCAACAATATGGACGATCTTGTGGATATGGTCCTGCGCTGTAAGGCAGATCTGGGAATAGGTTTCGATGGGGATGGGGACCGCCTGGGATTGGTAGATTCCCACGGCAATATGATCTGGGGAGATTTGCTCATGATTCTTTTCTGGCGGGAGCTGCTGCCCCGCTATCCAGGCACTCCGGCTATAGTGGAAGTAAAATGCTCCCAGAGTCTTATCGACGAAATCAAGCGTCTGGGGGGCAAACCGGTTCTCTACAAAACCGGTCATTCCCTGATAAAGGCCAAAATGAAAGAGATTGGGGCCATATTCACCGGGGAAATGTCGGGGCATATGTTCTTCGCCGACGAATACTACGGCTATGATGACGCCATTTATGCCGCTGCCCGGCTGTTATCCCTGCTTTCCCGCCAGGAAAAAAGCTTGGCTGAACTCCTGCAGGATGTGCCCCGTTACTATTCAACTCCGGAAATACGGATTCCCAGCACCGATGCCGAGAAATTCCATCAAGTGGAGCGGGTTATCCAGCATTTTGAACCCCTTTACGAAATAATTAAAGTTGATGGCGCCCGTATTCTCTTTCCCCAGGGATGGGGTCTGGTCCGGGCTTCCAATACCGGTCCCGAATTGATAGTGCGCTGTGAAGGCAATACCCCTCAGGCTTTGGAAGAGATTAAGTCAGAACTGTTTTCATTTCTGGCTGAACTCGGTCTTCCCATGGCAGAGGAAGAATTGATCAAGGTATAAAGTCATCCAAACAAGTCTAGAATATTGGGAAAGTCTGCTTGAGTTCGAGGAGGTTATTAATGACTGTTGTTAATCTAGGTACCTATCCACCCAAGCAGTGTGGAATAGCTACTTTTTCTCAGGATTTGCGACGCAGCCTTATGAAAGCCGGACACACGGTTTTAGTGGCAGCGGTTTCTGATCATGAGTATGAATACCAGTATCCATCCGAGGTAATAATTGAAATCGGCCAGCACCAAAAACAGGATTATCTCCAAGCTGCCTCGCTGATCAACAGCCATAATGCAGTCGACCTGGTGATTATCCAGCATGAATATGGCATCTACGGAGGACCCAGCGGCAGTTACTTGCTGGATTTTTGCCGTGCTTTGGATAAACCCTTTATGGTAGTCACCCATACCGTGCTTCCCTCCCCGGAAGAACTGCGCTATAAACTACTGGCAGAACTGACCCAGCAGGCTGCGGCTGTAGTGTGCATGACCCAGAATTCAGCTGATCTCCTGCAGCGGGTATATCATGTGCCTCGTTCGAAAATCAATCTCATCAGTCACGGGGTGCCTGAATTTACTCCCAAATCCCCCAGTGCCCTCAAGAAAAAGTATGGCCTGCAGGGGCAAAATGTTATTTCCACCTTTGGGCTGATAGGGCCGGGCAAAGGATTGGAACTGGGTATACGGGCCATAGCCGAGGTGGTAAAGGAATACCGGGAATGTACTTACCTGATATTAGGTCAGACCCATCCCATGCTGCAGAAAAGCGAAGGGGAAAGATATCGCCAGATGCTGGAACAGCTGGTATTAGAATTAGATATCGCTGGCAACGTGAAATTCGTAAACCGCTTTCTCACCGATGAAGAGCTGGGAGAATACCTATATCTTACCGATATTTATTTAAGTCCCTATCCCAACTTAGACCAGGCGGTATCAGGAACCTTGAGTTTTGCTGTTGGTTCCGGACGAGCTATTGTGTCTACCCCTTATGCTCATGCCCTGGAGCTGTTGGCCGAAGAACGGGGCCTGTTGGCTTCCAAGCCTGATTATCTGGAATTGGCCCAGTTGATAAAATCCATCCTGGCTGATCCGGCTTTGAAGACCCGGCTGCAGAACAATGCACGCCAATTGGGGCACACCCTGAGTTGGACCCAGGTAGGACGGCGTTACAGCCAGGTCATAAGTGAAATCCTCAAGTACAGCCAAAAAGCAGAAGGGAAAAAGATCCATTATGCTTGACTACCGCCATTTGTACCGGATGACAGACGCTCATGGCATGCTGCAGTTTTCCAAACTGTCTGAGCCCGATCCTGCCAGTGGTTATACCCTGGATGACAATGCACGTGCCTTAATAGTAGCTGTGCACATGGAAGATGGCCACCAACTGGCTGTTACTTACGCTTCCTGGCTCAATCAGGCCCAGCGCTATGACGGTACCTGGAGCAACCTGCAGGCCCTCGGCCATGACATCCGGGCACTAGACTCGGAGGATAGCGTGGGACGGGCATTGCTGGCTTGTGCTATAGGCATGTCCAGTTCCTGGCATGATGTACAGAGCTTGTGCCGGGCTATGTTTAACCGGCACTTGCCCCAGGCTATGCGTTTCAGATCTCCCCGGGCGGTGGCCTACACTTTAACGGCCCTCTGCAAGCTAAATAAGCCCTTGTCCCGGGAAAACCTCCACCAGGTTAAGCAGCTAAGCTCTTTTTTAGTAAACTTGTACAAACAGAACCGTAAAAGAAGCTGGCACTGGTTCGAAGACATTATTGCTTACAGCAACGGCATATTGCCCCAGTCGTTATTATGCGTATATGCCAGAACCGGGGATAAAAGTGCCCTGAAGACCGCCCACGATACCCTGAATTTTCTATGCGATATCCTGTTTAGAAACGGTTACCTGAATATTATCGGCAACCAGGGCTGGATGGTAAGGGGCAAAAAACCAGCTTGCTATGATCAACAGCCTGTAGACGCTGCCTCCATCGCTTTCGCCTGCCTGGAAGCTTACCAGAGCATAGGGGGGCAGCATTATTTGGATTTGGCCCATAGGGCCCACCGCTGGTTTCATGGAGAAAATATCCACGGATTATCGTTGTATGACGAGACAACAGGAGGGTGTTTTGACGCTTTAACCCCTGCAGGGGTTAATCTCAATCAGGGAGCGGAATCCCTGCTGGCCTATTTGCTTTGTGAACAGCATGCAGCCAAATACGTCCAAAAAGATCAGCCAGCAGCCCTGGAGCAGTCTTCCTAACTGAGAAAGTCCGTTTTAGTTAACTGGGGCGGTCTTTTCCGGGGAACTATCGGGCAGCTTGAAATCAATGTGGAAGGTTGTTCCTTGAGGGTCGGTCTGGATGTCCACCGTAGCCTGATGGCGGGCAATAATACTGAAACACACAGCCAAACCTAAACCGGTTCCTTTTTCCTTGGTCGTAAAGAAGGGAGTACCGATTTTATCCATGATGGAGGGATCAATTCCCGGGCCTTCATCCCGGATGGACATTCGAACCCGGTCTTCCAATTGTTCGGTAGTTATAGTAACCTTACCCCCGGGTGACATTGCTTCCAGCCCGTTGCGGACCAGGTTCAATATTAACTGGCGGATCTCCTGCTCGTTCAGCAGCAGATCATCAATGTCTCCCGGAACAAAACAAACCTGTTTGTCATCGATAGCCGCATCAGCCTGCAGGAGAGGATGCAGGCTGTTAATTATATGGTTTAGATTGGCGCGCCGGAAACTGACCTTTTTATTGCCGGCCAGGGACAGGAACTCATTGATAATGCCGTTGGCCCGCTCCAGTTCATCCAGCATAAGCTGAAAATAGGACTGATACTTGCTCAAGTCTTCATTCTGGCTGAGCATCTGCAAGAAACCCTGTACTGTGGTCATAGGATTACGTATTTCGTGACCTATGCAGGCCGCGATCTCCCCTACTTTATATAACTGGGCCAGTCGCGCCATTTCCTGTTTGATTTTGACTTTTTCAGTGACATCTTCACAGACTAGCAAACCGCCAACGACCATGTTGTTTTTCCTAATAGGAGTATTACGCAGGCTCACCGGCAGCAATGAGCCATCCTTGCGTTTAATGGCAGTTTTATAATGACCGGTTTTATCTTCCAGAAAACTGCTCACCAGGTTCTCCAGGACCTGAAACTGGTACTTTCCCGGAAAGAGTTCCAGTATGCTCCTGCCTGTCATTTCATCCGGAACATAGCCCAGGTAATCATAACAGCGCTTATTCATTAGAGTAATACGAAGATTACTGTCATAGCTGAAGAACAACTCATTAATAGAATCAATCAGAGCATTCAAGTACTCAGCCTTCTCATCCCAACCTGTGCAATTGGCTGATACCCCCCGCATCTTCATAAGCCCTAACCCCCATCCATATACTTCTTCCTTTTGCTGCTAAATCCTCTCAGATTGTTTTATTTTTTCCATAATAAGGAAAAATATTCAGGCGGAGGTAAGTTATTTTTGGACTACTTTTCTAAATGATTCGGGCACCAGGTCAGCCAGGGTTGCTTTTGCCACTCCTATACTGGTATCAGCCGCACCGTAGTAGACCAGGATTTCATCGTCATCCTCCAGGATCTCTTTATCAGTTCCTGGTACGGCCCCGCAGGTAAACACCACATTGGGCACCCAGGCACCGCTCAGGCCGATTTCGTAATCCTCTTCCGGTTCCAAGATGGGATTGGGGGACCGGTAGATAACCTTGCGGGGATTGTCGAGGTCCACCAGCAATACTCCCAGGCGATAGACGTAATTGTAATCAACCCCATGATAGATCAGCAGCCATCCATACCGGGTCTTCAGAGGCTGGGCTCCGGCCCCGATTTTCATGGAATCCCACATGCGCCCGGGTCGGGGCCCAGCAATAATGGCATGTTTATCCCAAATGGGAAACTTTAATTCACTGCTGTAAGTTACCCAAATGCTGGGCTCAATACGATGATAGATGATATACTTGCCGTTGATTTTCTCGGGGAAGATAATAGCATCCTTATCCCAGATATTTTGGAAAGCCAGCCCTTCCCGTTTCCAGTTGGTATAGTTTCCGGCTTTGAAGTCCTCCAGGGAAATGGAAGCCGCCGCTATCTGAGCAATGTTGCCGTCATAAGCGGTGTAGAGCATAAAAATCCGGTCTTCGATGACAATCAGGCGGGGGTCCTCGCAGCCCATTTTTTCCTCGGGTATCTCCGGGGAAAATATCGGATCCGGCAGGCGCTCCAATACCTTGAACCCATCGGTTATTGCCAGCCCGATGCGGGATATATTGTCCTCACCTACTGCCCGGTAGAACAGGTACACCTTGTCCCCAAAGCGCAAAGCTCCCGGATTCAGCACATATTTGGACTCCCATTTGCTTCCTTCCAAGGGCTCCAGCAATGGATTGCCTTCATAACGCTGCAGAGGACGACTGGGTTCAGTAGTGGTTTCCTGAACCACCACGGTTACATCCTTCGGACGGGTAGGCATCAAGGTATCCAGGAGACTGACATGGCTCTTGCCTGCTTGAATCATGCGGTAAACAATCTTTATCATTTCCTCCGGATCATAGCCCAATTCCCTATAGAGGTCTTCCAGGAAATCGTGGTTAAACCAGCGGCTTTCTACACTGGTGGTAACGGGAGTGGGTATCTTTTGCCCGCCTTTGAAACTATAACTGGCCCAACTCCAGGCGGTACAGGTCAGAAAGGTTTCCTTTTCCAGCACTTGACTCAAGCCATAACCCTGGACCATTAGATGCAGCAGACGGGCAATTTCCGTCCGGCCTTCCTTTTCCAGCCTCTCCGCCAGGAGCTTTACTTTCTTCACCAGGCTGCGGTGATGGTAGTTTTCAAAGATATTATGAGCCGAGAACTCATCACCCCGGCGAATCCCCAACAGCGAGTTGCGCACTTTAAGGCTGATGTTTTTCCTCTCGGAAACATTGATCTGAAAGATCTTGGAATACTGTTCCGCCACCGCCAGCCGGCGCACTATACTGGTAAAGTAACGGGTCTTGGGGTATTTACCCCCCTGGTCGGCAACCATGGGAGTCACGATTATCCTGCCGGTTACCCGGTTCAGGTCAGTAATCTTGGCCTGGCTTAAGCGACCTGCATGCAGTTCAGGACTGAGCAGGACTGGTTTCAGGTCCACCCATTCAAAGCTTTCCGGTTTCAAATTATCTACCAGCCATAGCAAATCCCGGTCGGTATAGCTCCAGCTGGCCATGAGATTGGCATAGGTAACCACATCCCGGGGGTCCATGTTTTCCAACAGCTGTTCCGCTTTGTAGTATCCTAAGGGAATCATCAGATTGACCGGCGGGAATCTGACTAACATTTCCCGCAGCAGGTCGGAGCTGATGGTAAACATGCGGTGGTCCGGGAAAAGAGCTAATAATCCTTCTACAAAAGACCTTAACCCGTCCTCTGTGCGGATATCCCCTGGCAGGAGTTGGTCCAAGCCGGCTTCCAGCTTCTGCATGTACTCTTCCATCGCCCGGATAATGACCTCTTCGGGAGAATGCAGATCCACACCCAGGCCCTGGCTGATAAACTCATTGAAGCGATCTTCATAGCGTTTGCGCAGTTCCCGGAAAATATTATCCGTAGCTATTATCCGCTGGTCCTTGCCGATTATCCGCTTGGGCACCACAATAGGCTTGCCGGGTACATATTCCATGTAGCTGAGGGGAATGATAGGCGGACGGCACTGTTCCTGATATTGGCTCCATAACTCATTCAACCTGGGTTTGTGTTTCCAGAATACCTCAGTCAGCCGGCGATGAATGGACTCCATTTTATGAAGGATGAGCTCATCCTGCTCCTGTTCCGCTGACTCAGGCAAGCTCTTCTGAAAGTCTTGTATTTCGTTGATATAGCTCAGCACCCGCCCATTGTACAGACCGGTTAACAGGTCAAAAATAGCATCTGCGTTGACCTGATCGCTAAAAACGTACTGCACCATCAGGTCAAACAGAGCCGACACCCAGAGATCATCATCCATTCGGAAAGGTTCAGCGTAGGCCAGACTGGTCAATTCCCCGTTTGGATCAATTATGGCCAGCAAGTCCCGGTTTCTTTTCAGGCTTTGCTGAAAATTCTTCAGCAGGCTGGCGGGAGGATAAGTTATAAAGTCAGGGCGTTTGACTTCCTGGCGGGAAAGTATGTCGGCTACCTTTATCAGCAGGCGATCCTTGAGCCAAACGGCACTGTCCCTTTTCACCGCTTCAAATATGGTACGGGCATTTTCCCGGAAAATGCGGTTCCTGGTTTCCAGATTGTGCAGTTTTACCGCGCCGCCTAAGTTTACTTCACAAATGTTCTTATTCCAGCTTAAAGCTCTAGTGAGAATCCAAAAATCAATACCATACCCCTGGATGCTTTCTCCCCAAAAGGGGCCTTCGTGAACCAGTTCCTCCACAAAATCGTGGGAAAAAGCATATATCCCTCCCAGGGGATCTCCCACTCTGGCACCATAAAAGCTTTCCAGGATGGGGGAAGCCAGCATATGAGCAATACTGTCCATTACCTGATACCGGCGCAGGCTTCCCAGCACCAAGTCATAATCTCCTTGAATAGGAGTTAACAGGCTGTCCAGCCAGGCATCCTCCAGCACCGGATCGTTTTGGCTGGACATATGAGCTGAAAACACCATCAAATCAGCTTCTATGGCGTTGGCAATCTCCAGCAGAGCGCGAATGCTCGTCCCCCGCCCGCTGATTTCGGGAGGCAGGACAAATTCTATATGCGGATGGTGCAATTGCAGGCTCTGTATGGATGCCAGTATATGCTGGGCTGATCCATCACCCACGCAGACAATCAACTGCCGTTTGCCTATCCAGGATTTCAGTACTTCGTCAATAGATTGCAGCAACTTGGGCAGGTGGTCCTGTTCATCTACAAAAGGAATGCCTACTACCAGGTCAAAGTTGGCATAATCTCTTAAAAGGGGTTTGATTTCCTGCATAACTTCATCAAATCGACTCTCACTATAGCTCTGGGTCAACTGTAACCCTCCTTGTGCCGTATGTATTGAAAAGTATCTCCTAAATAGTTATGCTCCATTTCCCCTCAATATATTTAGCAATCGCCAACAAAATACAATTCTGATTACAGAAAAAAAGCCCTCGCCGGTTGATGGCAAGGGCGCAGCCTGTGAATATCTAAGAGGAAGCTAACCGCGTGTCGTGGTTGGCGCAGATCAGCATATACGGATGCAGGAGTATTAGTCGGCTCGCTCCGGTACTCCTCACCTGCAACCCATCGGCTTACTTCGGTGCGAAGGGGACCGCTCGTAATTCGGCATCCCTGCACTCAGTACTCGCTGCTCGAAACGTCCTGTTTCTCGCTCCCCTTCGCAACCCCAGTTTCAACCTGGGTTGCAACGGCTCGTCGTAAGTCACTCGCCCGGCTAATACTCCTGCTCAACTGCCAATGTGTCATTCCTGGGCACCAAGTGCCACAGCCATCTCAGGGTTTAGACTGCGCTAAATGCCAGCTTTTCAAACTCATCCAGGAGTTTGCTGAAGTAGGTGAGAGCTTTCTCTACCGGTTCAGGGGTGGTTAGGTCCACTCCGGCTTTTTTCAGCAGATTAATAGGATAATCGGAGCTGCCAGATTTGAGAAAGTCTAAATACCTGTCTACAGCCGGCTGGCCTTCTTCCAGGATACTCTGCTTGATAGCCGTAGCCGCCGAAAAGCCGGTAGCGTATTTGTATACGTAAAAGGCTGAATAGAAATGGGGAATACGCGCCCACTCCGCACAGATGTTGTCGTCCATCTCAACTTCCGGGCCATAGTATTTTTTGTTCAGTTCCAAATACAGTTCCCCCAGATTCTCCGGGGTCAAGGCATCCCCTGCTTCCACCCGCTCGTGAGTGATCTTTTCAAATTCAGCAAACATGGTCTGCCGGTAAACGGTACCCCGGAACTGCTCCAGGTAGTGGTTGAGCAGATACATCTTTTCCTGAGGATTGTCGGTGTTTTTCAGAAGATAATCGATTAAAAGGGACTCGTTTACCGTTGAAGCAACTTCCGCCACAAATATGCTGTACTGACTGTAAATATAGGGCTGGGCTAGGTTGGAATAGTAGCTGTGCAGGGAGTGGCCCATCTCGTGAGCCAGGGTAAACAGGTCATCCAGTTTGTCGTCATAATTCATTAAAACATAAGGATGGGTGTCATAGGTTCCCCAAGAGTAAGCGCCGCTGGTTTTACCCTGGTTTTCGTAGACGTCAATCCAGCGCCCCTGATATCCCTGGCGCAGAACCGACAAGTATTCCTCGCCCAGGGGCTTTAAGCCCTGCAGGGTTATCTCTTTGGCTTCTTCATAGGTTACCTTCATATCAAAGTCAGCCACCAGGGGCACATAGATGTCATACATGTACATGGGGTCTACCTGCAACAGCTTTTTCCGTATCTTCATATATCGGTACATGCTGTCCAGGTGATTGTTGACGCTGGCAATCAGCTGATTATATACCTCCACCGGCACATTGTCCTGATCCAGAGCCGCATGAAGGGCGGAAGGATAATTGCGGGCCCGGGCATAAAAAATATCCCTCTTGATACTGGAACTGAGCGTAGCCGCCAGGGTATTAATCAAACCCTTATAGGAGCTATACAGTCCTTCATAGGCCTCTTTACGCACCCGGCGGTCCCGGCTTTCCATGAAGCGCCCGTAGCGACCCTTGGTCAGTTCCACTTCCTGGCCATTTTCATCGCGGATGGTAGGAAATTTGATATCCGCATTGTTCAACATGGTAAAAATATTGTTGGAAGCGGAAGACAAATCCGCCGACATAGCCAGCAAGCGTTCTTCCTTTTCCCCCAAAATGTGTTCCTTCTGCCGGAACAGTTCATCAAAATAATGGGCATAAACCGCCAGTTCCGGCTCAGCTTTTTCATACTCCTTGATCTGCTCCCGGCTTAAACTAAGCAGCTCAGGTACCACAAAGGCCACCGCGCTGCTGCATTGTACGCTCAAGCTTTCCGCCCGGTCAAAGAGAGTTTGATACTCCGCCTTGGAATTATCTTCATCCCGACGCATCCGGGAATATACATAAAGATTATCTGTTTTACGCTGCATTTCGTTTAATATCTGTAAAACCTGCTTTAAGGTGGACGCTGACTCCCCTACTCTGCCTTGATAGGGTCCGATCTGTTCTATTAATTCCTTAACCCGCTGGAAATCCTGTTCCCAATCATCCTGATTCCGGTAGATATCTTCCAACTGCCAACGATATTCCTCCGCTATTTCTTCACGTTTCCTGGCTTTCACGGTCATCCTCCTTATGCCTGCCAATCTTTTCTATCCTAGTATAGCCCATTATCCCGTAATATAAGCAAGGGAATGTGAAGACAGGGAGGACACTTACTTATCTTTTGCAAAAAATTATCAACATAAAACAGGTACCAATACAAAAACTAAAATATCCAACCGAGAAAGGAGGGCTTTCCATCACAAGACTTCAGAAGACTCTGATAGCATCGCTGTTGACCTTCGCATTTCTAACTGCATTAGGTTCTCCGGTTTATTCTGCAGTTAATGCAGGAACACCCAAACAGGAGATCCAGTTGACGGAAAAGCAAAAGCAAGAACTTGCGGCGCTGTACAAGGATGTTCTAAACAAGAAAAAAGAGATAATATCCAAGTACGTTGAATACGGAGTCCTATCTGAAGAAACAGGAAAGAAAATAATTTCTCGGATGGAGAAACGCTACGAAATGCTGGAGCAGAGTGACTTTATCCCTAAATGGGGTAAACCTAAGCACTGCAAATCGTAGCGCAGCAACAGGGGCTATTCCAAAGGATAGCCCCTTATCATTTTTGTTCATCGATATGATCAACAAATTACATTTTCTTGTATAATTTCAACAAGTCTGCTTTAACGGGCAAATGAAGTAATATCAAAAAGAGAAAGGAAATAAAAGTGCTTGATTCCGTGAATAAAGCAAAGGAGAGATAAATATGAGTAAGTCCATATTCCCTGAACCCATTAGGAATCTGCCCGAAGCGGATATTCCTTTAAAAGGGGTAAAAGCTTACTTGTCCCAGGCAGATGATCATCAAATCATCTTCATGGAGTTTGTAGAGGATGTTGACTTGCCGGAGCATGAGCACGAGAGTCAATGGGGCATCGTTCTTGAGGGTAAAATTGAGTTGGTAATTGATGGAGAAAAACGTACCTATGAGAAAGGTGACCGTTATTTTATTCCCAAGGGGGTCAAACATTCCGGCAAAATCTTTGCAGGTTATGCGGATATAACGTATTTTGCGCAAAAAGACCGCTACGGCTGTAAAAAGAATACATAAACGATAAGAAGTAACCTATCTCTATTAAGAGGAAAAAGTATGACTATAGAAGAGCAGTTCAATTTGATTGCCCAAGAGTATGATGGCAACCGGAGAAAGTTTATTCCTTGCTTTGATGATTTTTATGAAAGCACTACCAAACTGATTGTCGCCAATATCGATACACCCAGACGTGTATTGGATCTGGGGGCGGGAACAGGACTGCTTTCGTATTACTGGTATAAAGAGTGTCCTTCCGCGGAATATGTCTTAGTTGATATCGCTGATGAAATGCTGGAGATATCCAAAAAAAGATTTGCCGGAATTGATAGAGTTCAGCATAAAGTATTAGATTATACCAGGGAACTCCCCGAGGGGAATTTTGATGCGATTATCTCAGCATTGTCAATCCACCATTTAGAAGATGCCCAAAAAGAAGAGTTGTTCAAGCGCATTTATAATAAGCTGCCCGCGGGTGGAGTATTGGCCAATTATGACCAGTTTTGCGCCGGAACAGCTAATATGAATAAATGGTTTGATTTGTATTGGGAACAGCAATTACTGGCCAGCGGGTTGACGGAGCGGGATATCGAACTGTGGAAGGAGCGCCGGAAGTTGGATAAAGAATGTTCCGTTGAAGCACAGATGGAGATGTTATATAGATGTAATTTCTCCGAGATTAAATGCCTGTATTCTTATCATAAATTCTCGGTAATTGTGGCTATCAGATAAAAAGTAATGTGTGTTTTCGCAGGTAATTTGCTTGCTTAAAAAAGAGACAGAAGGCAAATTAAAATCAGACTGTCAAAGAAGTCTATTAGCGGTTAGACGTTCGAGATTGCCACGCCCCTCCGGGGCTCGCAATGACACATAAGAGGACTTTTCATTCATCGTGGCCTGTGCTTCAGGTGATAATTGCGAGCGCAGCGAAGCAATCTCGAACGTTGAATGCAGGTATGTTGAAAGAGATCGCCACGCGCTTCGCGCTCGCGATGACACTATTGTTGATTTTTTCTGGCGTGAGGGCTTTTTTCCCAGCAATGACAAATAATATGGCCTTTTGGTATGTCATCGCGAGGAGCGTAGCGACGTGGCGATCTCTTTTAGCAACTTTTATGCCACTCTCTTAAAATGTCTTTTTGTCTTCCTGTCCCCGATTACTCCTGGCATTGCCAGAGGAGTTCGCAGATATCCAGGACCGGTATTTTGCCTTCCTGGTCGACTTCTTTCACCCCGTCAGTTATCATAGTCATGCAGTAAGGGCAGTTAACAATCACGGTGTCCGGATTAACCTCCAGAAGCTGTTCGGTGCGGGTCTGGTTGATGCGTTTGAATCCTTCCACCGCTTTTTCCTCCAGCCACATGCGGCCCCCTCCGGCACCACAGCAGAAGCCGAACTCCTTGGACTTTTCTATCTCCAAAAGAGTCCCGCCCGCCGCGGCAATAACCTCCCGGGGCTGGGAAAAGACCTGGTTATAGCGGCCCATAAAGCAGGAATCGTGATAGCTGATTCGCCGGTCGGTTTTCGAGGCGGTTTTGAGCTTCCCTTCTGCGATCAGCCGGGCCAGGATTTCCGTACTGTGGTATACCTCAAACTCCCCTCCCAGCTGAGGGTACTCATTTTTAATGGTGTTGTAGCCATGGGGGCAGATGCAGATGATCTTCTTGGCATTGTAGCGCTGGAAGGACTCAATATTCTGGCTGGCCAGGGTCTGCCACAGGTATTCATTGCCCAATCTCCGGGCCCAGTCACCGCAGCAGTATTCTTCCGTACCCAGGTAAGCCACCTTGAGCCCGGCCTTATGCAGCAGTCGTACCAGGGCTTCCGCCGCCTTCTTGTAGCGGTCATCAAAAGCTGCAGCACAGCCGGCAAACAGCAGGTACTCAAACTCTCCTTCATCCTCGGGCAGCAGTATTACCAAATCGCGAATATTTCTTTCCGTAAGCCATTCAGCCCGGTTAGCCCAGCCCACGCCCCAGGGATTGTAGTTGCGTTCGGTATTGGTAAAGGCCATCTGGGCTTCGCTGGGCATGTCCCCCTGCCACATCACCAGGTTGCGGCGCATGTCAATAATCTTGGGAACATGTTCGATAAACATGGGACAATGATACACACAGGCCAGGCAGTTGGTACAGTCCCACAGTACCTGGGGAGTGACAATATCGTAGATCATGTGTTTTTCCGTTTCCTTGACCCCTTCTATTTCAGCTTCGGTGGTCATGGTGACCTCCTCCATATCATCGCTGCCTTGCCCCAGCATATAAGGGGACTTGTTGTCCAGGTGTTTTTTCAGAGCCTGGATTATAGTTATCTTGGGGTTCAAGGCTTTACCGGTATTATAGGCCGGACAGGCTTCCTGGCACCTGCCGCAGCGGATGCAGGCATCCAGGTCCAGCAGATCCTTCCAGCTGAAGTCTTCAATTCTCTCAATTCCGTATGTTTCAGCTTCCTCAATATTCTCCACCAGCCGTACCGCCTGGGGCTGGTAATCCCGGGCATAGTAACTGGTCATGCCGGTGAAGATATGCCACAGCTTGGTAAAAGGCACCATAGCTATAAAGAGGAAAGAGATAGCCATGTGAAACCACCACATGAAACGGTGCCAGCTGAGGATACCTTCCAAAGCTGCACCGGAAAAGAAACTGGCAAACAGCCAGCCAATGGGAGAAGCGGTGCGTTCATAGGCAATAGCCGCCATGGTGGGAGCCAATTGAATCTGAGCCGCGATACGCAGCCCTTCAATAATGTATCCGGTTAGCAGAATAGCGAAAATCAGCACCAAAATCCAGCCGTCCAGGGGTTTGCTGTCATTCAGGCGATCGGGCCGCTGAACGTAGCGTATATAAGCCAGGACAGCAACGCCGATCATAGCCAGAAATCCCATTATGTCCACAAACCAGGAAAAATAGATATAGATATTGCCGGTCATAGGGGGAAACCCGGTTACATTCCAAAGAGCAAAACTGGCTGTGGCTATCAGGAGCACCACAAAACCCCAGAACAGCAAGAAATGCATCCACCCTGGCACCGGCTTTTCCAGCACCCTGGCCTGTCCGAAGGTATTATAGAGGAATGAGACAATTCTTTGGCCTATGGGCTCCTGGCGATGAGTCTCCCCCTGGGCCTGCATCCAGAGGCGGACCCGTTTGTAGACCCCGTACAGGAAAATACTGATAGGAATCCACATCAGAATGTAAATCAGCCATTCATAATATATGTTGGCCCCTACAACCCGCATGGGAATCTCGTAACCGCCTTCCAAAGGATGAAAACTGAAAAAGCGCACAGCAAAACTCCTCCTTAAAACAACAACGGGTAGACCATGTTTTTCCATAGTCTACCCGCTCTTGAAGGAATATATTTGCGAGTTTATAAGAATATCTGAATGGCCACCTGAGCCAGGTCGGAGAGGGGGCCCGGGTAAAGACCCAGGAAGATCGTTCCTGCCAGGCAGATCCACAGGGCAGCACCCACGGCCTTTCCGGGCTTGATGGCACTTGTATCATCATTAGTGCCGATGTACATGGCGCGGGCCACCTGCAGATAGTAGTAAACCGAGACCATGCTCATAATCAAACCTATAAAAGCCAGCCACAGCAATCCGGACTGGATGGCGCCGGAAAACAGGTAGAATTTGCCCACGAAACCGGCCAGGGGCGGAATGCCGGCCAGGGAGAGCATGCATATGGTCATAATGGCCGCCACCATGGGGGATCGCCGGGCCAGGCCATTGAAAGCTTCAATATCCGTACTGCCGGTTTCCACTTCCACTACGGTAGCCGCAGCAAAGGCTCCCAGGTTGGAGAAGACATACAGCATGGAATAGAACAGCACGCCTTTTATCCCATATATATTGTAGGCCGCCAGACCGACTATAATATATCCTGCCTGGGCGATACTGGAATAAGCCAGCAGGCGTTTTACATTGGTCTGAGCCAGGGCAATCAAATTGCCTGCTATAATCGTAACCGCCGCCAGCACTGCCAGCAGTAAAGGCCAATCAAAGGCTCTCACCGGGAAAGCGATGATAAACACTCGTACCAGAGCAGCAAATGCAGCCGCTTTCGAACCCACGGACAGGAACGCGGTAACGGGTATGGGTGCTCCCTGGTAAATATCCGGGGCCCACATGTGGAAAGGCACCAGGGATACTTTGAAGGCAAAGCCTGCCAGGATCAGGATTATGCCGGCAATCATCACCGGTTCAATGGTAAATCCTGCCGCCATCTCGGCAATAACCGTTGTTCCGGTAACAGCATACACCAGGCTTATACCAAACAGCAGTATGGCAGATGAGAGGGCACCCAGAATCAAATATTTCAGACCTGCCTCTGCCGACAGCTTATCGTTTAACAGGTAAGCGGTGAGGATATAGAAGCTTATGGTCATCAGTTCCAGGCCTATATAGAGGGTGATCATTTCTCCGGCGGAAGCCATAACCACCATACCCAGCAGGGCAAAGACCATTAAGCTGTAGAACTCATTGACCCGCTCCGCAAACCGTTCCAGGTAACGGCCGGCACTGAGAATTACCAGTATCCCGGCTACCAAAAACAGCAGTTTGAAGAAGCCGGCAAAGGGATCAACCTGGTAGTTCCCGCTGAAGAGATCATATTGAGCAGCATATAATGTGCCGCCCAGAATCAATATGGCCAGCAGTCCTATCACTGTCAAAGGCTGCATTAACAGGCGCCCTTTTTCCGGCAGCACCAGCCCCAGGACCAGCAAAACCAACCCCAGCAAAGCCAAAGCTATCTCTACCGAAAGCAGCGACCAGGGCATTAGAACATCCCTCCTATCTGCAGCGATCCCAGTTGAGCAACCAGGTCGCCCACCCCCAGATTAATGAGGTCCATTAAGGTGAAGGGGGCTATGCCGCCGATTAATATAGCTGCACCCAGAACCACCAGGGGTACCATTTCCGGACCCTTAAGGTCCTCCAGGTGATCCCATTCCGGTTTGCGCGGTCCGAACAAAACCGCAGCCAGGGTTCTCAGGATGTACAGGGCGGTGAATATAACTCCGGAGACCGCTAATATGGTTAAAACCTTGTAGACACCGAAAGCACCGATGAATATGGTGAACTCGCCTATGAAGTTAACCATGCCCGGCAGGCCCAGGGAGGCCAGTCCGGCGATCATAAATCCGGCAGCCAGCCGGGGCATCTGGTGAGCCAGCCCGCCGAAATCATCCACATTGCGGGTATGGCTCTTCTCATACAGGTTGCCGATCATAGCAAAGAACAGGGCGGCCATAACACCGTGGGCAAACATCATGATGATGGCTCCGTTGATGCTGATCAGATTCAAGGCCGCAATACCAATCAGCACATATCCCATGTGGCTCACACTGGAATATCCCACAATATACTTGAGGTCCTTTTGGCTCAGGCAGATGAAAGCTGCATAAACTACGTTGCCCAATGCCAGTACCGCAATTACCGGAGCCACATAAGCCGCTCCTCCCGGCAGGATCATCAGGCCTATGCGAATCAATCCGTAGCCGCCGATTTTCTTCAGTACGCCGGCATGGATCATACTAACCGCTGTGGGCGCTCCCGCGTACCCGTCCGGGGACCAGGCATGGAAGGGGAACATGGACAGCAGGGTCCCAAAGCCAAAGGCCATCAAAGCAAATACGAATATCTGAAATCCCAGGGGGAAGTCAATGGTTGCCAGCTCGAAAATATCCATAGTGGGATAGCCCAGAATATAGTAGGACTGGACAAACAGGGCGATTAATCCCACCAGGAGGAAAGCGCTTCCGATCAACAGGTAGATGGTCAGCTTCATACCGGCATATTCCTTGGTAACCCGCTTACTGCTGCCGAACATGATTACCAGCAGGTATATGGGGATAACCACCACTTCGTAGAACAGAAAGAATATGAACAAATCGGTGGCCAAAAAGGTTCCCATAACCCCGGTTATCAGAATCAGCAACAGGCTGAAGAACTCCTTGACCCGATCGTTTATTCTCCAGGAGGCATAAACGGCACTGAAGCCGATCAGGTTGGTAAGGAGGAGCATGGGAATGCTTATCCCATCTACTCCCAGGGCGAAGGTTACACCAAGATCAGCCACCCAGGGGATTTGCTGTACAAACTGCAATCCTCCCTGAATGCGGTCATAAGCAAACCACACCCAGATAGACAGGGCCATGCTGATAAAGGTAAATACCGCGGCGATTGACTTGATGGTCTTTTCCCGGTCCGGGGGCAGAAGCATTATCAGTATGGCTCCCAGTACCGGTGCAAAAAGGGTTATTGCTAAAATCCAGCTGCTCATACCTTCACCCCCTTACATGAATACCGTATAGCGCATTGTAAAGCCGGCAATCATGACCAGCCCTGCGATAACGATGACACCAACCAACATGTAACCGGCATAAGTCTGCACCTGACCGGTTTCCGTATAGCGCAGCACCTTGCCTGCTCCTCCGGTCAGGGCGGCGATGCCATTGACAATGCCATTTACTACATAGATATCGAACCAGAACAGAACTTTGGCGGTTCCGTCAATGAATATCTGACCCAGTTGGTGATAGATTTCATCAATGTAGTACTTGTTGTACAGCAGGGTATAAATACCCCGGAATTTTTCCCGCAAAGCCAGGTGGCTGATCCATTCCTTCTGGTATACAGCCCAGGCCAGCACTATGCCGGCTATGGCTACCAGAGCGGAAATCACCATAACCATGGCATTAGGATCATGATGGACCGCTCCCGGATAGGTCACATAGTGGGCAAAAGCATAGTCCATCAGCGGAGAGCCCACAAATCCCGCTACCAACGCCAGAACCGCCAGGATTACCAGCGGTACCGTCATTACTGCCGGTGACTCATGGGCATGCTCCCCGCCCTTATTGCTGCCGAAGAAGGCTACAAAGATAAGGCGGAACATATAGAAAGCGGTCAGGAAGGCTACCAGGGTGCCCAGCAGGTAAAAGCCCATATACCCGCCGGCATAGGCTCCCAGGAGTATCTCATCCTTGCTCCAGAACCCGGACAGGGGCGGAATGCCCGCCAGGGCCAGAGCACCGATAACAAAGGTCCAGGTGGTAACCGGCATTTTATCTTTCAAATTGCCCATCTTCCAGATATCCTGTTCATTGGCCATAGCGTGGATAACACTGCCGGCGGCCAGGAAGAGCAGGCTCTTAAAGAAGGCATGGGTCATCAGGTGGAACATTCCTGCGGTCATGGCTCCAATGCCCATGGCCATCACCATATATCCCAATTGGCTCAAAGTGGAATAAGCCAAAATCCGCTTGATATCGTTCTGTACCAGGGCAATTGTGGCGGCGAACAGTGCGGTAAATCCGCCTACCACCGCAATCACCATCATGGATTCCGGTGTGGCGCTGAAAATAAAGTAAGCCCGGGCTATCAAATACACACCAGCCGCTACCATGGTAGCCGCGTGGATCAGAGCGCTGACCGGAGTGGGACCTTCCATGGCATCCGGTAGCCAGACATGCAGGGGGAACTGGGCCGACTTGCCGATAGGCCCGGCCAGGAGCAATATGGATATGATAATTAAGACTGCCGTATTGGTATACCCGGCGATTTCCCCTGCCAGGCCATTAAAGTTAAGGGTACCGAAAATAATCTGCAGGAACAATATCGCCAGCAGGAATCCGAAATCCCCTACCCGGTTGGTGACAAAAGCTTTAACCGCCGCATTCTTGGCTGAATCACGGCCGAACCAAAAGCCTATCAACAGGTAAGAGGCCAGACCCACCAGTTCCCAGAAGACAAATATCTGACCGAAGTTGTTGGCCAGAACCAGTCCCAGCATAGCTCCCGCGAAAACCGACTGGTAGGCGTAATAACTGCTGAAACCGGGATCACCGTGCATATAGCCCAAGGAGTATACCTGAACCAGCAAGGCTACCAGAGTCACCACGATGAGCATGACCCCGGTTATTCCATCTATTAGCAAGCCCATATCTACCTTCAAACCCGGCATATCCAGCCAGCGTATGGACATTTCAAAGGCTTCCTCCATGCCTCCCAGGAAAACATGGGCTGCTACCAAAACCGATAATATAAAGGACAGACCAATGGCCAGGATCGACAAAGAGGCGGACAGCCTGGGCCAACGGTGTAAGAACAGGCCAATCAGAGCAAAGGCTGCAAAGGGCAGCAGTACGATCAGCCAGGCTAATTCTAAGCTCCATGCAAACATCCGTCCCACCACCTTACCATTTCAGCAGATTGAAATCGTTCAAATTGACCGATTTTCTCTGCCGGAATATTGAAATAATCAAGGCCAATCCTACGGCCACCTCAGCAGCTGCTACCACAATCACGATCAAGGCGAACAGCTGTCCCACCGCATGATCAGTTACCAGGTAACGGTTAATCGCCACGAAATTGAGATTAACCGAGTTCAGCATCAGTTCAACGGACATGAGTACTGCCACTGCATTGCGTTTGCTTAATACTCCGTAAATACCCACCGCAAATAAAACCGTGGCCAGGAGCAGGTAATGCTGAAATCCGATCATTGTTCCTTCGCTCCTTTCGCCAGAATGATAGCTCCTACAACAGCGACCAGCAGCAGAATGGCGGCTATCTCAAAGGCAATTACATAATTGCCCAGTACCAGTTCCGCAAGCTGACCAACCCGGTCGGCATCGGGGCTGCCTGCCTGGCCCGTAAAGCGGCTTTCCCGGATGGCAAACCCAATAATACCCGCAAACAGCAGGGCAATTAACCCTCCCCACCAGCGGTTGACCGGGTGGGAGATATTAGTTTGGTTGGGGTCCCGGTCCATGACCAGCATTATGGCAAATATGATCAACACGGAAATAGCCCCGGCATATACCATAATCTGCACCAAACCCAAAAACTCAGCCTGCATCTGGAAATAAAAGCCTGCCACTCCCAAGAAGGACAAAACCAGAGAAAGGGCGGCATGAACGATGTTGGTGAAGCTAACTACTCCTACCGCTCCCAGCAGGGTTATGAATCCCAGGACAATAAAGACAAGGTCATTCATGTTCATGCTATTCGCCTCCTTCCGTTTGACGCTGCCGCTGTTTCTTCTCTTTATTGACAAAGGCCACTGCCACCTTGCGGGCTTTTTCCTGATCGTCCGCCATAAGCTCCACTAACTTTTCGGCTTTGCTGCGATCCGCCTGGATAATTTCCGCCAGGATCTGGGCGTCATCTTCGCTGTCTACATAACGGCTCAGCACTTTGACCGGGTTTTTGTCCAAAGCCGTCATCAGGGCTTCCATCTTCTTTTGCTTTTTCAGGGCATCCTCAGTCAAATCCGATGAGGGTTCAGGAGCTTCCCCACTGTCCGGAGCACTGACCTGGGCAGGTACCTGGTCCATCTCCGGAGGACGGTGGTATACCTCCTTGATGTCTGCCCGGTTGTACCGGGACATCTCAAAATCATGACTGAAATGCAGGCAATTGCTGGGGCAATTCTCAACACATAGATTACAGAACATGCAGTACTGGTGGTCTATGGTATAAGAAATCAGTTTCTTTTTCTTGGTGTTCTCATCCCGGGCGTCTTCCAAGCTCAGCACATCATTGGGGCAAGTCTTGGTGCATATCCCGCAGGCAATGCACTTTTCAAACTCAATGTACAGGCGGCCCCGGAAACGTTCCGGCAGCTTGGGCATCTCCTCAGGATACTGAATAGTTATTTTTTTGGAGAAAAAGTATTTGAGGGTAATGGCCATACCTTTCAGTAAACCGGTTCCGTACATGCGCTATCACCCTCCTATTCCTTTGAAGATATACAGGCCAAAACCAGTTGCCACAATATTTACCAGGGTAACAGGGATCAGCACCTTCCAGCTGAAAGCCATGAGGTGGTCCATTCTGATCCGCGGGAAGGTCCATTTTACCCACATAAACAAGAACATAACCAGGTAGGTTTTAATAATAATCCAGAGCCAGGAAGGCAGCCAGGGTCCCTGCCATCCCCCCAAGAATAGAGTGGACAACAGAGCGGAAACTGCCACCAGGTTGGTATATTCAGCCAGGAAGAACAGGGCATAGCGCATACCGGAGTATTCAGTGTAAGCACCGGCGGTTAATTCCTGCTCCGCTTCCGGCATATCGAAAGGTCCCCGGTTCAGCTCTGCGGTTGCTGCAATGAAATACGTTATAAATGCAATAGGCTGCAGCAATATAAACCAGACGTTGTCCTGAGCAGCCACAATGTCTGACAAGCGCAGGGATCCAGTGATCATTACCACTCCCATCAGGGACAGGGCCAGGGGGATTTCATAGCTGATCATTTGGGCTACGGATCGCATGGCCCCCAGCAAGGACCATTTGTTATTGGATCCCCATCCTCCCATCAACAGGGCGATGGTAGTGAGTGAACCCAGGGAAATAAAGAAGAATAATCCCACATTAAGGTCCACTACCTGCATGTCCTTGCCCATGGGCAGGACAATATACAGCATTACCGATATGGTCATGAACAGTATGGGGGCGGTAATAAAAATCAAGCGATCAGTTTTGCTGGGTATAATGTCTTCCTTGGTCAACAGTTTAAGAGCATCAGCTACCGTCTGAAAAACACCATGAGGTCCCAATCGGTTCGGACCAGGACGCTGCTGGATAAAGCCGGATACTTTTCTTTCCAGCCAGATCAGAATGGTAATATTCGCCAGAATAATACCCACTATGCATAGAAACTGGATCAATAACAGGATGGCATCAGCCCAGGCCAATGGCACCCCCAGGCTTTGCAGCCAGGCGATGAACCAGTCAGACAGATCCACGAATAATGTTTCGATCTTCTGCATACTAACCTCTCCTACTCCTAAAACCTGGCCCTAGCGGTCTGCTTCTCCTAAAACCGGGTCCAGGGTGGCGATGTTGACTATAATGTCCTGCACTAATCCCCCTCTGGAAACCAGAGGCAAAGCCATCAGATTCACGAAAGAAGGAGCCCGGACATGGAGCCGGTAGGGTTTTTCACCGCCGTCACTGACGATGTAATAACCCAGTTCCCCTTTGGCTCCTTCTATCCTATGGTAAACGGACTTGCCCTTCTCCGGTTTAAATACCCGGGGGACTTTAGCCCGTATTTCTCCCTCCGGCAGTTGGTCCAGGGCCTGCTCAATAATCCGGCCGCTCTGAATGATTTCCTCATTGCGCACCATCAAGCGGTCCCAGGCATCCCCATTGCTGCCCACCGGTATTTCAAAGTCAAAGCGATCGTAAATACCATAGGGTTCAGCCTTGCGGATATCGTAGCTAACCCCGCAGGCTCTGAGGTTGGGGCCAGTTACACCATAGGCGATGGCGTCTTGAGCTGATAATTTTCCTATCCCTTTAAGACGGGCCTGGAAAATCTCGTTGCCGTACAATAATCCCTGGTATTCTTTGATCATCTTGGGTATATCCCGCACAAAACTGCGCACCGCAGGCAGGAACTCCGGCGGCAGATCTTCCGCAATACCGCCGATGCGCATGTACGCAGCCAGCAAGCGCTGCCCGCTGGTCATTTCAAACATGTCCATGATCCGTTCACGGTCCCGCATGCAGTAGAGCAGTCCGGTGGTGGCTCCCAGATCGATAGCCAGACTGCCTATGAACAACTGGTGGGAAGCGATACGGGACAGTTCTCCCATAATTACCCGGATATATTCAGCCCGTTCAGGAACTTCTATGCCCGCCAGTTTTTCCACCGCCTGTACGTAACCTATAACCGGCAGATGGGTGCCCAGGTAATCCAACCGGGCAGTGTAGGGTACAAACTGGGCATAGGTTCTGCTTTCAGCAATTTTTTCTACCGAACGATGCACATAGCCCACATGGGGTATAGCATCAACCACTACTTCTCCGTCTAATACCGCCTCTACATGCAGTCCACCATGAGCACTGGGGTGCTGAGGTCCGATATTGATGGTTAATTGTTCCGTTTGCAGCATTATCTCACCCCTTCATTTGAAAATCTTTGCGAAGGGGATGCCCTTCGAACTCGTCAGGAAGCAAAATCCGTTTCAGATTAGGATGGCCTTCAAAGCGGATTCCCATCAGGTCAAAGACCTCCCTTTCCTGCCAGTCAGCGGTAGGCCATATAGACACTGCCGATGGGGCTGAAGGTGCATCATGGTCAACATCCGCTTTAACCATCAATTTGCGGTTATCGGGAATAGAATAGATATGATAAACCAGTTCAAAGCGATCCTGGTGATCTACAGCCGTCAGATTAGCCAGGTAGTTGAACCCGTGTTCATCACGAATTTTTCGGAAAAGTTCCGGCAGGATCTGAAGGGGCACTTTAACCCCGGCAAAAAACTCGTCCTCCAGGACCTCTATCTGATTGCCCCAGGTATTGCTAATATCCTCAATAACAGCTTGCTGCGAACTCATGCCTCTCATCTCCTGTGGGTATATTGGCCGGAGGCCACCTTTTTCTTAAGCTCCAAAAGCCCGTGAAACAGCGCTTCCGGTCGGGGAGGACAGCCGGGAACATACACATCTACCGGAACTACCGTGTCACAGCCAGGCAGTATACTGTAACCATCCTTGAAAGGTCCACCGCTGGTGGCGCAGTTTCCCATGGCTAAAACCCATTTGGGTTCCGGCATCTGGGCCCATACCCTTTCCAGGATAGGTTTCATTTTTAGAGTTACCGGTCCGGCTACGATTATGAGATCCGCCTGCCGGGGCGAAGCCCGGAAGACTTCGTAGCCATAGCGGGCGATATCAAAACGGGCCGCACTGGCCGCTAGCATTTCTATAGGGCAGCAGTTGCAGCCATAGTTTAAAGGCCAAAAAGACCAGGATCTGCCCCAATCCCAGATCTTCTCCAGGGTGGTAACCAGAATGTTGTTCTTTTGCAGGACTTCCACATCGTTATTTTCTTTGTTTAAGTCTACCGCCATTCCAAAGCCCCCTCCTTCCATGCATACCAGAGTCCGATAATCAAAATGCCGATAAAAATCAGCATCTCCACAAAAGCGAATAATCCCAGCATCTGGAATTTGACCGCCCAGGGAAACAAGAAGACTACTTCCACATCGAAGGCCAGGAATATCAGGGCATACAGGAAGTAATTGGGCTTGAACCTTATCCAAGTGGGACCGATAGTGTCCACACCGCATTCGTAAGGAACCAGCTTCTGGTCATCTGGGGGCGTCTTGGGTTTCGGTCGCAGCATCCAGGCGGCAATCATTGCTCCCACCGGGAAGCACACGGCCAAAAGCAAAAATATACCTATGGTAGCGGAGTGGGATAACATATTTTACCAACCTCCTTTGCCATCAGATTTATACGTTCCAGTGATGAGCTTCACCATAGTTATCAAGCATATCTGTTTAATAATAGCAGATGGCAGGCCAATGGTGAATCCAGAATATTCTGGTACTTTATATTCCCGAAAAAAGGCATTCCTCATTAGCTGTTGCATCCCTTGCCAATTTTTATACTTTTATGATAGCTTTGTGATTGTTCTAACAAGTTCAATATACATCATTCTTGTTGAAAATTGGGGCTTTTCCCACATTAAAAATAACTATGAGGGGACAAAAATAGTTCTTACATCCATTAGGTTTCTCCAGACAGTTTTGTAAATTTTTCTATGCCCTTCTCATACAATTGGATAGGAAGTTAGATGCAAAGGATGGGTAGGGTGCGCTCTCCAAAAGAGCCTCCATATCACTATTTCGGCAGCCGTATACTGCGAATAAAAATCCCTTATATCGAGGGCAACGATGTCAAAGTCTTGCAGAGCCTTTTGCACCTTTGCCCGCCTATCATGGTCTGGCCTCCGCCGCCTCTGGATGGGGTTTTTGGCCAGTCCACCCGCCAGGCAGTCAAACAGTTCCAGCGTTACTTTGGGCTGGCAGCTGATGGGGTGGTGGATCAGGAGACTTATTATTATCTGGGTCACCGTACGGGCAGCTATGCTCATAATGAACCGGTGTTTTCTTCCCGCTTGCTAGGCTACGGATCCCGGGGACCAGATACTGCCGTGCTGCAAAACCGCCTGGCGGCCTTTCGCCGTACCCAGCTGAACCGGCCGGCCAACGGGCGTTTTGACTTTTCTACCGAACAGGCTCTCCGTTGCTTTCAAAGCTGCTTTCCTGATTTAAAAACTGATGGCATAGCTGGTCCCGAGGTTTTTGACAAACTCCTCTGCTGGTGCCCTCTGGGCGGGCGTACCCTAAAAAAGGGACGCCATGGTCTGGACACCTATTTTCTGCAGTACATCCTTTACCAGCTGGGTTATTATCCCAAAATGCCCAATGGTTTTTTTGACCAGCGGACGGAAAAAGCCTTGGTCCAGTTCCAGCAGGATGCTGGTATTGCCGCCGATGGAGTGGCGGGCAACAAAACCTACCTGGCCCTGGGCACGGTCATGCCTTTTCCCAATCACCGCTATTATTACCGGGCAGCCAGCAAAGACAATGTAGCCCAGATAGCGCGGCTGTTTAACAAATCCAGTGAAGACATCATCAAAAGCAACCAACTGGCCGCTCCCGACTTCAGCATTGAGCCCGGGCAGCTGCTGGTCATACCCCCTCCCCTGACCTTTCATCTAACCGCAAAAGGAGATACCCTCGAAAACATAGCCCATCGCTATGCCATTCCGTTGGAAGATTTAAAAAGAGCCAACCCCTGGCTTCCGCCGGGAACGCTGATGCCCGATGACATGGTAGTTCTCCCTAGGCACCGCCAGGATTATCAGGGTTCTATAATATATCTGGAATACAAGAACCGGCAGGCTAAATTGGAACAACTGCACCTGAAGGACTTCCGTATCTTGAACCTTTTTACTACTGAAGTCAGCTCTCCCCCCCGGCTTTTTGTATCTGCGGATCAGCTGAAAGCAGCCGTCCTGGACACCAGTCGTTCCCAGCTGATCCTGCATGACCGCTCCAGCAATATCAGCAGGTTCTTCCGTTTGGCCAATAAGACCGAACATATGAGCTGGTCACCTGACAACCGCAAGCTGATCATCAATGGCAATCTGGTGATCAGTGCATCCAATGCCCAGCCCCGTTTTAAGCTGGAGGGAAACCAGGGACAATGGCTGGCTGACAGCTTCACTTTGGTGTACAGGCAAGGCCGGCATCAATTACGCAAAGTGCACAGTGAATCCGGCCGGGATCAGGAATTATTGTCCCTGCCGGGTGAAGATATTATCAGCTTTTTCCTTCATCCCGGCACCCATCAGCTGGTTATTTTTTCGCAGGTGCCGGCAGACCGGAATACCCTTACTTACAGCTATAACCTGCTTACCGGAGAATTAAAGGAATTCAGCCGTAATGACCACATGGCGGTCTGGTCAGAGGATGGCAACTTGCTGGTTTTGTTAGCCCGAGAATACTATGGTGATTTCTTCCCCTGGTTTTACCAGAAGCTGCACCTTTACTCCCCGGCATCCCTGGACCAAGAGTTAGATGTCCTCCCCGGCAAGAGTATCAAGATTTGCCCGGGCTGTTTTTCTCCAGACAATCAATATTATGTGCTGACCCTGTCCATACCGACGGCTTTTTATGCCGTACCAGAACAGCCCGGGGATTTGTTTATTAAACGTATTGGTGCCCGGACCATAACACAAATTACTATTAATCAAAACGTAAGTTATCCCGTGTGGATAAAGGGATAGTCACTTTTGCCGAGGAAAGTCTATACTTATTTAAGATGGCGATATTCAGAGGATTTAGGAGGACCAGGTATGAGTATACGGCAAGTTTTTTTCGACAATGCCACTGAACTGCTGACCCAGCTTCCCCGGGGAGCTTTTCTTTCCGTGCAGGCCAACGACAGGGCTAATACCATGACCATCGGCTGGGGGTTAATGGGCTTCATGTGGAGAAAACCTATCCTCATGGTAATGGTGAGGTTTTCCCGTTTTACCTATGGGCTGATGGAAGCCGCCGACACCTTTACGGTCAGCCTGCCCCGTTCCGGCAAATACAAGGAACTGCTGGCCCAGGCTGGCACCCTGTCCGGGAGGGATATGGACAAATTCAAGGAACTGAACATTCCGGCGGCCCAGGCCCAAAAAGCTGATGGACCGGTCATTGATCAATGCGGGCTTATTCTGGAGTGCCGTACCCTCTACAAACAAGCCCTCAATCCCGATGATCTGGACCCTGAAATTCGTGCTAGTTTTTACGAGGATGAGGACTACCACATGCTCTACTTCGGAGAAGTCCTGGCTTGTTACCATAACGATTAACAGCACTGTCAACCGCCCAGTTAAAGAGCGCCCTCTTTCTGGGGGCGCTTGAGTGTGTCAAAAAATTAGCTAAAAGAGATCGCCACACCTTTGGCTAGCAACATGAAAGTAAAAACCGCCCTTCACAGGGCGGTTTCAGACTGTTATTAAGGGTTAGAGTTGGGTGGTTCTGAGGCTTGTGTATCAGGACCAGAGCCCTCCACTCCGGTACTAGGCTCCTCTGCCGGAATTTCCGGTCCTGGAGTCTCCGGGTTGGTGTTGCCTTCCTCAGGCGGGGAGGTATCCCCGGGCTGGGTGTCTTCCCCAGGGGGCTGTTCATCGCTGATATATCCTTCCGGACCGGTGTCGGTCTCAGTATCAACCACCTCAGCCGGGTCTTCGGTGAGCTCAGGGGGTACCTCTTCTTCCAGCATCTCGTTGGTAACCGGCTGTTCAACCGGCGGCACCCAGTGGGGCGGGTCCTGAGCCACATCATAGGTTTTGCCGGCAAATAAATCATCAATTATGCCTTTGGCTATATCCTTGTCTGCTATCCAGTAGCTGGCCCCGGTTTTGGGGTCGGTAAAAGGATAACCCGGCAAGGTCTGGGTGATTATGCTGCTGGCATCAAATTCCCGGGCTACCTGTACCAAAAACAGTATATCGGAGGCTGGAATATTGGTATGTACGTTTTTGCTGAGTTCCGGGATGAGTTCCGGCAGCTTGGTAATGGTGCTGGGCTTAAGTATTTCCCTGGCCACAGCCTTGACAAATTTCTGCTGCCTCACCGTGCGACCTATATCTGCAGTAGGCCCGCCCCGGTACCTGACATAGCTCAGGGCTTGATATCCGCTTAAGCGCTGCTTGCCCGGGGACAGGTTTATGTTTAGCTTGGGATTGGGGTCATAATGTTTCATGGCCGATTCTACTTCAATTTCCACCCCGCCCAGGATGTCAATAATCTTTTCAAAACCTGCAAAGTTGGTTACCACATAGTAATCAATCCGGGCATCCAAAAGCTTGCCAGCCACCTTGCAAGCTTCTTCCGGTCCTTTCAGCACATTCACACTGTTGATCTTGTCATAGCGATTAGGGGATACTTCTATACGGGTATCCCGGGGTATCCACACCATGACCACTTTTTTAGTCTTCCGGTCAATACTGGCCACAATCATGGTGTCACTGCGGGAGTTCATCTCTGCATTGCGGGCATCAATTCCCATTATCAGAATATTAACCGGTTTGCCCTTTTCCACCTTTTCCGTCACCGTTTTTTCGGAGAAAAAACCCGCTATTAAGTTACCCATTAAAAAAAATCCCGCAAATACCAGAATATAAATTGCTATCTTACGCAGCCTGGGATTGGCAGCCATTATTGCTTCTCCTCGATTCCTTTATAAATCCCACTTATTTTACCTCGCCCATTCGCAACTGTCCAGGCAAGCTAACTTATATCCTGGAGCAGGCTATCGATACAATGCAGCAATTCGCCTATACCCTGACCGGTTTTAGCAGAAACGGCCACCATGTTGGTCATTTCATGGTGTGAGCCAGGTTGATCCAGAAGATCTATTTTGTTAAATACGACCAAAGCAGGCTTACCGGCAGCATTTATATCAGCCAGCACCTCCTCAACCACCGCCATTTTGTCCAGGTATAGAGGATCGGACCTATCCACCACATGCAGCAGCAGGTCGGCATCAACCGTCTCCTTGAGAGTGGAACGGAAAGCAGCTATCAGGTGGGGAGGAAGCCGGTTTATAAACCCTACCGTATCGGTAAGCAGCAGTTCCCGCCCGGAGGGCAGTTTCACGTTGCGGGTAGTGGTATCCAAAGTCTGAAACAGGCGCTGGTCAGCTTCTACCTGTTCCTGGCCGCTGCTGTGGGCTCTAAGGCAGATGGCATTAAACAAGGAAGACTTGCCGGCATTAGTATAGCCAACCAAAGAAGCGGTCTTAAACCCCTGGCGCTGGCGGCGATAGCTGTGCAGTTCCCTGGTTTTCTCCACCTTGGCCAGCTGGTTTTTAATGTCCTGAATGCGTTTGCGCAGGTAGCGGCGATCCAACTCCAGCTGCTGCTCACCAGCACCCCTTAATTTTCCGCCTCCCAAGCGGCTCATGGATTTGCCCCGGCCTGTGAGGCGGGGTAGCTGATATTGGAGATCAGCCAGTTCCACCTGGAGTTTTCCCTCATGGGAGCGCGCTCTGTCCTTGAATATCTGCAAAATCAGCATGGTGCGGTCAATAATGTCTACCTCCAGGGCTTCTTCCAGGTTGCGAATCTGCAGCGGGCTCAGGTCCACATTAAATACTACCCCGGCAACCTCCAGTTCCTCCGCCAAATGACGGAGCTCTTCTACTTTGCCCTTGCCAATATAGGTAGCCCGGTCAGGCTTTTGCCGGGACTGCAGCATAACCGCCACCAGTTCCAGACCGGCAGCTTCGATGAGGCCCTTCATTTCCTGCACGTCCGGATCATTTTCCTGCTTGTCAAACCCTGGTCCTACACCAGCAAGTACAACTCTGTCCAACACCTTTGTCCTTTCTTTATTCATCCGCTCACTCTAAACTTTCACAGCCAAATTATCACCATATGGCAGCTTCCTGATTCAGCACATGCAACCTGATTTTATAAAAATGCAACAGCAACGGCCAGACCGCTCTCCCAATCCAGACGGTGTCTTTACCGCCAGGTACTCCCCCGGCAGCCGGTGACAGGAAAAACGGAAATACCTGCCGCCTAGGCCTGGCTTTCATTAACCTCTTCCCATCTCTGGTTAAGCTCCTCCCAGTGATAGAAAGCCTCCTCATACTGTTTCATTAGTTCCTCATATTCCTTTCCCAAGCGGGCTGCTGCAGCCGGATCTGCATAAAAATTGGGATCGGCCAAATCCCGTTCCACTTCACTAATCCGCTTTTCCAGGGCGGCCAGGTTTGCTTCAGCCTGCTCCTTTTCCCGCTGCAATTTGCTCAGTATCCGCTGCATCTCTTTCTGCTGCTGGCGGTACAGCTGCTGGTCAGAGACAGCCTCTGGTTTTTCGCATTTATCATTAACATCTTCCAGAAGCTGAGCCTGTCTAGTCTTGTAGTCACTGTAATTGCCGGTATAGCTGGCCAGATGGCCGTTTTCAAATACCAATACCCGGTCAGCCAATAAGTCGATCAAACTGCGGTCATGGGATACCAGCAGCAGGGTTCCGGTAAACTGGCTGAGCATTTCTTCCACCACCAAGCGGCTCTCCATATCCATATGGTTGGTGGGCTCATCCAGCACCAGAAAGTTGGCTCCGGTCAGCATCAGTTTCAGCAGCGCCAGCCGTGCTCTTTCCCCGCCGGACAAATCCTTTACCTTTTTAAATACGTCATCCCCGGTAAAAAGCATACGTCCCAGCAGGGTACGGGCTTGTTCTACCGTACAGTCGCTGTTGTAAACAACCTCATCCAAGACGGTCATTTCCGGGTTCAATCCTTCGTGCTGCTGGGCAAAATAACCTATCTGTACCTTGGACCCCAACTGCACCTGACCTGCACCGGCAGTTTCTTCTCCAACAATAATCTTCAGCAGGGTACTCTTGCCGCATCCATTGGGTCCAATCAGGGCTGCCCTTTCCCCTTTGCGCAGCAACAGGTCCACTCCGGCAAACAGGTGACGGCCCGGGTAGGCTTTGGCCAGCCCGCTGATGGTCAAGACATCCTGGCCGCTTTCCACCTTGACTTCCAGATCCCAGTTAGCTATCCGCGGGTTCTGATCGGGACGTTCCAGCCTCTCCAGGCGCTGCAGCTGAGCCTGCCTGCCCCGGGCCTGACGGGCTTTGACCCCTGCCTTATAGCGGCGGATAAATTCTTCAGTCCTTCTTATCTCTTCCTGCTGCTTTTGATAGGCCTTTTCCAGAGCCTGGTGGCGCTCCTGTTTTTGGACCATAAATTCGCTGTAATTGCCCGGGTAGGAGTCCAGCTTGCCCTGATGCAAATCCAGTATGCGGGGTAACCACTTTGTCCAGAAAAAGCCGGTCGTGGGAAACCACCAGGATACTACCCGGGTAGCTGAGCAAAAACTCTTCCAGCCATTCCAGGGAAGTTAAGTCCAAGTGGTTGGTGGGCTCATCCAGCAGTAATATGTCTGGTTCCTCGGCCAGCAGCCTGGCCAGAGCAATGCGGGTTTTCTGCCCCCCGCTGAACCCGGCTATGGAACGATGAAACTCCTCTTCGCCAAAACCCAGGCCGCTTAAAATGCGCCGGGCGGTATTTTCACAGGCAAAGCCATTGGCCTGTTCGTAACTCTCCGTCACACGGGCATACCTGTCCATAATGCTTTCCAGATCCGGGCCGCCTTTCTCCATGGCCAGTTCCAGATTTCTCATATCTTGCCGCATTTGCAGCAAGTGGCGGTAGGCTCCCATCACAATATCCCAGGGAGTCAATTCCGGATTATAGTCCGGCATTTGCTCCAGACAGGCCACCCGGCACTGGGAGGAAATCCACACGTCGCCGCTGTCGGGTGTAACTTCGCCGGTAATACATTTCAATAAGGTGCTTTTACCGCAGCCATTCACTCCCACCAGGCCTGCTCTTTCTCCCTTATGGAGGACAAAACTGACATCCTTCAGGATCTGGCGGTCACCATAGGATTTATTTAATTTTTGCACCTGCAAAACCAGCATATTGTTCAGCTCCAACTAAGGGTCCTCATAATTATAGGCCAGGTGTCGCCTATCGTAAATGGCATATGCAAGAAGATGAAAGAAGAAACGGATTATTCTCCGCGAAAGCATTGCTGTGAAAATGGCTATCGCGATAGCCAAAAGACAACCAAATTGTCATTGCTGTGAAAATAGCTCCCAATTGTGTCATTGCTGTGAAAATGACTGCGTTGTGTCATCGCGAGGAGCGAAGCGACGTGGCGATCTCAACCGGTAAGCCCGGCTAATTATGAATGAGATTGCCACGCCCCGCCAATACTCCTGCTTGCAATGTTCCCATTCCTGAGGAAAGAACCATCTTTGGTATCAGTAATTAATTTTCTCCAGCAGCAAATACTAACAAAAGACTTCAAAGAAAGGAAGTGGATGCGATGGATCCCTGGCAGGGTTTTAAACCGGGACAATGGATGCATGAAATCGATGTACGGGATTTTATCCAGAAAAACTATCGTCCCTATCTGGGGGATGCCTCCTTTCTGTCTCCCCCCACCGACCGCACCAGGCGTTTGTGGGATAAATGCCGGACCCTGCTGGCAGAAGAGCGCCAACGCCAGGGGGTTTATGCTGTTGATCCCGACACACCCCTGAATATCACCAGCCATCCTCCCGGCTACATCGACCGGGATTTGGAAGTGATCGTGGGGCTGCAAACGGATGAACCCCTGAAACGGGCTATCCAGGTTTACGGCGGCCTGCGCCATGCCGCTAAAGCCTGTGAAGCCTACGGTTACCGGATAAATCCCCAGGTAGAGGAATTCTTCTCCAAGCACCGGCGCACTCATAATGAAGGAGTCTTTGCCGTTTATACCCCGGAAATGCGTATGGCGCGCAAATCGGGTATCATCACCGGTCTGCCCGATTCCTACGGCCGGGGACGCATTATCGGCGATTACCGGCGAGTGGCTCTCTATGGCGTTGACCGGCTTATTGAGGCCAAAGAGATGGATCGCCGGTTAACCAGTGAGGTAATGACCGACCAGGTTATCCGCCTGCGGGAAGAACTTTACGACCAGATCCAGGCTCTAAAGGAATTAAAGGAAATGGCCTTAAGCTATGGTTTTGACATCTCCAAACCGGCGTCCACCGCTGCCCAGGCGGTCCAGTGGCTGTATTTTGGTTTTCTGGCAGCTATCAAAGAGCAAAACGGAGCCGCCATGAGCCTGGGCCGCATCTCCACCTTCCTGGACATATATATCGAAAGAGATCTGCAGGCCGGGCTTTTGGCCGAAGCTGAAGCCCAGGAACTGATAGATCAGCTGGTCATTAAGCTGCGCCTGGTGCGCCACCTGCGTACTCCCGGTTACAGCGACCTGTTTGCCGGTGACCCAAATTGGATAACCGAAGCCCTAGGCGGCATGGGAGTGGACGGACGCACTCTGGTAACCAAGACTACCTACCGGATGCTGCATACCCTGGAAACCCTGGGTCCATCTCCGGAACCCAACCTGACAGTATTATGGTCCAATAACCTGCCCCGTCCCTTCATGGAGTACTGCGCGCACCTTTCCATAACCACCAGCGCTATCCAGTATGAGAATGACGATATTATGCGGCCTTTTTACGGAGATGATTACGCTATCGCCTGCTGTGTGTCGGCTATGCGCTTGGGCAAGGAAAGCCAGTACTTCGGCGCCCGCTGCAATTTGGCTAAGCTCTTGTTGTACGCCCTCAACGGCGGCCGGGATGAAATAACCGGCCAGCAAGTAGGACTGGAAATGCCGGTATACCCTGATGAAATCCTGGATTACGACCAGGTAATGCACCGCCTGGACAAGCAGATGGACTGGCTGGCCAAGCTGTACGTCAATACCATGAACGTGATTCATTACATGCATGACCGCTACTCATATGAACGCATTGAAATGGCCCTCCATGATACGGATCTTACCCACTTTATTGCTTTCGGTATTGCCGGGCTGTCAGTGGTAGCCGATTCCCTCAGCGCCATACGCTACGCCCGGGTAAGGCCTATCCGCGACCAGAACGGCTTGATAACTGATTTTGCCATTGAAGGTGACTTTCCCAAGTTCGGCAATGACGATGACCGGGTGGACATGATAGCAGTTGAGCTGGTCAAAACCTTTATGCGCAAGCTGCGCCGCTATCCCAGTTACAAGAACTCGGTGCATACCCTGTCCATTTTGACCATTACTTCAAATGTAATGTACGGCAAGCACACCGGCACCACCCCTGACGGGCGCAAGGGCGGGGAACCTCTGGCTCCGGGAGCCAACCCCATGCATGGCCGGGAAGAACACGGTGCCATTGCTGCCGCAAATTCGGTAGCCAAACTGCCCTATGGCTTTGCCCGGGATGGTATTTCCTATACCTTCTCCATCGTCCCCAGTGCCCTGGGCAGCAGCCATGATGAGCGGGTAAGCAACCTGGTAGGCTTTTTATGCGGGTATTTTGCCCAGGATGCTCACCACATAAATGTAAATGTGCTTAATCTGGAAACCCTGCGGGAAGCCATGGAACATCCTGAACAGTATCCCGATCTGACCATCCGGGTGTCCGGCTATGCAGTCCATTTCACCAAGCTGAGCCGGGAACAGCAGGAAGAAATTATTGCCCGCACCTTCTACAAAAGGATGTAGCCGATGGGACTGGTTCATTCTATTGATACCTTCAGCACTTTGGATGGCCCCGGCATCCGTACCGTAATATTTCTGCAGGGCTGTCCCTTGCGCTGCCGGTATTGCCAAAACCCGGACACCTGGTCAAAAACCAGCGGTTCAGCCCGGGAATACCCGGTGGCTGAATTAATGAAGATAATCCGCCGGGGCATTCCCTATTTTCAGGCTTCCGGAGGAGGGGTGACCGTATCGGGAGGCGAGCCCTTGCTGCAGGCTGAATTTGTAGCCGAACTGTTCACCGCCTGCCAGGCGGAGCATATTTCCACCGCTATAGATACTTCCCTATATGTGGCCACATCCAAGGTGGAAAGAGTTCTGCCGGTTACCGACCTGTTCCTGGCTGATATCAAGCATATGGAGCCGCAAAAAAGCCGTAAGCTGACTGGACTGGCCAATCAGCTAAATATCGCTAATCTCTGTTTTTTGAGCCAGCATAACGCCAGGCTATGGATTCGTTACGTGGTGGTCCCTGGTTTAACTGACGATCCCCAGGATGTAACGGCTATGGCCGAACTAGTTAAAACTCTCGATAACGCAGAGAGAATCGAACTGCTGCCCTATCATGCGCTGGGAGCTCACAAGTGGGACCTGCTGGGGCTGAATTATACCCTGCACCAAACCCAGCCCCCTACTTCCCAGCAGATGAATGACCTGGCCCACTTGGTCCGTTCCATCACCGGCAAACCGGTGTTCTGGCAATGAGAAGAAAACACTGTCATCGCAATTTTCACCTGTAGCACAGGCCACGATAAATTGAGAAGTCACCTCTTGTGTCATTGCGAGCGCAGCGAAGCAATCTCAACGTGGACAGCGGGTCTGGTGAATGAGATCGCCACGCACTTCGCGCTTGCGATGACACTTGAGTAGAATTCATTTTCACAGCAAAAACACATAAGATGGCTTTTTTGAGATCGCCACGTCGCTGCGCTCCTCGCGATGACACAACGCGAGCTATTTTCACAGCTATGAAACGCTTGGAGAATATTTCCCAGCAAAATGTAAAGGAGGCTTAGCCGCTTAATTCTTGATAAATCCGTTAATAAGGTGATATGAAAACACCCAAACTAATCCTGGAGGTGAAACCATGCTGGAGAAAGGCAAAAGAAGCATATTTGCATATTTTCCTTCCAGCATCAATGCAGATAAGGCTTCAAAAGAGCTTAAAGGGGCTGGTATACCTATTGATGAAGGTTCTATAGCCATAGACCGGATATCCAGATATAACATGAGAATGGATGATGAACGGAACCAACCCGTCAATAATGCCCTAACCTTGAGTGGCCCAGTTTTATATTCCAGTAGTCCAGTTGAAGGCCCCAACCCTTTGCTAGCGGCTTCTGATTCAGCCAGCGGCATAGGAAATCCGGATGCGGGTGCTGCTGGGGGCACTGCTTTTCTGCTTACAGTTGTCACCAAAGAGGAAAGAGTTCGGGAAGCTATGCAAATAATTAAGGAAAATGGCGGCAGGGTTTAATACGCACTGGACAGGACATGCAGTATATCTGATTCTATACTAAGCAAGGCGGGATCGGATATTTTCCTATTCACCGGATTTAAATCCACCGTCAGGTCTTTTATAATCCGCCCGGGACTGGAAGATAAAATGATGATCCGGTCAGCCAGCAGCAATGCTTCCTTCAGATCGTGAGTTACTAGTATCATGGTGAACTTTCTTTCCTGCCACTGCAGCAAAACATCATTGATGATTTCCAATTTGATGGGCAAGTCCAGGGAAGAGAAAGGTTCATCCAGGATAAGCAAATCAGGATTGGTTATCAGAGCCCGGGCCAGGTTGACCCTTTGTTTCATACCCCCGCTTAATTGATGGGGGTAATGGTTTTTGAAGTCCTTTAGACGAAGTTTGGCCAGGATGTCTTCCAGCTCAGCATCCGGGTTTACAAAAAGTAAATTCTGCTCTACAGTCCGCCAGGGAATCAACCTGGGTTCCTGAAAGACGTAACCGATATTACGGGTATGTATTTGCACCGTACCCTGGGAAGGGGTTTCCAAACCGGAAATAATGCGCAGCAGAGTAGTCTTGCCTGATCCTGAAGGACCGATGAGGGCTGCTCGCTCCGATTTGCAAATTGACAGGTTGATATTGTCCAATACCTTTTTATCGTCAAATGACTTGGCTAAGTTGGTAATTACAATTAAATTGCCCATCTTTTAGCTACCTTTCTGAATAACAGCTTGACCAGGCGTTCAGTAATAAGCCCCAGCAGCACTGCCAAAAAAGTCAGTGCCCAAACCTTGGCGGGATTTACTTCGTAGCGGGCAGCTAATATAAGCACCCCCAACCCCGAGTTGCCGCACAGGTATTCTGAAACCAATATTACTTTCCAGGCCTGTCCCAGGGTGACATCAAGAATGGCCACAATGAACGGAAGCAGTGAACCCAGGTATATATCTCTTATTACCTGCCAACGGGGCACCCGGTACAATGTGGCCATTTCCAATAGGTTTTTGTCAAGATTTCTTACTCCTGACACAGTAGTGAGCAGGGCGATAGGAAATAGAGAAAGGAAAGTAATAAAAATGGGTCCTCTAAATCCTATGCCCCAGGCGAAAATAACCAGAGTCAGCCAGGATATCACTGGGACCGCTTGAATAACCATGATTACCGGCCGGAACATGTCAAAAAGCTTATTGTTTATTCCCAATAGAAATCCCAGCGGCAAACCTATTAATAAGGTCAGCAGCAGACCTGCTATTACCTTGACCAGGGTGCTGACTACAGCAACTAAAAAGGTCTTTTTGCCGACCAGTCCGGTTAGTTCGCTGAAGATGGCACCCAAGCCAGGTACAATGGTATTGGCATCTAAACAGATAGCCAATACCTGCCATATGGCAAGAAACAGAATTATTCCTAAAAGAGTCCTTTCAAGTTTAATCATTGGGCATAGAATCCAGAGTCAGGTACTTTACTGATACTTTCGCTGTCTAACTCTTTTATATTGGTTAAATAGGCCTTGACTTCTTCCCGGCATTCCTGACTGGGAACATAGTAAAAATCAATCCGCTCCAAAGCAGCTTTTATGACAGCGGGCGGAACAGGAAGGATATCCTGGCTCTTTTCTATAGCCAAGTCCGGATTGGCATTGGCCCACTCTATAGATTTATTAAACAATTCCACAAACTTTTCGGTTTCAGTCGGGTAATCTTTCAAGAATTGTTTGGTAACAAACAAACCGGAAATAGGTATTCTCTCCTCACTCTGTCCAGTCATGTCAGCCCAGTATTTCTGGAAATCCAATACCACTTGGCCTTTACCGCCCTGGATAGCCATAGTTACGAAAGGTTCAGGCAAAGCGGCAAAATCAATTTTGCCTTCCTTAAACAGAGCCACAATTTCCTGGGGCGGTGCATAATTGATATTTACGTCTACTCCTGGCTCCAGTCCCGCTTCTTTAAATGAAGCCCGCATGATTACATCAGCCGTTTGGCCCTTGCCTACCGGAGTATATACATTCATGTTTTTCATGGAAGTCCAGTCTTCAAACTCTACACCGTCTTTGGCGATCAAATAAAATAATTTCCAACCATGAATCCCCAGCAATGCTATATCTACGCCTTGATTGTAGATGTTGACGCCGGCACTGATGGGCATGACTAAAAATTGAACTTCATTTTTGGCCAGACTAGCCAGTACTTCGTCGTTATTATTCCAATACCGTACGGTCACATCCAACTCACCGGCAACTTCTTTGGCGTCCATACCTATTACCGGAATGACGGTAGGCCCGGAAGGATTTAACAATACTACTTCCTCGACGGGCTGCATCACAGGCGTAGTGACAGTGGGTGTACTGTTATGTTTATAGATATACACTCCCGCCGCCACTAGAAGAATCGCCACAACACCAATAATAAGTTTTCTCATTCCCTTTCCCCCTCCATTTGATTTTTCTTATCTAACTTTAAAAATTTGCCATCAAGGTTAAAAACTACAATTCTATATTTCATTTAACCATCCTGCCAAAAAAGGGAAATATTTGCTATTATTCATTATCCGGAATTAATTTGTTGAAAAATTACTTTATATCTAAAACCAGCAGGATTTTAAGGTAAAATAGGAAATGTACAGTTCTCATAATTTTTACAAGCAAGTATTATATGAATAAAGCAAATTAATCACTAGGAGTGATAGACCTGAGAAAGATCAGTGTTATCTTGCTAGGTTTTATGATATTTTTGTCAGGTTGTGCTGCCAATTTTGAAAGGGGACTGTTTTTAACAGAAAATCCCCTTCTGAATGAAAAATGGGCTCAGGAAAATGTAAATTCTTCCAAAAGCACCTCCACAGATATAATGAGGATTTTGCATAACTCCGTTTTTCTTGAAGTCAGTGCAGTGAATACATCGTTAAACA
>LFSR01000003.1 GCA_001513155.1 Syntrophomonas sp. DTU018
CTTTACTCCTGTGTTCAGCGGATAAAGTTCATTTTAGTCTTAATCTCCATGGCCGGTTCTTCCACCACTCCCCGGCCGTTTTGTACCAGTTTGAGAAGCCAAGCCATGTTCTTGCCCAGAACCCGCATTATTTGCACCCCTTCTTCATCCTGCAGGGCTTCTCCGGGCAAAGTACCATGAATAACGTTCCAGTAATTTGCGGAAGGAATCAGCATTTCTGAGAAAGCCAGGTAATGATTGAGCTGATCGAACGTGGTCACTCCCCCGGAACGCCGCAAGGCTACCACTGCTGCTCCCACCTTATGCCGGAACAGGCCGCCATTGGCGTTAGCGACATAAAAAGCCCGGTCCAGAAAAGCCTTCATGGTTCCATTCAAGCCGGCATAATACACTGGCGAACCGAAGATAACCCCATCCGCATTTTTTATCTTTTGAATCCACTCATTAACATCATCCTTGGTAAAGGAACATTTCTCATTCAGGTTTTCCTTACACTTGCCGCAGTCTATACAGCCCCGAATAGCTTTATGGCCTACTTGAATGATCTCGGTGTCAATACCCGCTTTTTCCAGCTCATCAGTTACTATTTTTATAGCCTGATAAGTATTGCCTTCTTTTCTGGGGCTTCCGTTAAAAGCAACGACTTTCATAATTATTCCTCCTTCGGCAAAGATGGCAATTCTGAGAATACACTTCTATTTTAACTCAATTGCTGCCCTCCGTTCATATGTCCTCTTGATCTCCGCTGCTCCTACCCCTTCCAACCCATCACAGGGTCCATTAGATTCATTAAAATGCTGGTTTCCGAATATTTTGAAAATAAGTACGGCTGGCTCTTTTAAAAAAAGTAATGGGGAAGGAGGGGTACCTGGTGAAGGAGGGTGCATGCATTATCTATGATGATGTTAAAAAGTGTGTTGATGAAGTGATTCAATACATTGGCAAAGACATTTGCTTTGCTATGCCTCTGGCTCTGGGTAAACCAGTTCGCTTCGTTAACGAACTGTACAGGAGGGCTAAAGAGGATCCTTCGATCAGGCTGAAGATAGTTACCGCGCTTCCTTTGGAAAAACCTTCCGGCAAATCGGAATTGGAAAAAAGGGTCCTAAATACAGTAATCCCTAAACTCTTTGCCGGGGTTCCTGATCTGGAATACATGCTGGACTACCGGGCGGGCAAACTGCCTCCTAATGTAGAAACCTATGAGTTTTACAGCAAAGCCGGCGGTTATATTAATGACCCTCAGGCTCAGCAAAATCATATTGCCTCCAACTACACCCACATAGTACGGGACGCATTGGACTTCGGAGTCAATGTCTTTGCCAATTTGATAAGTTATCAGGAAATAGACGGTAAAACTTATTATTCCATGAGCTGCAATACCGATATAGTCATCGAGGGTATAAAAGAGATAAAAAAACGCCGGGCTAAAGGAGGCAAGTATTTAATAATCGGTGAAGCCAATAAAAAAGCACCCTTTATGTATGGAGATGCCGTTTTTGAGGCCGATGAATATGATTATATTCTGCTAGGACCAGATTTTGATTATGAACTCTTCGGTGCTCCCAAGAATCCAGTCTCTGTGGCGGATTACTGGATCGGTTTAAATACCAGTGTGTTAATCAAGGATGGGGGTACCCTGCAGGTAGGTATCGGTTCACTGGGTGATGCGATTGTAGCCAGCCTGGTTATGCGCAATGACCATAATGAGGTTTACCAGGAAATTCTGGACAAAGCCGGTATAAGAAAAAGATATGCCCGTCTAATCGAAGAATGGGGCGATACCGGTGTTTTCACCAAAGGTCTTTACGGATCCTCGGAAATGTTCGTGGATGCTTTCATACAGCTTTATAAAAACAGAATATTGAAACGCCAGGTCTTTGACAGTGTACCGCTGATGAAACTCATTAATCAGGGCTACCTGAATGCAGACCATATTCCTTCTGATATTATCGATAAACTGCTGGAGATGAAAGCCATTCACTCACCCCTGACCGAAGAAGATTTCAATTTCCTGACTCACTTCGGTATATTACGCCAGGGCCTGGTTTATGCCGGCGGTGACATAATAGACGGTGACAGCCGTTATTCCACTGACTTTAATGACGAACAAAACCGCCTGGCGATAAGAAACCTGCTGGGAGAAAAATTGCTTAACGGCCATATTATCCTGGGCGCCTTCTTTGTAGGTCCTCGTTCCTTCTATAAAGCCCTTAATGACATGCCGGAAGAAGAACGTAAATTGTTTGCCATGTCCGGGGTGGAAAAGGTCAACCAGCTGTATGGAGACGAGGAATTAAGAAGACTGCAGAGAAAAGATGCCCGCTTCGTAAATACCGGCATGATAGCTACATTACTGGGAGCCATTGCTTCCGATCAGCTGGAAGACGGGCAAGTAGTCAGCGGGGTTGGAGGTCAATACAACTTTGTGGCTATGGGCCATGCCCTGCCTGATGCCCGGGTGATCATGCTGATCAAGAGCACCAGAGGAACCGGCAAAAAGCTAAAATCAAATATTGTATTCAGCTACGGCAGCTGCACCATCCCCAAACACCTGCGGGACATTGTGGTGACTGAATACGGTATTGCCGATGTGCGGGGCAAACCCGACAAAGAAGTGATAGCGCAAATGATCAACATCGCCGACTCCAGATTCCAAAAGCAGTTGCTGGAGCAGGCCAAAAAAGCCGGCAAATTGCCGCTGGATTACGAGATTCCGCCGGAATACCGCAATAATACCCCGGAAAAACTGAAAGAACTGCTGGCTCCTTACCAGGCCAAAGGCTATTTCCCGCCCTTCCCCTTTGGCACTGACTTCAGCAATGAGGACCTGCAGCTGGTTGGCTCCCTGAAGGCTTTAAATACCCAGATGTCCACCTCTCCATTCCGGTTAATCGGAGGACTGCTGGCCGAACTGTTCCGTTCCATACCTCCTGCGGCCTATCCTCATCTGGAACGGATGGAATTGGCCCGGCCATCATCTCTTAAAGAACGCCTCTACCGAAAGCTGGTGGTTCTTGCTTTGAGAAACAATGGGTGTCTGAGCTAGTATAGAGAGAACAAAGCCAGAGGCTCCTATATTGTGGGAATGGCCCTCGCCGTGTCATCGCGAGGAGCGCAGCGACGTGGCGATCTAACAACTCAAACCTTGGATAGTCAAAGAGATTGCCACGCGCTTCGCGCTCGCAATTATCACCTGAAGCACAGGCCACGATAAACGAAAACTTAAGTCTGTCATCGCGAGGAGCGAAGCGACGTGGCGATCTGTTAACTCACACCGTTAGTTGCCATAGAGATTGCCACGCGCTACGCGCTCGCAATGACACAATTGGGAGCCATTTTCACAGCAATGACATAATCAGAAACCTTTCTCACCAAGATGACAGGCCTAGTTTTTTCATTCATCGTAGCCCGCACACAGGTGACAATTGGCCCCTTAGCTGGGTTTAGACCACTTCGTAGCCGGCGTCTTGTATTTTTTCCTTAATATCGTCCAGTTTGACCTGGTCGCCATCAAATTCTACCTTTACAGTTTTGCTGGCCAGATCCGGCTCAACTTTGGTCACTCCCGGCAATGCACCCACTGACTCCTTGACTGCTGCTACGCAGTGCATGCAGGACATGCCTTCCACATTCAATACCTTAGTTTCATTGGCCATTAATAACCCTCCTTATCAAGTTTGTCGTTGCAATTTAACCTGAACAAAGACCACAATCAATCAAAACATCCCTGCCCAGCTTCAGCACGAGTATTAGCCGGGCGAGTGACTTACGACGAACCGTTGCAACCCACGGAGCAACTGAGGGCTGCGAAGGGGAGCGGGAAACAGGACGTTTCGAGCAGCGAGTACTGAGTGCATGGATGCCGAATTACGAGCGGTCCCCTTCGCACTTAAAGTTTGCCGATGGGTTGCAGACGAGGAGTACCGGAACGAGCCGGCTAATACTCCTGCATTCCGGCTAACCCCTGTCAATTCGTGGTTAACGTAGTTAAGCAGCTGCCTTATTGGGATCAAAGCGGCGCAGGCTCAGGGAGTTAGTTACTACAGACACTGAGCTGAAGGCCATGGCTGCTCCGGCTATGACCGGGTTCAGCATTCCAAAAGCAGCAAAAGGTATACCTATAATATTATAAATAAAGGCCCAGAACAAATTCTGTTTGATTTTACGCATGGTTTGCCGCGACAGGCGAATGGCTGAGGGGATGGTGCGCAGGTCGCCCCTCATCAGGGTTATATCCCCGGCTTCCATAGCCACATCGGTTCCGGTCCCCATAGCCATGCCAATGTCCGCCATGGCCAGAGCAGGGGCATCATTAATGCCATCCCCCACCATAGCCACGGTTTTTCCTTCTTTCTGCAGCTGGGCTATTTGCTGGGCCTTGTTTTCCGGCAGCACTTCCGCCAGGACATGGTTGATGCCCACCTGACGGGCAATGGCTTCCGCGGTGCGGCGGTTGTCTCCGGTAATCATATATACCTCGATGCCCATACCCTGGAGTTCGGCAATAGCTTCCCGGGAGCTTTCCTTAACTGTGTCAGCTACTGCCAGGATAGCTTCCAATTGCCCATCTACCGCCATCAGCATGGCGGTCTTGCCCTGATCTTCCAGTTCAGTTATCCTGGCTTCAATACCGTCAGTGGAAATACCCCTTTCAGCCATCAAGCGGCGGGTTCCCACATATACTTCCCTGCCCTGGATGGCCGCCCGCACCCCCATGCCCGGTATGGCCTCAAAACTCTCCGGATCTTCCAACTGACCGAATACTTCCTTGCCCCGGGCAGAAATGGCCACACCCAGAGGATGCTCCGAATTTTTCTCGGCAATGCTGGCCCAGCGCAGTATATCCTCCTGCTCCAGCCGGCCCAGTTTAACGATATCAGTAAGCTCCGGCATCCCCTTGGTAATGGTGCCGGTCTTGTCCAGAACCACAGTGTTCAGCTTATAAGCGGTTTCCAGGTATTCGCCGCCTTTAATAAGGATACCATGCTCGGCACCTTTGCCGGTGCCCACCATTATGGCCGTGGGAGTAGCCAGTCCCAAAGCACATGGGCAGGCTATAACCAGCACGGCTACTGCGCTTATTAACGCCTGGTTTATGCCTCCCCCCAGCAGGTACCAGATTATGAAGGTGAGGGTGGCAACACCCACAACAGCAGGCACAAAAATGCCTGCCACCTGGTCGGCAATCTTTTGGATGGGGGCTTTGGAGCCCTGGGCATCTTCCACCATTTTAATAATCCGGGCCAGAGCTGTTTCCTTGCCTACCCGGGTGGCTTGCATCTTGAAAGTACCGAATTTGTTAATGGTGGCTCCAAATACCATCTCTCCTGCCTGCTTGTCCACCGGCAGGCTTTCCCCGGTTAACATGGATTCATCCAGGGAAGAATGACCCTCCACGATTATGCCATCCACCGGGACCTTTTCCCCCGGCCTTACAATCACCAAATCCCCTATTTCTACTTCTTCAATGGGAATGTCCATTTCCTGGCCGTCCCGAATGACCCGGGCGGTCTTAGCCTGTAAGGCCGCCAGCTTGCGTATGGCTTCCGAAGTTTTGCCCTTGGCCACTGCTTCCAGGTATTTGCCCAACAGAATCAAGGTGATAATGATAGCGGAAGTCTCAAAATAAAGGTTTTTCATCATACCTGGACCGGCTTCGGCAAAGAACATATTGTACAGGCTGAAAAAGTAGGCCGCGGAGGTACCCATGGCCACCAGAACATCCATATTGGCGCTGCCCGAACGCAGGGCAAAGTAGGACTGCTTATAAAAACGGGCGCCGATTATAAACTGTATAGGGGTAGCTATGGCCAGCTGAAAATACTGGTTATGCAAAAAGGCCAGTCCTTTAATCTCCAATCCCAGAAGGCCCAAAATCATAGCCAGCAACAGCGGAACACTCAGGCAGATGGAGACCGCCAGGGCAACTCGCAGGCTGCGAATCTCGGCCGCTTTTTCCTCCGCTTCCCGGTCCCGGCTCACTTCTTCTATCCTCTCGGCCCCATAACCCAGGGATTGAACGGCCTTTATCAGATCAGCCACTTTGATCTGGCCGGGAACATACTCTACCGTGGCTCTTTCGGTGGTCAGATTTACGTTGGCCGCCTGCACCCCTTCCAGGGAGTTAAGCTTTTTTTCAATCCGGGCCGAACAAGCCGCACAGGTCATGCCGGCTACTTTCAGGGTCACCTTTTGGATATCATCCTCCTGGGCAGGAATTACCCGGTAGCCCAGTTTTTCTATTACCTCTTTAATGCCTTCCCGGGACAGGCTGCTGTCATCATATTCAACGTCAACTCTTTCCAGAGCCAGATTAACATTAGCTGAGTTAACCCCTTCCAGGCGGTTAAGCCCTTTCTCGATACGGGCAGCACAGGCTGCTCAAGTCATGCCCGCCACTTGCAGTGTCTCTTTCCTGACCATAACTGCCCCCCTTCCTATGTAGTGATCATATCAGTATATTAGTTTTTCATTAATTTAGCAATAATTTCATGGAGATCAGGCTGCAACTCAAGCCTGATACTCTGCAGGCTATTCTATAGCAATTGTCACCAGCAGCACAGTCGTGAAAATGTAGCTATCCAGCATGAGCAGGAGTATTAGCCGGCTCCCTCCGGGACTCCTCACCTGCAACCCATCGGCATACTTCGGTGCGAAGGGGACCGCTCGTAATTCGGCATCCCTGCACTCAGTACTCGCTGCTCGAAACATCCTGTTTCTCGCTCCCCTTCGCAGCCCTCGGTTTCGCCGTGGGTTGCAACGGCTCGTCGTACGTCGCTCGCCAGCTAATACTCCTGCTTAATCCGTTCAGCGATGTTTTTGCAGTGTTTCATTCATTACAGCCAGGTACCCACTATTCTTTGCGCACTATGCGCTTTTGGTCCTCCGGCAGATCCAGCCCCAGGGTTCCTCCCGGATTCATGATGTTATTAGGATCAAAGTGCCTTTTCAGGGCTCTTAATACTTCCATCTGGTTCCTGCCCAGCTGGCCTTCCAGCCAGGGGGCTATCATCTTGCCTATTCCGTGATGGTGGCTCATGGCCGCTCCGTATTTCTGGATGCTGTCCAGTATGCCGTACTGGTACTCCAGGTATTCATCTATCTGGCTAATCCTGGCTATGAATATGAAATACAGGTTCCCTCCCTGGGGATAAACATGGGAAATATGGGTCATACAGATGGTATTGGGCCGGCTTTTGCAGTATCCCCTTACCCCTTCATAGACTTCCTGCAGTTGGTCCCAGGAAACAGCACATTCCAAGGTATCGGTCATGATGCCGAAATCCTGCAGGTCTTCTCGCATGTAGGGATCTTTGAACCTGCCCTTTTCCCAGGACTTGGTGACAAACTCGGTAGTATACATGGCTCCGTACTTCCTGCATATCCGGTGGATATTTCTTTTCACATTTCTGGTGTAGGATTTGTCCCCGTCAGCCGACCCCAGGAGCATGCACCTTTCCCCTTTTTTGAAGCCTCTGAGGGCCAGCAGTTTGTCTATGACCGTTCCCTCGACGCCATACAGCTTCATAGCTATATCGGTTTCCTCCGGGTCCGAAAGGCGGAACACCGAAGGATAGCCAAACTCTCCCTGCATGATCTCCCGGACAGCTTCTACCGCATCCGGCCAGTTTTTAAACATGAAGGAAAACCTGCTGCAGTTTTCCGGCATATAGCGAAAGATTTTCAAGGTAACTGCCACCAGTATGCCAAAAGTCCCTTCACTGCCTATCATTATCTGGTCTATGGAGGGACCGGTGGCGCTGGCCGGGTATTCACCGGTTTTGATGATACCCGCCGGAGTAACGTACTCCTGGCATACCACTAGGTCTTCTATCTTGCCATAATAGGTGGAATTCTGGCCCGCTCCCCGGGTGACGACCCAGCCGCCCACACAGGAATACTCGAAGGACTGGGGAAAATGCCCGCAGGTATACGCTCTTTTGGCATTGAAAAGCTGGGGAGCGTTATTTAAGATATGTTCCAACTGGGGCCCGGATATACCCGGTTCAACGGTAATGGTCTGGTTGATCTCATTGAATTTCAATACCCGGTTCATATGTACGCTCATGTCCAGGGTAATGCCTTTTCTGGTGCACTCCACGCCCCTGGTTACCGATGAGCCCCCTGCGTAAACATAAATATTGATCTTTTCCTGGTTGCAATACTCCACTATTTTCTGGATGTCTTCCTTGCCGCGGGGGTGTATTACCAGGTCCGGCACATTTTCCACTATTCCCTCCCGGAGGCGCATTAAATCGATCATGGTCTTGCCGTAGGCTACTTTCAAACGGGAGTACTCATCCTCCAGTACATTTTCTTCTCCCACTATTTCCTTAAGACGAGCCACCTGCTCCGGAGTCAGTGAAATAGGTATATGGCAGTCTACCTTCTCCAGCCCCATTTTCTGCTTTTCCTTGAAATCCTCATCGGTCATATGGAAGGTGCTTTTCATGAGTTCATACAGACGAGGATTGGGGTGTTTAAACTCCAGGGGATCACCCCACTTGAATATTGACCGGTAGGATTTTTCAGGGGGTGCTTCCTCATACCATTCCGGCATAAAACCGCGGTTCTGTTTACTCATCATGCTCGCTCCTTTATGCTCCTTATGATTCCTCTATATATCAGGATAATGGGTGATGGCTTTTATCTCCCGGTATAGGGTCTCCAGCCGCCCATAAATCTTGCAGTAGACTCGTTCGTAAAGCTGCCAGTATAACCTGGCGTTTGCCGAATCCGGCTCAAAAAAGCTGGTATGATGAACCATATTGCTTACCGCTTCCTCATAGCTTTTGAATACCTTCAGCCCCACAAACCCGTTGATAGCCGCCCCTAATCCCGAGGTTTCATAGGTCTGCCCGCGGACCACGGGGCGGTCGAACATATCGGCGGTTATCTGGCAGATAGCATTGCTCTGGGATCCCCCGCCGGAGACGGCAATTCTTTTAACCTTGACCTTAGATTTCTTTTCCAGGTTCTCCAGGCCTTCCCGGAGGGCATAATTTATCCCTTCGATTATGGCCCGGTAGATATGAGCCCGGGTATGGACGTCCCCAAAACCGATGATAGCCCCCTTGGCCTCAGGCATCTTAAGTCCCGGTGTCCAGAAAGGCTGGAGGATAAGTCCCTGAGATCCCGGCGGGATATCCGCCAGTCTTTCGTCTAATACCTCCTCCGGGGGAACTCCCCTTTGCTCTGCCTCGATCATTTCCCGCAGGCCGAATTCTTTTTTGAACCAGCTTATCATCCAGTATCCCCGGAATATTTCTATTTCCGGGTTATAGTACCCGGGTATGGAAGCAGGGTAGGCAGGCATGAACTGAATGGGTTCCAGGTAGCGCCGGGTAGTGATCTGCACCGTGGCTGTGGTTCCGAAACTCATACTGGCACAATCCGGGCTCAAACATCCTACTCCCAGAGTTTCACAGCCTTTGTCCGATCCGGCAGCAATAACCGGGGTTCCCTCTTTAATGCCGGTAGCAGCCGCGGCCTGGCTGGTAACCTCGCCAATGATTTCTCCCGGTTCAACCAGATCGTAGAGTTTATCTGGGTCTATGCCGAACATTCTCCACTTAAAATCATAGGACTTGCACCAGGTTTGCCTCTTGTAGTCAAAGGGAATATGGCCAACCTGGCTGGCCACCGAATCTGCAAATAAGCCGGTTAACTGGTAAATAAAAAAGCCTGACAATAACAGGACTTTATGGGTTCTTTCCCATAGTTCAGGCTCATTTTCGATTATCCAGTTGGTTTTGGTCTGCCGGCGGATAATCTCCACGGTTTTGGCCATGCCAATGGTTTTGAATAAAACGGTGTCATAAATGGGAAGAGGCTCCTGGCACCTAGCCATTCTTTGATCCAGCCAGATTATCGCCGGCCGCAGGGGCTTGCCTTGTTCATCCACAATGATGGTGGTATCTCTCTGGGTGGTAACTGCTACCCCCCGGATATGTTCCCAGTCTTCCGGCTGGCGTGCTTTTAAAGTCTGGCAGGCTTTACAGCAACTCTCCCAAAAAACTTGGGGTTCCTGCTCTGCCCAGCCGGGCTGCCGGGAAAAGTAAGGTTCGAATTCAACTTTTTCCTTGCCGATAATGTTACCCTGACAGTCGAAGAGAATAGCCCGCACACTCTGAGTACCGCAATCCAGGCTTAAAATATAACCCTCCCTGCTAGTCATTTATTTCGCCTCCAGTAAATAAATTAAATCCGAGGTTGCGATAACATTAATACCGGTATTGCAGACATTTTCGATGATGACCTCTCCTATATGAACGGGACGCTCCAAAATTACTCTATTGATTTGCTCCATTACCTCAAAAATTGACTTCAAGGGCACTTCCCCATCAGTTCTTACCGACAGGCGGGGAACCTCCTTGAAGATGGTCTTTACCGTGGAACACACACTGCGGCGGGGATCGGTCAGTTCGTTGATGGCAAACTGCTCTCCCTTGCGGCAGCGGTTCCCCTTAATGATCCATTGCTCTCCGTTCTTTTCCGCCTGCAAGCCGCAGCCAATAGGGCATTCGATACATATCAGGTTTTTCATTGTGCCACCCCCTTGTCCTCAGCCGGTTCCATGGTGATTTCAATGGGACGGCCGGCAGGAATATCACCTTTCAGCTGGAAACGTACCCTTTCCATTTCCGGGGGCCTGAGAATAACATATTTTCTGGAAAACAGCACATTATCCCCGGATTTGATGGTAACCCGCATGTTTTCCCGGATATCCCGGGAGCGGAAATATAAAATCACCTGCTGGTTGCTGGTGTTAATATTTATATGCTGAGGTACCACATACAGGAAATCCTGGTTGTCCTTTTTTATTTCCACCAATTCCCGTACCCGGGTTTCCCGCACGTACTGAGCAGCACTGGCCCCGGCTATTTCCCCGCTTTCGGAGACGTAATCCACCAAATCATTGACATGCAGGGAATTCCCGCAGGAAAAAACCCCTGGCACGGAAGTCATGAAATGCTGGTCAACTACCGGCCCTCGGGTGGCAGCATCCATCTGGATCCCCAGCATCTCCGCTATTTCGTTTTCCGGTATGAGTCCCACGGAAAGAATTACCGTGTCGCATTCTATAACCTGTTCGGTGCCGGCGATAGGCCGCATATTCTCATCCACTTGGGCAATTTCCACGGCCTCCACCCGGTCATCCCCAAACACCCTGGTAATGGTGGTGGAAAGATGCAGAGGGATATTAAAATCATGCAGGCACTGGACGATGTTGCGGCTTAACCCTGAGGGAGTGCTCTTGGCCTCATACACCCCTAATACTTGAGCTCCTTCCAGGGTGAGGCGCCGGGCCATAATCAGGCCAATATCCCCGCTGCCTAAAATAACGCATTTCTTGCCGGGCAGGTATCCTTCCAGGTTAACCAGATGCTGGGCTGTACCCGCCGTATATACCCCCGCCGGCCGGGTTCCGTTGATAAAGACCTGCCTGGCGGTTCTTTCCCGGCAGCCGGTGGCCATTATCAAAGCTTTGGCTTCGATTTTTTCTATCCCGTTTTGCCGGTTAACCACGGTCAGTTCAAAACCGGCTTCGCTTTTATCAACTTGGACAACATAAGTATTCAGCAGCACCGGGATGTCTTGGGCCTGCACCTGTTCAATGAATCGATGGGCATATTCGGGACCGGTAAGCTTCTCCTTGAATCGCACCAGGCCAAAGCCATCATGAATACACTGCTTCAATATTCCGCCCAGCCGGTGTTCCCTTTCGATAATCAGGGTGTTCATACCTTTGCCATGGGAAGCCAGGGCCGCTGCCAGCCCGGCGGGACCACCGCCTAATACAACCACATCGTAATTACTCATGGCTTTCACCTCCCGGTCCGAGGGTCTGAGTGGGGGTTTGTTTGGTTTCTTCCACTACCAGGTAGGAGTTATTGCCTTTCTTGGTTATGGCAGTCATGGGCAAACCGGTTTCTTCACTGATAATCTTCATGACCGAGGGCAGGCAGAATCCCCCCTGGCATCGCCCCATGCCCGGCCTTACCCTTCTTTTAATAGCGTCAATAGTAGTGGCGGGTATGGGAGCATGAATGGCGTCGATAATTTCACCCTTGCTGATCCCCTCACAGCGGCATACTATTTCACCGTAATGGGGATTTTCCTTAATGATTTTGCTCCGGGCGGCAAAATCCATCCGGCTGAGCTCGGGGATACCTTTTCTTATGGGGTTCCAGGTGGGGTTGGGCTTTACTTCCATTACTTCCCGTAAAGCCTGACAGGCCAGCTTTTCAATCTCTTCGGCTATGGCCGGTGCTGAAGCCAGGCCAGGAGATTGGATACCGGCGGCATGGATCAGATTGGCTACATATTCCGATCTTTCGATGATAAAATCCTCTTCATAGGTGGAAGCCCGGATGCCGGCACAATAATTGATAACGTCAGCGGGGCTGAGGCCTTTTACCAGGGGCATGTGCTTTTCCATCAGGACCTCAATATGGTCCATATGGGTGGAGAAATCCTCCCGGAAAGGCTGCTCGTAGGCATCCGGCCCTATCAGGATGTTCCCATCTACCGTTTTTACAACTCCCCCGCCCTTAGTGTTGGTTTGGGCCTGAAAAAGGCTGGGTTTGCCGATCACCCCGTTGATCAGCTCCCCTTTCTTCTTGTCCAAAAAGATAATCTCTCCTTTGCGGGGGTGAATAGAGAAGAACTGATCACCGGCCATATCAGCTACGATATCGGCAAATACGCCAGCAGCATTTATAACTAACCGGGGATAGACGGTCCCCCGGTTGGTCTCCACACTGACAATCCGGTTATGTTCCTTGGTCATGGACAGTACTATGGTATTTAAGGAAACTTCTGCTCCGTTCTGCACCGCATTTTCTGCATATGCTACTGTCATTTTGTAAGGTGATACTATGCCGGTGGTGGCGAAATGCACTGCCCCGGCTATGGGTATGCCGATATTGGGCTCTATTTTCAAGACTTCTTCTCTGGACAAGAGAGTAACTCCCTTGACTCCCATTTTTTCAGCCCGTTTCAACAAGAACGGCTTTAATAGTTTCAGTAGTTTATAGTCAAAAAGAACACTCGAGCCGCACCTGATGACTTTTACGTCCAGTTCCTGGGCGACCCGAGTGTACAATTCGTTTCCTCTTACATTAAAAATAGCTTTTTTCGAACCGATTTTGGGCTCTATGCCTGGATGAATCATCCCGTCATTTCTGGAAGAAGCGTGCATGGCCACATCATCTTCCTTGTCCACCAGTAAGATCGACAGCTGCCACTTGGATAGTTCTCTGGCGATAGCACAGCCGATAATCCCCCCGCCGATAATCAGCACATCCACTCTTTTTCCCTGGAGGGCATGGTCAGACAGCTGGGGCCTTTTGATCCTGGGGATATCCAAATCCTTAACCTTTAGCTTATTCACCACCCCTTTATAGCCCTGGTTGGCACACATCTTCCCTGCGGTGTACAGTTCATCCCAGCTGGATACCGTGCCTTCCAGAACTATAGACGAACGCCATTCACGAAGGGACACTTCTGGTGAGATCTTCTTGCGAATCCTGCTTTCAAGTGCCTGTATTTTTTTACTCAAATTATCACCCCTAACTCAGTAAACTGGAAGGGAGTTACCTGGGCTATACTATCCTCTCTTTTAATCTTTATTTTAACTCGAAATATTCGCTGCCTGCATAATTCTTCCTTTCCTCTAGAATTAGCAAAAATAATGACCGATCCTTTGTTATTCACCAGCAATCTATCCTTAACCCTATCTTAGTGATCCTTTTGTAATTACACGGGAGGTGATAATTAATTCTAATTGAAACCAATTTGCATTAATTTAACATTATTTATGTCGAAAATTAAAAAGGAATCTGGATAGTTGTTAAAGAAGTATAGTAATAATTATAATAATTATGAAATCGAATATTTCTTGGCAGCATAATTTCAGCAGATGTTATTGCATTAAATACCCTATAACGCAGTAATCAACCCTCTCCGTCCGAGGTGGGGTTAAATAAATAAGAGCAGGAAAAGAAATGTTTCAAGAGTAGGGGGTATATTATGCAAAGCGAGAATTTGGCAGCGATGATTCATTCCCAGGTACGCAAGTACGCGGACAGGAAACAAAATGCCCTGCATTACAAAGAAGGTGATGAATGGAAGGGCATTTCCTGGAAGGAATTTGGCGAGCGCATTGATAATGCGGCCAAAGGGCTTCTGGAGCTGGGAGCCAAAGAAGGCGAAATGATTGCGATCTATTCGGAAAACCGGCCGGAATGGGTAATATGCGATTATGCCATTATGAGCATCAAATGCGCCACGGTTGCCATCTACGCTACCAACACTGCTGAACAAGCGGAGTATATCGTGGACGATTCCAGGTCTAAAATCATTTTTGTGGATGGCCAATATCAATACGATAACGTCATGAAATTCTATAAAGGTAATACCAAAATCGGACGGGTAATCGTATTCGACAAATCAGTGAAAATCGATGAAAATGACGAGCATATAATGTATATTGATGATCTATACGAGTTGGGCCGGAAATCTAATCAGGACGAGGAACTGCAGCGGCGGCTCAACTCTATCACCAGCGAAGATGTCATGTCGGTTATCTACACCTCAGGTACTACCGGAGACCCCAAAGGAGCTATGCTCTGTCATAAAAACTTCTTTACAGAAATAGAAGCCCTGAATTCCAGATTTCCTATGGGCGAAGATGATATCGAAGTAGTTTTCCTGCCTCTGAGCCATGTCTATGAAAAGGCCTCCAGTTACTGGATCCATTCCCGGGGTGCTACTCAATACTTCTGCAGCGATACCAACAAGATTGTGGAATACTTCTCGGAAGTAAGACCTACCTACATGTGCGGTGTCCCCAGGCTGTTTGAGAAGATGTATGCCACCATCAATGCCAGAATGGAACAAGCCGGGGGTGTGAAGAAAAAGCTCTTTGACTGGGGTATAGAAGTAGGCAAGGAATATGAGTATGCCAAAATACGCGGCGAGAAGATTTCTTCCGCCCTGGAGTTCAAACATAAAATTGCCCATAAGCTGGTGCTGTCCAAAATCAGAGATTTACTGGGCGGGCGCTTGAACTTCTTCTCTGCCGGAGGTGCTCCCCTGGCCAAGGAAATAGAAGAATTCTTCTTTGCGGCCAATATCTTTATTGCCCAGGGATACGGACTTACCGAAACTTCACCCATGGGCTCCTGTAACTGCCCCGCTTACTTCAAGTTCGGCACAGTGGGCAAACCCATTGAGCAAAATCATATAAAGATTGCGGAAGACGGCGAAATACTCATCAAAGGCCCCAACGTGTTCAAAGGTTACTTCAACAGGCCCGAAGCTACCAAAGAAGCCATGACGGAAGACGGTTATTTCAAAACCGGTGACATAGGAGAAATCGATGAAGATGGATACCTGAGAATTACCGACCGGAAAAAGGATATTATTGTCACCGCCAACGGCAAGAACGTTGCTCCCCAGTTGATCGAATCCCGGGTTGGTCAGGATTATTATGTTGAACAGATAGCCGTATTCGGTGACAAGCGCAAGTACTTAACCGCTCTCATTGTACCGGCCTTCCCCGCACTGGAGGAATATGCCAAAGCAAAAGGCATTACTTACAAAGACTACAGCGACCTGGTAAAGAAACCGGAAATCATCCAATTATACAGGGACAGAATCGACGGACAATCCAAAGACCTGGCGCGTCATGAAAAAATAGCCAAGTTTACCCTGATGGATCATCCGTTTACCATTGAAGAAGGGACGATGACTCCCAGTAATAAACTGAAGAGAAAGGTCATTGCCCAGAAATATGCAGATATTATTGATAAAATGTATGAAGAAGAATAGTCTTCTATCTGATAAGCACATGAGCAACCTGCTCATGTGCTTATTTTTTATCCAAGACTACTTTAAGGGGATCTCCAGGAGTGATGCTGTTCTCTGTGACCTGGCAATCCAGGGCTAAAACCTGGACCCCTAGTTCGGCAGCCTGGCACAGGACCCTGCCAAATTCCGGGTGAGTATCCCAATTGGGTTCAAAATAGATTACACCCTTCATCTTCACAATGAAAACCACGTATGCCTCAAATCCTGCCTCGAGGCAGCGCATCAGATCCTTTAAGTGCTTAATGCCCCTCTCGGTGGGGGCATCCGGGAAACGGGCCACTCCCTTATCCTCCAGGGTAACCCCCTTGACCTCCACAAAGGCCTGGCGCCCGTCCCCTTCCACATAAAAATCAAACCGGGAGTCTCCAAACTTTGTCTCCGGCTTGATCAGGGTTGTATTTTTAAACAAGCCGCCCTGGGACAGCCACTCTGCAAACACCCGGTTGGGAGCGCTGGAGTCTATATTAACCAGCCGCTCCCCTTTATAAACCGCAATAAGGTCATAGCTGGTTTTGCGCTGGCGAGCTGCAATTTCCTGGACCAGTACCGGGGCTCCGTGATACAGCAGTTCCCAGCAGCGCCCGGTGTTCTTTACATGGCATTTTTCCACCCGTCCATCTATTGCAATATGAGCTGTAAAGCGGTTAAGACGCTCCAGAAAAGTTGCCGGCTTAATATGGTCATAAATCATGCCATCATCCTCTGTTAATAGCTTTACCCGATGATACACCAAATCAGTGATTTTTGGCAGCTGATCCTGGTAAGTTTTCTCCTCTGCCTGGCTGATATATAACAGGAACCTTCTGTAGACGAATTCATAATATGAGGACAGAGAACTAAATAGGGAAGTTAATAATGATAGAACAATTAGCCCAATTCAACGTTATTTACCTGGGAATCGCCGCTAGTATGGCGGCGGGTTTGGCCACAGGTATAGGATCTATTCCTATTTTTTTTACGAAAAACATATCCAGGATGGTATTAGATGCTGCCCTGGGCGGTGCCGCTGGCGTGATGCTGGCAGCCACCTCCTTCAGTCTGATCGTACCGGCTCTGCAAAAGGGCGGGGGCGGAGTTGCGGGAGCGACCGTAGTCTTAATCGGCATGTTGTTTGGCGGTCTGTTTATTGACATCATTGACAGGTTTTTCCCGGATACCAATTTGCTTACCAATGCCGTAAACGGCGTCCAGGCCAACGGGCACTTCCTGAACACGCTGCATTCTCTCAGCAGCCTGAGCCCGCAAATGCGTAAAGTATGGCTGTTCGTAATCGCCATCACCATCCACAATTTTCCGGAAGGATTGGCGGTGGGTGTGGGTTTCGGCAATGGCGACATTGCCAATGGCATCAGTTTGGCCATAGGGATTGGCCTGCAGAATCTGCCCGAAGGCCTGGCAGTAGCCCTGCCCTTGGTAAGGGAAAAATACTCAGCGGGCATGGCCTTCCTGGTAGCATTGGCAACCGGCCTGGTGGAGCCCATCGGCGGCCTCCTGGGCGTGGGTCTGGTGCACATTGCCAGCCCCATCCTGCCCCTGGCTATGTCTTTCGCTGCCGGGGCTATGCTCTTTGTAATCAGCCACGAAATTATACCCGAAACCCAAAACCATGAAGGGCATTCCAAACTAGCGGCCCATGCCCTGCTTATTGGTTTTGTGGTGATGATGTTTTTAGATAACACTTTAGGGTAAAAATGAGGGCTCAGCGGCCGGTAAATTTTCTAAAAAAAATAGCTGTAATTACGGGAAGCTATATGGTAATAATGTATAAGGAGTAATGATGAACAGCTGAGATCGCCACGCGCTGCGCGCTCGCGATGACACATAAGATGGCTTCCTATCACACTGTCGCTGGGCTCCTCGCGATGACACAGCGATGGCTGTACTACAGCAATTTCTGGCGCTAAGCCACTCCAGAAAATAATTTTACGTAAAGGTGGGACATGCCATGACTACCAGACCTAATGAAGAAATTTCCACCAAACCGCCCTATATCGACCTGGTTTATTCTCAGAGGTGGGATGACAACACCAAGCTTTCTATCAAGATAAACCGGCATATCTATACGGAGCAGACTCCCTACCAGCGCATTGACTTTTATGAATCGGATACTTACGGTACCTTTTTCACCCTGGATGGGCTGGTAATGGTGACCGAAAAGGATGAGTTTATTTACCACGAAATGATAACCCATGTGGCCATGGCCACCAATCCGGCTATTAAGAAGGTTTTGATTATCGGCGGAGGAGATGGAGGTACATCCCGGGAAATAGCCCGTTACTCCCATATCGAGCGTATTGATATGGTGGACATAGACGAACGGGTGGTTCGTCTATGCCAGCAGTATTTGCCCCGGACCGCCGGTCACCTGGACAAGGACCCCAGGATACACCTGCATTTCCAGGACGGTTCTTCCTTCGTAAATCAGACAGAAGACGGTGCCTATGATCTCATCATCGTGGACTCCACCGATCCCATTGGGGTAGGTGAAGGCTTGTTTACCAAAGAGTTTTATAAAGCATGCTATCGTATCCTGACCTATGAGGGTATATTGATCAACCAGCACGAGTCACCTTACTTTGACTTTCACATTGAAGAAATGCAGAAAGCCCATAGAAAAATCCGGGATCTGTTCCCTATCGTCAAAGTATACCAGTACCACATACCCACCTATCCCTCCGGCCACTGGCTGTTTGGTTTTGCTTCCAAAAAGTATGATCCCATCAAGGACCATAAGCCCGAAGTATGGGAATCCTTTGGGATCAAGACCAGGTATTACAACTCCGATATCCATAAAGGGGCTTTTGCTTTGCCCACCTATGTTTTAGAACTGCTGAAAGCCAGCTATTAAAAAAAACAGGGACGCTTACCTGGTGATGAGCCGGGAATCGTCCCTTTTGTTTTCCTTTAACTTGTCTGATAAACCCCGTCACTGCTGATTATAGCCCGGTAGAGTTCGGGACGGCGGTCGCGGAATACTGTCCAGGATATCCTCTGTTCTTCAATGGCATCCAGATCAAACTCGGCAGTAATCACCATCTCCGAAGTGCGATCCCCTTCAGCAATAATTTTCCCGGTGGGGTCAGTAATAAAAGATGATCCGTAAAATTCTATAGCCGAGGAACCAATGGTCTCCTTTCCCACCCGGTTGGAGGCTATTACCGGCATAATGTTGGCGGCAGCATGTCCCTGCATACATCTCTGCCAGTGCTCCTTGGAATCTACCTCCGGTTCATCCGGCTCGGAGCCAATAGCGGTGGGATATAAAAGCATCTCTGCTCCCATCAGGGCCATACAGCGGGCCGCCTCCGGGAACCATTGATCCCAGCAGATGCCGACTCCGATACGGCCATAACGGGTTTTCCAAACCTTGAAGCCGGTGTCCCCGGGGTTAAAATAGAATTTCTCTTCATATCCCGGACCGGTGGGAACATGGGCTTTCCGGTAAACTCCCAGAATACTGCCATCTGCGTCAAGCACAGCTACGGAATTATAGTAGGCCAGGTTTTTGCGCTCGTAGAAACTTACCGGCAATACTACCTGCAGTTCCCGGGCCAGAGTACGCAAATGCTGAACCGCCTTGTTATCTTCAACCTCCGCTGCCAGCTTGTAATTGGCAAAATCCTCCACCTGGCAGAAATAAAGGGTCTCAAACAATTCCTGCAGCAGAATAATCTGGGCTCCCATGCTCGCCGCCCGGCGGATAAGGGCTTCAGCTTTGCTGATATTCTCATCCCGGTCAGACGAACAAGCCATTTGGGTTGCGGCTACGATAACCTTTCTCACTTATAACCTCCTGAATATATTGTCCATCGCATTTAGTTTTCCGCTCCAAGCTCATTAATATATTACCATATGGGCCTCAAGGCAGCATTAAAGAGCGTTATTACAGCAATTGTCACCGGATTGGCAAACCACGATAAACGAAAACATTACTGCAGAGCGGGTTCCACAGAAATAAAACAAAGAATGAGTCTACATCCAAAAAATAATTGCGTCAAACTAAATTAATAACTATTATAGTTCATAAAGCCGATTAATCCAGAAGATAGCATTATTTTAGGAAATTAACTTCTGGATGCTTCAAATTGTTCCTGGTTATGCTAAAATAGGATAGTTTGTCACTGACATTTTGAGAAGAGGTGAATGTAATGACAGAAAGAAGAAAAAGCTTTCGCTTGTACGAAGTGGTATTATCAGTTATCACCATCGTCTTTGTTGCAGAAGCAGCCGCACCGGCAGCTGCCATCGGCAACTCCCAATATTTTTGGTGGGTATTCCTCATCCTGGCTTTCCTGCTTCCTTACGGATTAATAGCTGCTGAGCTGGGCAGCGCATACCAGGATGAAGGCGGACTCTATGATTGGATCAAACGTGCCTTTGGCCCAAAATGGGGGGCCCGGGCGGCCTGGTATTATTGGATCAATTACCCGCTGTGGATGTCCTCCCTGGCGGTTATTTTCCCGGAAGTTATAACTTCTATATCCGGAAACGAAATCAGTGTCTTCTGGGCTACAGTGATTGAACTAGCTTTCATTTGGACCGTTGTCTTCATCAGCCTCTTTCGGGTCAGTGACAGTAAATGGATATTAAATTTGTCAGCAGTGATCAAAGTTTTCATCGCTCTGGTACTGGGGTGCCTGGGACTGTATGTAGCTTTTACCCGGGGAATGGCTACTGAATTTACCTGGAACTCTCTTTTGCCGTCCATGAATCTGAGCAGTCTGGCCTACGTTTCGGTAATACTGTTCAACTTTATGGGCTTTGAGGTTTTGAACTCCTTCACCTCGGAAATGGAAAATCCCCGCAGGCAGGTGCCCCAGGCTATTGTAGCCGGCGGTATTGCCATTGCTTTTTTGTACATATTCTCTTCCTTTGGCATCGGGGTTGCCATCCCTGCGGAAGAAATCAATACCTCCAATGGTTTGGTGGAAAGCCTGCAGCTCCTTACCGGTACAACCATGGGCACCTTCATTACCATTATGGGCACTCTCTTCCTGATTTCCTTAGTGGGCAATATGCTTTCCTGGTCTTATGGAGTCAATTATGTAGCCAGTTATGCAGCCAAAAACAACAGCATGCCTGCCATATTCGGCCGGCTCAATGAAAAAACGGGGATGCCCCTGGGTGCTCCTTTGGTAAATGGACTGGTAGCCTCAACCCTGGTTATCATTGCTCCGTTCTTGCCCAGTCAGGACTTGTTCTGGAACTTCTTCGCCTTAAATATAGTCACCCTGCTGCTGGCTTATGTGGCAGTATTCCCTGCTTTCCTGAAACTGCGCCAAATAGACCCGGACCGGGAGCGGCCCTTTAAAATACCAGGAGGGGAATTCAGGCTCAGAATTATCGCCTATTTGCCCATGGTGCTGCTGCTGATTGCCATCATGTTCTCCGTGGTTCCTCTGGAACTGTCCGCAGAAGAATTAAGCTTTAAGATACCCTTGACGGTTGGAACCATACTGGCGATAATTGCTGGGGAAATAATGGCTGCCCGGGCAGTAAGGGTTTCCAATAACAGCCGATAAATATCTTGGCTGAGTGTATTTAGCCATTATAAAAATACGGCAGGAGGTTTGAGAAAAATGGTGAGGCATTTTATTGACACCAATGATTTTACCAAGCAGGAAATCCTGGACATTATCCGCTTGGGACTCACCCTGAAGAAATGTATCAATGTGGGTTACTACCCGCCTCTGCTGAAGAATAAAACTCTGGGTATGATCTTTGAACAGACTTCCACCCGTACCCGGGTTTCTTTTGAAACGGCTATGGCCCAGCTGGGAGGACATGCTCAGTACCTGGCACCGGGACAGATCCAGTTTGGGGTCCATGAGACCCTGGGAGATACCGGCAAGGTACTTTCCCGGTTGGTGGATATTCTGGTAGCCCGGGTCCATCGCCACCAGACTATCGTTGATCTGGCCAATTCCTGTAACATACCGGTAATCAATGGTATGTCTGACTACAACCATCCTACCCAGGAAATTGGCGATGTTACCACCATGGTGGAACACCTGCCTCCGGGAAAAAGACTGGAAGACTGCAAGGTGGTCTTCGTAGGCGATGCTACCCAGGTATGTGCTTCCCTGTGCTTTATTACTACCAAGCTGGGCATGCATTTTGTCCAGTTCGGTCCCAAGAGTCACCAGCTCAAAGAGCATCACCGTACTATTGCGGAAGCCAACTGCAAAGTATCTGGAGGCAGTTACCTGATTACCGATGATGCCGATGAAGCGATGAAAGATGCGGACTTTGTCTATACCGATGTATGGTATGGATTGTATGATGCTGAGCTTTCCCAGGAAGAAAGAATGGCCATTTTCTATCCCAAGTACCAGGTAAATCGGGAACTGATGGCCAAGGCCAGCCCTCACGCCAAGTTCATGCACTGCCTGCCGGCTACCCGGGGTGAAGAAATTACTAATGAAGTTCTGGATGCTCCCTATTCCATCGCCTGGGATCAGGCCGGCAACCGTTTGACAGCTATGCGCGCAATATTAGTCTACCTACTGCGTCCCCAGGAGAGCCAGCAGTCCAAAATAGATGCGGCTAAAGCAGAATTGGATCAAGTCCTAGCTGATATCATGTAAAATGATTAATAGGCTTTTATAGTTTTAAGGTGACAATAGCCCTCGCATTGTAAAAAGAAGTCATTGCTGTGAAAATGCCTCTCGGGGCGATGTGGGCATCGCCCCCTACATCTAATATGGTGTTTTCATTCATCGTGGCCTGTTTTTCAGGTGAAAATTGCTTCCTTTTGTGTCATCGCGAGGAGCGAAGCGACGTGGCGATCTGTTGACTCAAACCGTTAGTTGACATAGAGATTGCCACGCGCTACAAAAAACAAAATGGTGAGCTGTTTTTACAGCAATGACACAAAAAGCGACTTTTCATCATCGTGGTCTGCACCGCAGGTAACAATTATTACGGATAATCTTTCAACAGGAAAGGATGGGAAAAGATGGCCAGAACTTTAAATACCACCCCCAGACAGGACGGGTTCAGAATGCCCGGGGAATTCGAGCCCCACAAACAAACCTGGATGCTGTGGCCGGAAAGGCCCGACAATTGGAGATTAGGCGCCCATTATGCCCAGAAAGCCTTTGTGGAGGTGGCTGCCGCCATCGCCGAATTTGAGCCGGTTACCATGTGTGTTTCCCGGGAACAGTACATGCACGCCCGCAGCGTTCTGCCGGAGTCGGTGCGAGTGATAGAAATGTCCTACAACGATTCCTGGATGCGGGACTGCGGCCCCACCTTTGTGGTCAATGACAAGGGGGAGGTACGGGGCATAGACTGGACCTTCAATGCCTGGGGAGGACTGGTGGACGGCCTTTATTTCCCCTGGGACCAGGATGATCTGGTGGCCAAAAAAACCTGCGAAATAGAGAACATCGATACCTACCGCACCGAAGGTTTTGTCCTAGAGGGAGGTTCTATCCATGTAGACGGAGAAGGCACCCTGCTGGTCACAGAAGAATGCCTGTTAAGCGAAGGCCGTAACCCCCATATGAGCAAAGAAGAAATTGAACAGATGCTGAAAGAATACCTAAATGTGGAGAAAGTCATCTGGCTCAAGTGGGGGATCTATAATGACGAAACCAATGGCCATGTGGACAACATCTGCTGTTTTGCCCGGCCCGGGGAAGTTATCCTGGCCTGGACCGATGATGAAAATGATCCCCAATATGAACGCTCCAAGGCAGCCTATGACCTTTTAGCCAGCACCACCGATGCCAAAGGCAGAAAACTGAAAGTCCACAAGCTGCATATCCCTCGACCGGTGCTGATAACCAAGGAAGAAAGCGAAGGAGTAAATGCTATTAAAGGCACCCTGCCCCGCAATGAAGGGGATCGCCAGGCAGCTTCCTACGTGAACTTCTATATTTGCAACGGCGGTATCATTCTCCCATTATTCAATGATCCAGTGTACGACGAAATGGCGGAAAAGAAACTCAAGGAAATATTCCCGGACCGCCAGGTAGTGGGTATATATGCCCGGGAGATCATCCTGGGAGGCGGCAATATCCACTGCATTACCCAGCAGCAGCCCCTCGGGATAAGCAAATAAGGTCCATATCGCCACCAAGTACCCCCTGTGATTGCATACACCAGTCCAGGGGGTATTGATTTAAGCAGTCTGGCAATATTCCTGCCCTATTCCCTCTAAAACTGCTACAATAATTTATACTTGGTGCAGTGACAGATTGGATGGCAAATCAACATTTTATCTACGGAGGCTTATATGAAACTCATCTCCTGGAATGTCAACGGCTTACGCGCTTGCCTAAACAAAGGCTTCATGGATTTTTTCTGGGCAGAACAACCGGATATCTTCTGTATCCAGGAAACCAAGATGCAGCCGGAGCAGGTGGATTTCCAGCTGGAAGGCTATGAAATGTACTGGCACAGTGCAAAGAAAAAGGGGTACTCGGGTACTGCTGTTTTCACCAGAATCACACCCAAGTCGATTACATTAGACCTGGAACAGCCAGAACACGGGGGTGAAGGCCGGGTAATGACCCTGGAATATGATGACTTTTTCCTGGTCAATGTCTATTCCCCTAATTCCCAACGAGGTCTGGTCCGCCTGGAGTATCGCATGCAATGGCAGGACGATTTCCGGGACCACCTTATGAAACTGGATGCACAAAAACCGGTGATAATATGCGGGGACTTAAATGTAGCTCATAAGGAGATCGATATAAAAAACCCCAAATCAAATGTGAACAATGCCGGCTTTACCCCTCAGGAGCGGCAGAAGATGACGGAACTCCTGGAGGCAGGATTTATAGATACCTTCCGCTACCTGTATCCTGACCAAACCGGAGCTTACACCTGGTGGTCCTACATGTTCAATGCCCGGGAAAAAAACGTGGGCTGGCGCATCGATTATTTCCTGGTATCCGAAAGAATTAAAGATTGGATTAAAGAAGCCATTATTTATTCGGATGTCATGGGCAGCGATCACTGCCCCATCGGCCTGATAATTTAAACGGGAGCACGGGGCATGTACCCCGCACTCCCATTTCTAAATATCACCTAGAGCGTCAGCGGCAATGATGGCGTTTAACACCGCCTCTTCAGTAACCGGGAAGGGCATGTTATGGATGGTCTCATCCGGAGCGGTTGCTGCCCGGGCTACCTGGCGCAGCCGTTCGGGATCAGCAGATCCAATTCCTAGCTCTCTTAAAGTAGTGGGCAGACCTACTGCCCGGCAGAAATCGATTACCTCAAATATTTCCTCAGTAGGCCGGTTTTCCAGAACCAGCTGCACAATGGTGGAAAAGGCCACTTTTTCTCCATGATAATAGTGGTGTGTTTCCTCCAGTGCGGTAAAGCCGTTATGAATAGCATGGGCGGCTGCCAGACCGCCGCTTTCAAATCCTATGCCGCTCAAAAATGTATTGGCTTCCACCACCAGTTCTACCGCTGGTGTGATCACTTTTCTTTCCACCGCCAAACGGGCAGTCTCACCATATTCAAATAGTATTTTAAAGCACAGGTCAGCCAAAGCCAGGGCACTGGCTGAAGGCCTTCCCCCGGCCATGGTAGTCAATTGTCTTTTGCTGCTGGCTTCGGCTTCAAATTTGGTCGCCAGAGCATCACCCATGCCAGCCACCAGAAATCGGGCGGGAGCCTGCACCACCAGACTGGTGTCCATCAAGACAATATCAGGATTTTGGGGCAGCAAAAGGTACTCTTCAAATTCCCCTGACTCAGTATAGATTACGGAAAGAGCGCTGCAGGGAGCGTCTGTGGAAGCTATACTGGGAAGAATAGCTACCGGTTTTTGCAGGTAATAGGCAACCGCTTTCGCGGTATCCAGGGTTTTGCCTCCGCCAAAGCCAGCAATCACATTGGCGCCGCTGCTGCTGGCGATATTTTGCAAGCGATTGATCTCCGCTTTGGAGCATTCTCCTCCGAATCTTTCCAGGGTGTATCCTAAGCCATTGAGACTGGGAATCAGCCTTTGTTCAGCAATGTCATGCACCGCACTGTCCACGATAACCATTACATGGGATCCCAGACTGCCAATAAATTTGCCGGCTTCTTTCAGAGCACCGGCACCTTGGATATATTTGCGGGGAGAGCTTAATACCTGAACCATGACCATCCTCCTATCACTTATTCAGTTTTAGTATGGTATGGCCAAAACGAGAATATTCTCTCCTCAAAAGGCGTTAAACAAATTACTGTGCATTACTTTGCTCATACAACAAAGCCCACCTAGTGGCCTAATATGTTCAGTGCCCGGGGAAACAACGTGGGCTGGCGTATCGATTATTTTCTGGTATGCGAAAGGATTATTAACCTTATCAAAGATGCCGTTATTTATTCATAGGTTATGGGCAGTGATAATTGCCCCGTTGGACTGGAAATCCAGATACAAAAACTGCCATCTGCCCGGGAAATGGGCAGATGGCTTCAGACTGTCGAAAAAGGCCATGTAAGAGATCGCCACGTCGCTGCGCTCCTCGCGATGACAAAACCAAAAGCCCATCATATGTGTCATTGCGAGGCACGACGTGCCGTGGCAATCTCGAACGTCCAACTCTTAATAAGCTTTTTTTACACGCTGAAGCCATCTTCACTCCGGTTTTATGGACTCCGACCCCTTGCTTCTTATTATGTTTGTCTACTCCAGCAAGTCATCATCCACCAGCAGAACCTTTTCAAAGATCTCAATATATCGTTGGATAACAGTGGCAATTTCGGCTCTGGTTGCTGGGGCTGCTGGGTCCAGAATACCTTCATCTCTACCGTACATCAGCCCTACAGCTACAGCCCATTTCATGGCTTCCAGCGCATAATCGGAAATCTGGCCGGCATCTTCAAATCTGCTCAGGTCACTGGAGGCACCGGTGTCTCTGCCTTTGAACATGGTATAACGGTACAGGAACACAACCAGCTGTTCGCGAGTAACAGGATCATTGGTCCCAAACAGGTTGTTGTCGTATCCTTTGACTATCCCCAGGGATTCTGCCCAGGCAACTGCATCAGCATACCAGGATCCTGCTTCCACATCAGCAAAACTGCTGCTTCCGGAAACTTGCGGACTTCCCGCCAGACGGTAGAGTACCGCTGCCAGCATACTCCGGGTAGCAATACCGGTCGGTGCAAACAGATCTACAGCTACCCCTTCCATGATCTTTAGGGCATGGTTATAAGCAATTGATTCAAAATACCAGTCATCCGCTTTAACATCCTGGAACTGGGTTTCCGCCATGGGTACTTGTTTGTTGCCTACCTGAGTGTACTCTCCTCGATAAGGCACTACATTATATTGATCGTCGAGTATCGCATAGGAAGTCAGTTTATCTGTTTCAAAGCTGAGCATGCCGTCTTTTACAGTGACATTAATCACCTGCATTTTGCCATTCTGGTAAGCTATAACGGTCAATGTCTGACCCTCATATTCCATACCTACCGGGATATTGACGGTAACCGTACCATCGAGGTTCTGGTTCACGGTAATGTTATAATTGGCCAATACCTTGCCCTTATTCATCAAATCAATGATAAAGCTGCTCATCTTGTCAGTTCCCTGGCCCTCCGGAGCACCGGTGGTGATTGTCACATCAGAACCCTCAAGACCTGGGCCGATAATGGTAATGTGCGTATTGGAATCAGTAACAGTTCCAGGTGAATCATCGCTGCTATCGCTTTCAGGAGTTCCTTCATTATTATTATTGTTGTTTCCGCTGCTCGTATCACTGCTGCTGCCACCCGGTTTATACAAAACACTGGTGTTGACCGTTCCATAGGCTGATGAAGCAGTAATCACAGGGGACTTAGTTACAGTCACATCCAGGGGATTTCCCGATTCGCCCACATTACCAAAAGCGCTTATACTGAAATTACCCACATGAATATTTCCCGTTCCTCCATCTACCACATTACCTGCCGTGTGAATATCTGCCTGGCCAGGTACTTTCATACCGTTGATCTGCAGGTTTCCGGAATTATTCTCCAGATAGAGGTTCTGAGACTCCACATCAACTTCACCGGTATCGATACTTAAGTTATTGCCTTCCGCACCGATACTGCCGGAGGCTTTCAGTTCCAGCTGGTCAGCAATAATATTATTGCCGTTGCCTTCGCCCGCCGCGGAGCCAGCAGTTATATTGCCAGTCGCTTCAATATTTACCGTACTGCCGGCAACCGTGTCTATGGTGAGATCCTTGAGGTTCTTGATATATACCTTTTCTCCCACCGCCGTCAGGCGATCCAAATTAACCAGGAGCGGAACCGAAGCTGCTCCGATATCTCCGCCCAGACTGCTGAGCTCAGCATTGGCCGCGGTGATAATGATACCCGTATTACCTGGCTGGCCTATAAGGTCTCCCTTGGAGTCAATGACTACTTTGCCGTCAACTGTCACCGGAGCCAAGTACAGGTTGCCTCCGCTTTCCAGGTATAATCCGTAGATGCTGGTACCGGTTTCGGTGGTAACCGTCACTGTTCCGGCAGCGGTTACTCCCAGACTGTTATCCTCTTCACCAATGGTACCGCCATTCAGCAGCTTCAGGTTCAGATTGCCCTCGGTAGTAATACTTGATGCTGCTGTCTGGGCTTCAGCCAGCTTGGCAGCTGCTATAGCCTCTAATGTTTGGGCAGTGGCTTCCAGACTGTCCCGTTCGGCCTCTTTGGTATCCACCAGATCAGCCTTGGCCTGGGCAATCTCGGCATCAATGGCATCCAGAACACTTTGGGCTTCATCTCTCAGCCGTGTCAATTCCGGTATAGTAACATTCTCTAATTCTGCTTCCTGCTCCTGAAGGTCTGCAATCTCTGCACTCTTAGCATCCAGTTCCTTCTGTTTTTCATCGACTGCCGCCTGTGCTGCTTCAAATTCCTGGGTCTTTTCGGCGATTAGCTGGTCCTGGGCTGCTATTTCCTCGGGATCAGTGAGACCTTCGCGGTCAGCTATCGCCTGATCCAAAGCGGCTTGAGCATCAGCCAGAGCCTGGTCAGCGGCAGCTTTTTCGTTTTCCAGGATGTTCAGCTCTTCCTGGGCTGTGGTAATCCGTGCTTGAATGTCCGCCAGCGCCTGCTCAGCTGCGGTCAAATTAGCTTCGGCTGCATCCAGAGCCTGCTGAGCAGCGGGGCGTCCCAGCAATTCAGGAAGAATATTGGCAACGTAATTCTGCAGTATAATTAGCTGCGCTGCAGCCAGATCTGCTGCGCTGCGAGCCTGGATGGCCTTCAATTTAGCCTCGGTAGCAGCAGCCAGGTAATCTGAGGTATCCTTCTCGGTGATATTGCCGTTTTCAGCGATCAGGGTTACATCTCCCCCGCCGGTGGAAGTCACAGTACCTATCTGTATTCCTCCGGCAGCAGAGATATTGACAGTGCCATTGCCTTCTGACCGGACTAGTTCAATAATGAGATCTCCGTTCCGTTCCCTGATATTGATGGCTCCATTGGTAGCCTTGGCGGAAAGAGTTCCGCCGTTTTCTGCCGCGGTATCGATATCGATGGGTGCTTCAGCAGTTCCAATGCTGCCATTCTGGGCAGTCAAATCAATCGTCTGGGCTTTTATGTGCACGTCCTTGTTCAGTTTGTTACCGGCAATGATGCCTGCTACGGATACAATGACTGCTTTACCGCCTGCGTTAATAGTTCCGATCACCAGGTTGCCGGTTGTATTGGATAAATTCAGGTCATTGGCTGCATTTACATTAACCTGTCCATTGCTGCTGTCGGCTACCAGGGTCAGGCTGCCGCTGTCGGTGATGTTTATGTCACCGCCGGCTGTCACTTGTATCGTACCATCCACATTGGCAGCCAGATATTTCTGGTTCGTTCCTACAGAACCTCCTGCTGTGATCACTGCATCACTATTGGTAATGATGTTTTCTCTGGTTTCATTATCTGCCTGGACATCATAGATGGATCCGGGAACAGTAAGGGTCACTCTACCGCCGGCCTCGATTACATTTATACCCATATTTCCTGTAACCTCATTGATTTCAATATCCCCGGCAGCACTTGCGGTGATACTGGTGGCATTCTCAATGTTCAAGTCACGTACTGCGGTATAATCAATGGCAAACTGCATTTCGATCTGGCCGGTTTGTGCATTGCGGACCAGGATCCAGCTCTTGCTGCCAGTCTGTCCATAAGCCTGGTTCTTTTTATCCTCATCTATAATATTTCCAATAGTTGTCAGATCCCAGGATCTTTCCTCAACATTCAAACCAGTAATGCTACCGGTAGTTGCAGTAAGGGATATATCTTCTCCGGTAACATTAGTCTTGCCATCCACACCGGTAATCTCCGGACCGGTTATGGACACATCACCGTATCGGGAGAAAATTTCTTCAGCTGTAAAGATACCGGTCTGCTGGGTAATTACTATGTCACCCAGGTTGGATATATTGCTGCTGCCGGTAGATTCGCCGATATTCAGGACAAGTACCCTGAACTGCCCACCGTTGTCCTTAGGTTCAGGATATTTCGCCAACGCCCAGGCAGCTTCAATCAGTGCCTGTTTCTGGGCCTCGGTCAGGGACTGCCAGTATGCTTCAAAGAGTTTATCGTCCGCCAGCCTGCTTTCCATCACAAAGACCGGAATCAGAATGGGATCTCCATTTTCATCGGTACCTTCCATATATAGCGGATCGCCATTTTCGTCTACTGCCTGCTGATAAACCGGATTACCGTCACCATCAGTACCGATCACCACTGGCTGCTGGGCTTCTAAGGCAGCTTTCAGCAACACTGCAATAGCAGCTTCTGCTTCGCTGAGTCCCAGATCGAACAGGTAGTTTATTTCCGCATCGCTCAATTTACTATCTGTGTTAAGAATACTTTCAATGCTGGCTCGATAGCTATTTATAACATCGGTGCGGTATTGAGCCAGTACTTGTTCATAGTAGCTCTCATAGGCGGCTTTTATTTCCTCTATGCTGGCTGTGTCTTCCAGTCCTAATCTAGTTTTGAGCTCAGCCAGGATAGTCTCCTTATCTGCATCGGCCGGTAAATTCAGCTGCAGTGCCAGGTTCTTAATAGCCTCTGAATCTTCGCCGTCAAGTACGGTCAAGTCAAGTTTGCTTTCCGGTTCGGCCACACCCAAATTTAACCGGTTGACCAACTCTGCCAGTTCTGCTATCTCCATGGTCTCCAGGGCGGCAACCAACTCTTCCACAACTGCATCATCAATCTCCAGCGCGGCTTTTACCTCATTACCGCTCAGGATACCGCTGATCAGCAACAGCAACTGATCTTTGGTCAGGGTGCCATTGTTCAGCTGGGCAGCAAGCTCCTCCGGAGTCTGAGCCGGTATGGTCACCTTGACCTGCTCGTCATCATTTTCCATGCCGTCAATGGCTTCTTCATGGTTTCCAACATTGCCGTTTTTGTCGCGGCCAGTGGTGGGCAGGGTATCATCACTGGTGCTGGCACCGGTTTCCTGCACCAGGTAAATGTTTACAACATTCTTAATATTGAGGGGCTGGGCGTCTCCGGCTGCATCGGGCAGTGTATTCACTTTGAAGGGCAATTGGGCAGTACCAATATCTCTTCCTATGTCGAACCATGTATCTCCCTGCGAAGCAGTAGAATTAGGCCCGATGGTGAGAATTGAGTTTTCATCCTTCATCAGCAGACTGCCGTCAGAAGCAGTTACCTGCAGAGTCCCGTCGACAGTTACTTTGTCTACCGTCACGTCTCCCTGATCCGTCTCAACACCCAGGGCACCGCCTGAGATTATATTCACATCATTCAAAGCTAAGTTTCCAGTCTGGGTATCGGCAGACATGTTACCGCCCACATTGACACCATTCAGGGCAATATCTCCGCTGCCGGTTTCCACGTTTAGGGTACCGGTGCTATTAATATTGGAAGTGTTTATAATGATAGTCCCTGCATCGGTAGTCGCTGTCATGCTGCCGCTGACACTCATACCCAACATGGTGATATCTCCATCGCTGGTTGTCACAGTCAGGGTGCCGGTGGATTTTACATCCACATTATTCATAACTACTGTTCCGCCGGGGGTATCAGCAGACATGTTACCGCTGACTTCAACAGCATCCATGGTGGTATTTCCGCCGGCAACAAGGAGATTCATGGCTCCGCCTTGATGTATGCCTACTTTATTCAAGTCAGCATGTCCATCGGTTACCTTCAGATCCAACAGACCCTTGTTCCCGATCTCTGTGTCGTGGAGGTTGACATTGCCGGTACCGGCTGTCACCAGATAGGCGCTGGCATTCAGAGCTTCTTCAGCATTAGTCATGACAACCTTCAGATTCACCGTATCTGTAGTATTCGGTGCGAACACCAGCGGGTTTGCTGCCGAGAAAACATCTCCGCCCTTTTGGGAGGCAATGGTAATATTATCGGCGATGATATTGACATTCCCCTCATTACCATTGTCGGTCAGGGTAGTGTTATCCCCGGCAAAACTGATATTGAAGGTTCCAGCTTGTACTCCATTGAGATGTATCTGAGTATTTCCGTTATATTCGGCCAGCGATCTATTCACTTACCGGTCTTACGATGTTCAGGCCATCGATGTCACGGAATATCTTGGTTTTTTGATAACGATCACTGTCATATTCATTCGCTTCAGATTCGGTGAACTCTCTGAGGTTACCGTCCTCATCAGTCACATAATTACCAGTTTCCACATCAAATACATAATATAGTTCTTGTCCCGCTGCGTTGGTTTTGGGAGCCCGCAGATTGTAAACCGGCAGGCTGTTGGTATCATAGTAATACCCTTCATAATCAGTCACAGTTCCTATGGTTCTGGTTCTGGTGGCAGCAGCCAGTGAATATTCGTATTCTGTGTCTTGGAGCATAGCATAAATACTATCATAGGTGGCGTCCCCAGGCCCGCTGCTCATGAAATATTTGATTTGGCCATCAGCAGGATCTATATATTCGTACTGAACCACTGAGTAAACCGGTCTGCCATAGGAATCTATCTGTTGCTGCATATTGGGCGAGAAGGAAATGGTTACATTGGTCATGTCCTGACCAGCACCGATGCGATTGCCCTCAACAGCAACGGGATGAACGTGGCCATCGCTGGTGACTACCACAGCCCGGTCCAGCAGATAGAGGATACCGTTGTTGGCATCCGTAATGCTGGCATCGTCAACGAACAGGTATCCGCCGTTAACGTTACGATATCCGCCGTTCAAAGAACTGCCTGAGATTTCGCCTGAGTCGTCCAGATTTACCTTAAAGACCGTGATAGTCTTGGTGATCCCGTTATTACTCAGCATGAAGTACTTGCCCAGGAGTTCATTATAGCGGTCAAGCTCAGCGCCCGTATAAGTCCCTTCTGCAACTTCTTCAGCCACATATACTTGGAGGTCTTCAATAAATTGCAGGTCGAAATAATAACCTCCATTTTTAACCGTCAGCCACTGCTGGTCAGAAGATTGATTAATGAAGATAGTGCCAGCCCAATCTCCCAGCTTGACTTTAGCAAACTGGATACCTTCAACGGTTTCGTCATCCTTGTTGCCGCCAGCATTCACCGTACTGGACTCTTCTTCAGCAGAGGCTGTTTCTAATGCCTTCTCTGCCAGATCTACAATGGCTTTAGTAAAGGTGATTGTTTCAGGTTGCTCTTCCTCGCCCACGACTTCAGTAAGTTCAATCGCTATGTGTACTTTATCAATATAGTATTTTGTTTCCGTAGTCGGATCAGTACCTTCTTCTCCCTCTACGGTTATTTCTTTAGCGACAGGAATAACTTCTACCTTAACGGTGAATTTCCACTCAGGTGTAAGCCGGCCTTTCAATGCGTCTGCCAACTCATTTGCGATCTTTTCTGAGGTACTTTCTTCAGTGATGGAATCTGCGGTGAAACTTTCAAGTACACTTTGCACTTCCTGTATAGCCGCTTGCAGAGACATTCCCTTACCAACATTGCCTACAGCAGAAGCTTCGATAACTTCTTCCTTCGAATAAATATGGCCTTCCACAAAGATATACTCACCATCGACCTCCTGGAATTCCACCACATGATAGAACTCCCGCTCACCATTCAGTGGCTCCAGAAGGAACAGGTAGTTTTCACCCTTCATTCCCAGGAAAACCGGTATAACTTCCTTTCCGTCCTGCAGGAAGGCATTCTTGTAATAGACCCGGGTGCCGTCTGGCAGGTCCCAGCCTAACTGGCCGGGTTCTGTTTCTACAAAGATGGTTACTGCGCCATCTGCCAGGTGGTCCTCGGTAATATTAATTTTCACATCGGCAAGATTTCCAGAGGCATCATAACTGTATACTACATCAAACTTGTCCTTCTTGAACCGGATGATACGCTTATCGCCGTCCACAACATATTCAATGGCATCCAGATCATAAATTGTGCCGTTAAAGGTTATTACATTTACGATCTTTCCAGTTGCCCGGTCAACGGCCACCATATCTCCATTGGGCAAATAGTAATGGGCGATATTTCGGGTTCCGCCTCCAGAACCAGAATTGATCACCGAATCGCCGGCGTGGTAGTTGACCCCGCGGATAGTAATGGCATTGCCAATCTTGATCATGCCATTAGGCATGAGGGTGTAGGAGGTTGGATTGCCTGCTGCATCTTTAATCTGCACTTCTGATTCTTTGCCCACCAGCAGTACCAAGGCATCCCTCCTGCCGGGCGGAGTAACATCTATTATGGGATCATCAAGGTCAGTATTTTGTTTATACACCAGAGCCTGGGGAGCGCCAATGAGCAGATCTATTGTCCCGCCTGCAGTGACTTTGTCCAGAGTCAGTACCGGGATGCCGGTGACTGCTCCTCCCTCCAAACGAACTATCACATGGTTGAGAAGCGCATAAATATCCTCTGAAGCCTGCAACTCTACAGAAGTAGGTCTGGCCTTTATGGTATTTATAATCCCGGCTGTTCCTGGTATCTCAGGTATCTCCAGCAAATAAACCTTAAAGCGATTGCCTGCACTGCCTATGCTGCCGGCATTGGTGACGAATAAGCGGTTCGCCCATAAAGCGGCCGGCATTCCCTGGCTGTCGGCAGCTGCGGTATTTACATTACCGCCGTTCATATTTATTGTGAGAGTTCCATCCCCAACATCCACGCTCTCAGCGAAAGTCAGGTTGGTTTCCTGGTGGTTTGAAATAGTCACGTCAGGTATCTCAGTGTCCAGCACAAACTTGACCGCGTCACTCATATTGAGGCTGGGGGCTCCCAACTGTCCGTTTATCGCCTGGACTTTGCCCAGTACCAGATGATAAGGAGACCAATTGTTTATAACTATTTTCGGCAGATAACTATTCAGGAACAAAGTAATGCTGCCCTGAACATTGCTGGCGTTGGATGCGCTGATGTTAAGTACGCCAAGCTCCTTATTCTCAATATCACCCAGGGTTACGGTGTCGCCTACCCAGGCTGATATTAGGTTATTCAAACCGGAATATACTACGCTTCCGTCTTCTTTAATATCAACATAGACACCGGCAGCACCACCGCCTAAATGAACCTTGCCGTTGATGGTCACGTGGCCGGTAGAAGTCATGGTACCAGTGGTGTATTCCTCTTCATCGGAATAGAGAACTTCCTTCACTAAAACGTCAACCCATTCGACGACAGTTTCTACCACCCATTTTACAATCCAGCCGATAATGGGGATCTTGCTGACCTTTTTCACCACTCTCTCTACCGTCCGCTGAACTTTCGTCCATACCCAATTGACCACAGTATTGCCTTTGGCAGTGGCATCCCGGTAAACCACCTTATCGGTAATATAAGGAGACTCAGCTTTGATGGTAATCTTCCACCCTGCCAGATCGGTTCCGTCTCCTGTCGTAACCTCCGCCTTACTGCTGCCGCCGGCGTGGGAACTCGCAATGACCTTGCCGGTCACGCCGACAACTTCGGCATAGCTCTCGGAATGGACGTACAAATTCTCAACGGTTGCAATGATATCCAGCCGGTCAGTACCGCCAATATAAGCTTTATTAATGGTAACCCTGGTATTATCGGTGGCTGTGACAGAGGTTTCCGCCTCGGTCTTGGATCCGGCAGATACGGTATAGGATAACGCTTTGGCTTGCAATTTCTGGTGGAGATTGGCTTTGATTTGAGTATTTCTGCTGTTCAGGTAACTCTGGTCACCGCTGCCGCCGATGGTAATAATGGTATTTTCAGTAGCTGTGATAGTTGCCTTGCTCTTATTATCGCCGGCCAGGGCACCCATATGCCGGTAAGCATAAGCATAGATATCGCTCTTGCTGGTGGCATCAATATTCAGGTTGCCGAACAGGGCAGTGATGGTGACCCCATTGCCGATATTAACAGAAGTGTTAGTCGTAATCTTGGCGCTGGCTTCTGGTCCGGATCCACCGCCAACCAGTCCGGCTCCTCCCATGGTAGCTATTGCATCCTGATCTGCCGTATCAGCTAGAACACTGATGCTGACATCACCATACCTGGATACAATGCGGGCACCATCTCCGGCAGTGAATCTGGTGGTTCGATTCGTAATTTCAGTAGCTGCAGAAACCGATCCATAAGTCCCTAAGGCTACAGAACTGGCATTAACTGATGCAGTGAGTCGGGATTGGGTTGAGGCAAGGATGTCAATGTCACCCAAACGGTAATGGACCAGGCATCAAGATCTGACGCAGCGGTAACGTTTACCTTGCCGTTGGTTACTGTGATTGTTCCATCTTTACCAATAGAGGCAATTACCTGGTCATTATTGGTAATGACAGCTACATTCAAACCTACTCCGGCTTTGGCCGACGACACTGAAACAGCCCCGCCTATGATACGGGCATTATTGTTCGAGTAAGCATTGATGTCAAGATCACCGGAGTTGAGGATAATAACAACTCTGTCTCCGATGGATGCTTTAGTTAAACTATTCTGGAACAACATAGAAACTGCACCGGCCAGATCTAACTGGCTCTCACTGCCGCCGCTGGATTTTCCTATAATAGTTCCGGCTGCTGCCGAAGCGTAGTAGTTAACGCTGCCAAGGAAACTGGTCAGTTGGGCAATATCAACCAGATCTTCGGCTTTAACGTTCATAGTAACCCCGAATTTGTTTTGTCCGTCACCTCCGGTAGTGACATTTATGATGCCCTGCTGGCCTCCGCTGGCATCAACAGTAAAGAGTTCATATAATTCAAAAGGTAAGTTCCAATCCTTTATGGTAACAGGTTGTTTTTCCGCATTCAGGGTGAAGGACTTGGCGGTAACTTGTACATCATCGCCTACTATTACCAGGACTTTGTTTTGGGCATAGAGCAGAGCAAAGGCTGCCCCCACACCTACCGTTGAACCGTTGGAGAGAACCGCAGCCATGGCAGCAGCGGAAAGCTTGGACTTATCGGTGGCCTCCAGGTTAATATCACCATTCAGGGCTTTCAGTTCAGCTCCGTTCAAAACGGTAACACTGCTTACCCCGTCGGCAACTACAACTGCCAATGAACCGGCTACTCCGGCTTTTCCGCCTGCTCCGGAAGCACTGCCGGACATTCCCAGGGCTCCGTATTTGCCCCGGTAAACCCCATCCATATTCTGGGTAAGTTCAGCGTCAGCAACGATATTTCCATCAGTGGCGGTAATCTTTCCGCCCAGCTCCACCCGTGCTTTGTTCTGGTTGACCGATATGGCTACTCCCACCCCGATGGAGTTGCTGTTCTTCATCAGGGAAGCTGCTACCCCGGTACCTACGGTACTGAAGTTTCCGTTATTGTTGGTCAATGCTTCTATATTCTTAGCTTTTAAGCTTCCACTGATGCTGGTCAGAGCGTCATGGCGGGTAACATTGACTCCGACTGCGGCTGCCACGTGAATTGTCTGGCTTTGTTGTGCAGAAGCATCGGTGTTGCCCCCGGATAAGGCATTGCCCACGGTGCTGCCGATCTCAGTTCCGTTACCGCCGCCGGCGGTCTGGTTTATGACATCGGTCAAGTTACTATTATTGGCTGTTGATGAAGCCTGGTTAGTACTGGTGGTAGAAGCATTCTGGGCATGCAGGGCATTGGTGGAAACCGGCAGTCCCGATTGAGACGGTGTTCCTTGCCCGCTTCCCGTATTGTTCAGCCTGCCGCTGATCAAAGAAGATGTATTGTTTCCCGGAGGATTGGTAGATGGGTCGCTGGAACTCTTCTTCTTCAGGTTTTGGAAGGCCCGGAATTTGGCCAAATAGCGGTCAAGGTCAGCGCCCATAGCTGTTGCCAGGGCATTGGCATTATCTTCATTATATGTAGCAGCAGCTAATTTTGCTTTGCCGCTTATGTCACCCTCACCCGCAAAGAGGGCATAAACTTCGGACAGAGCAATATTTAGGGCAACCGCTGCACCCACTGAGCTGGTATTACCCACAGCAAATCCGCTGGCATTGGTATTGGTTTCCCCGCTCTGGTATGCATACAGGTAGAAGTTCACCTTTTCGCCGGAATTGCCGGTTTCAATAGTGTCTTCTGCAGCGGTGGTTTTAATTACCGCCCCCTGGCCCACATAAGCTTTCACATCATTTTGAATCAAACTTACGGCCACTGAGGCATCTACCGAAATGTCCTTGGCAGTAGTAGTACCTGCAGGAGTCCCTGATCCGGAACTTCCCTCACTGATGGCATTGCTGCGGCCAATGGGATCAGTACCTGCAACGCTGACTGTATCCAGGTCATTGCGGGCCTTGGCGGTAATCTTAATGCTGGCCCCTTCTACTTTGCGATAGTTACCGATACCTGCATGGACAGTAAGATCAGCTACACCTAAAGCAAATGCTGCGCCCACTCCCACTGTCTTGCTGCTGGAAGTGGTACCGCTGGTGCCTCCGGTTTTGGAAGTGCCATTATTGGTGGAAGTGCTGCCTCCGGTAGCAGCTTTATTCTTGTTGGCCTTGCCTTTGCCGTCAGCCGAAGAACTGGCAGTAGTATATACTCTCTGGGCTCCATCTGCAGTGATAATGATATCGCCAGTGATGTTAATATCGTTTCCTTCAGTCAGCGCGGACCGATCGGCAATTATGGCCTTGGTTATGCCTTTTACTACTGAAATAGCCACAGACCCGGCCACACCTACATTAGCTGCGCCCACTCCGGAAATGGTCTGGGTAGAGATCCGGTGCCCGACTCCGTCAAGCTCATCATTGCTGCCCAGCAGTGCAGCAAGAGCTTTTAAGCTTAATGCGATCATCTCCTGGCGCTGCTGCGGGTCTTTGATATTGTTAATGATCGCAGTTGCAGCGTTTTTGACAGCCTCTGCAATAACTTTGGCGTCCTTGAAGCCATCTGCTATCTTGGTTACAGTATCATTGACCAGTTCCTGCAGTTCTTCTTCTACGCTGTCATTGACATCGGTTCCTTTCAGGAAGGCCTCCAGGCGAGCTATGATAGTTTGAGTCAGCAGGCTAGCAATATCATCTGCATCTGTAATGCCCAGTTCGTCGAGCTTACCTTTCAGGTATTCCTCAAGGGGTTTGTCTTCCAGTTCGGTAATCAATTGATCAACTAACTCTTTATCTATATTTAATTTCTGAAGTAATTCATTAATTATCTCATCTAAAAGGTTTTTTGCCTCTTCTTCATATATACCTGCCTTTATGGTCAGGCTTTCACCGGTAAGTCTCGCATCACCGACTTCCGCAATATTTTCATAGGTGACGATATTTATGGCTACAGCCACACCAACACCGACGGTGGAGTTAGTAGCCGAAGCATCGGAGGTTATAACCCCATCGGTATCGTTTCTGCTTTCCACTATGATGGAACCATCGCCTTCTTCAGCACCTTCAGCGGGCTTATAGGCTATAACTATAATTCCATCAGCAATAATAGCTTTGGAAACATTCCTCTGGATATTCAGGGTAAAAGTAGCCGCAACCTGAACGCTGCCTTCGGAGGTTTCAGCCTTTTGCCGGTTGGCAGTCAAGCTGCTAATCGCACCGCCGGTTACGTTCTGGGTGCCAACTATATTAGCCAGGTTTGCTGCTGCTTGGGTGTTGGCGTCGGCTACGGCATCGGCTTCTCCTTCGTCAAACAATCTTCTGAAAGCATCGCTGTAATCATCGTCTTCCGGAGTATCATCTTCTCCGTCCTCTTTGAACAAATCAGCAATTCCTGCGTATGGATCGTCATCATCCGAGTCAGAGTCTCCTGACCCAGAATCTCCCGAACCAGAGCTTCCTGAGCCTGAATCGCCTGAACCGCTCGAACCATCACCGCCGCTTGATCCGCCGCCGGAACTGCCTCCACTGCTGCCAGTATTTGTCTTGGGGGGTGTCCCCTGGGCACCGGCTTTTCCGGTTGCATTAATCCGGCTGACAGAATCGGCTTTCACTAAAACTTTTTTGCCCCTGACACTGCGTCCCAGGGTCGCGGCAGCACTGTCATTGACGATATCGACTATAAATGATCCGCCGAAGCCGACACCGTCGCCTACCGCAGCGGCATCTGCCAGAATATTGCGGGTAATTTCACTGAAAGCAGTGATGTTTATATCCCCTTTGAATTCCAGCGGAGCACCAGCAGTATAGGTACCGGTGCTGGCATCAACATAAACACCCGACACATTCAAAGCCAAAACAGGTACTATAGATGTTCCGCCTGATGCACCGGCTTTAGCAATCATCTCCTCGCTTCCATTGTAGGAGGCTGTCACATTCATGGAGTCTAAATCTGAACCACCGGAAGCCTTGCTGATGGAAACCCCGTCAGCAATTTTGGCATAGCTGTCCACACCGAACACACCTATGGCTATGCCTGCACCTATACCCACTGAATCTGAAGCAGGGCTGCCATTGGGGGTAGTTCCTGTCTCTGTCCCTGCAGAGGTACCAACTGCGTCGGCTACGGTAACAAATTTGCTGTTTTGTACATCGGCGCGCAAATTAATGCTGCCACCGCTTAGTATCAGATTATTATTCAGCTCGGCGCTGTTTTTAGCACTGACTACATGAACCGTCAGGGCTCCTGCCAATCCCAAATCTCCTGGTGTAAAGCCACTCCTGGAAATGGTAGAAGAAGAGAGATTGTTGGTTTCCGCTGTAATATCCAGACCACCAGCTTCCACCGATCCGGAGGCTGCCTTAATATAAGCCTGGTTGGAGTGATTGACTACACCTACAGCTACTCCCACACCCAGGGCCCGGCTTCCGGTGCGCCCGGTATTGGAAGTAGCAGGAGCTCCTGGCTCAAATACAACCTCTAAAATAATCTTGGGATCACTTGCCCCCGGCATGGTGAACTGGTATACACCAGAAGTGTTGGGCAGGATAATGGTGTTGCCAATCTTCAAACTGTTGGCTTTCAACCGGTGACCTTCAGCTGGAGTTACTTCCACGGTCAAAACGGTTCCTACCTGGACATCATTTTCCGTTACTGATCCACTGGCATTGGAAACAATCACATTGCTGGCTGAATCTTTAACGGTAATAGTTCCGATGCTGATGCCGGAATCAATGGAAAGTTTTTTGTTGACACCTTCAAAGGTAACGGTAACTATTACATTGGCTGCCGGCATGGTGAATTGGTACTGGTTAGGCTGGCCAGTAACCGGTTGCGCTGCATGAGATTGCTTTGCACCTGTTGCGTCAGTATAGGTAACCAAAACTTCCTTAACCGTATAGCCGTCGTTGGGGGTGACATTAATAATAAAGCTGTCACCTGCATCACCATATCTGGGACTGGTATAGAAGGTACCACCAGTGGCATTTTCATTGCTGCTGGTGATGGTATAAGCCTTGGGAATGAAGGTAGCGGCTAGGGTAACAGTACCTTCAGGCATGGTGAATTTATATTTGTCATCCTCTATCTTTGTCAGGGTGACTCCATTACCAGCGGTGATGTTTTCCAGCTTGTATCCAGCGTTGGCATGCACTGTTATGATGATTTCATTCCCCGCTTGCTGATTTTCGGTTTTATCTATAGTCAGGAACCCGTTTTGGGTGGTCTCAAAGATAACATTGCCCTGGGTACGGCCATTATAAGTCATACCGGTTTCCTGAGCAGGAGTACCCGCATCAGGATTAGCCACTCCAGTAGCCCCGGTACTGGTTCTCTTAATAGGAGATCCATCGGCTATGGTTTCGTTGATGGTAGAGCTTTTCGCATGGACTGCCAGAATTCCTTGGGACTTAATAGTTCCCAGGGTATCAATGAAAGCCATATTGCTATTTTCAGCATAGGTTACCGCTAACGCTCCCACCAGCTGGGTGCTGCTGGTGGTTCCGGCTTGCCCGGTTCCGGTAACTCCGGCAGTTCCGGTATTAACCAGATTAGTGGTGCCGGTACCTGCGCCGGTCAGCTTGGAAGCTACAGCAGTCAAGCCGGAACCGCCCCGACTGCCGGTACCGCTCGGACTGGTTTTTTGCGAGGACTTGGTGAGCAGGCTGTTAATCTTATTGATTAGATTTTCCAGTGTAAAAGAAGTCCCGCCGTCATCAGGATTGGAAGTGGCTTCATTCTTCACCCGCTCGCGGGCTGTTGAACTCAAGGTCAGATTGCCTCCGGCATTGGCACTGGCACTTTCCCTTATAGCAGTGAATACATTCTGAACAGCTACAGATACTGCAAAGAAACCTCCAGAATTACCCGGTGTCTTTGGGCCAGTGGAATCAGAACCGGAAGAACCTGTTCCGGTGGTCGCTTTCGGTCCGGAAGCTGAAGTGGTAATATTTGTCCATCCATAGGCTGAAAGGGTGGTGTCTCCCTGGGAATTCACCTGGGTGTTGCCCTTGATATCCACATAAGCGTCATTGACTACAGCAGAGACAGCCAAAACGAAGGGCAGCACTCCGGATACGGCATGAGTTGCCAGGGTAACATCGGAATCGGCTTTCAAATATATTCCGCCGGCTGTAGAAATCAACCGGGCATGATCCCTTGCAGTTATACCCGCTTCGGAAACTACCACTCCTACTGCCAAGGGCATACCGAATTTGGCTAAGTTATCATTCATGGCGGAAACATTCACCAGAGAATCAGCAATGGCACGAATAGCTGCTGCATTTATTACACCCTGAATATCAATTATCGCGCTGCCTACCTTAACGGCCACAAAGTTTATGTCGAGAGTATCCTCATATTCATCGCCAAAATGTTTAAGCAAATCTTCTAATGTGGGAATAAGCGGTTTGGTTTGTTCACTGCGGGCTTCCAAAGATACTGTTTGAGTCGCGATCAACTCGCCGCTGGGCCCAATATTTATGGATACATCACTTACGATATCAAAGAGGCTGCCCTCCAGATCATAATTGTCATTCTCCTCATCGGTTAGATCGTTCTCAATGATCGAAAAAGAGTGGCTGTCAGTGTTCACTACCCTGACCAAAATGTTTTTCCCCGATTATATATATACTGCCTGACTGGTTCAGGGAACTGTCTTCGGCTGAAATTATTATATTTACATGAGGCGCAACCAGTTTCTCTATGGTTATATTGCTGCCCTCAACAATGAGGTTGGTAAGAAAGGTACCATTGCCGCTGTCGTTTTCATCGTTGACATTACCAGAGTCTCCATCTATGACATAGTTGGTGAAGCTTTCAAAAACAATATTGGATAACAAGTCATCTATGATAACTGTTTTCTTGTTGGCCAGTTCATCGGTAACTGCCTCAAGGTTGTCCATGTTTACTGCAAGATTGCTTTTTAGCTTGGAAATAGCTGCAGCATCATTCAGGATACTGATTTCCGCCAGAGTGCTCATCTGCACCTTGCTGGCATTCCCGCTGATATTATTGTTGTTATCTTCATATTTCTCATGTTTCCTTCTTCATCGGTGGTATAGGCATCTGCGGCAATAATCTGCAGCAAAATTTTGCCGGGTTCTACTCCTGCGATCACACGCATGGATTTTCTATAATAAAGTTTGGTTACTTTTTCTTTGATTGCCAAAGACTTTACCTCTTCCGCGACGGGCAACCAATATTTCTAAAAAATGTCACAATATAACATTTTTTACCTTTATCAGCTTTGATTCATTATAACATCTCTAGTGTTAAATTGAAATAAGACTTTTTGCCTACCGCAATAAAAGATGATAATCCTAGGTACTTGTTCGGGTGCATTGATGGGATTATAATACCTTTAAACCTCACTGATCAGCCTTCCGGTCAGAAGCATCCATGTCTAGTTATGGATATCAGTGGGCAATATATAATTAACTAAGAGAAAGCGAAGGTGTAACAATATGAAAGAAAAGGTAAAAGCAGTTCTGGATGAAGTGCGCCCTGCCCTGTTAGCCGATGGCGGGGATGTAGAATTAATCGATGTGGATGATGTTGAGGGGATAGTCAAAGTTCGCCTGCAGGGAGCCTGCAGCGGATGTCCTATGGCCTCCATGACTTTGAAAAATGGCATCGAGAGGGTTCTCAAAGAGGCCATTCCGGAAGTAAAGGAAGTTGTCGCTCTCTAAACCAGAATCGACTTAAGCTTGCCAGGGAACGGGGTTATCAGCAATGCAATAACCCCGTTCCTTATTTTATTGACATTTTTTAGTGCTGAATAAAACAATGCTATACCTACTTTCTGATCCCTTAATTTCCTTCTGGTACAGGAATTATCTGGAGCTATATAGAATTTTTTCTAAAACATTCAGTGCCGTCGCAGGGGGTAAGAAGGATGGATAACAGGTCTGTAATATGGAAAAAAGACAATGGTATTTGTTTCATTACTATGAACGAACCCAAGACCCTGAATGCTATCAGCAAAGCAATTGTAGCAGGTCTGGAAGAAGCATTTGAGGACTGCTTTGATGAGGAAATCCGGGCAGTAGTGCTGACTGGAGCGGGGAGAGCTTTCTGTGCCGGGGGAGACCTGGCGGAAATGGTCCAGGATGGCCCTCAACACTGGCTCATGCAGTCACCTAAGAAACTTGGGGTAGTAGTCAGCACCATGCGTAAATTACCCAAACCTGTAATTGCTTCAATCAATGGACCGGCTTTTGGAGTGGGCATGAGCCTAGCCATGGCTTGTGATTTACGCATCATGTCAGACAAGGCCACTTTAGCTCAGGCTTACACCTCAGTGGGATTAAGCCCGGACGGAGCCTGGACTATAACTGTACCTAAGACCGTAGGAATTGCAAAAGCAATGGAGATGGTGCTGCTGGATAAACCCATCACGGCAGAAGAAGCACTGCGCCTGGGACTGGCAAGTATAGTGGTGCCTGCCGACCAGTTGGAAGCGGAGACCCTTAGATTAGCTACCAAACTGGCCAACGGGCCCACCAAAGCCTATGCCCATGCCAAGGCCTTGATCAATCACGCCATGCTGCAGGGGATTGAATCTCAGATGGATATGGAGCGATACAATATAGCCGACTGTGGGGGCTCCGAGGATTTCGTCGAAGGAAGCGACGCCATGTTTAACAAACGCAAAGCAGCTTTTAAAGGGCGGTAATGATCCTTGGCTGCAAAAGCCATCAAGAGAGCTGCCCGGGGCAGTTCTCTCAGATTATCAAAAAAAGCTTATTAAAGTTAGACGTTTGAGATTGCCGCGTCGCTAACGCTCCTCGCAATGACACGAAAGAAGGCTCTTTGTCATTGCGAGGCACGAAGTGCCGTGGCAATCTCTTTCATAACCTTTATCGACATTCTGTCAAGAGAACTGCTTGAGGCAGTTCTCTTGCTTATCAAAGGCATGAATGGAACGCTCTGGTTCTAACAAAAGCATCATCTACCCTACGGTGTATGCCCTGATAATAGTCTGGATTTACTATGGATATAGAGAGCATGCCAATGGTGAAGACTGCAATTTAGCTGGATAAGACTTGATATATATATACAATCGCCGGCATGGTGATAATACAGAACAGTATTGACACCACATTGATAACACTGGCATTGTAGGAATCCTTGTCATAGACTTGCGCCAATTGGGTAATCATGGAAGCGGTTGGAGCAGCACTGGCCAATAAAACAATCAGCAGGATTTTCTCAGCCTGGGGATGCCAGCTTACCATACCGCTGAAACAGAACAGCAAAACGGTTATAAGAGGGTAGATTATGAGCCTGGCAGCAGATACCATATAAGCACGAACATTGTTGAAGACCTTTTTTAAGTCCATATTGCCAATAATAATACCCGTAATTATCATGCTGATGGGTCCCACCATGCTGCCGGTGACAGTAATGGCATGCCCAACCACCGATGGCAAAGATGTATTGGTAACAAACAATAGCATGCCCAGAATAGTGGCAATGATATTGGGGTTTAGCAATAACTGCTTTAAGTCGTAGTCTCTGACTTCGCGGATAATTGATTTGCCATGGGTCCAAACAAAGACGGTCTGAACAGCCAGATAAGCACTACAGTAAAACACCCATTCCGGTCCTAATACATAAGCAACCAAAGGGATTATCAAATTACCGGCGTTGGAATAAATCAGGGATGCTTCTTCGATGGAACTGATGGTAATAATCTTTTTAATCCCATAGCTTAGAGCAATATATATTATGTGCACAACGATACCGGCAATAATGGCCAGTAACAGCCCCAGCATCTTTTCCCGGGAGTATTCGATCTGATACGAATCGATTATTACACAGGGGAAAATTAAATAAAGGCATAGCTTGGAAAGTGCCTTGCTGTCTTCGAACTTAACAATGTTACACTTTTTCGCAACGTAGCCGGAAAATATGATCAAAAACAATGAGCCGATCTGCTTGACTAGTAGTATACTTAGCTCCATCCAGTTTGTTCCTCTCTTCTGCCTCTGCTATTGCGTACTGGCCTAAAGTATGTTGTTTCTGCTATTGCTCTGCCTTTCGGGCCGAGATCAGCCAGGGAGCGGGAAAAGGCTCCACCATTTTCTTGCTGTTGACCCGGGATACCTCTACATGGATGGCTTCCGTGCGCTCCAAGCCATGTTTTCGAAGCAATTCAGGCATGGAGGTAAGAATCTCAAAGTCCAACGTGTAGATCAGGAATTCCACCGCCGGGTTTACCTCCAAAAGACTCTGTATTTCGCTGTCAATCCGGGGCGAAGCCACAATAAAGGCTTTATTGGGCACGGGCAGTTCCTGCAACACACCATTATCTAAAGACTCAACTATTATCACATTATTGAGTCCAAATTTGTCCACATTGCACTGCATGGTCTCCCGGTCCCGGGGATCATATTCCACGGCAATAACACTGCCTTCGCCGGCAATCATAGCTGCTTCTACGGCAATGCTTTCACCGGATATTATACATATATTATCCTGGTCCCCGACATTAAGCTTACTCATTATGATAGCCCGGACTTCCCGGCATACATAATGAACTGACCCGCAGGAAAACCTGCTGTTCTCAATACCTATGGGAATATTGACAGCTGCATTAGGATTTATTACCAGCATGGCTGCTGATGCATTAATGCCACGATGAATCATGTCGGCAACTCTATCGTGCTTGATAGGCCCGGATGGATCAGATCCCTCATTGTACCAGATTTCGCAGTCTCCCAGCTCTGCATTCCACATATCGTAAAATATATCCGGGTGTCCGGCGTCGGTAAACACTAAAACCGCCCGGTTGTGCATCACGGTAGGAATCAGGTTCTTGTTCCTGCCGGTAATGTCCAGCATTCTCACTTGGGCCAGGTTGATGTCTACGTTTTGGGAAAAGTACTGGAGCCAGGCCAGAATAACCTCATTAGTAAAAATTGTCTGTTCCACGGGCAACCCCCCTTATTAACAGATATCATAGCATATTTTGCGGATTTATTTACCGGCGAATTAAGCACCGGTTAGCTCCAGCAGCCGTTCCCACTTTTGATCCACATAGGCTTGCGCTTCTTCGATCATCCATTCATTGCCTGGGGCAAACATATGACGGAATCTGCCCTGGGGGCGGAGGAACTCTTCTACCGGCAGCTTTTTTTTAGGGATGTAGTTCAGGTGCCACACTCCCTCCTCCACTTCAAAAAGGGGCCATACACAGGTATCCACCGCCAGCCTGGTTATCTCTGCCAGCTTAGCCATAGGATAGTCCCACCCCCGGGGGCAGGGGGATAAAATATTTAAGAAACAAGGTCCTTGCGTATAAATGGCTTTGCGCGACTTGGTGTGCAGGTCCTTGAAATTGCCCAAAGGAGCCGTTTGAGCCACATAGGGAATACGGTGAGCCACCATAATCTCCGTTAAATCCTTTTTGTTCTGCCTCTTGCCAGGCTGTGCCGAACCAATCGGAGAAGTAGTTGTGCTGGCAAAGCGAGGTGTTGAGGAGGAACGCTGAATCCCCGTATTCATGTAAGCCTCGTTGTCGTAACATACATACACCATGTCATGACCTCGCTCCATGGCTCCGGAAAGGGACTGAAAGCCTATGTCATAAGTGCCGCCGTCCCCGGCAAAAGTGATGAACTTAACGGTCCCTTCCACCTTGCCCCGGCGCCGCAAAGCGTTATAAGCCGCTTCTACTCCTGCACAGGTAGCAGCAGCGTTTTCAAAAGCCGAATGTATATAGCTGTCCATATAGGCAGTATAGGGATACATAAAAGTAGATACTTCCAGGCAGCTGGTGGCATTGACCACCACAGCCCGGTCCTCCGGTTCCAGAGCCCGCAGCACCCCTGCTACTACCACTCCGGCGCCGCAGCCTGCACAGAGCCGGTGCCCGCCGGTAAACCGGGGCTGCTTCTCTACTTCCCGTTTCAAGTTATATACCTTATCTCCCGAGCTCATACCTTCTCCTCCCTTGACCTTTGGCCCATATGAGTATAAACCGGTCCGATCTCCCCGGTAGCAGCTATATCAGCCAGCCTGGAGAATATCTTTTCAATATCCTCCACCTTCATATCACGTCCACCCAGTCCATAAACAATATTGATCAGATAGGGCCGCTCCCGCAGGTCATAGAGAGCGCTGCGAGTCTCGGCAAATACCGGTCCTCCATTGGCCGAAAAGCCTTCTGACCGGTCCATAACCGCCACTGCCTTGGTTTTGCCCAAAGCCTGGGCCAGTTCCTCTCCCGGGAAGGGACGGAAGACCCGTATTTTTACCAACCCAGCTTTTACCCCTCCCTCCCGCAGCTTATCCACCGCCGCTTTGGCAGTTCCGGCCGTAGATCCGATCAGGACCAGGGCCAGCTCAGCATCTTCCATCTTATACTCTTCCAGCAAGCCATAATGCCGGCCGGAAATCCTGGCAAACTCGGCAGCTACCTCCAGGATGCGAGCCTTAGCCGCTTTCATGGCCTCCGCCTGCATGACCTTCTGTTCCATGTAATAGGCACTTATACCGTAAGGTCCCACTGCCAAAGGGTTTTCCTTTTTCAGCAGGTAATGTTCGGGATTGTATTCTCCTACAAATTTACGCACCACATCGGTATCTAAAAGTTCTATGTTCTCCACAGCATGACTGGTAATAAAGCCATCCATACAGGTCATCACCGGCAGGCGTACACTGGGATGCTCTCCTATGGGCATGGCCATGATGAAATTGTCGTAGGCTTCCTGGTTATTCTCGGCATAGATTTGAATCCAGCCCGAATCCCGGGCCCCCATGGAGTCGGAGTGATCGGCGTTGATGTTGATCGGCCCTGACAAAGCCCGGTTGACACAGGCCAGGGTAATGGGCAAACGGCAGGAAGCCGCCACGTACAAAAGCTCATACATCAAAGCTAAACCACAGGAAGAAGTAGCACTGACCGCTCTGGCCCCAGCGGCCTGGGCGGCAATACATACTGACATGGAACTGTGCTCAGACTCTACCAGTGTTAATGCTACCCTAAAATTAGGCCAGATGCTGGCGAAAAAATAGGCCACCTTAATATTCCAATCCTGTATGATTATTGTTGGCACGATAATCGTACGGGAGGAAAGGAAATGATTAAGATGGCCCAATTAGAGCATATCAGGAAATTGTAT
>LFSR01000046.1 GCA_001513155.1 Syntrophomonas sp. DTU018
ATAAAAATAATATAGAATCCCATATAATTTTTATCCAGGGTACAGCCCTGGATAATTTTTTTCTGCGTTCATTACAAACTTTGTTGCAACAGTTAAGCAACAGTGAAAACAACGGTTTTACAGGTACTTTTGCAGTAGTTTTACTGCACTTATGCAGTACTTATGCAGTACAAACAGTACCCCAAGAGCTTAAAAACCTGGTGGAGACGAGGGGACTCGAACCCCTGACCCCCTCGTTGCGAACGAGGTGCTCTCCCAGCTGAGCCACGCCCCCACAGCAGAATTTATTATACCATATTGCCCTTCAACAAACCAGGTAATATGACATGCTGCGGGGCGTGACGGCTGATATTAATTAGTTATTTCCTTCCTTGGCGCGGCGGGCCGCTTCCATCTCCCGCAGTGCCTTGCGGTCGACTTTCTTCATGTTGGTGCGGGGGATGTCATCCAGGAATTCAACGTACCTGGGCACTTTATAGGCTGCCAGGGATTGCCGGCAGAACTCGATGACTTCTTCTTCGGTCATGGTTTCACCCGGCTTCAATACCACGAACACCTTGACGCTTTCGCCGCGGATGGGGTCGGGTACACCAATGGCGCCAACGTCCTGGATTTTAGGATGGGTATACAGCAGCTCGTCTATTTCCCGGGGATAGACGTTGAAACCGCTGGAAATAATCATATCCTTGGTGCGTCCCACGATAGTGAGATAACCATCTTCATCCATAACGGCGATATCACCGGTGTAAAACCATCCATCCCTGATGGCATTAGCCGTTTCTTCAGGTTTGTTCCAATACTTTTCTATAATCAGGGGACCCTTGATGATTAATTCACCAGGTTCGCCGATGGGCACTTCATCTACGCCGTTCTTCAGATCCACAATTTTGACATCCATGTCCGGGAAAGGAATGCCTATGGAGCCGGGCTTGCGTTTCCCTTTGGGGTTGCAGATAACTCCATTGGTGGTTTCTGTGCCGCCAAAACCTTCAATAATCGTAGACCCGGTAATCTCCTCAAATTTCTCCATGGCTTCCACGGGCAGGGGAGCAGAACCGGACAGCAGGAATTTAATCGAGCTGGCTTTGGATTCAGGCAGCTTGGGATGCATGTTGAGCATCTGAATCAGAGCAGGAACCGCCGGCCAGTAAGTTGGCAGGAAATTGTTGATAGCATCCAGCACATTGTCGGGAGTTACTTCCGGTACCAGGCACATAGTGCCGCCGCTGGCCAGATTCCCATTAATCTGCATGTTAAAGCCATAAATATGGTACAGCGGAACCGTGCACAAGGTGCGTAACTCTTCGGGAGGGAACATGGATTTAGCCCATTCGATAAAAATGGTGAAAAAGGCGACGAAGTTGCGGTTGGTAAGACAGCATCCCTTGGGAACCCCTGTGGTTCCGCCGGTGTATTGCAGAATTACGATGTCATCATAGTCCAGGTGAATATCGGGTTCCAGGTTGCTGGCATTGCTAACCAGAGTAGCGAAGTCATAAATGTCGGGAGCCTGCTCCAAAGTTACTTCTTTGCCAGGTACCTGCAGTACAATCAGTTTTTTCAGAGGAGTTTTTCCGGAGCGCATTAGGTCCAGGATTTGCGGGGCAACTGGACCGAAAGCAATGACCGTTTCCGAACCGCTGTCGCAGAAATTATAGGTCATTTCCGGGGGCGTATAGAGCGGATTGATCGGCACCAGGATGGCGCCGGTTTTCATAACGGCATGGGCTGAGATAACGAATTCAGGAATATTGGGCAAGGCCAGGGCAACTCTGTCACCTTTTTTAATTCCCAGACTCAGGAGTGCATTAGCCAGTCTTTTGGCCATTTCGTTGGTTTCTTTGTAGGTGTAAACCTTGTCGTTGCAGACGATGTACGGTTTGCTGGGCTGGGCACGCACCCATTTGATAAATTCATCTTTCATAGTGGTTACAGGATAGTATAGTTGGGTGGGAACGTCAGGATCATACCATTTGTGCCATCTTCTCTCAAATGCCATACTCTACACTCCTTTTATATGTTATCTGGCTCCTTGGTTATTTGGTATAGTGACCCGTTCGGAGCATTCCTGCTAACTAGTATCTGCAAAATATATGCCATCTAAGCTTGCCAGTTAGGAATTGGGAAAAGGCAGGTTAAAAGGAGAGCACAGCATTTGCGAGAGGGAAAAGACTGGCGCAGGATGTATCAAGGTGTTTCGCTATGTATCGATAAGTGAAACACCATGATACACAACAGTGAATACGCTGTCTAATCAAAACTTAAACTTTTCATTTTCCGGTACAGGGTGCTGCGGGAGATACCCATTTCTTTGGCGACTTTGCTTACGTTGCCTTGATGTACTTCCAGCAGTCTTACAATCTGCTGGCGCTGCTTTTCCAGCTGTTCGTTTTTGTAGCGGGCGTGGGCCTGCTGGATGCTCAAATTACCGTCGTCGTTCTGGCGGGTTGGCAGCAGGGTTTGGCCGATATGATGGTGCCAGGAACGGTCCGGCATATGCTCCAGGTGCACGAAGCGTTCTACCACATTCTGCAGTTCCCGGACATTGCCCGGCCAGTCATAGGATAAAAGATGCTCTATAACATCCTGTTGGGATAATTGATTGCCTTCCTGGTTCATCTGCTGCAAAAAGTGCTGGAACAGCACCGGGATATCTTCCTTGCGTTCTCTGAGAGGCAGTATGCGCAGGTTGATTACATTTAAGCGATAATACAGGTCCTGGCGGAACCGGCCGGTCTGCATCAGTTCCAGCAAATTCTTGTTGGTGGCGCAGATAATCCGCACATCCACTGGTATGACCTGATTGCTGCCGATGCGGCTGACGCTCTTCTCCTGGATGACCCGCAGCAGTGCCACCTGCTGCTCTAGAGGCATGTCCCCGATTTCATCCAGAAACAGGGTTCCACCGTCTGCCAGTTCGAATTTTCCGGGATTACCTCCTTTTTTAGCTCCGGTAAAAGCTCCCTCGCTGTAGCCAAACAGCTCGCTGGCAATCAGTTCCCGGGGAATGGCGCCGCAGTTCACGGCCACAAATGGACCCGCTGAGCGTTTGCTGGCATTGTGAATAGCCTGGGCAAAAAGCTCTTTGCCGGTACCGCTTTCTCCTTCAATCAAAACATTGCTGGAACTGCGGGCGGCCATCCTGGCAACTTCGATGGTTTCTTTCATCTGGGGGTTGCAGGTAACTATGTCCTCAAAACGGAAGCGAGCGGTGGAACCGCTGAAGCGGTTGACCAGGTGATGGACGTTTTTAATAGGGCGTAGAATTAATACCGCGCTGTCTATCACACCCTGCTCAGCCAAAGTAGGGGTGCCTGAAGCCAGGAAGCGCAGGGTGACTCCCTGCGAAGGAACACTGATTTCCTCGTCCTGAAAAGACTCGCCCTTCACGAAAAGGCGCTGCATGTACTGGTTGTTCTCATCACTGACCCAAGCCCGAAAATGCTCCTCCAAATCCCGGTAAATATTTCCCCAGGTTTTCTTTAGACCCGGGTTCAGCCATTCAAAACTGCCTGACCTGTGAATGATAAAAACCCCGTCAGACATATTCATGATAACCATGTTCAAATTATGGTTAAGCAGGGTCAGTTCCATATTCTTTCTATTCAGTTCCTCAGTGCGTTCCTGGACGCTTAATTCCAGCCTGTCCCGGGCTTCCTGCAGCATTTGCTGGGTTTTCTTGCGTTCGGTAATATCGCGTCCTACTGCCTGGTATTCAAAAATATCCCCGTTCTCATTTTTCAAGCCGCTGAACACCCATTCCAGCCAGGTGCTTTCCCCATTTGCCGGTTTGATTTCTTGTTCTAAAACACAAAAGGGTTGGCCTGATTTGAGGCTTTCCCGTACTTCGGTCAGAACACCAGGCTGCTGGCCAAACAACCTGCTGGCAATCTGGGTTCCCAGCATGGTGTCGCTGTCAATATTGAACTGCCGGCAGAAGGCGTTATTCATAAAAGTAATCTGCCCCTCAGGCAAATAGCGTATTATCAGCTCCCGCTGTTCTTCCACCACGGCCCGGTACTTGGCTTCGCTCTGGGCCAAGGCCTCCTGCAAGCGCTTGCGTTCGGTAATGTCATAGGCGCCCACAATGCTGATGGTCTTTCCGCCGATTCTGGTTATATTGAAAAACACATCTACCCACAAATCACTGCCATCTTTGCGGATAGCCCTGATTTCATAGTTGGATGGCACTTCTTCCCCGCGCAGGCGGGCTCGAGCCCGGTAACATACTAATTCCTGATAGTCCGGGTGGCAGATGTCCCAAACATTCTTCTGCAGCATTTCTTCTGACGAATACCCCAATGCCTGCTCAAAGGCCGGATTCACATAGACATACTTGTCCTCATAGAAGGCAAAGATGATCACCGACAGCTTATCAGCAAATTGACGAAAGTCTGTGTTTCCCCATACGAATTCAAAGCTGTGATTATTGAGGCCCATATTTCCACCTGCCAGACATGAACTCATCTTTAACTCGGTTTTATCTACAGTAGATATTCTCTTTGCCTATTAAAAAACCTCCCAGCTTGCTGTTGGGAGGTCTATTACTCAACTAAGGGTTATATGGTCCACTGGTTGTTTATGATACCTACCAACTTCCAATCATTCTGGTAGGACTCAAAAACCAAACGCAGGCTTCTCCAGTCCATGCCGTCATACTCCGGATTAAATCCGGGGAAGTAGTATTCCACCACTATGGGGTTGCTGTAGACCTCAAACTGGTTTTCCAGGGCGTTGCCGCTGCTGAGCACCTGGTTGTAGCCTACCTGTTTGGAGTTGATATAATCCTCAGCATAGACGAACTTTTCATAGTATTGACTGGGAGTCAGATTAATGGGTTCGCCGGAGCCGTCGTAATAGCCCCACAGGTAGACCTTCTGGTCTTGGAAAAAGCTGCGCATTTCTTTCTGGCTGAAAACCAGGTCATTCTCTAAAGAAACGTTAGTGTAGGGAGTAAACCGGACTCCCTGAGTGGGATGAACCAGATCCGCAATTGTGTCAGCGTCTTTGCTGCTCAATGCCTTGATCATCTTGGCGGCAGTTTCTTTAATGGCTTTCTCCGCTTGTTCCGGCGCCAGGGGCCCTTCCCAGGTTTTCAAAGAATCATTGGCCAAAATCTCTTCCACTTCTTCATACCCAGTAGGAAATGCGAAGTTATAGCGGGCGGGCAGGGCGAACACATATTGACTGTTGCGCCCCAGTTCCTTGGGGCCTACAGGAGCAGCGCCCACACTGAATTTTTCCTGCTGTAATGCGTTCCACTGGGACAGGGTGAACACCATAATAGGGATGTCCTGCCGGGGATCTTCCATGGTCCACTGGGGATGGCGGAGATTTATCAGCGCACCGGTTTCCACAGGCTCCTCCCTGGAACCGTCTATGGCATAGCCCTTCCACTGATCAGAGATTACGGTGTAGCCTGTCCAGCTTTCCGGCAGTTGGAAGCTGAAACCATACTGTTTGTTCTGGTAGGTGGTGGGACTGGCTTGCCCATAAATATCCAGACTTACCGATGTAATAAGCCATTGGTTATCTTTCTTTTCTACTTCAAGGACGATGGGCCGCTTGGCAGCATAACCGCCTTCAACCATCTCCATACTGGTTACTTCAATAATGTCACCTTTGGCCTGATATTTGGTATCCGACAATTTAACGATCTGGGCAATGTCAATGCGCTCCGGCCAGGGGCTGGAAGTTAATCTTCCAGGAGCATTGGCAGGATCTTTCTGCCACTGGGCTAAAAGTTCCGGAGATACATACTCAGCATAGTTTTCTTTTATGCTTTTGGTTACGACATCATCCGGGGCCAGCAAGGATACATTTTTCAGGCGCTGGCCGAAGTCTTCGACTACTTTAAAAACTGCAGCCTGATCGCTTTCCGGGCTCTCCGGGGTGCTGCCTTTGGTCCTTATAATTACGGTTCTGTTTTCCGCATCCCATTCTACTTCAGCACCTAAGGCCTCAGCTATCCAGCGCACCGGGACCATGGTCCGGTCGCCGATGATCTGGGCTGGTACGTCGGGTTTTATCTCCTTGCCATTTACCACCAGCTTGATGGGCTGGTCGGCCCAGGTAGCGGCAGCAAGGCCACAGATCAAGACGACCACAGCAATTAGTATCAACCATCTTTTCTTCATTAGAAAACCTCCTGTGAATATTGGAACTGCTAACCTGCATAAATCCTTTTGTTAATCTATACTTCCATAAACTATATTTGCTTTCACCAGGAAAAATATGGACAAGAAAACCGGGGTTGACTTGCCCCGGTCAGACTGTCAAAGAAGTCTATTAGCGGTCAGACGTTCGAGATTGCCACGCCCCTCCGGGGCTCGCAATGACACATAAGATGGCCTTTTGGTATGTCATCGCGAGGAGCGCAACGACGTGGCGATCTCTTTTAGCAAATATTTTGACATTCTCACCGGGGTCGATTGCCCCGGTTTTCAGCTTCACATTAATATTCTTCCAGGTAGATTCTTAATACCCCGCTGCTGGACCAACTGGTTTCCTGGATGACGTAAACGTCATCTTTAATGCTCAGCCTCAGCCCTATCAGATCATAGCTGCGGCCGTTGTAAGTGCAGGTGGAAGGATCGGTTATGCGGATATCATCAAAAGTCAGCCATTTCTTATTGATGTAGATGGTCACGTTGTCGTCTGCTCCCTGGTAGATCTTGCGGCCATCTTCATCGTAGAAAATGAAGTTTTTGGGCTGAATACCCCAGAGAGTATCCTTAGACTCTTCCGCGGTAATCTTCACCATGTCCAGGTTGGAAAGCCATTCAATGCGTTTAATGTCCCACAGTTTATTGTCCACCAAGCATTTGATGTCATTGTCCCGTATGTTGTAATTCTTTCTCTCAATGCGCACCACATTGGTTTCCACCACCAGGACATCTTCAAAATCATACTTGGTAGTGCCTTTCACTATTGTGATGTCTTTGGAATCCCTGTAGGTATCGTTGAACAGCACCCAGTCCACCAGATCGCCTTCTTCTAAATACAAGACAATTTTGCCCTTGCGGTAGGAGATATCCTCAATCACGTAGTTCCAATTATCGATGGCCAGGATAACTTTATCAGCTTTATAGCTCTTGCTGCCCACGATTATATTAGTGGAAGCATCAATGGTCACATCGGACAGGCGGTAACGCTCACCGTTAATATAGAAGTAAATAGTATCTATCTTGTCCAGATCCAGGGTGTCACGGCCTACAAAGATGGCGGATATATCGGACATACGCAAACCCCGGAAAACCACTGGGTTCGTTTCTTCCAACTGGGGAACAGTCTGGCTGGAGTTCAAATTTATTCTGACAATGTCGTAGAAATCTTTGTTAACTTCAATGGTAATTTTGTCATCCCGCAGATCGTATTCTTTGTCCTGAATCTCAACGGTATATTGGTCTATTACCGTCAAGTCAGCCAGGTATAGGCCTTCATCCCGGGAGTTCACATACATTCTGATATAATCACAGTTATACTTGTGGTCATCCAGCACCAGGCTGTGTATATGGCGGGTGACCGGAAAAGCCACCAGTTTATCGCCGTTTACCACTAGCCGGCTGACGGTATAACGGGTACTGCCGATCACCACATCAGGGTTGCCGGTAGTGCGGTCCAGTCCATATACATATTTTCCATTAACGGTTAAAGCATCTCCGGTTACTGACAGGCTGGATACAGGGACCTCCGAGAAGCCGGACTTGATTATCATTGAATTGGTACTGAGACTAAAGAGCTCGTCGCCTACGGCCAAATACTTAATTGACCCCGTTACCGGTGTGACCGGTGTGGAAGTGCCGTCCCCCTTAACCTCCAGCATCTTCACCAGTACGGTGCATACCTGAGCCCGGGTCATAGCCCGGAAAGGAGCAAAAGAACCATCAGTAAATCCTTTTATAATCCCGACATCATAAGCGGCCATAATGTGGTCCCGGTAAAGGCTGCGGTCTACATCATCCTGGTCCGTAAACTGCATTGTTCCGCCAGAGGTCTTGGAGACGGTAATGTTCAAAGCCCGCACAATCATAGCTGCTGCCTGACTGCGCAGGATATTTTGATCAGGACCAAAACCCTGCGGAGATTCTGAAGGAACTACTATCCCGCGCGCAACGGCTTCCTCTATGTATTTACGGGCCCAGTGGGTTTTGGTATCACTGAAGCTGTCCTTCGAAGGGGTTGACGGGGTAATTCCCAGGCAACCGATCAAAGCCGTGGTGAATTCCGCCTTGGTCATGGTTTGGTCAGGCTTGAAGGTACCATCGGGATAACCGTTTATGTATCCCTGAGAGGCCAGGCTTTCAATATAAGATACGGCCCAATGTCCCTTTACATCTGAGAATTCTTTGGCTCCCAGAGCGGATGCCGGAAATACCAGCAGAAAACAAAGGGCAAGAACCACCATACTTCTTAAACGCTTTTTGTGCACCAAAAACCCTCCTTAGTTCCATACTGTTAACCATTTATACGCGACTGAGCTGGAAAACTTTCTCTGGATAAGCTTATTAGTGCTTGTTTCTGGGCAATTATGCCAGTCTGTTTACATAATTTTATCATTTAACTGCCGGTGTGTGCATAGTTTATAGAGAACAGACCAAATTGCATGAGAAAACATTCACAAAAAAGGAGTTGAAGTGGTCGGCACCGAAACTTACAAAATAAATAGAAATTTAAAAATTTTAGCATAATTTCAACACTGCCTTTCTACCGCATACCTTTTCTCCAATCCAACACTTGCTGCATAATTCCAGCTTCACTATATCCGTTATATTGAACGATGTTCCGTACCACAGAACAAAGAAAGGGGGATGGAGCACTGGCAAACAGCACGATTACTTTGCAAAAACCATAGAAGGAGGTCGATACAATGCCTGGTGGAATGCAGTTGAAAGCGGAGGTTTTGAGCACCTCTGCCTGCGCCTTGTGCGGGGCCTGTCTGGATTGGTGCCCATACTTGAAAAATATCGAGGATCACCTGGTGCTGCGCTTTGATTGTCCGGTTGAGCATGGGCGCTGCTATTCAGTATGCCCCCGTACTTTAACTGATTGGCAAGCCATAAATGAACGCTACCTGGCTGATGTTCCTTATGACTCCGATATCGGGGCATATCAAACGGTCTTCCGGGTGAGAAGGCTCCAACCGATTCAGGACCAGCAGGACGGCGGTACGGTAAGCACCCTGCTGCAGACGGCTCTGGACAACAATATGGTGGAGGGAGTATTAATAACCGGCAGCGGAGACCCGCTGACTCCCCAGCCCTATTTAGCCGACCAGGAGGAGGACATCCGCAAAGCCGCTGGATCCCGTTTCCTGGCCAGTCCCAGTCTGAGAAAAATCATGGAGGCCAGGGAGAAGGGCATGGAAAAGCTGGCGGTAGTGGGACGCCCCTGTCAGGTTCAGGCTTTGCGCAAAATGGATTACAATAAGCCGGCTGACAGTCCTCCCCTGGATGTGCTGAGCATCGGTCTGTTCTGCATGTGGTCTCTTTCCTGGTCCTTCAAAGATTATTTAGCCAGCACATATCCTGATCTTACCTTTTTGCGGATGGCCATTCCCCAGCATGCCGTAGAGTTATATACCAACGAAGGAATCAAGCAGATTCCGGTGGAGACGGTCCAGTCCTACATCAGGCCGGGGTGCCGCTACTGCCTGGATATGACCTCGGAACTGGCAGATATTTCCGTGGGGGCTTTTGAACCGGAAGCCGGATGGAACACGGTAATAGTACGCACGGAGCGGGGCCGGGAACTGCTGGATAAAGCCAGGGAGGCTAATCTGCTGCAGATAGAGGAGTACCCAAGTGAAGAATTGGAGAGGCTGCGCGGGGCTTCTCACAACAAGAAGGTTCGCGGTTTGAGGAACATAAAACAGGCCGTCGACGAGCAGAAGCTGACTCCCTTTGTTGATTTATCTTCCTCGCCCTACCGGGAGATCATAGCAGAATCATCGGCAAAGGAGGGGTTCTGATGGAATGGATGGTCACGGTCAATGAACCGGGAAAAACCTTCCTGATGCAGGGCAATGAAGCCATTGTCCGGGGTGCTCTGGAAGCCGGAGTTCGTTTCGCAGCAGCCTATCCCGGATCGCCTTCTTCAGAAATTCTGACCATGCTGGGACATGTAGCTGATGAAATGAACCTTTACGCGGAGTGGTCCACCAATGAAAACTGTGCTTTCCAGGCCTGCATGGGCGCTTCCTTTGGGGGAGTCCGGGCTTTATGCGTGGTCAAACAGAACGGCTTGCTTACCATAGGGGACGCCTTGCACACGGCTGCCCTGTCAGGGTGCAAGGGCGGGGTGGTATTACTGACGGCCGATGATCCTAATGCCCACTCCAGCACCAATGAGTTTGACTCCCGCCATCAAGCCCGGGCAGCAGGAATTCCCCTGCTGGAACCGGCTACCTTTCAGGAAGCCAAAGATATGATCGTCTATGGTTTTGAACTGTCGGAAAAAATTGGGCAGGTAGTGATGGTACGCAGTGTAACCCGCATCTGCCACGGGCGCGGCAATGTTACCCTGGGGGAACTGCCGGAAAGCCCCAGTTCGCCGGTACCCATAGGAGAATGGGATAAACTGATAGCTATCAATTGGTTTCATGATGTGCTGTGGGCTAAATTGGATCAGGCCCAGGAACTGTTTGAGGAAAGCCCCTTCAACTGGTACAGCGGACCGGAACAGCCAGAGCTGTTGATAATCACTTCCGGAACTGGCTGGCTGTACAGTGTGGAAGCAGTGGAGACTTTGGGGCTGGAAGATAAAGTTGGCATCTTGAAACTGGGCTGCACCTGGCCCCTGCCGGAGAAACTGGTGCTCAAATACCTGCGCAAGAGCCCCCGGGTTTTAGTCGTCGAAGAAGTGGATCCCTTCCTGGAACAGAATGTGGCCAATATCATCGCCCACAATCCCGGCTTGAACGTACAGCTGTACGGCCGTTACAAAAAGAGTGCCCTGCCCCAGTCTTTCGAGCTGAATCCTGATGTAGTCCTTAATGCCCTGGCCACCTTAATGGATATTACTTACCAGTCCTCCAAGACCGGTGAGGTACCTGCTGAAGCTGTGGTCAATATCCCGCCCCGGGATCTGACCTTCTGCGCTGGCTGTCCCCACCGGGCTTCTTTCTTCCTGCTGAAGCAAACCCTGCGCATTCACGAGGGCAATGGCGTAGTCATGGGGGATATCGGCTGTTATACCATGGGCGGCCAGCGGGCCGGACACTTCTTGCTGCACTCTCTGGCTTGCATGGGTGCCGGGATCAACATGGGAGAAGGGTTAGGACAGCTGACTCGATTTGGTTTCAATCAGCCGGTATTAGCCCTGGCCGGTGACTCCACCTTTTTCCATTCCTGCCTGCCGGGCCTGGTAAATGCCCGTTACCATGACTCCAACATGCTGTTTGTGATCCTGGATAATTCCGCCACGGCTATGACCGGGTTCCAGCCCCATCCCGGCATTCCGGTCAACTGCATGGGCCAGCCCGCCAACGCCATGTCTATTGAAAAAATCGTAGAAGCAATTGGTTGTCCGGTGACGGTAGCTGATCCCTACGAAATCGAGGCCACTACCCAAGTGGTGTATGACTTGATTAAGAAACCGGGGATGAAAGTATTAATCCTGCGCCAGCCCTGTGCCACTCTGGCGGTACGCAGCAAAGGACGGCGCAAGGTATGGGTTGATCCGGAGCTATGCCGGGGAGACAACTGCGGCTGCGGTCGTTTCTGCAGCAAAACCTGGGGTTGTCCGGGCAACATATGGAACAATCAGACCGGCAAAGCGGAAATTGATGAAGTAGTCTGTGTTGGCTGCGGTGTGTGCGCCAGTCTCTGTCCGGCTGGAGCTATCAAGGTGGAAGGGGGAGAAGCCTGATGACTATGCAGCTTAGCAAGGATCCGCTCAATGTTATTATCTGCGGTGTGGGAGGACAGGGAAATATCCTGGCCTCTGAATTGCTGGCCTCCGCCCTGGTAGAAAAGGGTTATTTTACTACGGTCGGCGAGACCTATGGCGCTTCCCAAAGAGGAGGATCGGTCATGAGCCATGTACGCATTTCCGCCCGCAAGCAGTACAGTGCCCTTATCCCCCGGGGAGAAGCCCATATTATCATTGGCTTTGAACCTATCGAAACCTTGCGGGTAGCCAGGGAATATGGCAACAGCCAGACCAAGGTGATCTTTGATCCCCGCCCCAACTACCCCCTGTCGGTGTTGATCGGAGAAGCTGTCTATCCGGAGATCGAAGCTATTGTGAAGGAACTGAGATATTTATGCGGTTCAGTGCAGGTGTTGGAAGCCACCCGGCTGGCTCAGGAAGCCGGCAACGCCCAGGCCGCCAATATCCTGCTGATGGGCGCGCTGACGGCCATGCCGGAAATACCGCTGCAGGCTGAAGATTATAGCCAGGTACTTAGTCAGCGCTTCAAAGGCGACGTTTATGACTTAAACCAAAAGGTGTTTGATCTGGGATACAAACAGATTGCTGTTTAAGGTTGATCCCAGGGCGGGAATCCGCCCTGGGATTCTGTTCTTGGTTCCACAGGAATATAAGGTAATACACACCCATCAGAGGGGGGAATACCATGAATGGTTTGGTAAAAGATTTAACCGGCCTAATTGGTGAGAGTAAAGTGTTGTTCCAACCAGAAGATCTCCTGGCATATGCCAACGATGCCACCCATTATTTCCGGACCCAGCCGCCCGATGCCGTAGTTCTGCCCACTTCAACCGAAGAAATTTCCCGGGTTCTGTCCTATGCTTATGAGCATTATATACCCGTTACTCCTAGGGGAGCCGGCAGCGGTCTGTCAGGCGGTGCCACTCCGGTAAAAGGCGGTATAGTAGTTGATACCAAACGGATGAACCGGATTGTGGAAATCGACCGGGCCAATATGACCGCAACTGTGGAAGGCGGGGTAGTGCTGCAGAACTTCCACCGGGCGGTTGAAAAAATGGGTCTTTTCTATCCGCCGGATCCCCAGAGCATGAGTGTCTGTACCATGGGGGCCAACGTGGCAACCCGGGCCGGAGGACCGCGGGGAGTCAAGTACGGCACCACCGGCAATTATGTTACCGGCCTGGAAGTTGTACTGCCCGATGGATCAGTAATAAAAACCGGAGGCAAATTTGTCAAGCAGTCAGTAGGCTATGACCTTACCCGCCTGATGACCGGGTCGGAGGGCACCCTGGGGATAATTACCAAGGTTCATGTCCGGCTGCTTACCCTGCCCCCGGAAACTCGTACTATGGTGGTGGTCTGTGAAAGCCTGGACCAGGCTGCGGAAATTGTATCGGAAATCATCGCCCGGGGCGCGGTGCCGTCTATGATGGAGTTTATGATCAAGCTGGCGGTTACCGTTATGAACACATTTGTTTTCCCGCCCCTTCCTACCGATGGCGAGGCTTATCTGTTAATGGAGATAGACGGTACCGCCGCCCAGGTGGAGCACGATGCCGAAACCATCAAGGCAATTTGCCGGGATATGAAAGCCCGGGAAATAAGGGAAGTGGAGGATGAAAGAGTAGCTCGGGTTTACTGGAAAGCGCGTTCTGCGATGTATCCCTTCATAATGACCATTTTCAAGAGGGCTATCACTGAAGATATTACCGTACCCCGCAGCCGTATTCCCGACTTGGTGAGAGCCATCCAGGAAATTGCTGCTTCTGTGGGCATCATGATCGGCCTGGCTGGACACGCCGGTGACGGTAATATGCATCCCACTGTGCTGCAATCGGAGATCAATGAGGAGATAGCGGCCAAAGCCAAACAGGCCATTGATATGCTGGTCCGCCGTGGCCTGGAATTGGGAGGTACTATCTCCGGGGAACACGGGATCGGTATCCACAAACAGGAATACCTGGACTGGGAACTGGATCAGGTCCAGATTGATCTGATGAAGCGCATTAAAGCAGCCTTTGATCCCCGTGGCATAATGAACCCCGGCAAGATTTGGGTGGAAGGAGGGCAACAGTAATGCTGAAATTGGAGAATTACCAGGAGATTATCAACAAGTGTTCCCATTGCAGCTACTGCCAGGCTACCTGCCCGGTTTACCTGGAGGATTTGCTGGAAAGCCATGTAGCCCGCAACCGGCTCAATCTGATAAACCAGGTATTAATTCTCCGTACCATGCCTGTTTCCCAGCGTTTCCGGGAAATCCTGGATCGTTGCCTGCTCTGTACCAACTGTACCCAAACCTGTTCCAGCAAAGTACCTGTGGATGAAATCATTATTGCCGCCCGGGCTGAAGTGGGCAAGGGCACTCTCGGCGGATTGAAAGGTTTTGTCATGAGCAAGATGCTGAAGCAGCGCGGCCTGACGGGCTTGATGAGCAAGGCAGGTTCCCTGGCACAAAAAATAGGTGTTGCCCGGGAGATGCCCCAGCTGGCCAGCAAGTCCTTTGATCAGATCTACAGCGGCACTATCCCCGCCCAGGGAGAACAGCGGGGCAGGGTAGCCTATTTTGTAGGCTGCGGTACCAATTTTCTCTACCCGGATACAGGTGTAGCGGTGGTGGAGGTGCTTACCCGCAATGGCTGGGAAGTAGTCATTCCTGACGGGCAGGTGTGCTGCGGTATACCGGTTATCGCCGAGGGGGATCTGGCCGCTGCCCGGGAAATGGTGACTGCCAACCTTAAGGTCTTTGATCTGGACAGCGTGGAGGCGGTTATCACCGACTGCACTTCCTGCGGCATGATGATGAAAGAGAAATTCAGCAAACTGCTGGATGCGGATGATCCCCTGCAGGAGAAAGCTCAGGCTCTGGCGGGCAAAATATTCGAGGTTACCGACTTCCTGCAGCAAAAAGGCCTGTCTGAAACTCCTCCTGCCCTGGATAAAACCTTTACCTATCATGTGCCCTGCCATAGGGGCTGGTCGCCAACCGTTGCGGATGCTCCCCGCAATCTGCTGGGATCCCTGCCTGGAGCGGAACTACGGGAACTGGAAGAGCCGGAACGCTGTTGCGGGGCGGCTGGCACCTTTTTCATGCAGCAACGGGAATTGTCGGAAAGCATCCGGTCCCATCGCCTGGAGCAGATTGAAGCCAGCCAGGCCGATACCGTCATTACCCAGTGCCCGGTATGCCGCTTTTACCTGTCAGCCGGCCTGACATCGCAGCAAGTTACTCATCCCGTTATTCTGTTGGCTCAGGCTTATGGAACAGTCCAGCCCTAGGTGCCCTGCGGCATCTGACTGCTCAATTATAAGGAGGGGATTACTATGAACAAAGTTTCCCTGTTTATTCCCTGTGCGGTGGATGCAGTTCTGGTGTCCGTCGGCGAGGCCACGGTGCGCCTGCTGGCCAGGCTGGGCTTTGATTTGATATACCATGAGGAACAGACCTGCTGCGGACAGCCGGCCATAACCGCTGGATATCTGGATTTGGCCAGGGAAGCCGCCCGCCGTTTTATCGAGATTTTCGAAGAAGATGAAGTGGTGGTCAGTCCCTCCGGATCCTGTGTGAGTACTATCCGTAATGAATATCCCCGGCTGTTTGCTGATGAACCGGAGTGGCAGCAGCGAGCCCGGCAATTGGGGCAAAAGGTCTATGAATTATCGCAATTCCTGGTAGATGTGGCCGGTATTGAAGATGTAAATGCCCGCTTTGAGGGCAAGCTGGCCTATCACAAGAGCTGCCATGTCCTGCGGGCTCTGGGGATCGACCGGCAGCCCCAGATGTTGCTGCAGAACGTTAAAGGGGCGGAATTGGTTCCCATGAATCTGGCTCATGAGTGCTGTGGATTTGGCGGGCAGTTCTCTGTTAAATATCCCTATATTTCCGAAGCTATTGTCGGCGACAAAGTTAAAAACTTCCTGGCCAGCGGGGCGGATGTGCTGGTTGTGTCTGATCCCGGCTGTCTTCTGAACATCAGCGGATACCTGCATCGCCATCATCCTGAACGAAAGGTCAGGCATCTGGCGGAAGTGTTGGCTGGAACTATTTAGAAGGGTGGTAGGGATAATGAAGTTGCGACCCGAGGATTTTCAGAGTGTAGCCCGGGAAGAAGTGGCCAAAACCGCCCAGCGGGATTTTGTGATTATGGTGGCCGGGGTTTTTAACTACCTGTGTGATACCGCCATGGGGGCTTACGGAGATAAAGAAGAGCAGGATAAAGCCCGGGCATTGGGAGCTCAGATCCGGGAGAACACCCTGCATAATTTGCCCCAGCTGTTGGAGGAATTCGAAAAGAATGCCACCAGTAACGGCATACAGGTATTGTGGGCGGCTGATGCGGAGGAAGCCTGCCAACTAGTGAAAGGGCTGGTGGAAAAACACCAGGTTAAGACCATCACCAAGGGCAAATCCATGATAAGTGAAGAAATAGGGCTGAACCATTTCCTGGAGCAAGAGACCGGGGTAAAGATCTATGAGGGGGATCTGGGGGAATTCATCGTCCAGCAGCGTGGTACTCTTCCCTTTCATATTGTAGGGCCGGCCATAAACTTAACTGTCCAGGAGATTGCTTCTATCCTGCAGGAGCACATTGACATGCCCTATACGGAGACCGCTGCTGAAATTGTCAGTTATGTGCGGACTTTCCTGCGGGATAAGTTTGAAAGAGCCGATATGGGCATAACCGGTGTCAACCAGGCGATAGCCTCCACCGGCAGTCTGATACTGGTGGAAAATGAAGGAAACATCCGCTGGGTTACTTCTGCTCCCCGGGTCCATGTGGCTTTAATGAGCATAGAAAAGGTCTGCGCCAGTTTTGCCGATGCTTTTCACCTGCTGGGTTTGTTGACCAGAAATTGCACCGGCCAGGCCATTACCAGCTATGTATCTATTCTCAACGGACCCCGCCGGGATGATGAAGAAGATGGCCCTGAAGCTATGTATGTAGTGATTGTTGATAATGGGCGCAGTGCTGCCTACCAGGATCCTCATTTAAAAGAAGCCCTGCGCTGTATACGCTGCGGGCGCTGCGGAATTCAATGCCCCATATACGGGCGGGTAGGTGCCTACCCCTATGGCTGGTGCTATCCTGGTCCCATGGGGAATGTAATTGCTCCGCTGATTATGGGGCTGGACCGGACCCGGGATTTGTATGAAGCCTGTACCCTGTGCGGGGGATGCCAGTCGGTCTGTCCCGGGGGAACGCCCCATCTGGATCTGATCAGCCGTTACCGGCATATGAAGGTAACCGGTGACGAGAGGTTCGGCGGTACCCGGGTTTCCCTGAAGGAACGGGCAGCTTTTGAGCTGATGAACCGGGGTATGCAGAATCCGGCTCTCTATAAATCGGGACTTAAAATAGCTCGCAGCTATATCAACCGGCGGAGCCAGGACGGGTATATTTCCAGTCTGCCTGGTCCCATGTCAGGTTGGTTTACCTGTCGTGATTTTCCGCAACTGCCGGAAAAGAGTTTTCGGGAACGCTGGCAGGAAGACCTGCAAAGGGAGGCCGCCCAGCTGGCCGGGTCTGCGGCAGCGCAGCAGGAAGCCGCTGCTCACAATTATCACCTGAAGCACAGGCCACGATGAATGAAAAGTCCTCTTATGTGTCATTGCGAGCCCCTGAAAGGGGCGCGGCAATCTCATTCGTCTATCTGTCTCCCCGATTGAGATCGCCACGCGCTACGCGCTCGCGATGACACAATGGTTGCCTTTTTACTGACATGAAAGCCATTTTCACAGCAATGAGGAGGAATGATTATGAGCAGACGAGAAATTATTCTGGAACGCCTGAAATCGGCAACCTGGGCAAAGCCTGCATCCCGAAGTATAATGAGTCCGGAAGACGAGGCCTACCAGGGAGAGGTTCAGATTTTTATAGAAAAGGCGATTGCGGCTGGAGCCCAGGTAGAAGAACTGGGAAATATCGCTGAGGTGCAGGACAGAATCGGGCAAATAGTTGCCGAGGCCAAGATAGAAAAAATAATCGTTGCCGATGAAGCCATAACCAGGCAAATTGATTGGCAGAAGCTCCAGGAACAGGCTGGCTTCCTGGTAGAGTTTTCCTCAGAGTTGGCGGGGGATGCTTACCGCAGTTATGTCCTGTCGGCTGATCTGGGGATCACCGGATGCCAATATGCTCTGGCAGAGACAGGCAGCGTGGTGCTGGAGCACAGTCGTGCCAGCGAGCGCCTGGTCTCCCATGCCCCGGATCATTATATGTGCATAGTCAGAAAGGGGCAGATTTTAAAGGACCGCCTGGTGCTGGCAGGGCTTTTACAAAATTACCAGTCCCCGCCTGCAGCCTGGACCCTGATTACCGGGGTCAGCCGTACTGCTGATGTAGCCATGCAGGTGGTGCTGGGTATGCATGGACCGCGGAGGGTAACTATATTTTTAATAGATTGACGCCGCTGCGGCAGGCAGGAGAGGGGATAGCCCCCTTCTCCTGGATACTTGTTTGCTGGAGGGAAACCAACAATGAGCAGGTCAGTAGAACGGGCTCTGGCTATACTTTCCTTATACAGCAGGGAGAAGCAGGAATGGGGTATAACCGAAATCAGTCAGGAAGTACAGCTGCCCAAAAGCACAGTGCATGGATTGGTCAAGACCCTGGAAAAGCACAATTTTTTATACATGGGTGATAACGGAAAATACCGTTTGGGGGTAAAAGTTTTTGAATTGGGTATGGCTTATTCCGCCAACATAAAGCTGACCACGGCCGCTGAACCGGTAGTGCGGCAGTTGGTAGACCGGTACAAACAGACCGTGCATGTGGCTATTTATGCCGGGCGCATGGCCATACTGGTGGTTAGTTCCCGGGCAGGAGGCAGCGGGGTCTTAGCCCCCCGGGTGGGGGCAGGTATTCCCGCCTATTGCACAGGTGTGGGCAAAGTTCTCCTAGCCTGGCAAAAACCCCAGGTAATTGAGGATTTTTTGCAGAATGAGCCCCTGATGCCCATAACCAAGAATACAATCACCGATCAGGAACGTTTCCGGGAAGAGTTAGCCGGTATTCGCCGGCAGGGTTATGCCATTGACCGGGGCGAAGCTTTGCCGGAGACAGGCTGTATAGCTGCCCCTATATTTGGCGCTGACGGAGAGATCGTGGCGGCCATAAGCGTATCAGGGCCCCTACAAGAAGTGCTGCATGAAAAAAACTTTACGGTTTGCCGGGACGATGTTATGCGAGCTGCCAAAACCGTTTCGGAAGTTTTAGGATTCCGGAACCAGGTTACCTGGCAGGAATGACCGCCATTGTACAGCGGGAAATGCAGACCAGTTTCTCTTCTTCATTGTAGATGCGTATATCCCATATGATGGTAGTGCGCCCTATATGTACCGGTGTTCCGATGGCTTTTACTACACCGTCGCTTACACTGCGGATATGATTGGCGTTGATTTCCAGACCTACGGCCCGCTGGGTTTCCTTATCGATGAACTGGTAACTGCCTGCAGAAGCCACTGTCTCGGCAATTACTACGGATACTCCTCCATGCATCAGTCCGAAAGGCTGGTGAGTTTTGGGAGTAACCGGCATGGTGGCAACAACCCGCTCGGGAGTATACTCCACTATCTCGATTCCCAGGGTGTTCATAATCGTATTTTCAAGATTAAAAGGACTCGCATCCGCCAATTCTCCTACCTCCCCAATGAAACCATTTTTATCTATGTTAGCACAAACCCCATGAGAAGATTCTTTTTGGCGCTTATATTTTTATGCTTGACGTGTATTAATACTCGTAGTACACTTAATACACTTAGTACACCTGTGGTTAAAGGGGGTGATTCCTATCATTAATATCGACCCTAAAAAACCTCAGCCTATTTTTGAACAGGTGAAAGAAGGCTTAAAGAATCTTATCATTCGGGGCGTATTAAAACCAGATGAAAAAATTCCTTCGGTGCGGGAAATGGCTCAGATACTGGCTATAAATCCCAATACCATTCAGAGAGCCTACCGGGAACTGGAGCAGGAGGGCTATGTTTATCAGGTGACCGGTAAAGGAACCTTTGTTGCCGAAGCAGTTCCCGGGGTAAACCGGGAGAAAATTGATGCCCTTATAGATGAAGTCCTCAAATTAGCCCGGGAACTGATCTACTTAGGGGTCAGCAAAGAGGAAATAAAGTCTTATCTTGATAAACTGTGATTTGCGCAAAGGGGAGGTTGAACCAGTTGATGATTGAAGTGCGTGACCTGTGTAAAACCTTTGATGGTTTTACCGCTTTGGATAAGGTCAATATCTCGGTGCCCAAAGGATCGATTTACGGTATCGTAGGTCCCAACGGATCGGGCAAAACTACCTTGATCAAACATATGGTGGGAATACTGATTCCCGATCAGGGAACCATCACCGTTGAAGGGGAGGATGTCTTCGATAATCCTGCCGTCAAGCAGCGTATTGCCTATATTCCCGATGACATATACTTTTTCCCTCAGGACAATCTTAATGATATGCTTAATTTCTACCGCCGGGTTTATCCCCAGTTTAATATGGAACGCTGGAAGAAGATAAAGCCGGTCTTTGCTCTGGATGAAAAGCGACCTTTGCGCCGTTTTTCCCGGGGAATGAAAAAACATGCCGCTTTTATGCTAAGCCTGAGTATGATGCCGGACATCCTGGTTCTGGATGAACCCATGGACGGCCTGGATCCGGTAGCCCGGCGCAAGGTTTGGAACTTGATTTTCCAGGATGTAGCGGAAAGGCAGACCACGGTTTTTGTATCTTCTCACAACTTAAGGGAATTGGAAGATGCCTGCGACCATGTGGGTATCCTGCACAAAGGCCAGGTGGTCTTGCAGCGGGCTCTGGATGAGCTTCAGAACCATATTTTCAAGCTGCAGATGGCTTTTCACGGAGATACTCCTGATTACAGCACCCTGAATGTCCTGGCTGAAAACCGGGTAGGCAGCGTGGTACAGCTGGTAGTGCGGGGTGAAAGGGAGCAGGTTTTGCAGCAGGCAGCAGCACTGGAACCGTTGATGCTGGATGTCCTGCCTCTGTCCCTGGAAGAAATATTTATTTATGAGTTGGGAGGGTTGGATTATGAAATCAGCAATGTCATCATTTAGCAAAGCCCTCTTCTACAAGAACCTGCAGCGGTTCTGGCCGGTACTGGCTGCCTACCTGCTGTTTGTTTTGCTGTATAGCTATGGTTTGGTCAATGCTATCTCCCCCGATACAGTTTTTGACCAGGACTTTTTCCTGCGGCTTCTTTTCTCTGGATCTGAACTTTTGGTCCTGTTGGTGGCTTTGTTCAGCATTCTAGCGGCAGCACCGGTCTTTTCCTATATCCATAATTCCATTGCTACCGCCATGATGAACGCCCTGCCTTTTGACCGGAAAACCATGTTTTTCAGCAATTACCTGTCGGGATTGTTTATGGTCATAATTCCCATACTGGTTTTGTTCCTCTGCCTGGTGGGCATTGGTCTGCGCTATGGGGTCCTGGAAATGGAGCCCTTGCTGGTGTGGCTGTTTGTTTTTGCTGTACTTACTCTGTTACTGTATTCCCTGGCTGTTTGCGTGGGCTTAATAACCGGCAATATTATTGCCCACCTGGTGTTCTACGGCATTGCTAACTTCCTGGTGATCTCATTGGAGGTTCTGGTAAAGGGTTTCCTTTCACTCTTTCTATATGGCTTTAGCTTCAATTCGGAATATGTCAGCGAGATAGTTACTCCTGCCATCTATGCCTCCAAAGAGCTCTATCGCTATGCCAATGGCAACGGGCAGTGGGGAGTATGGATCGCTTACCTGCTGACTGCCGTGCTGCTATCCGGGCTGGCTTATTACATGTACCGGCAGCGCAAGATGGAGAATGCGGGAGATGTTATAGCTATCCATAAGCTGAATCCGGTGTTCAAGTATGGAGTAACCCTTTGCAGCAGCTTGGCTTTTGGCAGCATATTAATGGATGTATTTAACTGGCAAAACTTTTTTGCCGGAGCTGTGGCCCTGTTCTTGTTCGCGGGTATGGTGGGCTATTTTGTGGCTGAGATGCTGATGCAGAAAACCTTCCGGGTATGGCGGACTTACAAAGGTTTTGTGGTCTATGCAATTATCTTTGTACTGGTAAGTATATCGGTTTACAACGACTGGTACGGGTACGCCAGCCGATTGCCGGATGCTGGTCAGGTGGAGGCAGTGGCTTTCTCTGACAGCGGCAGCTACACTTTCAATGTGCGCCTGCTGGAAGCTGATCGTACCCAGGTTTTTATGGACCAGCTCATTAATCTTCCTGATTCCCTGGCTATTACCTATGGCACACCCCTGAACCCGGATCGGAAGTCTGCCTATGAATCCTACAAATACCCGGTTATGGAGAATCTCAGCCATGAGGAAATGGAGAGCCTGTGGGCAATAACTCCAGGTATTTACACCAGCGATGTGGGCATGGAAACGGTTTACAGCCTGCATAGCTTTATGGCTGGTCATGCCCGGGAGTTACGGGATATATATCGCCAGCGTCAGCAAGACAGGAGCTATAATTGGGATGAATTAAGGCGGTATACGATTAGCTTTGTATATCGTATGGAAAACGGCAAGCTCCAACATTACGATTTCCCGGTTTTCCTTCCCTTGTACCCGCGAGATGATCTGGATAAACAGTTATTGAACCAGATAGCCGCTATAGTGGGCTGCCAGGAAGAACGCAGCAAACTTATAGACGCAGTGGATTGGGAGAAAGAAAACATTCGCTTCCTGGACGTGAGCTTCCACCTGCCGCGCTATACGGAATGGGAAAAGAAAATGGCTGCAGAATTCGCAGAGGTCAGGCGACCTACAATGGAAGTACTGGAAAAACCCCTGGAAATAAAGCCAGAAGACAGGAGCGACTTTTTGCAGGCGGTCCAGGCTGACTACCGGGATATGTCGGACTATGAGATCTTGGAAGCAGAACTCCTGGCCTGTGCCACGGTTGATATGATGGTGGAGTTTCCCCATCTGCCCTCTTTTAACCGTTTCCGGGAACGCGCTTATCATTTTTACCTAAGCCCCTATAATCGCCATGTATTCGATTTCCTGCTGGAACGAGGCTATATTGACGCAGAAACGGTGCAACTGGTAAAAGAAAATGCGGGGAACAGATAGGATTGGGCAAATGAAAAATATATAAGATGAAAAAGTAAAGCCGTAAAGCTGCCAGATATGACGGGTATTTGATCAATACCTGTCATTTTTTTGCCAAAACATTGATTTAAAAGCAAATTTCGGCAGATATTGGCAGGAATTGCAGTAAAAAGAGGGAATATATAAATACTCCGATTGTTATATGTCGAGGTGTTATGTATGGGTATCAAATCCTTCACAAATAATGCCAAGGTTGTGCTGGCAGGCTTTCTGGTATTGTCTCTCCTGGTATGGCCTCTGCCGCTTGGTGCCCAAGAACCATCCTTGCAGGTTCTGGCCGGCAGCGGTATTCCAGAAAGGACCGATGGCCTGCCTGAGAACGCAGGTTTCAACACCCCCTATGGTTTGGCTGTGGACAATCAAGGGCGGCTCTATGTAGCTGACTGTTATAACAACAGCATCCGGGTTATTGCCAATGGCAGGGTGAGTACAGTGGCAGGCAGCCTCAAGGGCACCGATTTATATGGCTTTCCCCTGGGCGGGCTGGTGGACGGAGATGCGGACCAAGCCATGTTCAACCAACCCCGGGCGGTGGTGGTTGACAGCCAGGGCACCATTTATGTAGCCGATACCGGCAACAACGTCATACGCAAAATCTCCCAAGGGAAGGTATCCACCTATGCCGGAAGCGGGAGGGCAGGTTTCAGAGACGGATCCGTCCGGGACGCCCGGTTCAATGCTCCCAGCGGATTAGCCCTTGACAAGGCCGGCAATCTTTATGTAGCCGATACCTTGAATAATGTGATCCGGAAAATTACACCCCAGGGTGTTGTCACCACCTATGCCGGCAATAAGACCGGGAAGGCAGGTTACCGGGACGGATCTCTTGCTGAGGCTGAATTCAACGAGCCGGCTGCCCTGGCCATGGACAGTCAAGACAACTTATATGTCGTTGACAGCGGCAACCAGTTGATCCGCAGGATATCCCAAGACCAGGTGGAAACTATAGCTGGAACCCGAGGATCGTTGTTATCAGGAACAACATACATACAAGGCAGTTTCCGGGACGGCCCCCAGGCAGCTTTTAATTTCCCCAAGGGCATAACGGTACTGGAGAACGGGATTTTGATTATTGCCGATACCTGGAATTCCCGGGTAAGAGCTGTCCTCAAGGATGGACAGGTAGTCACCCTGGCAGGGACGGGTGAAAACGGCAAGGTTCCGGGCTCCCTGTACCAGGCAGTTATAGGCAGCCCGGTGGGAGTGGCTTATCACAACAACAAACTATACATAGCAGATGCGGACAATAACGTCATCTGGCAGATGCCCCTCAATCCCAATGGGATAAGGGCCATTCCCCAATTTGCTCCACCATCGGAGGAGATACAGATTTGGGTCAACGGCTTCAGATTGGAACTAGGTCCTGATAACAAACCTTTTATCCAGGATGGAAGAACCATAGTACCCCTGCGGGCCATCTGCGAGAAGCTGGGGTGCCAGATTGATTGGCACGAATCAGACCGGACAATTGCCATAACCAAAGGAAAGTGGCAAAAGGTACTTTAATACTGCCCAGGATCCCAACCTGCAGATAAGAAACGGCTATACCATGGTGGGCTTGCGCTACCTGGCCGAGAGCATGGGTTACGGAGTAGAATGGGTGCCCGAATACCGGGCCGAAGGAAATGTTTTTGTCACTGTTCCCCAGGTTGTAACCCTGGAAGACGGGACTACCGTCACCCGGGAAATAGTGATAGAGGTCCAGGCCAACCAAGTCTTTGTCCAGACCGGGGATATGACCGACCCCGCCAAGTATGATCTGGAGACATTGACCGGGGATGAAGAACTGAGCCTGTTTGTTCTGGAAACCTTGCAGGAAATCAGTGAGCAGCAGCCGGATCTGATAAATCCTGAGATCCTGCAGAACCTGGAGGAGAGGATCGAGCAGGCCCAGCAGAAACAGCAGGAACAGCAGCAACAGATAGAAAGGCAGCAACAGCAACTTCAAACAAACATCCAGTATGACAATAATGCCGGAAGTGATACCGGCACGAGGACCGGCAGTGACTCATCTTCCGGTTCTGGGAGCGGAGGCGACAGCCCGACTCCGACCGATCCGGGGGATAATGACCTGCCGCAAGTTTTAATTACTACCCAGTTGAGAAACATTGTTTTGCAGGCTGGCGAAGCAGAAATGTGTTTTATTGAAACCGAGCCAGATGAAGATGTAGAACTGGCTGTGGAGGTGGAGGACGAGAGTGTAGCCGAAGCCGCCTTTGAAGTGAATTGCCTTTATATCTTCGGTTTACAAGAAGGCACAACGACGGTAACCGTAACTGCTTATAAAGATGGCTATCTTCCTGCAGTGGCAAGCTTCACCGTAACGGTATATGAAGAATATCAAGGAGGGGACTGGGACAGGACCATTATTGACACATACGACGAAATAAGCCACACGGATATAGCTGTGGACAGCCGGGGAATGCCTCACATTATCTATGATACTTATGCGATGCAGTACCGGCACTGGAACGGCGGTACTTGGCAGGATGAAGAACCTCAGGTTGGCAGTCGACAGGGGTCTATAACCATTGTCAACATTGACGGAACGGACAACTCATGTATTTCTTATAATTTTTATGGTCAATTTGGATATGACGTATTCAACGGCATGTATTGGTCACACCAAGGCTTTGGAGACGAAGGAGTGACAGTAGAGTCTTCCAGTATTAATACAATCGAGTATGATGCCAATAAATATGGCATCGGAGTGAGTTATTATGATAAGGCCAAAGGGGATTTATACTTTAGGTCTAATAAATATCCAACGAGTTATGTAGAGTGGAACGAACCAATTTTGGTAGACGGGGCGGACAGCGATGTAGGAAAATCTTCTTCCTTGGTCTTCGGACCGGATGGTAAGGCATATATTGCCTACTATGATAACAGTAACGGCGGTTCCTTGAAACTTGCCGTAATTCCTGATCCGTTGTCCCCTAACAAAGATGATATAAAAATTTTCCATATTGATGACAACCTGGGATACGGAGAAGAAGGCCAATATGTTTCCCTGGCGGTTGATGAAGAAGGTATATTGCATCTGGCATATTATGACTCTCTTGGTAAAGAACTCAGGTACAAAATGTTTGGGTTCGAAATATCAGGCGGAGAATGGGAAATTGATTTACGTCAGGAATCGGTGGTTGACAGCGGAGAGGATGTAGGGAAATATGCCTCCCTGGCTCTCGATAGTTGGGGGTGGCCCCACATCAGTTACTATGCCGGGGATGGTTCAGTAGGGTCCCTGAAACATGCTCGCTTCGTGGTTGATGAAGATGACGAATATTGGGTGAAAGAGGTTATCGATCAAGGACCGGGAGTAGGGATACACAGTTCTATGGTCATTGATCAATATTCAGACACGCCGCATTTTGTTTATACAGCCAGGATAGGTGATTACTGGGTAGTGAAGCACGCTGCCAGGAAAGGTGTCATGAATACCATCGAACCTAATGTTCTATCCGGGGCTGAACAGGCTTTTGGGGATGAAACCTTCTATATTGAAAGCTTTGGTAATAAAGTGAGTGATGTATGGAGAGAAACGGGAGAAGACGTAGAAATATTGGATATAAATGAAGATTATATTCTTTATGAAGATCAAGGGGGATTAGTTTTTACTCTTAAGAGTGACTTTCTCAATAGCTTGCCGGTTACCGACGATGGTCCCCACCGGGTTTGGATTACGTTCGATTACGGCCTGCCGGTATTTATAGATATCTACATTGATATCCCTGAGACAGCAGGTTATATAAAAGGCAGTATAGTATTGCCGGAAGGGAATGCCTTTGTTGACTATTTGGCGGACAAGTCCGGCAAGGCCCTAGCTTTTGCTATAGACAGTATTTTTGAGTTGCGAACCTGCCCGATTTATGGCGCTGATGAGAACGACTTCCTAAATTATCTAAATGATTATCTATCAGACGAGGAAGGACCGATAGCTATTGCCGAAATTACTCCTGAACGCAAACTAAAAATAACTTCTACAAAGGTTGGACCTAATAGCAGGGTTCAACCGCTGAAGTTAGCTAATGAAGCTATCTTCGGAAGTGTAACCGAGCCAACCATTACACTTACCAGCATTGAACCATTTGATGAGTTGATTAGTCTGTTCTCTGAACAGGCAATGGCAATACAAATTGGCCAAATTGGGGGAAATGGAGAATTTGGATATGTTACAGCTTATATTTATGAAACATCTGAGGTTGACTCGTTTGTGGCAAACTTAAGTTATGCTCTGAGTGGTTTTGCTGAAGCAAGCCTTGATGCTGATAAAAAGCTAGTAATAACAGCTTTAGATTCTGATAAACCAATCTTTGCGCCTGCTGATGCCTGGGATGATTTCATCGGTGCGGAACCGGAAATTGTCCAGGGTACTGGTATAGAGTACTAGTTTGACGGCAGGGAGAGGCTAAATGAGTCCAAACGACTTCATCATTACCTTCTGGGGTGTCAGGGGGTCCCGGCCGGTGCCGGGACCCGAGACAGTTATATACGGCGGCAATACACCTTGTGTAGAAGTCCGAATCGGCAAGAGGCTGATAGTTCTGGATGCAGGAACCGGAATAGCCGACCTGGGCGCCAAGCTGCTGCAGGAGCCGGGCCCTGTTTGCGGGGATATTTTAATCACCCACTACCATTGGGATCATATACAAGGGCTTCCTTTCTTTCAGCCCTTTTTCAGCCGGGGCAACAGCTTTTCTCTATACGGGGAAAGACACAAAAGTTTTTCCTTACTGGATTTAATTAAAACAACCATGCAGCATCCTTATTTTCCGGTTCCCCTGGAAAAACTGGGGGCAAGCCTGCATTTTACCGAGATCATGCCGGGAGATAGGTTGGATCTGGGGGACGGCATTACCGTGGGAACGGTCGCCAACCACCATCCTGATGGGGGTATATCTTACCGAATTCAGTACGGAGCCAAATCCTGCTGCTATGTGACTGATTACGAGCATGGTTCGGAAAAGGCGCAGGCTCTCCTGGAATTGTGTGCTGGAACAGATCTGCTTATCTACGATGCCCATTTTACCGCAGCTGAGTATCCCCAGTATCAAGGCTGGGGACATTCCACCTGGGAAGAGGGTTTGGCCCTCTGGGAGGCAGCAGGGGCCGGCCAGTTAATTCTCTTTCACCATAAGCCCGAACGCAATGATGAGGAATTGGCAGCTCTGGAAGGGAGCATAAACGGTCAATATCCAAAAGCCAGAGCGGCCAGGGAAGGTATGGTGATTAGTTTATGAGTACGGCCAAGGCCAAGCTGAGCGAGCATCTGGAGGAACTGCTGAATATCGGAATAGCTCTGCCGGCGGAGAAGGATCATACCAGGCTGTTAGAACGAATTCTGCGGGAAGCCCGCCGGATTACCAATGCTGATGCCGGCACCCTCTACCTGTGCGAGCACGATCGCCTGGTATTTAAGATTGTCCATAATGATACCCTGGGCATATACCAGGGAGGGCAGGGCGAGCCTATTGACCTGCCTCCCGTTCCCCTTGACGGCACCAGTGTTTCCTCCTGGGTGGCTTTGAACAAGAAAAGCGTCAATATTCCTGATGTCTATACTGCGGACAATTTTGATTTCTCCGGGCCTAAAAGGTATGACGCCATCACTGGTTACCGTACCGGTTCCATGCTGGTGGTCCCCCTGGAGAACTATGAAGGGGAAGTGATCGGTGTTCTGCAGCTTTTAAATGCCAAAGATGAACAGGGACAGACCATACCCTTTGACCCTGAACTGGAGAAAATCGTCTTTTCTTTGGCCTCCCAAGCGGCCGTGTCCTTGACTAATATGCAGTACCTGGAAGAGATCGATAATCTCTTTCATTCTTTTGTCCAGGTCATGGCTACGGCCATTGACGCCCGCACCCCTTATAATGTCAACCACACCCGCAATATTGCCCGCCTGGCGGAGAAGTTTGCTGGTTACCTTGACAGCTTGACCAGCGGTCCCTTCAGTGAGGAAAAGTTTCCTGAGAGCCGGACAGCCCAACTGGTAATGGCAGCCTGGCTCCACGATATCGGCAAGGTAGCTATTCCTCTCAGGGTTATGGACAAGCCCAGCCGCTTGGGTGACCGGATTGAGTATGTGCGCCAGAGGCTGGAACTGGTGGAAAACCGCCTCATCAGGTCTTTCCTGGAGAAAAAAGTGGCCGGGGCTGTAAGCGGGGAGGAGGAAGAGGAGCACCAGCAGCAATTGGCCCGTCTCAGTCAGGCCCGGGAGCTTATAGAAAAAGCCAACAGCCCGGGGACCTTCGTGGATAAAGATCTGGCCCGGGAATTGTCGGAATTGGCTCACTGGGAGCCCCTGCCGGGGCTGAGGCTTTTGACAGACGTGGAATTAAAGTGCCTCAGTGTTCCCCGGGGAACCCTGACCGAAGAGGAACGCAAGATCATGGAAAGCCATGTGACTGTTGCCCAGAGGATGCTGGAAAAAATCCGCTTCAACAGCCGCTATAAGGACGTACCTGCCTGGGCTTTAAGTCATCATGAGTTTCTGGACGGAACCGGCTATCCCCAGGGCTTGAAAGAAGGGGAGATTCCTTTGGAAGCCAGGATTCTAACCATTCTGGATGTTTATGATGCTTTGACGGCTGCGGACCGGCCATATAAAAAGGCCATGCCTCCGGAGAGAGCCTTTAACATCCTGGAAGAGATGGCCGCAGACGGAAAACTGGACAATCTGCTGGTGGCAGCTTTTAAAGAAAGCGGGATTTGGGAGGAGTAGAAGACGCTGATGAGAAACCTTGGCTCATACGGGAAATACATATTAATACTTTTTCTTTGCCTTATTCTGGGCTTATTTGCCTATCTGGACATTTTCTCTACTTTTGACAGCAAGCTGCAAGACAAACTCCTGCGGCAAAGCAGCCCTGTAGATATGGAAATAGTCGTGGTAGCTATTGACGATCAAAGCCTGGAGGACCTGGGACGTTTTCCCTGGCCCCGCTATGTTCACGCGGAACTGATCAGAATACTCTCCCAAGGGCAGCCTGCAGCCATCGGCATTGACATAATTTTCAGCGAGGCAACAGAAGACCCGGAGGAAGACCTGGCTTTGGTGGAAGCCATCCGGGAGGCCGGCAATGTGGTTTTGCCCGTTTATGCCAATCTGGAGGGTTTTTCCCGCCGGCAGGGCGCCATCCAAACTGATAACCTTGTGGTGCCTTTCCCGGACTTTCCCGACCAGTTTATCACCGGGCATATCAATACCTTTCCCGACCCGGACGGTATAATCAGAAAGACCGCTCTGTACCTGGATTACCAGGGGCAAACCGTACCCAGCTTTGCCTGGCGGATTTATGAGCAGTATTGCCAGAGCAAGGGACTGCCTGCCCCCGATATAAACCAGATACCCCTGGATCCTATCAAAAGGATGGAAATAAACTACGCGGGCATTCCCGGAGATTATGAACACATCAGCTACTCTCAGGTAATCAGCGGTGAGGTGCCGCCGGAGTTTTTCCAGGGCAGGATTGTTCTGGTAGGTTCCTATACTGTGGGGATAGGCGATTTTTACTTTACTCCCCTGGCTCCTGAAGTACCCATGTATGGGGTAGAAATTCATGCCAATATATTGCAGAACCTGCTCCACGGCAGTTACCTGCAGAGGGCGCCTTTTGGCATACCCTTGCTGGCCATTGTTCTTTTCGGGGCAGCGGCAGCTTTCGGCTTTACCCGGCTCAGACCCGGCAAAGGTCTGATCCTTTTGGCGGTGCTGGCAGCAGGTTATCTGGTTTTTGCCCGCCTGATGTACAGCAATGGGTACCTCCTTCCCTTGTTATATCCCTTGCTGCTGCTGGTTTTGGGCTATCTGGTGGTTCTGGCAGCCAATTATATCAGCGAACTCATGGAACGCCGCCGCATCACCGGTGTGTTCAGCCGTTATGTGGCTCCCCAGGTGGTAAACAAACTGCTGGAGGGCGGCGAAAAAGCACTGCAGCTGGGCGGCAGCAGGCGGGAGATTACCGTTCTGTTTGTGGACATCCGGGGATTTACCCCTCTTTCGGAAGCTGCTGCTCCTGAGGAGGTAGTGGAAATCCTCAATGAATACCTGTCTCTGGTGGCCCAATGTATCTTCCAGTACGGAGGCACCCTGGACAAATTTATCGGGGATGCCGCCATGGCTATCTTTAATGCCCCCTTGGACCTGGAGGACCACTGCTTCAAAGCTGTCCAGGCAGCCTGGGCTATGAAGGAAGGAGCAGCTCCCCTGCAGCAGAGGCTGCAAGAAAAATATGGCCGCACCGTCCAGTTTGGCATAGGGGTGAACACAGGACCGGCGGTAATAGGAAATATCGGAGCCAGCTTCCGGATGGACTATACGGCCATTGGCGATACGGTTAATACTGCGGCCCGCCTGGAGAGCAATGCCCAACCGGGCCAGATCCTGATCTCCCAGGCGGTTTATGAAAAGGTCAAGGATAGAGTTGCTGCCACCAGCCTGGGTGAAATCAAGGTCAAGGGAAAAGCTCAGGGAATTAACGTCTTCCAGGTTGATGGTGTGCATCCGGGTATTTAGGGAACATCTCGCGAAGGCACATAAGATGGACCATTGGAGATAAAAAAGGAGGCCGTCCTTTTGGGATAGCCTCCTTTTATTTATCTAACAAGTCCAAGTTGCTTTTGGGTTTATACTTTAAACTTGTTCACCATTTCCAAAGTTCTTCTGGCCACTTCTTCCAATTCAGCCACTTCCTGTTCAATTCCCTGAACAGCTAATAATTGTTCCTGGATGGAGTTGGAGAAGTCTTCTGCTGCAGCGGCAGTTTCATTGCTGTATTTGGTTGCTTCCGTAATAGAGGCAGTTATTTCTTGACTTAAGGCGGTCTGCTGTTCCGCGGCGGCACTGATGCTTTCAATATTGGATGCCACCTGGTCAATCCGTTTTATGATAGAGTTAAGCATATCCTGTGCCTTTTCAACCTGCCCCCGGCTGTTAATGGAGGCCTTGGCCGAGTCATTGAGAAACTCGTTGGCAACTCTGGTTTTTTCACTGATCTCATTAATAACTGCGGCTATCTCTGCAGCTGATACGGATGAATGTTCAGCCAACTGGCGAACCTCTTCGGCTACTACCGCAAACCCTTTGCCCAGTTCACCAGCATGAGATGCCTCTATGGAAGCGTTTAAGGCAAGCAAATTGGTTTGGGATGCTATACCGTTTATCTGGTCTACAAATCCTGCAATCCTCTCAATGGATTGATTGAGTAATTCAAACACTCTTTTTAGTTCATCGATCCGGTTATGAACTTCCACAACAGATGAAACTACTTGTTCCATGCCGCGGCCGGACTCTTCGGCTTCCTTTACTACGCTTTCCACCTCGTTAAAGCATTCTGCAGTCAGCATAGAAATACTGGTGGCACTTTCAGCAACTTCTTCCGATCCCCGCTGAATATCATTCAGATTATTGGCAACGGTTGCGGATAGCTCCGATAGTGCCCTTATCTGTTCCGTATTTCTGGCCAGGATTGCTCTGGTATCGGCAATGCTGGTAGAGATGTTTCCTGCTACTTTATTCATCTCATTGGAGGATCTGTTAATCTGGATAAACATCCCCTGCAGGTACTCCAGGAATCCGTTGAATTGGAGCGCTATCCTGCCTATCAAATCTTCAGAATGGATGGCCAACCTATAGGTCAGGTCACCCTCTCCAGAGTTCATTTCTATTAATTGTTTATTTATGCTTTCTAAAGGCTGGTTAATAACTCTTTTGGAAATGACGCCCATGATAAAGCCCAAGAAGACGATAATAAACAACCCGATCATAAGTACGGTAAAGCTAAGTATTCTTGACTGGCTGACTATATCATCCAGAGATGTTTCCAAGCTGAATACCCCGTAGATATTGTTGGCAGCACCTTCATGGCAATTGGCACAATAATCATTGCCGATTATGGGCATGGCGTATCGCAAGTAAGTAGAATTGTTCCGGTCAATTATTTCCGATCCTTCGATGATAGCCGGGTTGGCTACGAACTCTTCCATAAGCTTGGCTTCCCACTCATCAGCCAGGTGTTCGTCACTTAAAGGATTGATAGAAGTGGTCCGTACGGTGGTATTTTCAGCCTCCATTTTTTGGGAGAACTTGGCCACCGTTTCAAGAGCATCGTACATGGCTATATTCCCGGCATTATAAGGGTTGATTTTGGACTGCCGGATGATATGGGATTGACTGTCCTCCATATTGTCCCATACGGATTGTAATTGCAGGGCTATACTTCTTAACCTGGCTTCTTCTTGTTTTATAGGGGTACTGTTAAGGTACCTGACTACTAGAAAGGTCCCTATAAAAGCGCATATCATCAATACGATCAGGAAAGGTATTAATAGCTTAAATTGCAGATTTTTGGAGTAAATTTCTTTAATACTGTTCAATCAACCCCACCCCCATATCATTGAAATTTATAAGCATTAGGAACTTCTCGGCCCGTCAGCTCTTTATAGGAGTATTGCAACAGCTGTACCGCAAACAATGGATTGTGCACTCCTTTGCTGCCATCGTTTTGAATTAACAAATAATTATAAGAAGCTAAGTATAACTTATCGGGAACTGAGCTAATAGGATTGCCGTTCTTATCGTAATAATTGATGACACCTTTGCTGGGTTCGAAAGAGCCGCCATCTAATTCTTCAATAATGGCCTTTTCCAAAATATCCAGCAACCCTGACACTTCATCCTGAATGCCTTCCACTTTGCCATCTCCGTCATAGTCTGCTTTAGCTTCCAAATTAAAATCCGTAGCATCTTGATGACAGGAAGCACAAACTAATTCCGCATATTCTGGCTGCATAGTAAAAGAATGGGGTCTGAACCCGCTCTTATTAACGGGCATATGACAATCGACGCATGAGTTTTCCATGCTGATGTGCCCGTATGTATTGTAAAACTGCAGATCACTGCTGGTCCTGATCCCTCCAAAACCACTTATTACATCAGCCTGGGGACCGTAATGGGGGTAAGCTCGTCTGGCATTAGTGATATCAGGAACGTTGTTGCCATGATGACAGCTGCTGCATACTGCCCCCAAGCCTGCTTCATAGTTCTCCTTGATCGGTATGTTCAGCATCCCAGCTTCTTTAAGCTCTCTGCCATGTCCCGCATGACAGGCAAAACAGTCTTGTCCGGTGCTGGCAGGCAGCTGAGCTGCTTCTGTAATTTGATTGGCAAAAGCATAGCCATCATGACAGGTAATACATTCATCCCGGCCGATAGTATGAGAATTGGCCCTGCTGTGCAGGGAATTTGCCCACTGTTCAGTTATTATGAGGATTTTGCATATTCTCTAGCCTAGAAAACTTCGGGCTTTTTCAGGGTAAAAAAAGG
>LFSR01000042.1 GCA_001513155.1 Syntrophomonas sp. DTU018
GAGACCGGCGCTACCGGAGAGACCGGAGCCACTGGTGAGACGGGAGCTACCGGAGAGACCGGGGCCACCGGAGAGACCGGGGCCACTGGTGAGACTGGGGCCACTGGTGAGACGGGAGCTACCGGAGAGACTGGAGCCACTGGCGAGACCGGCGCTACCGGAGAGACCGGAGCCACCGGAGAAACCGGTGCTACCGGCGAGACCGGGGCTACGGGTGAGACTGGTGCTACCGGAGAGACTGGGGCTACGGGTGAGTCTGGTGCTACCGGAGAGACTGGAGCCACTGGCGAGACCGGTGCAACAGGAGAGACCGGAGCTACTGGCGAGACCGGGGCCACTGGAGAGACCGGCGCTACCGGAGAAACCGGCGCAACCGGCGAGACCGGGGCCACTGGCGAGACCGGAGCTACCGGTGAGACCGGAGCTACTGGCGAGACCGGGGCCACTGGTGAGACCGGAGCCACTGGTGAGACCGGAGCTACTGGCGAGACCGGGGCCACTGGAGAGACCGGCGCTACNNGAGACCGGCGCTACCGGAGAGACCGGAGCCACTGGTGAGACGGGAGCTACCGGAGAGACCGGCGCAACCGGCGAAACAGGCGCTACGGGCGAGACTGGCGCTACTGGCGAAACCGGGGCCACCGGCGAGACCGGAGCTACCGGCGAGACTGGTGAAACTGGGGCAACAGGAGCCACTGGTGCAACTGGCCCTGAGCCACCCTCAGCATTCGGTGGTCTGTTCAATGATGCTGCTCAAGTGATTGTACTTGGTTCGGGTGACACAGAAATTGTTGCCTTGTCATCTAATATGCCGTCTGACAATGTAAACCTGGGATTAGACAGTATCGAAATTGTTGACACCGGCACTTATTTAGTAGGATTTACGATTGTTGCCCAAGCGGCAGTAGCTTTTGATCTGGAGGTTGCTGTTCAAATCAATGGAACTACTTCACCGGTATTGTCCGTATCTACCATTCTTATCGCAGATTTTCAGACTATATCTCTTAGCGCCATTACCGATTTAACGGCGAATGATACACTGACTTTAACAGTATCCAGCACAACTGGCGGAACTATTACCTTTGGTCCAGGAATGAATGCTAATTTCCATGTAGTACGATTAGCCTGAGGACCATATTCAGGTTTTTAATCCGCTGCTAGTTTTAGCTGAATCTTGTGATTAGGGCCAGCCCTTTGGGCTGGTTCCAGCCTGTCAAAGAAGTCTTTTAGCGGTTAGACGTTCGAGATTGCCACGCCCCTCCGGGGCTCGCAATGACACATAAGATGGCCTTTTGGTGTGTCATCGCGAGGAGCGAAGCGACGTGGCGATCTCTTTTAGCTAATTTTTTGACACTCTCGGGCCAGCCCTTTGGGCTGGTCCCATTTTTTGCGGATTCTCAAATTAACCAGTACCTGCTATGTTCAATCTTCCGGTTGTCTCCATGTTTAAATCCTGTGTACCGCCGAAGGTGTTTGGGAATTAAGGATGCACATGCCTCACTTTACTGCCAATATTTGCATAGTATAACTTGCAACCCTATCCATTTTCCAGAAAAGGAGGTTGAAGCAAAGTGCATGATGACTTTATCGATATGCGCCATACACCCTCTATCAAAGTGAGCAAGAGACACCCTCCAGTTCATTATCATTGTATTCACTGCGATCATTGTTACCCTTATCCCCCTTGGCCACCGCCTCCTCCACTAATTCCCCCGAAAAGAGGTCCTGCTGGGCCCACTGGTGCAACCGGAGCTACCGGCGCTACTGGAAATACCGGCAGCACCGGGGCCACTGGAACCGGAACCACCGGATCTACTGGTGCTACAGGAAATACAGGTGCTACCGGCAATACCGGGGCTACTGGAGCTACTGGAACTGGAACCACTGGAGCTACCGGCAATACCGGTGCTACAGGCAATACAGGCAACACTGGGGCTACCGGGGCTACTGGTACAGGAACTACTGGCGCAACCGGGGCTACAGGAAATACTGGCAGCACCGGAAACACTGGGGCTACAGGTGAAACAGGAGCTACTGGGGCAACCGGGGCAACCGGGGCAACCGGACCTACAGGAACTATTCCTACAGGAACATTTCTATTTAATGTATTGGGCCCGACAGGATTCGGAACGGTTGGACTGGGTGAAAATCTTATCTTCACTTCAACAACCCTCCAGATAGTAGTTACCGAAGGTTCGGCTACCGTATCAATTGAAAACTTGGATCAGGCAACAGGTACAACCGGTGCTACAGGCGAGACTGGCCCAACTGGTGCCACCGGAGCAACAGGACCAACGGGCCCGACTGGACCCTCTGGAGAAACTGGAGCTACTGGAGCTACTGGCCAAACCGGAGCCACCGGGGAAACAGGAGCAACCGGAGAGACCGGCGCCACCGGCGAGACAGGTGCTACTGGAGAAACCGGCGCAACCGGAGAGACCGGAGCTACTGGCGAGACTGGGGCCACTGGTGAGACTGGCGCTACCGGTGAGACTGGAGCAACTGGTGAAACTGGAGCACCCGGTGAGACTGGTGCAACGGGCGAGACCGGAGCAACTGGAGAAACCGGCCCCACTGGCGAGACTGGCGCTACCGGTGAAACCGGTGCGACAGGTGCTACTGGGGAAACTGGTGCCACAGGTGCTACTGGGGAAACTGGTGCCACAGGTGCTACGGGCGAAACTGGTGCCACTGGAGCTACTGGAGCCCCAGGATCAAGTGCAATTATTCCGTTTTCATCAGGAACCCCAGTCGCATTAACCACTGTAGGCGGTGGTCTGGTGGGATTGCCAGCTTTCATAGGTTTTGGTTCTAGTGTCCAAGGCGTAGATGTTCTATCTACGACTATCAATCTAACAGGAGCACCTCTCCTTGATTTAAACTATGCTTTTACTATGCCACGAGACGGTGTAATTACCTCAATAAGAGCCTTTTTCAGTGTGACAGCTGCTGCAGGAGTTGGAGTGGGCAACTATACTATTCATGCGCAGTTATATGTTTCTCAATCCCCTGACAGCAACATCTTTGATGCTATTCCCGGTACAGATGTAACTTTATCTCCAGCTTTCCCAGGTCCGATAATTGTGCTGGGTGATACTGCTTCAGGCGCTCTTGATGGGTTAAGCATTCCTGTAGCCGCAGGAAATCGCCTGTTGTTAGTGTTTTATGTTGAACCACCAGCGTTAAGCGCTGCGGCTACGTTTGCAGGTTATGCCAGTGCAGGTGTGGCAATTAGTTAGTACAGACTCATTGCAAAAAGATTTAAGCAGAATAATAAACAGGAAAAGACGCTTGGACTCAAAAGGTCTAAGCGTCTTTTTTACGCATAGCTTCTGTACCGACAGGTTGGTAAGTTTGCGATTGTGACCAAAATTTAATCCCGTCAATAAACTAGTAAATGAAGTGTCTCATGGTAGGTGAAAAAATGGAAATTAGCATTGTTCTTTGCACTTTTAATTACCCATCGGTTGTTAGATTATGTCTGGATCATATCAGAAAATATGCTGATGTTCCTTATGAATTAATTGTAGTAGATAATGGCTCGGACCCTGAACAATTTAAGTACTTGCAATCCCAAAAGGATATAAAGCTTATATCCATTACTGAAAATATGGGGATTGCACGAAGCTATAATGAGGGAACCAAAATTGCCCGGGCAGATTACATTTTATTTATGACCTGTTACAGCCTGTTGACGGAAAAAAGCTTAAGCAGCATGCTGGCCTGCCTGAAAAGAGAAAAAAATTGCGCAATGGTAGGGCCTGTCAGCAATAATGTAAGCGGACATCAAAATATTCAAGTACCTCATCAGGATATAAATAAACTAAATGATTTTATTGTTCAAAACCGTGAACATAACTCAGGAGCAAGCAGACAAGTTTTTCGCCTTCTCAGCCACTGCATGCTGATGAAAAAAGAAGTACTGGAGCAAATCGGAGGCTTTGATGAAAGATTCGGCCTTGGAACATATGAAGATGATGACCTCTGTCTGCGGTTGATAAATCACAGCTATATGCTTTATATCGCCTTAGATGCTTTTGTTTATTATATAAATCCATTGGTACTCCCTGGGGCAGATGCTGATAGTTTCTTTAAACGGTTAAAGGAAAATAAGCAAAAGGCTATTGATAAATGGGGGTTTGATATTACCAGTTACCTCATAAATATGAAAGCACCCATAACGATCAGTGTATGTATGATTGTAAAGAATGAAGAACAAGTGCTGGCCCGCTGCCTTGACTGTGTTAAGCAATTTGCAGATGAGATAATAATTGTGGATACGGGTTCAACCGACCGTACCAAAGAAATTGCCCAGCAATACACTAGCCATGTGTATGACTTTCCCTGGATTGATGATTTCGCCGCAGCACGTAATTACGCGTTCAGCTACGCTACCAAGGACTATATCTTCTGGTTGGATGCCGATGATGTGATTTATCCTGAAGACATCCAGAAAATAATTAACCTTAAATCCACCCTGGATTGGTCAGTTGATTCGGTTACCATGATTTATAATCTGGGGTTTGACGAACATGGCAATGTTACCAACAGCCTGCGGAGAAATCGCTTGGTCAAACGCTCCAAAGGCTTTAAGTGGATAGGTGCTGTACACGAATACTTGGCGGTCTATGGCAGGATACTGCATAGTGATATTGCGGTTGCCCATAAAAGCGAATGGCATGATTCGGACCGCAATATCAGGATATATGAGAAGCACCTGGCGGCAGGAGAAGTGTTTTCTCCCCGGGATCAGTTCTATTATGCTAATGAACTATATGACCACCAAAGATATGAAGAAGCCATCCAGTGGTATGAAAAATTCCTGGAGGGTCAACAGGGCTGGGTGGAAGATAATCTTTCAGCCTGCAACAAGTTGATCGACTGCTATTATCACCTGGGTGATTTGGAAAAGGTTGAAAAATATATTTTCAAATCCTTTTTGTATGATACTCCCCGTGCCGAGTTTTGCTGCCGGCTGGGCTATTATCTAATGGAAAAGAAACAATATAAGCAGGCAGCGTTTTGGTATGACCTGGCCACAAAACTCCGAAGGCCCCCGGAAAACCAGGGATTTGTCAATCATGCTGCCTGGACCTGGCTTCCCCATCTCCAACTGTGCGTTTGCTATGATCGCTTAGGAGAATACGAACTGGCTTACCAGCATAATGAAATGGCGGCTAAGTATATCCCCAACAATGCCAGCGTAATTCATAATCGAGAGTATCTGAAAAAACGTTTAGGCTTAAATTGATTGGGGTACGCAAACAGTACCAGGAATTAAACTGATTAGGCTGCACATTATGAGATAAGACTAGGTATAACGGTATGGAATGTGCTATCATCTAGAGGATTAGCTGTTTCGAGAATAGGAGTGAAGATATGCGTACCTTAGTAGCTACAGCTCTTTCCAATGCCAAGGGCAAAGACATTTATTGCGCAGCCCGTAAAGTGACCGACCAGCATATAAGCTTATTGCGCAGTATACCTAGGCACAGGCTGGAGGAAGCAGGCTTTACGTTTATTAATATGCTTTCCCTGGATTATCCCAATGTGAGGGGTTATGCTATTTTCTTTGAGGGCCATTTCGATGAGATGGTTAAAACTTTAAAAAAATTGGAAAAGGCCAGTGGTAGTTTACAGAAATAACTAAATTAAGTGAATTATGAAATACTATAGAAAATTTTGACGTTTCGCACCATTGCCCATCATGAGGATGATATAATAAGCTAAAGGTCAGAATCATATGGGTGAATTGTCATGACCGATGACATATACAGACTCACCTTCATGGAAGATGAAAATGATTCTACATCTTCTTATACATGGATGGCAGACTTCTTCAATAATGCTCTTGATACCTTAGGCATTACCGCATCAACCTTATTTAATGCCCTGCCTTATCCGGCAGTTTTTTTCGATGCGAAAGGCAATGTTCGAGAGTATAACACTTCGTTTTTAGCTAAATTTGGCCGCGATCTATATAATAACCCTCAGAATATCCACTCTTTTCTTAACCAGATTATTTCTATGGAAAACCCCTACAATAAAGATTTTAAAGCTACTTATCGGGGTAAAATTTATTGGTCCCATATGATTGAACTAAACTATCTCAATAAAAAAATGGGATCAATCTTATTGCTGCGAGATATGAGCCGGGTTGAGAAAGCTTTTATTGAATTGGCTCATGTGAGAAGCTTGAATGATCAGTTGGACCGTATAATCAACGCCTCCTTTGATGGTTTTTATATAACCGATGGACAGGGAGTAACCCTGCGCATCAATAAGGCTTTCGAACGCATAACCGGGGTAACTGCCAGTGAGTGTCTGGGCAGAAGCATGCACGAACTGGTGGCAGAAGGTTATTTTTCCCGTTCCGGCACCCTGCTGGCCTTGGAACAAAAAACCACCGTGACAGTACCCCTGCAGGCCAGAAGCGGCAAAAGTGCTCTGGTCACCAGTACTCCCATTTTTGACGATGAAGGCAATATTGTTTTAGTGGTTACTAATGTGCGGGATATGACAGAACTGGTGGAACTTGAGCAAAAACTGGAACGAGTTGAAGGCCTGCGGCAAAAGGAATTAGCCGCCATATTTGACTCTTCCTATGATGGTTTATATATTACCGATGGACAAGGGGTTACCCTGCGTTTAAACAAGGCTTTCGAACGCATAACTGGAGTAACCGCTGAAGAGTGTCTGGGCAGGAGCATGCATGAACTAGTGGCAGAGGGATACTTTTCTCGTTCCGGTACATTATTGGCTCTGGAACACAGGAAGCCGGTAACGGTACCCCTGCAGGCCAAGACAGGGAAAAATGCTCTGGTAACCAGTACTCCCATTTTCGATGATGAAGGCAATATCATCTTAGTTGTTACCAATGTCCGTGACTTAACTGAACTGGTAGAACTGGAACAAAAGCTGGAGCAAGTTGAAGGCCTGCGGCAAAAACAATTAGCAGCCATAATTGACTCTTCCTACGATGGGCTGTACATTACCGATGGACAAGCTGTTACTCTGCACATAAACAAGGCCTTCGAACGCATAACCGGCGTAACCGCTGAGGAGTGTCTGGGCAGGAGTATGCACGAACTGGTGGCAGAGGGATACTTTTCTCGTTCCGGTACATTATTGGCTCTGGAACACAGGAAGCCGGTAACGGTACCCCTGCAGGCCAAAACCGGAAAACACGCTCTGGTTACCAGCACTCCGGTTTTTGACGATGATGGAAATATAATTCTCGTGGTTACCAACGTCCGTGATTTAACTGAGCTCAATCAATTAAAACAAAAGGTTGATGACCTGGAAACTCTCAGCAAGGCCTATCATGTGGAGCTGCAGCAAATGCGTATGGAATCTGCCGCCAAGTATGTTTTTAATTCTGCTCCTATGCGGGATTTAATGCGCACTATAATCCACGTATCATCAGTTGAATCTACGGTTTTGATTCAAGGTGAATCAGGCTCAGGAAAAGAAGTGGTGGCAGATATGATTCATTATCACAGTCCTCGCCGGGACATGCCGTTCATAAAAATCAACTGTGCTGCTATCCCGCAAAATTTATTGGAATCAGAACTATTCGGCTATGAACCTGGGGCTTTTTCCGGTGCTGACCGGCGCGGTAAACCAGGAATATTTGAACTGGCTAATCACGGTACTTTGTTTTTGGATGAAATCTCTGAGCTGCCCCTGGATTTGCAGGCTAAATTGCTTAGGGTTCTGCAGGATCAAAAGGTAATGCGGATTGGCGGTACTGAACCCATTCAAGTAGACGTTCGCATTATCGCCGGATCAAATGTGAACTTATGGGAAATGGTACAGAGGAAGCTCTTTCGTACCGATTTGTTTTTCCGCCTCAATGTTGTCCCAATATATGTTCCCCCGCTGCGGGAACGTATAGATGATATACCGGTTTTGTGCGCTCATTTCCTGGATATGTTCAATAAGAAATATAATCTGAATAAAAGGATAGCTCCGGAGGTGCTGCAGGCGTTTGTCCACTATGACTGGCCAGGTAATGTCAGAGAACTCCGTAATTTAATAGAACGTTTGGTGGTCACTACTATGCATGATTTAATCACTCTCGATGATTTGTCTGCTTGGAGCACTTTAGTTCCCGGCCAGATTTCAGACGGGAAAATACCTACTCTGCAAGAGGCTATAGAAGAAACTGAACGCAAGCTGTTAGTGGCCGCATTTCATCAGTGCAAAACTACCTATGAAGTAGCTGAACTTCTGGGTATCAGCCAAGCCAGCGTGGTTCGGAAAGCCAAAAAATTAGGGATTTTAAGAAAGACCAGAAAAACTAAATAGGCAGGCAAGCGCCGCCTATTTAGTTTTGGGGGTAATATAGATCTGCCGTCTCCATCAGGAGGCGGTTATAATTTTATTGCTTCTTCTCCAGATTTTCATTTTTTGCGCCTCTTGCACCAGGTAATCCCTGAAATCGGGGTGAGCAATATTAATTAGCTGTTCAGCCCGTTCCCAAGTACTCTTGCCTTTCATGTTGGCTATTCCATACTCAGTTACTATCATATGCACTGCAGTACGAGGGTCAGTTACAATGGCTCCCGGTGTCAATGTGGGTTTGATTCTGGAAACCAAACCGTTCTTACCTTGAAAAGTCGAGTTCATGCAGATAAAGCTTTGCCCGCGAGGGGCTTTATAGGCTCCCTCTACAAAATCCAACTGCCCGCCGGTCCCGCTGATCTGCCGAACTCCCACGCTTTCCGCACATACCTGCCCGAACAAGTCCACTTCTATACAGGCGTTTACTGATACAAAGTCAGGTATACGCGCCACAACAGCAGGATTATTGGTATAGTCAACGGAATAAGCAACTACGCCAGGATTATCATCAATAAAGTCATACAACTCCCTGCTGCCCATAGCAAAGGAGAAAACTTGTTTATAGCGATCAATCGGCTTACGGGCACCAGTTATTTTCCCGGCCATACTCATTTTCAGGTATGCATCTACATACATCTCCGTGTGGACTCCCAGATCTTTAAGATCTGAATCCGCAATCAAGTTGCCGATAGCGTTGGGAATACCTCCAATACCCAGCTGAATGCAGCAGCCATCATACAATCTTGTTAATATATGCTCAGCTATCTTTTTATCGGTTTCAGTGGGCTGGGTATCAGGTATAGTAGGCAAAGGCGGGTTAGAACTCTCCACTACATAGTCAACCTGAGTGATATGAATACACTCCTGATTGCCTCCCAAGACCCGCGGCATATTGGTATTTACTTCAACGATAACATATTCAGCCCTTTCCACTGCTGCCATCGCTGATGGACATCCCGAACCAAAGCTAAAATACCCATGTTTATCCATGGGAGCAACCGTGGCCATAAAAACCCGGGCTGGTACACAATCATTGCGGGTCATTGTAGGACACTCGTGGAACTTCATGGGAATATATGATAAGAGTCCTTCGTTATAATACTTCCGGTCCAGGGCACCTAAGTGCCAGCTATTCCAATAGAAGTGTTCTCCGGTAGGATCAGCGTCATTGGTGTAATGGGGCCATATGCCGATGTCGCAGCGGATATTTACGTTCCAAAGCTCATCCACTCGACGTGCCAAAGCGGCATCCAGCTCATTGGCTCCATTGATACCAAAGGCATATTCAACCCAGTCGCCAGATTTGACAACCTGTACAGCTTCATCAGCTGTAACCAGTTTCTTTTTATACTCCTCCAACCATCGTGTATACATACGATCCCACACACCTCCGAGGATGAACTGAATATTATACTTGCTGGCAGAAGCCGGTCCTTGTACAGCCCTTCTCTCCCCCCTAAGGTAGTCCCGACCTCTGCCAGCATAATCATCACATTCCCTTGCTTAGGCCATTAGGAATGATGAGGTTTTGACTTCTAGTAATCGTAGTTGGAAACGTCGCCTCTTTTCAGGCAATTGGCTATGGTCAAACGCTGAATCTCATTGGTTCCTTCATATATTTGAGTTATTTTGGCATCACGCATCATACGCTCTACCGGGTATTCCCGGGTATATCCATACCCACCCAGTACCTGTACTGCTTCAGTGGTAACTTCCATGGCTACATCACCAGCGAAGCACTTAGCAAATGCGCCTTGTCTCTGGTAGGACAATCCCTGATCTTCACGCCAGGCTGCCTCGTAAACCAGGTTGCGCGCCGCTTGAATCTTCATAGCCATATTGGCCAGCTTAAAAGATATAGCCTGATTCTCGAATATCGGTTTGCCAAACTGATGGCGCTCCAGGGCAAAAGCCAGAGCATGGCGATAAGCACCTTCGGCTATACCCAAAGCCTGGGCAGCAATTCCGATCCGACCGCCATTTAAGACCTGCATGGTCTGCTTGAAACCGTCTCCTTCTTTACCCAAGAGGTTTTCAGCCGGTACCCGGCAGTTCTCAAATACCAGCTCATAGGTAGCCGAGGATCGAATCCCCAGTTTCTTTTCCTTTTTCCCAAAACTAAAGCCAGGGGTACCTTTTTCCACCACAAAATAACTGCTGTTGTTATGCTTCGCGTCTTTGTCCCCGGTACGAACAAGTATTACATATATGTCTGCATAATATGCATTGGTAATAAATATTTTTGTTCCGTTGATTATGTAGTAATCTCCATCCCTGACTGCGGTAGTAGCTGTAGCTCCCACATCTGATCCGGCATTGGGTTCAGTAAGTCCTAATGCTCCCAGGCTTTCACCGGAAGCCAGCCGGGGCAGCCAGCGCCTTTTTTGCTCTTCGTTAGCCAAGTGCAAAATCGGCCAGATACACAATGAGGTGTGAGCTGACAGGGTTACACCCATGGAAGCACAGTTACGGGATATTTCTTCCACTGCCATTGCATATACCAGTGCACCGGCATTAGTGCCGCCGTATTCCTCAGGCACAATCAAACCGGCCAGGCCAAGTTCGGCCATCTTTTTCCAGCATTCCATATCGAATTCTTCTTTTTCATCTCTTTCTGCTGCTCCGGGAGCAACAACCTCATCGGAAAAATCAGCAAAAGTTCGCTTAAAGAGTTTCTGTTCTTCCGTCAAACCAAAATCCATGCCAAATTCCCCTTCCCCTAATTAATTAATGTTTTCTACGATTAAGGCCGTCCCCATGCCTCCTCCGATGCACAGGGTAGCCAAACCGTACCGAGCATTTCTTTTCTTCATTTCATAAAGGAGCGTTACCAGTATACGCGCTCCGGAGGCGCCGATGGGATGACCGATAGCTATGGCTCCCCCGTTGACATTGACTTTGTCCATTTTATCAGCCCATCCCAATTCCCGGCCTACAGCAATGGACTGAGCAGCAAAAGCTTCATTGGCTTCAATTAAGTCAAGGTCATCCACCGTTAAGCCGGCTTTAGCCAAAGCTTTCTTAGTAGCCGGAACTGGTCCCACTCCCATTATGGACGGATCCACTCCGCCGGAAGCATAGCTGACTATACGAGCCATGGGCTTTATCCCCAGTTCGTCAGCTTTTTCTTTGGCCATAACCACCACTGCCGCAGCGCCATCATTGATTCCCGATGCATTTCCGGCGGTAACTGTACCGTCTTTCTTAAAGGCGGGTTTCAGTTCAGCCATTTTGTCCAGAGTGGTGCTGCGTGGGTGCTCATCAGTATCAAAAACAATATCTCCTTTTTTGCCCTTGATTACTATGGGAACGATTTCATCCTTGAACCGTCCCGAGGCAATGGCTTCGGCAGCTCTTTGCTGGCTGCGGAATCCAAATTGATCTTGTTCTTCCCGGCTGATATTCCACTGGGCAGCCACATTTTCAGCGGTTATTCCCATATGATAGTCATTAAAGGCATCCCACAGTCCGTCCTTGATCATGCAGTCCACTAGGGTGCCGTGATTCATGCGATACCCATAGCGAGCCTTTTCCAGGGCAAATGGAGCAGCGGACATATTTTCCATGCCCCCTGCCAGGATAATATCGGCATCGCCGGCTCTTATGATCTGGGCCGCCAGGCTTACAGCTCTCAAGCCCGAACCGCACACTTTATTGATGGTGAAAGCCGGAACCTCGTTGGGAATGCCGGCACGAATAGCCGCCTGCCGGCATACGTTCTGCCCCTGGGCAGCTTGCAGCACACAGCCGAAAATCACTTCGTCCAGCATTTCACCAGATATGCCGGTCCGTTTCAAAGTTTCTTCCATTACAATCCGGCCCAACTGGACCACCGGTTCATTTTGCAGTGACCCGCCAAAGGTACCTACCGGCGTACGGCATGCTCCTACCAACACAACTTCACGTGACATATTACACTCCCCTCCCCCGCAATGCTTCGCAAATCAGTTGTAGTCAAAAAATCCTTTGCCAGTTTTCCTGCCCAGGTGTCCGGCACGAACCTTTTGCCTGAAAGCCAGAGCTGGACGATATTTGGAATCCGCCATTTCGTTGAAGAAATACTCCATTATCATAAGGCACACATCAATTCCGATCAGATCAGCCAAAGCTAGCGGTCCCATGGGCATGTTGGCTCCCAGTTTCATGGCCTGATCGATTTCCGCAGGTGAAGCGACTCCCTGCTCATACAGAATAGCCGCTTCATTAAGATAAGGAATGAGCAGCCGGTTTACAATAAAACCGGGTGACTCTTTTACCGTAATAGCCTCTTTGCCTATAGCTGTGCAGAATTCTTTCGCAGCTGCTACAGTTTCAGCTGTGGTTTCAGCCCCAGGTACCAATTCCACCAGCTTCATCGCTGGGACCGGATTGAAGAAATGAACACCGACAACTTGGCTGGGCCGTTTGGTAGCCGCTGCCAGTTCGGTTATGCTTAAAGCGGATGTATTACTGGCAAGAATCGTTTCTGCCGGGCATATAGTGTCCAGCTTGCTGAACAGCTCTTTTTTTACGCTCATTTTTTCTACAACGGCCTCTATCACCAGTTGACATTCCCGCAGGTTATCATAATTAGTTGTACCAGTCAGCTTGGTTTTCAGCTGGTCAACTTCCTCGGCGGTACGAGTTCCCTTGCTTATTGCTCGTCCCCAATTTTTAAGGATGTTTTCCATACCCCGGTTAACAAACTTATCTTCCAGATCTACCAGGATAACCTCAAAACCAGCTTCTGCTGTCACCTGTGCTATTCCGGCACCCATAGTGCCAGCACCTACAATTCCTACTTTTTTAATCAATTCTATTGGCCCCCTCCAACATTTATCTTCCAGTGAACCGAGGTTGGCGCTTTTCGAGAAAAGCCAGCATTCCCTCTTTTTGATCGCTGGTTGAAAAACAAAGCCCGAAAGCGTCGGCTTCAATGGCTATGCCCCGGTCAATATCAGTTTGCATACCCTCGTTTACAGCCGCCTTGCACAATCTAACGGCCAGCTGTCCTTTCTGGGAAATGGTGTTGGCTATCTCCAGCACTTTGGGCATTAAATCTTCTGGTTCAGTGACCATATTAACCAGTCCGATACGCAGAGCTTCTTCAGCATCAATGGTCTGCCCGGTGAATAAAAGCTGTTTAGCCATACCCGGTCCCACCAATCTAGCTAACCGCTGGGTACCGCCAAAACCAGGAGTGATACCTAAACCAACCTCCGGTTGTCCAAAGCGGGCACGCTTAGAAGCCAAACGGAAGTCGCAGCACATGGCAAGTTCACAGCCGCCTCCCAGAGCAAAACCATTGACCGCAGCTATCACTGGCTTGGACATCTGCTCAATGCTCCGAAATACTTTATTTCCCAGGATCCCGAAGGCCCTGCCTTCTATAGCAGTCAGATTTTGCATGTATGCAATATCTGCTCCTGCTACAAAGGCTTTATCACCGGCACCAGTGATAATTACTACATCAACCTCGTCATCGCGTTCAAGTAAATGTATAACCTCCCCCAGTTCAACAAGGGTCTCATGGTTCAGGGCATTTAATACTTTGGGTCGATTGATAGTCACTATTGCCGTTTTGTCTTTTTTCTCCACTAGTATGTTCTGAAAATCCATTCTTCCCCTCCTCTTGCTAGCAAATAGATAGCTCTTGTCTCTTCCCTTTCACCCCCTTTACTTTTCTTAATGATGATCATAAATTTATATCTATATATCTGCCGGGTTTTCCCCGCTGGCAGCCTTATTTTCAAAGGTGTTCTGCTGATATATGGAAACCTCGGCAAGGTGGTGAAGATTTCTATATACCAGCAGAAGAGATAAGGGGGATGTAATATAATTAGATCGCCACTTCTATAAAAGCAAAAACTGTGCCAACTATTCCCCCCCCAGGTAAAAAATGCTTTCCCTTTACGAAAAATAGACCTCCCAGGCACTTGGTTCCCGAGATGGTCTATTGCGAATAATTCATAACTGCATCAAAAATGATTTATTTTTGAATTGTCAGACAATTCGCATTACAAAACTGCTAGTTTCAAATCCCGCCAAACCACATTTTAATTCAAAAATGAATTATGATTTGCGGATACGAATAAATTTACGTTTACCCACTTGGATAACCATGTTATCTTCAACTGCCAAGTTTTCCTCACTATACTTTTGACCGTTCACCCGCACAGCATCCTGCTGCAGCATACGCCGGCCTTCACTGGTTGATGCCACCAATTTATGGTCATGCAAAAACTTGGGCAGCCAGACCTGCTCCTGCTCCTCAACTACTTCAGGTATATCTTCCGGAATACTTCCCTGGGAAAATACCAGCTTAAACCTTTTTTCCGCCTCGTCAGCCGCTTGGGCATCGTGGTACATGGTTATTATTTCCCGGGCCAGCCTTATTTTGGCATCCCGTGGATTCATACTGCCGTCTTCCATGGCCTTTTGCATAGCCCTGATTTCGTCCATGGGAACCCGGGTAACCAGCTCAAAGTACCGAATAATCAGCTCGTCAGGAATGGACATGGTTTTACCGAACATCTCGTGAGCATCTTCATGGACCCCAATATAATTGCCCAGGCTCTTGCTCATCTTCTGTACTCCGTCGGTTCCCTCTAGAATAGGCATCATTAAAGCTACCTGAGGTTTCAGACCGTATTCTTTTTGCAACTGGCGCCCCACCAAAAGATTAAACTTCTGGTCAGTTCCGCCCAGTTCCACATCAGCTTCCAAAACCACTGAGTCATATCCCTGCATAAGGGGATACAAAAACTCGTGAATACCTATGGGAAGGTTTTCCCGGTACCGTTTGGCAAAATCGTCTCTTTCCAGCATCCTGGCTACGGTGTATTTCCCCGCCAGGTTCAATACTTCCACCAGGTTCAATTTGTTAAGCCATTCGCTGTTAAAGTGAATAACTGTTTTGCTGGGGTCCAACACCTTGAAAATCTGTTCCTGGTAGGTTGCCGCATTAGCCTTTACCTGTTCTTCGGTTAATGGTTTGCGGGTTTCCGACCTGCCGCTGGGATCACCGATCCTGCCGGTAAAATCCCCAATAATTAAATGAACCTCATGTCCGAGGTCTTGAAACTGTCTTAATTTATTTAATACCACCGTGTGCCCTAGATGTATGTCAGGAGCAGTGGGATCTAAACCGAGTTTAATGCGTAATGGCTTGTTATTGGTAAGAGACTCATATAATTTTTCTTTTAATTCATCTTCCGGAACTATTTCCGCTACTCCGCGCCGGATAATGTCCATCTGTTGTTCAACTGTTGCTTTGATAGAATTTTCCATATAATTACCTCCCTGCCAAAAAAATTTTAGCACATCCATTTTAGTATGTGCAATAATGTGAGCTATAGAGCGTAATCCATAATAGAGTCTCTGTGTTTAAGGAAGGAAAAGATTTTCGTTTTGTATAATGTAAACTAAACAGTGCAACTAAGCAACAATGTTTCAGGGAGGCATCATTTAAGCATGTCAAAGAAAAATACCGCCCGCTCCAGGCCCAAACCTTCATCCTTGTGGAATCGCTTGCTGACGGCCGCAATGCTTGTAGCCCTGGTGGGCGCTGGTTGTTTGGTAGGGGTTCTGCTATATGCTGCTACCAACCTGCCGGTTTGGGATCCTGATCAGCTAACCGGCGACAAAGCGACTCTAATATATGATGACGCGGGGAATATAGTGGCTGGACTGCATGCTGGGGAGAACCGCACTGAGATTACCCTGGACAAGATTCCCCAGGATTTGATTAATGCATTTATAGCAACCGAAGATGAACACTTTTACGAACATCATGGTGTAAACTTCAAAGGTATCGCCAGAGCTATAGTGGCCAATTTAACCTCTGGGGATCTCACCGGACAGGGAGCCAGCACTATTACCCAGCAGCTGGCCCGCAATGCTTTCCTTTCCTTTGACAAGCAATGGGAAAGGAAGGTAAAGGAGATTATTCTGGCCTTCAAGCTGGAATCCAATTATTCCAAAGACGAAATTCTAACCATGTATTTGAATAAAATCAATTTCGGCGCTGGAGCTTACGGCGTCCAAGCCGCTGCCCGTACCTATTTCGGCAAGGATGTCAGCGAGCTGAATTTGGCTGAAGCCAGTCTTTTGGCCGGTCTTCCTCAAAGCCCCAATGCCTATAACCCATTCCAGCATCTCGACCGGGCCAAAGCCAGGCAACGCCAGGTATTAAACCGTATGGTTGCCTGCGGGTATATCGATCAAGCTACTGCTGATCAGGCTTATGAAACTCCCCTGGAATTCAACAAATTGCAGGGGTCTGATAAACGCTATGGCTTTTATGTAGATGCGGTAATCGAAGAAGCTATTGATATATTTAAAGAACACAATATTGAAGGAGATCCTGATGACCTGATCTACCGTTCCGGATATAAAATATACACCTGTATGGATTCAGATCTGCAGGCCTATGCTGAAGAACTATATGCCAATGACGCTAACTTCCCTGCCGAGAGCAAAGGCGGGCAACTCTTGCAATCAGCCATGGCTTTGATGGACCATTCCAATGGCCAGATTAAAGCGATTATGGGAGGCAGAAATTACGAAGCCCGGCGTGGTTTTAACCGGGCTACCGATGCTTACCGCCAACCTGGGTCTTCTATCAAACCCCTTACCGTATACAGCCCAGCTCTGGAAAAAGGTTATATGCCTTTTTATGTATTGGACGATTCCCCCATCTCTTATAAAGCCGGTAATGGTTCGGTATGGAGTCCCCAAAACTATGACGGCAATTACCGGGGACTTATAACCATGCGTACTGCTGTTCAGTACTCAATCAATACCTATGCAGTCCAACTCTTGGACCAGGTGGGAATACGTACTGCTTTCGATTTTGGCCGCTCCCTGGGGTTAGAGCTGGTGGACACCCCGGGCACCAATGACCTGGGTCTGGCTCCCTTGTCCCTGGGTGGATTAACCCATGGCGCTACACCGGTACAGATGGCTGCCGCTTACGGAGCCATTGGCAACGGCGGCGTTTACGTCAAACCTCATTTTATAGAAAAAATTGTTGACAATAACGGCACGGTAATCTATGAATTCCAAAGAGAAGATCGCCGGGTTATGTCGCCCCAAACTGCCTGGCTGATGAGCAGCATGCTGCAGACAGTTGTCACATCAGGTACGGGCACCAATGCCCAGGTACCGGGTGTTTTCACAGCGGGTAAAACGGGTACTTCTGAAGAATACAAGGATTCCTGGTTCTGCGGTTTTACTCCCGGCTATTCGGTTGCAGTATGGATGGGCTATGATCAGGAGCATACCATGACCAATATTTACGGCGGCGGGTTCCCGGCCAAAATATTTAAGAACATGCTGCAAAGAGCCCATAGCAAGCACAACCCGCCCGCTAAAGGCATGCCGGAAGGTATCGTTCAGGTGGCGGTCTGTTCACGTTCAGGTTTGCTGCCGGGAGACAACTGCCCGCCTGACCAGATAATAACGGATTTTTGCCGAAAAGATGCAGTGCCTACGGAGACCTGTAATGTTCACGAGTATCTTTTGATTTGTCCGGAATCGGGCAAACTGGCTAGCAAATACTGTCCCCATCCCGAAATGCGTCCAGTAGTAAAAACTCGTGAGGGCAGTGCTGCTGCCGATCGAATTCCCACGGAACAGTGTGACATCCATACCGGCAGTTTCGGTGGGTCGGAAGGCCTTCTGGACAACCAGGTCTGGATATGCCTGGATCCTCGTCATAACGGGGAATTAGTACGGGCGAATGTTCCCGGTCCCTTGGAAACAGGGGGTTGTCCCCCGGAATACATGCAAAAGATTACTTTGGAACCGGGTCAGCGCATACGGGAATGCGATTTGAAAGACCACCAGGTGAAACGCAAAAAAGCACGGGATGTGATTGACGACTTAATAAATGACTGATCAAAAAAGCGGCTGTTTGGTTAACAACAGCCGCTTATACTTTATTTTAATTTAACTACCGTCACTCCATAGCCGCCTTCTTCCCTGGCCCCATCCTGAAATGACTGTACATAACGATGATCCTGCAGGAAATTGCGGACAGCTTTACGCAGAGCGCCGGTACCTTTTCCGTGGATAATCCGTACGGAATCGATTCCTACCAGATTGGCATCTTCCAAATACTTGTCTATTTCCTGAATAGCTTCTTCGGCCAGTTTGCCCCGCACATCAATTTCCTTGGAGATAGTGCGGGCCTTTTCCAGGAAACTCTGATTCTTGCGCTGGTATTTCTTCTCCTCGGGAGATTCACTGGGTACCAGCTGATCCTGGCTTACGTTAAGCTTCAGAATACCTACTTGTACTGTTACCTCTCCTTGCGGATCGGGTCCTTCCAGAACATACCCCCGTTGGTTGATATTCTTGATTAAAACATAGTCCCCTGGTTTAAGGTCCGCCGGCGCAATTTCTGCGGTGCTTTCCCGCCAGGGTTCTTCCACATGCAGTTCCCGGATACGCTGCCGCTTCTGTTCCACTTCATGCCATTTGGGGGGTTTGTCTTTTTCCTTCAAGAGGTTTTTGAGTTCCTGGACAGCTTCCTCTGCTTCTCTCTTGACCGTACGCAAATAGCTGTCAGCTTCGCTGCGGGCCCGGGCCAGTATGGCAGCCTTTTGCGCTTCCAGGCGCTCCTTTTCTTCCTGAAGAGCCTGCTTTTCCTTGGTCAATTCCAGCCGCAGGCGTTCTGTTTCCCGGTAGCTCTGTTCCAGGAAGTAGGTCTTCTCCTTTAATTCTCTGATCATATTGCTCAGTTCAATTTCCTTCACCGGCATCAACTGGCGGGCTGCTTCCACCAGCCTTTCTTCCAATCCTAAACGGGCAGCAATCTCCAAAGCATTGCTCTGCCCCGGGGTACCAATGGTCAAGCGGTAGGTAGGCTGTAGAGTTTTCGGATCAAACTCAACCGAAGCATTCACCACCCGCTCAGTCTGATAGGCATAATATTTCAGTTCGCTCTGGTGCGTGGTCACAATCACTTTAGCGCCCTTGTTTCTGAATTCCTCCAGTATCACCCGGGCCAAAGAAGCCCCCTCAGCAGGATCGGTACCTGCCCCCAGTTCATCGATTAGAACCAGGGATTTGGAGTCGGAGTGTTTGAGAATGTGAATGATATTGCTCATATGAGAGGAAAAAGTACTTAAGGATTGCTCAATACTCTGTTCATCCCCTATGTCTACAAACACCTCATCGAAAACAGACACCCGGCTGCTTTCCCGGGCGGGTATGAACAGTCCGGCCATAGTCATCAGAACCAGCAAACCCACTGTCTTAAGGGCCACTGTCTTGCCGCCGGTGTTGGGTCCGGTTATGACCATCATGTCAAAATCCTGACCTAAGCGAACATCAATAGGTACAGCCTTATCTCCCAAAAGAGGATGGCGGGCACGGCTCAGGTCCAGAATACCGGAGTCATCTACCTGGGGCCGGAAAGCATTCATATGATAAGCCAGCCGGGCCCGGGCATAAATGGCATCTATTTCACTGAGAATCCGCACATTATGGTCCAGCTCATCCCGATAGGCAGCTATCTGCGAGCTTAACTCCCGCAGTATCCTTTCAATTTCTCTTTTTTCCTCCCCTTGCAAAGAACGGATGCGGTTGTTCTGTTCAACAACGGCCAGGGGTTCAATAAATACAGTGGCCCCACTGGCGGATTCGTCATGAACAATCCCCTTTACTTCATAGCGGTATTCCTGTTTTACCGGCACTACATACCTTCCATCCCGTTCAGTTACGATCGCATCCTGCAATACTCGCTGGTTGTTGCCGGAACGGATAAAGTCCTGCAAATAATCCCGGATCCTCTGCCTTAAAACCTGAATCTGGTTGCGGATCCTTTTCAGCTCGGGAGTAGCATCATCCCGGACTTCTCCCTCTTCGCTGATCATACGGTCAATCATCTGTTCCAGTTTAAGGTCTGCAAACAGCTCCCGGCTCTTGGCCTGCATACGGGGATACCTCTCATCATCAGCAGTTTTCTTCGCCAGGCGGGAAGCCAGCAGCAAACGATAGATATCCCTTAGTTCAGATGGCATTATGATACCGCCGGCTTTGGCTTTGTCCAGATAGGGAGTTATTATCACCAGACCGGATAAATACGAAGGCTCCGCAAAGCGCAGCATCTCCATAGCTTCAGCGGTTTCATCCAGTCGCAGCTTTACTGCATTGAGATTACGGCTGGGCTGCAAATTCCGGCAGAGTTCCTCGCCTCCCTCGGAATATGCATAGCGAGCTAAATCAGCGGTTATTTTATTGAATTCAAGTTTCTCCAAAGTTTTCTCGTTCACCTATTCGACCCCACGATAATAATGACATTTGGTAAAACCTGAGGGACTGTAACGTGCCAGCAGATTTTTCAGGGACTCGTTTTCCTCAGGTTGATCAGCAGCAATATTGGCAAGAGCTTTACGAAAAATCCTTACCACCTGTCCTACCTGGCGGGCTGAAGACCTGCGCATTTCCAGGCGCAATGCACCAGGTGACAGGGGCACAAGTTTGGACAGATCATCCAGCATGGATAGAGTGCGGGAATTAAACACATAAAACCGGCAGTCGGCATCCCCGGCAACCGGAAAAGCATAGCCTTTTTCATCCTGAATATAGTATTGATCCCGCAGGCACCAATGAGAACACTTATTTTTATTCTCCAATACTTCATATAATACACAGGTTTGAGAAACCATCAATACCAGCTCTCCATATACCAGCAGTTCCACATCAGTCAGATCCGGGAATTCTCTTAGCTGGTTCAGGTTAAGCTCGGGAGAGGCGCACACTCCCCGGGCACCCCAGGACTGCAACAGGGTTAAAGCCACCGGGTTGAGGACATTCAGGCTATAATCAGCCCAAAAGGGTATCCCCTGACTGCGGCACCAGTAAATCCCACCCAAATCCCCTGCCATCACCTGGGTACATCCGGCTTCTTGGATGAGTCTGGTGTAATCAAAGCTGTCACCGGGCTTGCGAATGCGGGGCAGGGCTGGAATCACCTCACTGCCTCTGTGACTGGCTTCCCGGGTTATCGCCTTGATCTCTTCCGGTCGCGGGCGCCGGTGATTTCCCAATCCTTCCAGAGCCAGGTACACCCGTTCGGCGCCAGCTTCCAGTGCTTGCAGGGCTGCTTCCGTACTGTTTACCATCACCCGCAGCTGGGGCAATTTAGTTTTATTTTTTGCTCCGGTATTTCCTTTTAAGGCGGCAGCTAAAACCTGCTGCTTTTTCGGTTCAAATTCGGCAGAGGTGATTTGCCTTTGGTGTCTTTTTACTACCAGTTGGTACAGCCGGTCCACCGCATCCCGGCGGGCTTGATTTATTTCACTGAAAGGCACTATCAAATTGCCTGTACCCTCCAGGGTCAGGCTGCGCAGTTTGAAGGGAGTATTGCCCAGCCGGCCCAGTTTATCTGCCAGGGTATCCTTATCCAGGGGCTGCTGCTGGGCTTTTTGCACCAGGCTCCTGGTGGCCGCAGCGGCTTCCTGCCCACCGGCAGTGCGGTACACTACCTGCATGGGCTCCCCTTCTTGCAGATAAACTTCTACATCAACGGGCACCTCTGGATAGCTGACACCTTCATAGCTGGCTCGAGCCGAACTGATCAGTCTCTCATCATGGGTCTTAAATACCCGGTCATGGGGGTGAACTTTCTGGTCAACCTGCAAAATTACCGTTTCCCCGGCTTCCGCCCTGGTTACGGCACGTCCCTGGATCTCCATCCTTTCCACAGTAAAGGCCGGGCCTTGTCCATGAGATACCCATATCTCTACTCCATCTCCCAGGGACAGGGGTTCCTGCAGGCGAATAGCCGTACGTGCCCTGGCATCCTGGGATATCACCCGGCCTATATATACTCCTCGATTATTGGGACGCTGGGTACTCAATCTCTTGGGAACCTGAGGATCCAGGTACCCCGGAGAAAAAGTACGGTTGAATACTTTGGCCATCTCCCCTTTCAAGGCTTGCGGGTCGGCGGCAGTTTTCCCTTCAGCAATTTGGTCTATAAATTGACGGTAAGAACGGGTAACAATGGCCACATACTCCGGTCTTTTCATGCGCCCCTCAATTTTAAGAGAGTGGATGCCAATCTCCTGTAATACAGGCAAGTATTCTATCAGGGCCTGGTCCGCAAGACTTAACAGGTATTTGCCGGCACTATCCTGCCGGTTGCCATTTGCTGCATAAAGGGTGTAGGGCAGGCGGCAGGGCTGGGCGCATCTGCCCCGGTTGCCGCTCCTGCCGCCTACTATGCTGCTGAACAAGCACTGTCCGGAATAGGAATAACATAAGGCTCCATGGACAAAAATCTCCAACTCAGCGGTTACTCTGTTTCTTATGGTTCTAATCTCATCCAGGGTCAGCTCCCGGGCCAGTACCACTCTTTTTACCCCCTGCTGCTGCAGAAGGTTTACTCCCTCAGCATTGTGCACCGTCATCTGGGTGCTGGCATGAACGGCAAGATCGGGCAGCAGTTCTCGCAGCAGGTTCAATAAACCGAGATCCTGAATGATGACGGCATCTACATCGAGATTATAAAGTTCAAAGACATAGTCCAGGACCTCATTTAGCTCCCGGCTGTGCAATAAAGTATTGACGGTAACATAGATCTTGGCATCCCGTAAATGGGCATATTCCACGGCTTTTTTAATCATGTCCAAAGTAAAATTATCTGCGAATTGCCGGGCACTAAAAGCCTTTCCGCCCAGATATACTGCGTCTGCACCGTTTTCCAGGGCAGCCACCAAAGCATCCCAATTACCAGCCGGAGCTAATAGTTCCAAGGTATGCTGACCTCCTGTGTTAAACATGGTTGCTGTGAAAGCTGTGAATAAGAGATTGCCACGCCCCGTCGGGGCTCGCAATGACAATTAAGAATTCCTTTCATAGCGATGACAGGCTTAAGTTTTCGTTTATCGTGGCCTGTTATTCAGGTGACAATTGCGAGCGCAGCGAAGCAATCTCTAACGATGCCTGCAAATATGTGAACGAGATCGCCACGGCACTATGTGCCTCGCGATGACACATAAGAAAGCTTCTCTGCGATGCCACGGCACTTCGTGCCTCGCGATGACACAAAAGGACGCCATTTTCACAGCAATAACAGGTGATTTAACAGTGACAAGGACGGGATTTCGACCCGTCCTGGCAGTATCCTGGTTATATTATAGCCATTAATGCAGTTCATGGTCTTTGACCCGGGAAACACGGATCAAGCCAGAACAGGGTATGATGCTGATTCCTCGTTTCTCCAATTCATCCAAAAACAGATTCATTCCCAGGGAGTCACTGGCCATATGACCGGCGACAATTACATTTAAGTGGTGCTCTTTGGCCAAGCTGCGGTGCTTATCTGGCATATGCATGCAGATAAACGTCCCCACTCCTGCCTGGGCCAGTTTTTCGTAAGCTTTTTCCGATCCGGCTGTTCCACCGGTCATTTTGATGAAAACCCTTCCCGCCCGGCGTTTGCGGTTACCGACTATGATTTTGGGTCCCGCTTTCAGCATTTGCGCCTGCCGGTACTCGGGAACTTCCAACAGCACCTGGATTAAATCATCCAAAGTAGAATAACTTGCTTCTTTGAGAAGATTTTCCAAGTAGTGCTGCACCAGGTTATCAGCGGGAGAATGAACACACATGAAAGGAATATCCAACAGCCGGGCAGCATCTACCGCCCTTTGGTGGTTCATAGGCATATAGCGGCGTTCTACCTCGCCGATCCGGGTAGTCATTATTCCCTCGCCTACATTTATGGGGACACCGGCTTTCTCCAGCATGTCCGCCTGGACCCCCATGACTTCATATAAGCCAGCTGCGGCGATACCCTCCGGGTGATGGGCCAGCACCAGATCAATGTTATGTCCCTTTTGCCTGAGACGGTCGGCCAAAAGGATTTCCGGTGTTTCCATATCAATTCCGCATAATATGGTCCTAACTTCGGCGTCTGGATCTCCCACAAGAATGCGTGTATCGCTGAAGGGGTGCTCTAATTTCTGAACATCAAAAAACTCCTTCTCGTCTTCACTCATCCGCTCATACTTTTCTAACTCATCTCTCAGTAATCTCTCCAGCTCATCTCCCCTGATATCATAACGCTTGCCTAAATCTACCGCCAGTTGGTATATCTCTCCCAGTTTCATGAATTCTAACCCCCTTCTTTCTGCCGTGGATTTTCCAGACTCTGTAAACGTTTATCTATTGCTTGCAGTTTATCTGCAATCTCTCTTAAAACCTCGGGCAAGTTTAATTCCGGCTCATCCTGCCAGGATTCCTGCTCCTGCTGAGCAAAGATGTCTTTTCTCTCTGCCAGATCAAAAGTCCTGATTTGAGTTCCCCTGGTCTCTTTTAATCCCAGATCCCGGCGAGTAACCGGTTCATCTCCTTCTTTGCGAATAACACTGAAACCCCCGCAGGATTCCAGAATGCCTTTTTCTACTTCATCTATATCGCGAATGCCCTGTTTGCGCAACTCCTGCATGAGATCATCCACATTGCATTTTTCCCGGGCTAAGTTCTCCCTTATAATGCGCCCGTTATCTATCAGCACAACCGGTCTGCCCACAATCAGGTTGGATAAGGTCTGGCTTTTCAGAGCCAGGATGCCCATGATGTACTCTAATCCAGCCAAGGTGGCTAAGATAATTATACCTTCATAATAGGGAATGCTTCTATCCAGGGCTACCGATACCACAGTATGCCCAACTCCCGTCATTACTACGAAATCAAAAGGCCCCAGTTCCCCCAGGGCTCGCTTGCCCAGCAAGCGTATCATAACCAAGGCCATAACATACATTACCACAGCTCTTAAGACAAAATCCAGCATGGAATACCCTCGTTTCCCGCTTTATTCCATGCTTAGTATTATTGTCAACGGGAGCCTTTATTCTTCAGGTAAGCTGCTAGATTGTCGTATTCCATGGTATTCAGCACATCCTCAGGCTGCAGCCAGCCCCGGCGGGCATTAAGTATGCCGTAGCGCAACAGCTTTAAATCCTCCCGGTGATGGGCATCACTGTTGATGGCGATTTTGATGCCCATTTCCCTGGCCTGGCGTGCTGTATCCTCATCAACATCCAAACGGTCAGGATGGGAGTTTATTTCTAAAGCCGCACCATGTCGTGCGGCTGCTTCCAGTACTCTTTCCAGATCAAGTTCATACCCGCTGCGGCGGTTTAGAAGCCGCCCGCTCAAATGCCCGATAATATCTACATGGGGATTCTTGATAGCCTGAATAATACGGTCAGTCTGCCTCTCCCGGTCCAGCTTAAAGTTGCTGTGAATTGAAGCTATAACAATATCCAGATCTTCCAGGATTTCATCCCTAAAGTCCAAACTGCCGTCTTTAAGGATGTCCACCTCTATCCCCTTTAAAATATGAAAGTCCTGTAATTCCTGGTTTAAGGCGTCAATTACTTTTCCCTGCTGAGTCAGTCTTTCCTCATTCAGTCCGCCGCTGATGGTAAGGGATTTGGAGTGATCGGTGATGGCAATATAGGAATATCCCAGGGAACGGGCCTGGCTGACCGTTTCCATTATCTTGGCTCCGCCATCACTCCAGTCGGAATGTATATGCAGGTCACCTTTTATATGAGTGAAATCAACTAGTTCGGGAATATCTTCCCGGTTAGCCAACTCTATCTCGCCTTTGTTTTCTCGCATCTCAGGGGGAATAAAAGCTAACTGCAGAGTACGAAAAACATCTTCCTCATTGCTGCATCCTGCAAACTGGGCGGGATCTTTTCCGGTGAAAACACGGCTGCGAAATTCCTTGGATCCGGTAGTCCACGCTAGGGCACCGTAAAAGTCCTGAGGTTCAACCATAATAATTTCAAACTTTAATCCCCAGTCGGCTTGCCCCGCTAAAAAATCAGGTCCCTCTTCCATAATTTCCCGAACACAGCGAAAGTTTCTGATTAAATTCTTTACTGCCGTAAAATCACGGCTGGCTACCAGAATATCAATATCACTGACCAGGGGTTTGCCCCGGCGAATACTCCCGGTGAGAGAAATATTTTCCACTGCAGGAGAATCTTTAAGATAGTCTATAAACTGCTCCGCTACCGGAAGTGCCAGTCCTAAAGTAACTTTGCCGTCGCTCTGCTGGAATAGCTCCATACCTTTTATTATGTTATATTCCATTTTGCTTCCCAGGCCAGGTACGGTCCGTATCTTTCTCTCCCGGGCAGCTTTGAGCAAATCACTGAGGTTATCGATATGCAGATGTTCATATATCAAACGGGCAGTTTTATGCCCCAGTCCCGGTATTTTGAGAAAATCCAGAACTCCTTCCGGTATCTCCCTGATCAGGCTTTCATAGTATTCACTGCTGCCCTTTTCCAGAAGTTCTTCAAGGATTGCTCTAATGGATTTGCCAATACCAGGTAAGGAGTCCAGGCGTCCATGCTGGTAAATAGTATGCAGGTCTTCATCCAGGTGATAAATGGAATCAGCTGCTTTGCGATATGCCGCTATTTTAAAGGGGTTTTCCTCTTTTATCTGCAGAAGATCAGCTATACGATCAAGAGTACGAGCAATTTCCCGGTTTGTCATCTCATCCCATCCTGTTTTTACGCTCCTCTTCCAGGGTTTTGACCAGCTCATCGTAGTCTTCCTGCAGTTTGTTCAATTCGTCAGCCAGATTCAAGGCAGTCAAAACCGCAATTTTGGTAGTGGATAGATGGATATTGCGCTGTTGCACCATCCGCATACGCCGGTCCACATAGGAAGCGAGCATTTCTATGTAGTCGGGTTCTTCATTACCCTTTACTACATATTCTTCGTTAAAAATTTGCACCGTAACCCTATTAATCTGCTCTTTTTTCTCTCCCACTTACGAAAGGCCCCCTTTCACCAATAGGTATTATTTCTCCTATTTTTTCTCTTTTCCTTCATACTAGCAAACACCAGCATCTCCTCCGAACCCGTACTATATGTTTTTCATATAACAGTCTGTATTTCCCGTTGCCATTATAGATTAGAAAGCAATACACCCGGGGCAATCCCCGGGCATATTGCTATTCAGCGGAGGTGCGGTTGCAATATTGCTATTTTTGATAAATATCCTCAATTTCCTTGGCAAAATTCTTGATAACGTTGCGGTATTTGACTTTAAGAGTAGGAGTTACTTCATCCAGGGTCTCCAGGAAACGACGGTTGGAGATATGGTACTTCTTAATGGTTTCATAGTCCTCCAGGTGTTTATTGGCCTCGACTATATCCTGTTCAATAAGCTTGCGTACTTCTTCGTGAGAAGTAAAATCTTCGCCTACTTTTACACAAACCCGTTCGACACCTTCACCTTCGTAAACGATCTGGCTCTCATCAAAGGTGATTCCTTTGCTCTGCATTAAAGCCAGTATCTGTTCGAACTTGGGAACCACTATAGCAGAGACGAAAGGCCGGTCGTCGCCGATAGCACAGATCTGCTCAATATAATGGGCTGTGGCAAATTTACTTTCCACTTTGGCCCGGGGCACATTTTTACCGGTGTCCAAAACCATGATGCTCTTTTTACGGTCCACGATCTTGTAATACCCATTGGCTACCTGCACTGCTATATCGCCGGTTTTGAAAAAGCCATCCTCGGTGAAGGCTTCTGCGGTAGCTTTGGCATTGTTGAAGTAACCCACAAACAGGTTGCCGCCGCGTACCAGCAGTTCACCATCATCAGCTATCTTCTGTTCGTGGGTGTAGGTGGTAGGCCCAACCGAACCCGGCAATACGGCTTTGAGGTTGTTGAAGTTTATGGCATTCATGGTTTCTGTCAAGCCATAGCCCTCACAGATACGAATTCCCATGGCAGCAAAGGCTTTCCACAGATTAGGAGACAAGCTAGCTGAGGCTGAGAAGGATACCCGGAAGTTTTTGCCCAGCAAGCCTCTCACTTTACTGAATACAGCGTCATCCGCCCAGCGGTATTGCTCCTTTAAGTCCTCCGGCAGACCTTCCATCAGATCCACGTCAAATCCCATATCAATAAAACCGTTTTCGTCAGCACGGGCCTCAACAACTTTGAGCCCAATTTCCATGGCTTTTTCAAAGGCTGCTTTGCCCTCAGGAGTTGATTCAGCGACATCACGGATAGCCATATAGATTCTCTCAAATATACGAGGTACGGAACAGAAAACAGTTGGTTGGAATATCTGCAAATCGGCTACTACCGTCTGGGGTTTTTCCGCATAAGCGATAGTGGCGCCGCAGTTTAAAGCCTGGAATTGACAGCACTGGCGTTCATAGGAGTGGGATAGGGGCAGGAATGAGAGAAATACGTCTTCCCCGGTTACCATGTAGCCATTGTGAGCAAAATTGGCGTTGTCCACCTGCACAGCATTCATAATGGTATAGTGGGTATGAATAGCCCCTTTAGGTTCTCCGGTAGTACCAGAGGTATATATTATGGTAGCCCAATCCCATACTTTTATATCCTCGCAGGACTGTTCATAGGCATAGCGATTCTTATGGAGATAGCGCTTCCCTGCTTCCCGAACTGCGCTTAAATACATAAAGGCTGGATGGTCAGGCAGCGGAACCGATTCATCCATCAGAATTATATATTCCAAAGTGGGCATTTCCGGCAGCCGTTCCAGAACTTTTTCGATGGTTAACAAATCCCTGACAAATAAAATCCGGGAGCCCGAATTATTGATGATATATTCCATTTCATTAGCAGAAAAAGAAGGATAAATGGTTACCGTAACCGCACCGGTAGTAAGAATTGCCAAATCTGCCCATAGCCACTGGGGACAATTATATGACATTATAGCCGCCCGATCTTGTTTTTTCAGACCCAGTGACATCAATCCCCCGCAGAGGTCTTTAACGATCATACCTACATCTGAATAAGTCAGGGAATCAGTTGCAGTAGGAGAGGTCTTGAACCACTGGCACCGCCGATCTGCATAACGAACTACTGACTCATTGAACATCTGGGGTATGGTACGAACTCTCAAGTGATCTCGCTGAACCATTCCATTTCCTCCCTTAATAAATATTACGATTAATAATAATTTTATCATATTCATAAGTAATTGTAATCTTGTCAAAATAGCTAAGTTTTTCAATAATTACAGCAAACAAAAAAGCCTCCCTTTCGGGAGGCCCAGGAAGCAGGATTAGCTTTTAAACCAGCTTCCGCCAATAAATTCTCGTAAAATGGAATTGGGCGGGATTACACTCCCGTCAGCGGGCTGGAAATAGCTCAGGAATTTTAACAACCGCTGGGCTTCCAGGTATTCCGGATTCTCCGGTCCTATTTCCTGCAATAACGGTTCGGCATAAGTCCTTAATACAGATAATTCATATACCAAAGAAGAATTAAACATCACATCCGCATGTTCCTGGAAGGGGAATATATTTCGTTCTTCCCCTGCCCGCACTGACGGCCAGCGCCGGATGGTCTGCAAAGCTCCATAGCCGCGGGTCCGGCTATCGCGAATAATACGCCGTATCAAGCGGCTGTCTGTGGTTGGGATGCGGTTAGTATAATCAATATTCAGCGCGGTTAGAGCACTGACATAGATCCTGAACTTCTGGTCATGGGGTATTTTGGAAGTCAGCTCCTCATTGAGGGCATGAATCCCTTCAATTATTATGGGTTCACCAGGGGGTACCTTGATTAACAAACCTTCCTCCTCACAACAGCCCTTTTGAAAACTGTATATAGGAGTCAGGACTTCTTCCCCGGCAATAAGCCTTTGCAGGTGATCATTAAACAGGTCCAGCTTCAGGGCATAGAGAGATTCAAAATCATATTCACCGTTCTCATCCAAAGGAGTTTCATCCCTGTTCACAAAGTAATTGTCCAGGGATATAGACACCGGGCGGCGGCCATTTACCCGCAGCTGAATCAGCAAGCGCTGGGCAAAAGTGGTTTTTCCCGATGATGAGGGCCCGGAAATCAATACCAGCCTCTTATGGGGATCCTGGCAGATCATATCAGCAATGGAGGCAATCTTCTTTTCATGGAGGGCTTCATTCACCCGGATCAAATCTTCTATCTGGTGGTTGGCAATTAACTCATTTAATGCCCCCACATGGGGTGTCTGCAGCATATCGGCCCAATCCTTGGCCTCCTTGAAAACAGCGGCCAGTTTCTTCTGCTCAATATAGGGCTTGATTTCATAAGGGCGATCAGCCTCAGGAGTCTGCAGGATAATACCCGGCGGGTAGTGCAGCAGTCTGAAATTGTTAATCATGCTGGTACGGGGCACCATGTAGCCATAGGAATACTCATACCATCCATCCAGTTCATAAACATGCACTACATCCTTCTGTCTGGACTGCAGCAGCTTTACTTTGTCCATCTGGTCCTGCTGCTCGAAAATCCGGCAGGCCTCCTCCCGCGGCATGACTTTCCTTACAAAAGGCAGGTCCCGCTTCACCAGTTCCTCCATGCACTGCTGAAGCTTTTCTACTTCCTTTCGTTCCGGCTCATAATTCAGGAATTCACAAAACAGCCCGTTGGAAAGGGAATGCCGAATTATCAGCTTGCGGTTCGGAAACACTTCCCGTACAGCTCTAGTCAATAAAAAAGCCGCACTGCTGCGATACACTCTTAATCCTTGTTCTGTGTCCAGGGTAATCAAACGAACCTGGCAAGGCTCTGTGAAATTAAAACTCAGGTCTTTCAGTTCATTGTTTACGGCTACCGCCATAATGGGTACCTTAACCTGATCTTTTATTTTATAAGTCAGCTCCTCAGCAGAAGAACCAACCGGTACCGAGTATTCACCTAACCCCTCAATCTGAATTACTATACTATCGTTCTGCAAAACATCGTCCCTCCCCAATAAAACCTGCCTTAATTATAACCGATATTGCCGTTTTTTTGAGGACGGCTGTCACATTTTTACATAGGTTTGGAGAAACTTAATGGCCTCTTCTTCCTGAAGGGGTTCACTGATCAAGTATCCCTGTATTCGATCACAGCTATATTCTTTTAAAAGCTGCATCTGGGTTTCATTCTCGACGCCTTCAGCTACGGTAGAATGTCCCATTTTGTGGGACATGGAGATAATATCGCTGGTTATTGCTTTGCTGGGGTCTAAATCCAGCAGTTTATCTATGAAATACTTGTCAATCTTTACGCAGTCGACAATTAGCTCTCTTTCCCTGGCCAGAGAGGAATACCCGGTCCCGAAATCATCTATGGCTATATGGATCCCGGCATTTTTCAGCTCACCAAGAATGATATTAATGTGCTCATAATCTGATGCAAAAACTGATTCTGTGATTTCAATTCCTACATTATTGGGATTAACCTGCATCTGTCTCATTAACTCAAACAGCCTGCCGGGAAAATCCGGTTGCAATAACTGAATGGCAGAAATATTGACGGAAACATTGATGTCACCATACCCCTGTTCTTTAAGGCGGTTCAAGAAACGGAATACTTGAACCAGTACTTTTTCGCCGATAGGAAGAATGAGTTTGGTTTTTTCGGCCAGGGGAATGAATTTAACCGGAGGAACCAGTCCCAGCTTGTCTGTTTTTAATCTGGCCAGGGCTTCAAAGCCCCAGACGGAGCCTGTTTTTAAATCTATAATCGGCTGATACATTACATACAGATAATCATTGGCTGGATTACCGGTTGCTACTGCGTCAAGAGCTTCCGCAACATCTCTTTCCCAGTTAACCAGAGCTTCCACTTCTTCGTCGTAGAAACGGATCTCAAATTCATTGCCAACCGGGTTGCCAGATCTTTCCGTAGTGATCAGCAGCCTTCTCAGCAGGGAATCAACATTCTCATCACCCTGGTCCTGAGCAAATTCGACGATCCCAATCCCCCCGCCTATTCTTTCTGTTACAAATAAGGATTCTAGAGTTGCGGCAATCCGTTTGCCGAAAGTCGCCAGTTCACTTCTATCCCGGTAGTCAAAAATATAAAAAACAAAATGGTTCTCATGGATATGGAACAATAGGCGATTATCAGCGCATAACTGCAGGAAAGCTTCTGCAGTTTTTTTGATCAGATTCTGGGTATACTGGAAACCATAATTGACTGTCAACAGGTGAATCTTGCTCAAGTCAATGCCAATGAGGGCCTTTTTACACTGTTTCTTCAGCTTGATATCCTTGTCCAGCAAGGACACTAAATAATCGCGATTATACAGTCCTGTCAATCTATCGTGCTCAGTTAGATATTTGCGTTCCATCTCCATTTGCATTCTTTCAGAGATATCCTGAAGAATACATATATGATTAACTTGGTCTTTCCCCATAGGAGAAAGGGCGGCGACGATCATAGATACCCAAACCACTGAGCCATCGGGCTTAATAATGCGTTTTTCCATGGAGTAGTCCTTTATTTCACCGGCTTGTAATCTTCTGAAATTCTCCAGGTCTTCTTCCAGGTCATCAGGATGGGTTATCTTGGCCCAGCCTAATTTGACCAACTCTTCCTTGGTCCTGCCGGTAATCTGCTCATACATCGGGTTGATTCTCACAACTGCCTCGTCGGAACCCTGCGGGTACCAGTTATGAGAAATTGATATGCCCACCGGGGCCTGATCAAAGAGCATGTCAAAGGAAAGAGTCTGTTCAGCCAGTTTTTGCTTCAGGGCATGCTCAGCCCGCAGCAGGGCAGCGTGCACATCAATTCTGGCCTTTAAGGAATACATATGTATGGGTTTGCGTATATAATCTATGGCCCCGAGCTTCAATCCCCTGATTTCATTGTCCAGTTCATCATAATTAGTCAATATTATGATGCGAACATCCTGGTAGCGTTCATCCTTTTTCAGGGCTTCCAGCACTTGAAATCCATCCATACTGGGCATGTTCAGGTCAACGATCATTATGTTAATCCCCTCATGCTCCTCAAGCATGCGCATGGCTTCCACACCGTCGCAGGCAGTCAAAACCGTGTATTCGCTCAGCATATTTTTAATGATCAACCGGTCAGTGGCTGAGTCTTCAACAACCAAAATCTTAATCAGCATGCAAATCCTCCCCTGATCCCCAGCGGCCGTAGGTTTCTTCAACAGCCTTTAATTCCTCCAGCAGCCTTTTTAACAGTTTTGCAAAAATATCCTGCAATGGCCCTATCTCGTTTTCCCTTTCTTCCTCAAGAGCTTTCTGAAATGCCACAGCAATATCATAGAGAGATTTGGCCCCGATGCTTCCTGAACTGCCTTTTATTTTATGCACAATTTGAGCGGCATCAGCATACTTCCTTTCCCGAACCGCAGCTGCAAGTTTATCCAATGTATCACGATTCTCATGGTAGTATTCTCTCAACACCTGACGATAAAGCTCTGCATTGCCTCCCATGTTTTCCAGACCTTGTTGCTGGTCAAGAATGTAACCAGTCTTGCTTTCCTCCTGTCCCGCTTCCAGAATATCGATGATGTCTTGCAAGAAGCCTTCGGGCTTAAAGGGTTTGCTTATGTAATGGTACATACCGCTTTGCGCGCATCTCTCCCGCACCCCCTGAACCACATCAGCGGTCATGGCTACAATGGGAACATCATGGGACAGCTGGCGGATTTTTTCCGCAGCTTCGTAGCCATTCATGGTGGGCATGTGCAAATCCATTAAGACCAGGTCGATGCTGTCTTTATGCTTTCTATACTGTTCAACGGCTTCCCGGCCATCGCTGGCTATAAGAGTCTCTATCCCGGCCTCCTCCAGGAGGGATTTGGCAATCAGCTGGTTGGTCTCGTTGTCTTCCACCAGTAAAACCCGGTAATTTTTCTCCGGTCTGGTCAGAGCCGATTCGTCACTTGCCGCAGGCTGGAAAGTAAAAATTGCATTCAAATTGAAAAGATCCATAATTCCATTAAACAATACCGAAGGTATGATAGGCTTCCTTATTCCCATGTCAATTCCATGCTGGTTAAGTTCATCGAATAAATCCTCCCGTGTCATGGGCAAAAGCATGATAATCTTGGGCAGCTTAACAATTTTTTTATTGCTGCGTATGGTTTCGATAAACTGGAACCCATCTTCGGCCGGGGCATCGTAAGCAACTATAAGGAGATTGAAGGGTTCAGCAGACACATCATCCCCCTTTTCCAGCAGCCTGAGGGCACTGGTCTCTGAGCTGGTAAGCTCATACTGCATGCCAAAGCTGCTTAAGTAACCTCCAATTAAGTCCATATCGGGACCTGGTTTTTCCAAAACCAGAGTCTTTATCCCCTTTAAGTGCTCAGCCACCAGGGCTCTTTTATATGTCTCCTCCTTCTCTTTGTCCACGGTCAGGGGTAATCTGATGACAAAGGTTGAACCTTCTCCGGGGGTGCTGAATACTTGTATCTCCCCACCCATCATCTCCACCAGGCTTTTGACAATCGACAACCCCAGGCCGGACCCTCCGAAGCGACGGTTAATACTGCTGTCACCCTGTTCAAAAGGTTCAAAGAGCCTGGTTATTTGTACCTGGGTCATTCCTATACCGGTATCCTTAACGGTAAATGAGATATGGTAGGTATCGGTCTCCCTGGCTATTACGCGAATATCCAGGGACACTTCACCAGTACTGGTGAATTTGGCAGCATTGTTCAGAACATTGACTAAGACCTGTTCAATCTTTTTACGATCACCAACAAACCAATTGGGTACCTGCGGGTCTTTGGTCAAGCGAAAACCGATTCCCTGCTCATCGATTTTGTAGGAAACAATATTGACTACCTCCTGAATCACCTGGTCCAGGCTAAAAGAGGTGGTTTCCAGCTCAACTTTGCCTGCTTCTATTTTGGAAAGATCAAGTATATCGTTTATGATGCTCAGCATGCTATCAGTCGCTTGTATGATCCGGTCAATATACATTCTCTGGGTTAAGGATAACTCGGTCCTTTTCAGAAGGTAGGTCATGCCGGCTATGGCATTCAGAGGAGTTCTTATCTCATGGGACATCCTGGCCATAAAATTCGACTTAAACTCATTGGCTTCTTCTGCTTCCCGTTTAGCTGTTTCCAAAGCAAGCTGGATTTGTTTCCTATGGTGGACCTCTTTTTGCAGTCGGATAATCCAGAAAATAGATACAGCCAAAACAACGACGATGAACGCTCCCGCCATGTACAAAATATGCAGTACAGGTCCGTAGTCAACATCGGTATTCAATTCAATCCACTTGTCGTTAATAGCCAGCTTTTCCCTCTCCGGAATCGAAGCCATAGCTTTATCAAAGATGCTTACCAGTTCAGGCCAGTCTTTGCGAACTGCAAAATGTAAGGCCTGTTGTTTCTCCGGCTCAAAAACAATAGTTCTGAGATTGTTCAAACCATAGGAACGTATGATGTAATTAGTTGTAGCCAGGTTACCGACAAAGGCTTTTTCTGCACCTGTGGATACAGCTGTAAGCGCTGCTTCCCCAGTTTCATAAAGGCTGAGATTAATATGAGGGTAAGACAATAAATAGCTGTGATTGGAACTATTGCGCTGTACAGCTACAGTAAATTTTTCCAGATCGTCTATTCCCTTTATATCGGTATCTGTATCACGGGTTACGATTACTCGCTTATAATAGTAATAAGGTTCGGAGAAGAGGAAGTGTTCTTCTCGCTCCGGGGTTTTGCTTATAATGGGAAGAGCATCAACTTCCCTCCTAACTGCCTTATCATATGCTTCAGGCCAGGTTAAGCCTTTGGCAATTTCAAATTGCAAACCGGTTTTTTCGCTAATTAAAGCAAGGTAGTCGGCAGCGATTCCCTTATATTCACCACGCTCATCGATGAATTCAAAGGGCACAAATTCAGGATCAACCCCCAGGAGAATCACCGGGTGTTCTTTCATGAAAGCAAGTTCTTCCTCTGTCCAATTGAGGTCTTCAGCAGAAAAGCACGGAATAGCACCAGTTGTTAACAGGATTACAACTGCGTAAATAACGGCACTGACAGCTCTGTATTTGTTTCTTAATGCGCTGATCAGATGTTGCCAGCAACTGGTTTTCTTTTTTTGCTCACCATATCCATAATCATACTTCTCTCTGCTAACGAACATTTTTATAAGCTAACGGGCAGGATATTTTGAGGTAAATACCGGCGTGTTCAGTGGTCATTCATCTGGAAGAAGAGTTAATTATAGAAAAACACTGGGGCACCAATTACTCCAGTGTTGAATAGTTTAATGTTTTGGTGACCTCTATCCCTGTGTATTAATACCCAATACTTGCTGCTCTGTCCTTTACCTTTTAGTCTGCTTAAAATTTTCTATTGAGATTGATGAGAACACAATTTTTTGAGACATTGCGACATTTTCCTTCATGTTACCAGATATTTCTTTTTATAGTCAACCTTCCACCTTAACACAAAAGAGGGCTTAATGCCCTCTTTTGCATGACGGACCTTATCCGTTTTTAGCCGTGTCCTTTTATTATTCGATTTTGAGGAAAGTGATAACTGAGCATTTTTTAGCGCAGTTTGGCTCCCAGTTTCTGCTCCAAGGCTTTTACTATATTATCCATTATATCCTTAACCTGGCTGTCTGTCAGGGTTCCTTCATCAGAACGGAAAGTCATGCGGAAAGCCAGGCTTTTAACCTCTTTGGGCAACTGGCCCCCGGTAAACAGGTCAAAGATCTGTACGTCCCGCAATAACGGGGCGCCGGCTTCGCGTATAGCATTAATAGCCTCAGCCGCCGCAGCATCCACGGGGAGGAGTACCGCCAGATCCCGCTCTACCGCGGGGAATCGCCCTATAGATTCTGTCATGGCTTTTGGGACAGCATGTCGATATAGTTTTTCTACCTCCAGTTCTGTGAGCACCACCCGGTCTTTAATCTCAAAGTTATCCAATACCTGGGGATGAACCTCGCCAATTATGCCCACTTCCTCCTCACCGCACTTGATAACAGCGGTGCGGCCGGGATGGAAACCGGGAACAACTGCTGCTTCGAACCTGACATCTTTCACTCTTATCTGCCGGAATAGATCTTCCACCATACCTTTTAGGTAATAAAAATCCAACTCTGAAGAAGGTACTCTCCAGCTCATATCACTGCGCCCGGCTACGGCAGCTCCCAGCTTGAGGACCTCCCGGGGAAGCTTGCCTTCACCGGGAATAAAAACTGCTCCCATTTCAAAGATAGCCGGGTTCTGATTGCGCCGGGCCAGGTTGCGGCTGACTGTCATAAGCAGACCAGGCATCAGCAGAGTCCGCATAACCCCCTGCTCCTCCGACAGCGGATTGGCTATTACCACCGCATTGCGGTGCCAGTCATTAGGCGGCAGCATAATGCGGTCAAACAGGTCCCGGTTAATAAAGCTGTAAGTGATAACCTCCCGCAGATGAGCACCCATGATATTGCGGATGCAAGCCTGGAACTGCTGGTAGGGGGTCAAGCCTCCCACCGAAGCACCTGCTGGTAATTCCGTGGGTATAGCATTATAACCATGCAATCTGGCGATTTCTTCTATCAAGTCCACCTCAATCTGCAAATCCGGGCGGTAAGTGGGAACCGTTACAGATAGAACATCCTCATCCGGATTCGTTTCCACTTCAAAGGATAACCTCTTTAGATAACCTGTTATCTCTTCAACGCTCAGTTGGGTTCCCAGCAGCTGATTAACCCGCTGAGGTCTCAATTGGATTGTTACAGGGGCCTGAGGCCGGGGGTAGGCATCACAAATGCCAGCCACCACCTCACCGCCCGCCAGTTCTTGAATCAGCTGGGCCGCCCTGTTGATGGCAAAGATAACACCGTTGATGTCAATTCCCTTTTCAAAGCGCATGGACGCGTCGGTGCGCAGGGCCAGTTTCTGCGAGGTGCGGCGAGTATTTATGGGATCGAAATAAGCAGATTCCAGCAACACAGTAGTGGTATTATCATTGATCTCCGTGTTCTGTCCTCCCATGACCCCAGCCAGAGCCACAGGTTTTTCTCCATCGGTGATCAGCAGCATGGGATCTTCCAAAACCCTTTCCACATCATCCAGGGTAGTGAATTTCTCCCCGTTATAAGCGCGGCGGACTACAATGCGTTTATTCTGCGAGAGCAAATCATAATCAAAAGCATGCAGGGGTTGATTGGCTTCCAGCATGATATAATTGGTGACATCTACTACATTGTTTATCGGCCTGATTCCCGAATGCAGCAGGGCTTTCTGCATCCACTCAGGAGAAGGCCCGATTTTAACGTTTTTTATTACCCGGGCTGCATAACGGCGGCACAGGTCAGGGTCTTCGATTTCCACCTTGATATAGCTGCTGATATCCTCCGAGTTTTCCTGTATTCTGATTTCCGGTAAATGGACCGGATTGCCCGTTAAAGCGGCTACTTCCCGGGCCAGGTTGATGATCCCCAGGCAGTCGCCCCGGTTGGGAGTTAAATCCAGTTCCAGGACTTTATCTCCCTCAACCTCTTCTATACCTTCCACTGCAATCCCGGCCATGGTCAGAGCATCCGCCAATTCTTCCGCTGACCAGGAAAAATCTATATATTTCTTCAACCAGCTGGTTGGTACTCCCATACTCGCACCTCCTAAAATTGTTTCAAAAAGCGCAAGTCGTTATCAAAGAACAAGCGCAGGTCATTAACACCGTATTTGAGCATAGCAATGCGTTCTATTCCCATGCCGAAGGCAAAACCGGACACTTTCTCCGGATCATAGCCGCCATACTCCAACACCCGGGGATGAACCATCCCGGCCCCCAGGATCTCCAGCCAGCCAGTGTGAGAACATACCCGGCAGCCTTCACCATTGCAGTGAACACAGGAAATATCCATTTCCGCGCTGGGTTCCGTAAAGGGGAAGAAACTGGGACGATAGCGTACCTTGACTTGCTCCCCGAAAATTTTGCGGGCAAAAGTCATCAGTACCGCCTTCAGATGAGCAAAGGTTATATTGGTATCTACCAGCAAGCCTTCTACCTGGTGAAACATGGGGGAATGGGTGGCATCATCGTCTTTGCGGTACACTTTTCCCGGAACTATGATTTTTACCGGAAGCTGGGGTGCCATGGCTTCCATGGTTCTGACCTGCACCGGTGAAGTATGGGTACGCAGCAGTACATCCTCATCTATGTAGAAGGAATCCTGCATATCCCGGGCAGGATGATCTTTAGGAATATTGAGAGCTTCAAAGTTGTAATAATCCAGCTCTACTTCGGGTCCCTCCGCCACAGAAAATCCCATACTTATAAAAATATCTTGAATTTCTTCCCTAATCTGGGTGAGAGGATGTTTGCCTCCTCTGAGCAAAGGAATACCAGGTAGGGTTACATCGATAGTCTCTGCCTCCAGTCGCTCATTCAAGACCTGTTTTTGCAGTTCTTCGTTTCTCTGCTGCAGCATGTTTTCCACACGCTCTTTTAGCTCATTAGCCACCCGGCCTACTTCCGCCCGCTGATCAGCGGACAGGTCTTTGAGCCCTCTTAATAGCTGGGTTAATTCTCCTTTGCGCCCCAGCAGCTTGACCCTTAAATCATTTAACTGGCCAATCTCATTGATTTCTTTTATTTGTTGCAGGGCTTTTCGTTCCAATTCGTTTAGTTTTTCTAACATACCACTCACTCCCAACAGAAAATAAAAAACTTTCGCCCAAGGGACGAAAGTGTTTTTCCGCGGTACCACCCTAGTTAGCCTGAAAGCTCAGCTTTCAGGCTCCCTCTTCTCCGGTAACGGCGGTAACCGATAGAACCTACTGCTAGTTCAGTTCCCAGCTCCCAGGTGAATTCACCTGATCCTATCCCTGGCTGTACTTCCAGTCGCGGTACAGCCTCCCTGTAGGGCATCCTATCAGGCTACTTGTCCTGTTCATCGCATTTATAATATGAGACCTATTGAGTAATCAACATCTTATATAACAGATAATATATGATGCAACCAGAACTCTCAAATAGCTGCCACAAGGCCTGGGCTGTGTCCACGCTAACGCCCACCCTTCCACCGTAATGTCTGGGGTCGGAATTAAAGTCATTATATCATACCGGTAAATTCTCCATCAATTGGATACAGCTCGCTGCCGGCGAGCCTCTGCCATGATTATAGCACAGGAAACAGCCGCATTCAAAGAATCCACGGTGGGATTTATCGGAATAACCACTTGCTGCACCGACTGGTTCAGCCACATTTCATCCAACCCATGGGCCTCACTGCCAATGGCGCAGATTACCGCTCCTTGCCAGTCAGCCTCATAAATGCTGGTGTGAGCCTTGGGCGTGGCAGCAATCATCCGGTAACCTCTGCTGAGCAATTGGTTTATCAAGTGGTGGTCCGCGTTGAATATGGGTACGTGCAGGACACCTCCCATAGTCGACCTGACCACCTTTGGGCTGAAAGGATCAGCCGAACCGGGAGTCAGCAAAATGCCGTCTACATCCATAGCCCAGGCAGTACGAATAATAGTCCCCAGATTGCCGGGATCGGATATGCGATCCAGGAGCAGCAGCAGGGACGAAGGTTTGCTCAATATCTCCCCCTGATACTGGGGAATACGGGCTACCGCCACCACACCCTGGGGATGCTCCGTATCGGCCATAGCTTTGAGAATACTTGAGGTTACCTGATAAGTGTCTATTGGTAAATGATCAAATTCAAGAGGTACCGGATAATTCTCATCCAGAAAAACCCGCACTATCAGCTCCGGAGTTTTAAGGAGCTCCCTTAACATTCGCTCTCCTTCAATGAGGAATGTTCCGGTCAACTGGCGGTATTTTTTTTGTTTTAGCTTAATCGCTTCTTTTACCAAAGGATTCTCGCGAGCAGTCAGGCGCAACATTTTTTACCCCTATACAAAAAGTATGGCTCGAAGCCATACTTTTTAGTTCCTGATTTAGCTTTTTCTAGCTATTCTTCTTGGCTAGTTCAGCCAGTTCCGAGAACCCTTTCGGGTCGCTTACTGCTAGTTCGGCCAGTATTTTACGGTTTATATCTACCCCAGCATTCTTTAGCCCGTGAATCATTCTGCTGTAGGTAGTCCCATTCTCGCGAGCGGCAGCATTTATACGGGCAATCCATAATTTGCGGAATTCACGTTTCTTGAGCTTACGATGAATGTAAGCATACTGTCCGGATTTCATGACCTGCTGATTGGCTACCCGGTACAGTTTGGATTTGCTGCCATAATAACCTTTAGCAGCTTTCAAAATCTTTTTATGTCTACGGCGGGTGGTTACCCCACGCTTTACCCTTGGCATATCGTCAACCTCCTACTTTTACGGAATAAGCTTGGATATTCTTTTAGTTTCGGCAGCACTAACCAGGGCAGACTTGCGCAGTCTCCGCTTGCGTTTGGGGGTCTTGTGTCCCAACAGATGGCTGGCATATGCCTTGGAACGCTTTATTTTTCCTGATCCAGTTTTCTTAAATCTCTTAGCTGCACCTCTATGGGTTTTGGTCTTAGGCATCAGCCTTCCTCCTTCGATGGTTCATTTTTTGGTACCAGGATTGTCACCATATTTCGTCCCTCAACCTTGGGAGGCTTTTCTACCGCAGAAACGTCGGAGAGTTCTTCCACCATTCGCAAAGATAACTTCTCTCCCAGTTCCGGATGTGTAATCTCCCGGCCCCGGAACATAATTGTCACTTTGACTTTGTCGCCGGAGCTAAGGAACCTACGGGCATTACGAGCCTTAACCAGGAAATCATGTTCATCAATATTAGGACGGAGTTTGACCTCTTTGACAGATATCACCTTTTGCTTCTTGCGCGCTTCTTTTTCCCGCTTGCTCTGCTCAAACTTAAACTTACCATAATCCATCAAGCGGCAAACGGGAGGTTTGGCAGAAGGCGCGACCTCCACCAGATCCAATCCTCTTTCTTCCGCGATCTCCAATGCCTGGCTAATGGGGACGATACCCAATTGTTCTCCATCCTCACTGACCAACCGGACTTCTCGGGAGCGGATTTCCTCATTGACTCTCCAATCCTTGCTGATAAGAAGTTCACCTCCAGAATAAAATAAGCGAGCATAAGCTCGCCTCACTCGCATTATCCTGTAATCCAGAAATGCGCTGGTATTAAACCATATACCTTACGAACCGGAGTTGTAAGGTGAGAAGCCAAGCTTCTGCTTAAATCCATACTGGAGTATAGCATACCATTTTTTATCTTGCAAGTATTTGCTAAAATCACTAGCTGTGAAAACCGCTATCGCGTCAGTACAAAAAACAGCTGTATTGCCATTAGAGAAAGTGGTAATCTCTATGTCGATCTACAACAACCACGGTTTTGTAGGAGTATAGCCCGCTCGCTCCGTGACTCCTCGCCGGCTAATACTCCTGTTGAAGCCAGTCAGCGACTTTCTCATTCATATGACACAGAGAGCTTTCCCGAGGTTCCCTTTAATCGTAAGTTTTCTCCTTAATCTCTGTGGTAATCTTGGCAATAAAATCAGCCACGGGCACTGCACCCAGGTCACCCTGCTTGCGGTGGCGTACTGCCACTGTTCCCTGTTCAGCTTCTTTATCTCCAACAACAAGCAGGTAGGGTATTTTCTGCAGCTGGCCTTCCCTGATCTTATAGCCCACTTTCTCACTGCGGCTGTCCAATTCTGCCCGGATACCAGCCTCTATTAGTTTATCAAACACTTTTTGCCCATATTCATGATGGCGTTCGCTGATGGGCAGAACCCTGGCTTGTACCGGAGCCAGCCAAACCGGAAACGCCCCGGCAAAGTGCTCGGTCAGAATACCAATGAACCTTTCAATACTGCCGTATATCACCCGGTGGATCATTACGGGACGATGTTTCTCTCCATCCTCGCCTATATAGGTAATGTCCAGGTTCTCCGGCATCAGAAAATCTAACTGAACTGTGCCGCACTGCCAGGTACGGTCCAGGGAATCCTGGAGATGAAAATCGATCTTGGGGCCGTAGAATGCACCGTCGCCCTCATTGACTTTATATTCCATGCCCTTTTCCTGCAGAGCCTGAATTAAGGCGTTGGTAGCCAGTTCCCAGATTTCGTCTGATCCCATGGCCTTTTCAGGTTTAGTGGACAGTTCCACATGATAGGGGAAGCCAAACAGCTTGTAAAAACGGTCTATCAGGTCAATAACACCTTTTATTTCATCAATAATCTGCTCAGGTAGCATGAAAATATGGGCATCGTCCTGGGTAAAGGCTCTAACCCTCATCAGCCCATGTAATACCCCGGATTTCTCATGCCGGTGCACCAGTCCCAGTTCACAATAACGCAGGGGCAATTCCTTGTAGCTGTGCAAAGACTGCTTGTAAGCCAGGAGCGCCCCCGGGCAGTTCATAGGCTTAACTGCATAATCTTCATCATCTATTTTGGTAAAATACATGTTTTCCTTATAATGATCCCAGTGACCGGATCTTTCCCACAATTCCCGGTTAAGGATAATCGGGGTTTTTATCTCCTGGTACCCCGCCTTGCGATGTTCTTCCCGCCAGAAGTTTTCCAGTTCATTGCGCAATATCATGCCCTTGGGCATGAAGATGGGGAATCCCGGACCCTCATCAACGATGGTGAACAAGCCCAATTCCCTGCCCAAACGGCGGTGATCACGCTTTTTGGCTTCTTCCAGTTTGTTAATGTAGTCATCCAGCTGGGCTTTCTTGGGGAAAGAAGTAGCGTAAATCCTTTGCAGCATCGGATTTCTCTCATCCCCTCTCCAGTAAGCCCCAGCCAGATTCATCAGCTTAAAAGCTTTGATGCGGCCAGTGGAAGGCAGATGAGGCCCCGCGCACAAGTCGGTAAATTCACCTTGCTGGTAAATACTTATAACTGCATCTTCAGGCAGATCCCTTATCAGCTCAACCTTATAATCCTCGTCCCGCTCTTCAAAAAACTTTATAGCCTCATCCCGGGGCAGTTCCCGGCGAATAATAGGCAGGTCTTCCTTGATGATTTTATCCATCTCCGCTTCAATGGCCGCAAAATCATCAGGAGTAAAAGTATGTTCCCCGTCAAAATCATAATAGAAACCTTTATCGATAGCCGGACCAATAGCTAATTTGGTATCCGGCCACAGTCTCTTAACCGCCTGGGCCATTACGTGAGCCGAGGAATGTCTGTACACGGAAGCCCCGCGGGGATCATCAAACTCTAATAGTTCTAAAGTGCCATCCTTTTCAACAGGACGGTTCAGGTCAGTAAGCTCGCCATTGAATAACGCTGCTACTGCATTTTTAGCCAGCTTGGGACTTATGTCCTCCGCCACCTGCATTAATGTTGTTCCGGCAGGGTACTCCCGCACGCTTCCGTCTTGCAAAGTTATCTTCGCCATATTTAAACCTCCTGCGTACCTCTTACCTCTAGTAAAACAGTATCATAATAACCATTTGCACTAAACCAATAATAAACCCCAGGACCCCGCCCAGGATCTCAATAGAGCGCAATTCTGTGGAAGCTACTCCTCGCACCATTTCTTCCAGTTGATCCAGGTCAAACTGGTTGATTTTATCTTCTACTATCTGCTTTATCTGAATCTCGGAGGTTAAGTATTCCCGGACTGATTCTACCGCCTGGCTGATGATCTGACCGGCTTCCTGCCGTACCACCTTTTCCAAAGTATCACCAATCAGCTGTATAACCTTTCCAGGAATAATTCGCGGCAGCATACTGTCCAGCTTGGTCCGCATTACCTCGCTTACGGCAGCAACTAATCGCTCTCTTACTTCCGGGGTATTGACTTGGTCTATTACTTCATCCAGGGACAGTAATTGCTCTTCAACCAATTGGCCTACATTGGCGGCAATATCGGCTTGTCTTTTCGGCAATACTCCCTGTAATGTAAAAAGGCCCAGATTAACAGGCTGTTTTGGCCAAAAGAGCAGTCGTATCGCCACTACATTAGTTATGTACCCAATTAATGCACTAATTAAGGGCAATGTCAGTAAAGCGTACACTTCTGCATCCACCAATCTAATTTTACCTAATGAATATAGCAGATTTTGCTGTCACCCGCAATCACACCAGCCCTTTCTCCATGAAAAAAGGCTGCCTTGCGGCAGCCCCAGACTGTAAAAGAAGTCTGTTAGCGGTTCGACGTTCGAGATTGCCACGCCCCTCCGGGGCTCGCAATTGTCACCAGTAGAACAGGCCACGATAAACGAAAACTTAAGCCTGTCATCGCGAGGAGCGAAGCGACGTGGCGATCTGTTAACTCACACCGTTAGTTGCCATAGAGATTGCCACGCGCTACGCGCTCGCAATGACACAATTGGGAGCTATTTTCACAGCAATGACACATAAGATGGCCTTTTGGTATGTCATCGCGAGGAGCGCAGCGACGTGGCGATCTCTTTTAGCAACTTTTTTGACACTCTCAGGCTGCCTTGCGGCAGCCCGGTATTTATGCTGCAATTTTAGGGTTGGGTGTTTTTGTTCAGGTGTTTGCGGCAGCGCTCGCATCCGCTGCACATGCGAATTTTATCTTTAAATACTCTTTTAATAGTCTCTACTGGCTCGTTGCCCAATTCCGCCACATTATGCAGTATAATGCGGCGGGGAGAGATGGTTATCAATATACTGATCAAAACGTCGTCAAAATTGATTTCATTTAACAGCATGTCGTCCAGATAATAGCTCATATAGTTATCTTCAATCTTGATACCCTTTCCGTCCCACATGTTAAATACGCCATTTTCATCCATCATAATATTCACTTCTTGGATTTTGGGCACCTGGGTATCTACAAAATAGCGCAGCAGAGTTACAAAGTCGTTGTATTCCTTTTCATTCTTCAGTTCTTCCATGGCCAGTTCTACAGCAAAGCGAATCTCAGTCAGGTAATCTTGCAGGCAAAAGTTTATGAATCCTTCCACAACCAACAGCTTATTATCATGAATGTAGTCCAAAACCCGGTGGGCAATCTTGTTTTTGCGGCCGTAGTTCATCAGTAAATTCAGGCTTTCATTTTCATTGCACCGGTTTAGGAACTGGACCGCCTTATCATATACAGTACGCTGTTCTTCCCCCGAGAGGCCCCGGCCAGATTTGCGGATTTCCTTTTTCACCAGCGTACTTTCCCATTCCAATAAAATGTGCTCTGCAATTAATTCCGACAGTTGATGTTTGAAGATATAAACAATATCTTCATTACGAAAAATCTGATTATCATGATTTCCCCGTAATTGTATATCATAGGCTTCTCTGCCGTCTTCCAGTTGCTTTGACAGCATTGAAACGGAATAACCCTGCTCGCGGATCCATTTAAAACGCTGACTGATCATCTCAGGAAATGCAGTACCACTGGCCGTAGTTATTCGTAAATCATAGATCATATAACGGCCTCCTACTCGTAGAGTTAGTTTATTATATGTGAGGCCAAAATTCATTATTCAAACCATCTATTGCTTGATATAGCGCTTTTCCTGCATTCTTCGCCCCTGCCTCACTGATCGGGTTCTTGGTATTTTATGCAAGAGCACAGTCAGATGTTGCTCCACTTTACTTATGGCATCAATTCCTTAAAATGGTTGTATACAAATTTAACAACTTATGAGGGAGAGGGATGGCAAAAGTTGAGAAATCCAATGTTTGACATTCTCAAAGGGCTGGGTATTATTTCAGTCATATTCAGCCATGTCTACCGGGGCGGAACTGATCCGCTGGCAGTATTTGTGCGGGAAATAGCCATGTGGTGTGTGCCCATGTTTTTCATGGTGCAGGGCTATTTCATGTACACTCCTGCCTATCGCAGGTGGCTGCAGAATTCATGGAACAAAATCAAAAAAGTCTACATACCTTATCTTTACTGGGCAGTAGCCTATGGTTTGTTCTTTTACTTCACCGCGGGAAAAACCTTCGGAATTATGGATCTTATCTATGGCAAAACTGCATTGCACCTGTACTACATGTTTTACTATATCATTTTTGCCATATTCTGCCCGCTGCTGTATTTCCTGCCTAAAACATTGCGCCGCTATACCCTTTACTTAATGATCATCAGCAATATTTACTGGCTGTACATGCTGGAGATCAGCAAACATTATGGTATTCACTGGATTAGCTGGTCAGGACCGGCTCCGATAAAATGGTGGGGATTTATTGCCATCGGTATGCTGCTGGGTGAATACAAGCAGATCGAAGCCTTTATCAGGAAGCATTACAAGGCCTTTTTCGCAGGAGCAGTCATTCTAGCATTGATCGGCTTAATTGAACCTTTCTTGAATGATACCGTTGGATATCTCTTTAATAAGGTGGCTTTGTTCCCCCTGGCTATTGGCGTAACCCTGGCTCTGGCTATTTATTACAGTTCCGAAAAGGCCATTGGCCGGAATTTCCTGAATTATGTAGGCACCCGAACCTTTGGCATCTACCTGGGACATTTCTTCTTCGTTGACATCCTGCGCAATGAACTGATCCCCGGTGACCGTACCCTGGTTGCCCTGATAATTCTGGGAATATGCCTGGCTGCCAAGGAGATAAAAGATCGAGTAACTGCCCGCCTTCCCTGGAATAAAGGTACCCAAATAGCTGCATAATCCCATAAAAAAGCCGATCCTAGATCCAGCTTGTGGTTAGGATCGGCTTTTCGTTTTGTTAACAAGGTTACATAACTTCCACATTGGAAGCTTGCGGTCCCTTGGGACCAGTCACCACCTCAAACTTAACTCTCTGCCCTTCATTGAGGGTTTTATAACCAGTGCCCATTATAGCGGTGTGATGTACGAATACATCATCTCCCTGTTCTGTTTGGATGAATCCAAAACCTTTAGCTGCATCAAACCATTTAACTGTACCGTACAAAGCCATCACTCCAATGTAATAAAACTTCATTAATATCTTGCCCGGTGGATATCAGTCTATGATAGTAAAACACTGCTTGCAATTCCAAAATTATTGCTAAATAAAATTTTCAGTACAACTTATGCAAAACATAAAAATGTCCATAAATAGAGCGGGGTTCCAAACCCCGCTCAGACTGTCAAAGAAGTCTATTAGCGGTTCGACGTTCGAGATTGCCACGCCCCTCCGGGGCTCGCAATGACACATAAGATGGCCTTTTGGTATGTCATCGCGAGGAGCGAAGCGACGTGGCGATCTCTTTTAGCAACTTTTTTAACACTCTCGAGCGGGGTTCCAAACCCCGCTGTTACAACTTTGGCATCTGCATCTGTTATTAATTCCAGAGGAAACCCGGCTATTACCCAAACAGACTGAGGAAAAATCCGGCGGCAACTGCTGATCCTATAACCCCTGCCACATTGGGGCCCATGGCATGCATCAAGAGGAAGTTGCCTGGATTAGCCTTCTGCCCTTCTATCTGAGATACGCGAGCAGCCATGGGTACAGCGGATACACCTGCAGATCCGATGAGAGGATTAACTTTTCCACCCGTCAGTATGTACATCAGCTTGCCCAGCAATACTCCGCCAGCGGTACTGAACATGAAGGCCAGCAATCCCAGGCCTATTATTTTGAGGGTTTCAGGCCGCAAAAAGGTTTCCGCTACGGCAGTGGCTCCCACCGTGGTGGCCAGAAAGATGGTTACGATATTTATCAAAGCGTTTTGGGCAGTCTGGCTGAGTCTTTCTACTACTCCGGATTCCCGGAAAAGATTTCCCAGCATCAGCATACCGATAAGAGGTGCTACCGATGGCAAAAGCAGGCATACTACAATAGTAACAATAATCGGGAATACAATTTTTTCAAGTTTGGAGACTTCCCGCAACTGAGTCATTTCCACTTTTCTCTCTTTTTCCGTAGTCAGCAACCGCATAATAGGCGGTTGAATCATGGGGATCAACGCCATATAAGAATAAGCGGCAATAGCTATAGCCGGCAGCAATTCCGGAGCCAGCTTGCTGGTCAAGTAGATAGCAGTCGGGCCGTCGGCTCCCCCTATAATACCAATGGAAGCCGCCTCTTTGGGATCGAAACCTAATAGAAGGGCTACAATAAATGCAACGTATATGCCCAGTTGGGCAGCAGCTCCCAAAAACAGGCTGGAAGGTCTGGCAATCAGAGGGCCGAAATCGGTCATGGCGCCAATGCCCAAAAATATCAGGGATGGGTAAATCCCCAGTTTAACCCCTTGATAGAGATAATAAAGAAGTCCGCCAGCATGGCCATCTGAAGGCGGAGCCATAAGGTTGGCCATAGGCAGGTTAGCCAGCAGCACCCCAAAGGCGATGGGCAATAACAGCAAGGGCTCATACTTCTTCACGATAGCCAGGTAAATAAGTACACCAGCCACGCAGAGCATAACAACTTGCTGCCAGCTCATAGAGGGGAAGCCGGAATCATACCATAGTTTTAAAAGGATTTCCATTACAGAAATAGACATCGTTCCCCCCCCAAACTACTGCAGCGTTAGCAGGATGTCACCTGTTGAGACAGATGTTCCTTTGGTCACCATGATCTCAGAGACCAACCCATCTCGCGGAGCAACAATTTCACTTTCCATTTTCATGGCTTCCATGATAAATAAAACATCGCCCTGTTTTACCTTATTACCCGGCTGAACACTTACAGCAACAATGGTCCCGGGCATAGGAGCCCTGAGGGGTTCACCTGATGCTGGAGCAGCTTGAGGGTTGGAAGTATTGGCTGGCTTCACTTCTGAAGCTGCAGGGGGTGCTTGAATCTCATTTTGCACAGGAACCGCAGCAGCCTGGGTAGTCCTGACGATACTGGCCTGTCCTTTCTCCACCTCAACTTCGTAACTTTTATCATTAATGGTAACAATGTATTTCATCCCCATTCCCCCTTATAAACTAGAATCAATAGCCTTAATTGTCTTGAACTGCAGCTGGGATAGAGGTATCTCACTTTCATCGCTGACGATAGCCATAATCATGGCCGCCGTTTTTTCATCAACTCCGATAAGCTTTAACTCCCCTGCTGACCAATCCCCGTCAGGTTCTCCAAGAATATAGGGAACAGTTCCCTCAGTTCTCTGCGCTGCACTGCCTGGTATGGCATAACCATTCGTATCCTGACCATTCTTCACTACCAATCCCAGGATCTGGGACAAAATGGTTATAAAAAAGCTCAGTAAAATGAGCACCGTAAAAACTACAGCCATACCTAACAGGGATACCCATAAGCTGTCAATGAATGTCATGAGCACCCTCCTTTAGAGCTTTCTTATGGTGTAACTAACTTTTACAGCTGTACTCTCTTCTCTGTTCTTCAGGAATTGTTCCGCAATCTGGGGAAAGGCGATATAGGACAACACATCTTCATCGCTTTTGGCCAGACTGCCGATTTCCTGCTTGGCTTTTTCAAATTGAGGCTCCAGAGTGTCAGCAAACCTGCCCGTAAAAGGCTTTTCATCACCCAAAACCTTTTTCACCAGCTCGGCATCCAATTCTCCAGGAGGTCTGCCGTATTCACCTTTAAGGTAAGCCCTAAGTTCTTTGGATACACTCTTGTAGCGCTCACCCATCAGTATATTGGTGGCCGCCTGCACCCCTACGATCTGGCTCATAGGGGTCACCAGAGGAGGATATCCTAGTTCTTTTCTGACCACCGGAATTTCCTGCAGCACTTCCGGCAGTTTTTCCAGGGCATTAAACTGCTTTAACTGAGCAATAAGATTGGAAAGCATTCCCCCAGGCACCTGGTAAATAAGGGCATTGGTATCCGAACCCAGCACAAAATGTTCCAGTACACCGGTTTTGATAAATCTCTCCTTGACCGGCAGGAAAAAGTCGTTGATTGCTTTTAAGACTTCAGGGTCCAGACCGGTATCATAGCCCGCCTGGGTTAAAGCGTAATGCAGCGATTCAGTGGCAGGCTGGGAGGTCCCCCCGCCAAATGCGGAAATAGCACAATCAATGCCGTCACAGCCAGCTTCTACGGCTTTATAATAAGTAATCGGGCCTAATCCAGTAGTAGAGTGGGTATGGAGAAAAACCGGTATTTTTACAGATGCCTTTAAAGCGGTGATTAGATCAAAAGCTTCCTGGGGTCCAAGTATGCCTGACATATCCTTGATGCAAATGGAGTCAACCCCCATTCCTTCCAACTCTTTTCCCAGTTTGACATAGTTTTCGATGTTGTGAATGGGACTGATGGTATAGCAGATAGCCCCCTGGGCATGCCCGCCGCTTTTTAAGGTCTGAGCCACCGCAACTTCAATGTTGCGGAAGTCATTTAGAGCATCAAATATTCTGATTATGTCTATACCATTACTGATGGAATGCTCCACAAACTTGCGGACCACATCATCAGGGTAATGCCTGTATCCCAGTAGATTTTGACCTCTTAACAGCATCTGCAGCTTGGTATGCTTCATTTTGGACTTAATTTTTCTGAGCCTTTCCCAGGGATCTTCATTCAGATATCGCAGACAGGAGTCAAAGGTTGCTCCTCCCCAGCATTCCACGGAGTAGTACCCGGCACTATCGATCTTTTCCAGAATCGGTTCAAAATCGCTAAAAGGCATTCTAGTTGCTATAAGCGATTGGTTGGCATCTCTTAAAACCGTTTCCGTAATATTTATTTTCATCAGTTCACTCCCTTCCAGCGCATTAATACAATTTTATTAAGTGTGGATATTAAGCGTGCATTATAGCCAAAATACAACTTTAATGCCAGATAACTCCCATTGAAGACATTTGAAACTAAACTTTCCACGTCTTTACAAAAAAACCTGCCAAAATTCTTGTATACACGGTACAACGGCAGTAAATCCTGTTGCGAACAGCCTAAGTAAGCTGTTTAATTGCCAATAAAAATAGCGGAGCTTATACTCCGCTAAAGCAAATAAAGAGCACACTGGTCTGATATACTTATGTGATTGACAGGCATATGGGCATCAAACGAAATGAGCGTGACCACAAAAAAAGCGGGGCTGTATACCCCGCTCTTGCTAGCTCTTTATGGTGGGCCGTACAAGATTCGAACTTGTGACTTCTTCCGCGTCAAGGAAGCACTCTCCCACTGAGTTAACGGCCCTTAAGCATTATTGATTATATCGTGTATATCAATGAAAATCAACACCTCTGCCAGGCTAGAGGAGAAAAGTATTATAAAAATCTGAGCAGCAAAGCCTCTAAAGACCCTACTTCAGGGGCAATGATCAAATATCCGAAAAATGCCCCTTGAGAGCGAGATATAAATATGGAATAATATACCAATAAGGTTACTGTGTTTCTTTTCGGCCAGCGATATGCTTTATGTAAAGCAGCGAAACCTTGTGAGCCAAAAAAGGAAAGGTCTTCTAATACCGTAATATTCTCAGGTGTGTTACCATATCTGTATAACCAGTAATTAAAAAGAAAGGAGCGCATTACTTTGAAGCGGAAAACCTGCTTAATACTTAGCCTTATCCTGGTAATGATCATGGCAACTCCAGCTCTAGCCTCCGTTTCTCTGGACATAAATGGGCAGGCATATAAGCCCTCCAGTGAACTCTACCTGGAAAACGGAGTTACTTTAGTACCGCTGGATGTTATTAAAAATGTGCTGGGCTGCGAAGTTGCTGTTGCCGAAGATATCAGGTTAAGGGAAAACGACCATACCCTGAAAATGGCTGTCGGTAAAACCACTGCAACGGTAAATGATACCATTGCAACTATGCCCATAGCCCCTCGCATGGTTGAGGGTCAGATCTATGTTCCGCTGCGCTTTATCATGGAAGCCGTAGGAGCCCAGGTTGATTGGAATGGAGAAAACCGCCAGGTATCCATCACCTACAATGAAACCCGAAATGGCATGACTGCCGAAGAAATTATGGCCAAATCGTCTGTAGCTATGACTGAAGCCAACCGGTACAAAATGCTGGCTGATGTGCGCAGTACAGTGAAGGTCAGTACTGATCTTCCTGATTCCGAAGCCGCAGACATGTCCATGGATCTGCAAGGCACTGTGGAAGCCTGGATGCAGATGAATCCTGTGCTTATGTATCTGAAGCAAAACATGACCATCAATGCCCCCATTGCACCTGCTCCTGCGACTCAGACTGTGGAGACTGAAATGGCTATGAACCAGGACGGAATATTCATTACTATGCCGGATATTGGCTGGGTAAAGATGGATTTACAGGAACTTAACATGCAGGAACTGATGCAGCAGTCCATGACTCAGGATCCAACTGCCGCAATACAGCAGATGCGGGACTTGGGTATGATAGTTTCCCTGGGTCAGGATCAGGAAAAGAACGGCAAGAAATACTGGGTACTGCGGGCCGCTGTAAACGGAAATATCCTGGACAGTGATTATTTCAAAAAGATGACCCAGCAAATGCCAGCTATGCTTGAGGGAATGGATATTGAGCAGATGCTGGAAAACCTGGACGTAGATTTGTCCTATGATATGTGGATCGATCAGGATACCTTTTATGCCGATTACATGAACATGTCCGGAGACATCAAGTTTGCCATGAGTCTACCGGCAACTGATGAAACTCCAGCAGGTAATATGGAAATGGCTATGACCATCCAGGCATCCTATACCATGTCCGATTATGGGAAGGAATTTACAGTACCAGATGTGACTGGCGCCCGGGACTTTGAAGAAGTCCTGGCTGAACAAATTGCCCAGGCCCAAACGGCTCTCGAACCATAAAAATAAATAGACATAATGGACCAGGACGGTCAGGACCAACTGACCGTCCTTTTTTTTGACATAATTCCTAAAAAAAGCATCTTCCTTTTTGCACAGTACATAGTAAAATAATATACGTGATTTCCTACCCAGCACTTCACTATTTCGCAGTAAAGGAGGTACAAAAATTGAAAAAGCGATTAGCTACCAAAATAGTTGTTAATCTGGTGGTTTTTGTTGTCATTATCTTCGCGTTATCTTATGGAATCAACGTCTCGGTACAGAATAAACTTGTTGATGAGCTGGAAGAGCAGTACGCAATGAGTATTCTCAATCAGACCGAACTAGCTCTGAATTCAGCTTACGACCAAGCCGAGGCTTTGGCACAAGCCTTAGAACATAACCCGGAAATCGCCCGGGCATTTGCCGATAGAGACCGGGAACTTTTAGAAAGCCTGGTAGCACCCCTTTACACCTCCTGGCAAACAGAATACGACGTAGCTCAATTGCAGTTCATAACCCCTGATTTACATTCCTTTTACCGGGCTCATAAACCTGAAGAATTCGGAGATGACCTGAGCTTTCGCAAAGGCTTGTCCAGGGTTACCGAAACTCAAGAGCGGTTAACCACAGCAGAGTCAGGAGCAGCCGGCTATGGATTGAGATGTATCATTCCTTTGTTCGATGGTGATCAATTCGTGGGAGCCTGTGAAGTGGGCATATCCCTGGATAAAGCAGTAGAAAGAGCCCTCGGAAGCCAAAACCTGGAATATTATTCCCTGTACAGTTTAGCTGACGGCCAGTCTGAAAAATTATGGGGTAATGATCACAAAGTTTCGCTATCACCCGCCGATTTGGAAAAACTGCAGCAAGGCCAAGCATTTTATAGAAACAGTTCTGACAACAAGTATATGTTAGTAATAATTCCTATCAAGGACGTGGACAATCAAACTATAGCTTACATACATGGCGAATTGCCCCGGGACAGCATTCTACAGGCCGGGAAATCTGCCAGACTCAGCATTTTAGGCATAATGATTCTAGCTTTACTGCTCCTGTGCGGTTCCATTGTGTTAATACTGCGTAAAGCGCTGCAGCACTTAAAGCCCCTGCAGGAAACCATGAATGCAGTCAGCAACGGAGATTTGACTAAAATAATAGAGCTGGTTTCCCATCAAGATGAAATTGGCCAGCTTACCTCTGATTTCTCCAGGCTGCTGGAAAAAATTAAAGAAGTATTTAAAGAACTGTTTACCACTACCGCCAATTTGACCAGTAATGCCAACTTTATGAATGATGTGACCAATTCATCTGTAGCCAGCTTGAATCACTCCATAAACGCTCTCGAGAGACTAAGTCAACAATTGAATGAAGTAGGCAACAACTTGAAACAGGCTGACATGGGAGTTGATCAAATCGCTGGTGCTGCACAAATGGTGGCCGAGCAGACCCAGAAAATGCAGGAGTCATATATCACCCTGACAGAAGTGGCCCGCAGCGGCAAGGACAGTTTAAACCAGGTAGTGGAGTCTATCAATAACTTGAAAGCCAATAGCATCAACACCTTGGAGAATGCCCGGGAATTAGAAGCAATTTCCCGGGATATAGGAGCCATATCCAGTACTATTATGGCTGTGTCTGATCAGACCAACCTGTTGGCCTTAAACGCTGCTATCGAATCGGCCCGCGCTGGTGAACATGGCCGGGGCTTTTCGGTGGTAGCAGAAGAGGTGCGCAAACTGGCCGAAGAGACTGCCCAGTACGCTCATCAAATCAGCAATCTCATTGCCAATGTTCAGTCCCATATTAGCGGTTTTGTTCACCAAATCGAGTTTATGGCGGGAATTATTGAGGAAGGCAACCAGACCACCATAGGGGTAGTACATAAACTGGAGGAAATTGTCCAGCATATTGAGACAGTTGAAAAGTCCGTCTACGATATATCTGCTGCTATGCAAGAACAGAGCGCATCATCCCAGGAAATATCTGCTGTGGTAGACTCGGTAACTGAAGTCACTAATACATTGCTGGCAACCCTAAGTGATACAATGCAGAACATCCAGGAACAGGTGAACAACTTCTCAGAACTGGCCCGCATCGCCGGTGTAACCAATGAAATATCGGATTCCCTGCGGGCTATTATTCAGCAATATCGTATGCCCGACGAAGTAGTGCTTACCCAGGTTAAGGAAGACCATCGTAATTTTGTCCGCAAGTATGAGTTTATCGTAAAACAAAAGCTCTATTTTGACCCTGATCAGGTGGTTGACCACCACTCCTGCCGCTTGGGCAAATGGTACGACGGCATTACCGACCCGCAAGTAAAACAAATATTCGCTGAAGCAGCCGATGAACCCCATCAACAGATTCACCGCCTGGCCCGTCAGGCAGTAATTCTGAATAATGAAGGACGTAACCAGGAAGCCCTGCAAGTTATTGACCAGATGTACGAAATCTCCGCTAAAATCCTGGCCGCTATCGATAAGATACTGGATCATGTAAGCAACCAAAATAGCTAACTTTGGCTTGCAGGGGGGCTAACCGCCCCCCTCAAATTATGAATAAAGATGTTAAAAGAGATCGCCACATTGCTGAGTTCCTCGCGATGACACAATCGGAGGCCATCATATGTTGGAATAATGGATCCCCTGCCACCATACAAATATAGAAAACCAGACAAAAAGGGGGACCGGCTTAATGCCCAAAATCTTCGGTTTCTATGAGATGCAGCCCCGGGCAAAAATCACTTTGATCGGCATACTAGCCCTGGTGATCCTGGCCAGCAGTGTTATGTATGTACAGGCTTATCACCGGTTAAAACCGGTTTACGAAGTAAATACCGATGAGAAAGTAGTGGCCTTAACTTTTGACATCAGCTGGGGAAATCAGACCCCCATGCCGGTTATAGAAATACTGAAGGAAAAAAATGTGAAGACCACCTTCTTCTTATCAGGACCGTGGGTAAAGCAAAACCCCGATGTGGTAAAACGCATCAAGGAAGATGGCCATGAAATAGGCAGTCATGGGTATCGCCATATTAACTTAAGCAATCTAAGCAAATCAGAGGTAAAGGAAGAGGTGAAAAAAGCCCACGAGATTATCAAGGAAGTGGCCGGCGTAGAACCCAATCTTATTCGCACTCCCAATGGGGATTACAGTGACCAGGTTATTGAAGCCATTCATGAGGTAAATTATGAAGCCATTCAATGGAGTGTTGATTCTCTGGATTGGATGAATCCTGGAGTAGACACTATTGTTGAAAGGGTAAGCAAACGGGTCCACCCGGGAGCCATCATACTGATGCATGCCAGTGACAGCTGCAAACAGACCACCGAAGCCCTGCCCCGGGTTATAGACAACCTGCAGAAACAAGGTTACAAAATCGTAACCGTTTCCGAGTTGCTGAAAATGGGTGATAAAGAGAATTAACAGCGGTATAAAACTAATGAAGCCATTTAAGGGGTATCCTTAAATGGCTTCTTTTATTCCTGGTCCCGGTCCTGGGAATCATCAAGGTAATCCAGATGTTCCAGGCCAATATCCCTCAGGATCTCATCAATCAAATTCTTATCCATATACCATCCCCCTTTCAATCTCCTCTCTATAATTTTTATTTTCTGAATTTTAGACGCACACAAATCCAATAAGTTCTATGTTTTTTATTGCCACACCAGTATATAAAACCCATATTGTTAATATTATCTTAATTTTCTGATTTCTTGTCAACTGCCGATTCTTCCTGGGAAAGGGCAGCCTGAGCAATGGTTTCTTCCTGGTCAACAGCTGTAACCGCAGTTAAACTGCGCAGGGACTTTTCAACCTCGCCTATTTGGTCTATATCAGCGCTGCTGGAGGCCCCCAGTTCTTTAAATCTCCGGGCAGCTACCAGAACGCGGCTCTCATAAGACCCCACCGCCTTATTATATGCCTCAACCGCCTTTTCCAGACCTTTGCGCATTTCCTGGAAATGATCGGTCATAACCTTGATACGCTCGTAAAGAGTTCGCCCTAAATCGCTTATCATTTCTGCATTCTTGGCAATGATCTGTTCTCTCCAGCCATAAGCTACCGCCCGTAACAGGGCAATCAGGGTGGTAGGCGTCGCTACAATAACCCGCTGTTCTGCGCCATACTCAATTAGAGTGGGGTCCTGTTCCAGGGCAGCGCTGAAAAAGGCTTCTCCCGGCAGGAACAATACCACAAATTCAGGAGTCGTCTTAAATTGTTTCCAGTAATTCTTACTGGCCAATTGGGTAATATGGGAGCGTATTTGCCGAGCATGTTCTGCCAATTTAGCTTTCCGCTGCTCCTCGTCAGCAGCTTCCAGGGATTCCAGATAAGCCTGCAGAGGTGTTTTAGAATCTACCACCACTTGTTTGTTGTTAGGCAGGTGTACCAGCATATCGGGACGCAGGCGGCCTTCTTCCGTGTCAACGGTTTCCTGCTGGGTAAAATCACAGTATTCTACCATACCGGCAATTTCCACTACCCGCTTAAGCTGAATTTCACCCCAGCGTCCGCGAACACTGGGAGCCCGTAAGGCTTTAACCAAATTGGCAGTTTCGGATTGCAGCTGATTCTGGGTATTAGCTAAGGCTTTAAGCTGTTCAGTCAGGCTGCCATAAGCTGTATTCCGTTCCTTCTCAATGTTCCGGATCTGCTCATCCACTTTTTGCAGGGATTCCCGTAAGGGTTCTACCAACTGGGCAATGGCTTTCTGCCGCATTTCCAGATCACTTTGGGCTCCCTGCTGATATTTCTCCAGGGTTGTACGAGCCAGGTCCAGAAAAGACTGGTTGTTCTGCTGCAGAGCTTCAGCCGACAGGGCTCTGAAAGTATCGGCCAGTTTGGTTTGGGCTTCATTCAGCAATTCCATTTTTTCTTGCAGGGCTTTTTGTTCTGAAGCCAGGCGAGTTTCCAGTTCCGCAATATGGGCTTGCTGGCTGGCGTTACTTTCCGCTAATCTCGCCCCTTCTTCAAGCAAGCGGGCTATTTCCTCTTTTAAGGCAGGAATTTGTTCATTTTTCTCTTCTGCTGCAGCGCGCCTTTGCTGTTCTTGTTCCAACTGAGAACGCAGCTGGGTTATCTCCTGCATTAACTCACTATTTTTCAGCTTTTCCTGTTCCAAGGCTTCGTCTTTATGCCGCAATCGTTCTTCCAGGGCGAGTTTTTCAGCTGCAACTTGATACTGCGCTCTGTCAAAACGAGCTTTCACCATTACAATTGCCAATACAGCTACCAACACCACAGCAGCAAGTACCAAGGGTGATTCCATCTATGTAACCTCCGTATAACTCTTATTTATTTAAACAATTCTCGACTAACCTCTTTATTCCTTGCCCGAAAATTGAGGAATTATTTTAATAATTGGGATTAGTTTTTCTTTAATAAGGTAATCTAGGTATCGTCCTGGCAAAGCAAGCAATATTGGGATGTGCACGCGTATAAAGGCAGGTTATCTCCGCCATAAAGGAACTCATTGCCAGTTTCTATTGAACCGGTTTGTGAAAGGTATTACAATCACATTAAAGAAACGCACCGGTTAAAGGGGATGAGGCCAGTCAATATGAATCGTTTAGACTCAGTCTACTTAGAGCGGTTACACATATTGACTCCCCAGAAGAAGGATACTATTCAGAGAACGGAATTAAAATGAAACACAGCCGACAAGACTATGGACAGAAAGTGGGGGATGTATATGTTGAGCAGAGATGGAGTTATAATCCGATTCATGCTGGCATTTACTTGCTTCTTCCTATCGGGTACGGGTATACTGACCGGAGGCCTGGCTACCTTGAGCGGAGTTTTTGGAGTTGTTGAACTGGCTACAGGATTGCTGCGTTACTCACCGTTGCAAGAACTTTACGACATAGCTAAGGAAAACATTACCCACAAGCTAGAGCACAGTACAAGTTATCACCCCGCGCTCAAGCACAGGTAACTCCAAATCCTCGAAATAGGCCTGTCCGTCCACAGGCCTATTTCATTTTCTGCTCTTAATCCAATCCCCTTCTACCAGATAATAAGTCTCAAACCTATTATCAGGCAATTTAACATTATCCCACTGGTCCTGAATCCTGTAAGCAAGCTGGCCTGTTTCACTGCGGTAAATCCTATATACTGTAGTCACAGGCTGATCCGCAACTTGTTTTCCCACATAGAATAGGTCTCCGCTGGTCCCGCTGAATTTAGCCGGGAAGCTTACCCAGGTTTCACCTGATTCTTCTTCCTGAAAGTCCTTTAATATCTCTTCCCGGGTGATTCCCGGCAGATTACTCTGCTGGGTACTATCAACATAATTAAGAACCAAAAACGCTATCAACGCGATAGCTACAATGTACAGAATGCGCCGCACTTGCAAATGTTTGTTCACCTCGAATTATATCCTGAACCATTGCCCTTCACCAGTTTCAGCAATCAATCCTTGTTTTTTTAAGCGCTGCAGGTGCTTGCGAAGCATCATCCTGCTCCAAAACTCCGTGTATTCCGTCTTGGATGGATGATTATTCACAAAGGGCTGGCTGGCTATTTCCATAAAAGATCGGGGCTGAGTCAAATATTCCAGTATATTATGCTCTTTCTGCAGGGCAATATCAAGATAATCCAGAAATAGGCCGGGTATGTCATCTTCTCCCTGGTAAAACAAGCGCCGGTGAGATGTAGATAAAATTGAGGGTTTAATTTCCGCTAATCTTCGAATTGACAGCTCAAACTGGTCGAAATCCGAATTCTCTGCGCCATACCAGGGGCCGTAAGGAGACAGGTCTATATCAGCCGAGAATAGTATATTGCTGCGCTCCAGCCAAAAGGAGCAATGTCCATGGGAATGACCGGGAGTATGCAGGGCAATGATTCGTTCCCGTCCCGTATCCCACTGGCTGCCTTCATCAATTAGGCCCCATAATTTTATGGGTATAAAGCCAGGCCGAACAGGTACGTCCGGGGGCATAACTTCAGTATCGGCCAATCTTTTGGTGCGAGGTTTTCCCATCAGTTTTTCCCAATGTTCAAAACCATTATAGGAAGCATGAATAATTGGGTCTCCATAACCAGGTGCTTCCTCACGGGAGGCCCAAACCTGAGCATTAGGAAAGAAACTCACCCCATGAATATGGTCATAGTGGTTGTGACTCAGCAGAATGATATCTACTGGTTCCTTAAGCTGGCTGAAAGCATTACCGCCTGCTCCTGCATCAATTAATACCGATGGGTCCCCCTTTATAAACAGAGAGTTGCTGTATGGGAAAACCGCCTTTCCATCTGGGCGAATCAACTGAACATGGTCGTTAATAGAAATGATCACAGGCACACGTCCTCAGGAATTTAATAAATTGATATCAATTAATATGCTACCATTAGGCCAGAAAAGAATGAAGCCCGGGCATAAACCCGGGCAAAATTACGTAACTTACTCCAGTTTGTCCAGCATTTCCATAACCATATCGAAGAAGTAAGTAATATCGTCTTTATCGCTGATGCCTGCCTTAAAGCCTATCTCTGGGAAACGGCCGTTGCCGCTGATTCTGACATTCACTGTGTACTGGGCTTGATCCATTTCCTCTTCCAGCCGATCTACATCAATATCGTCCCAATCTTCTTCAAAACCCATTACGTCTCTGGCAAGGTCTGCACTGTCACCCGCCTGTTCATCAAGATGGGTTTCTTGGTTATCTATAATCTGGGATACTATCCACATAACATCTGCGGCACTCATATCCAGTTCTTCGCTTAGCTGTATGATTTCATTGGCCACTGGGGTTATTTTCAGTAGGTCGGATAAGTTAACCGGATCTCCCTTGCCCCATCTCTTCTTCATACGATCACCTCCGCATCTGCTTACCCCCATAGAGCGCCACTATCAGGTTTTTGATAATGGTTTCTATAGGTAAAGCTAAATCCTGCAACTATAATTCCCAGTCATTTCATTGTACTCTTCCTAATTTGATTATATGTGAAGCAACTGAGAAAAAACAATGAAATTACTGGCTTCTCAACTGCTATTATTCAAGTAAGTTTTTCCAAAACCGGCGAATATTTATGTACCTTAAACACTAACTGGAATGAAATTATAACACGAACCTATTTACCCCGCAATGTTAACCCTGAATTTTAGGATACATCTTAGTTAGAAGGGTTATTCATTTGTTCCCGGCGTTCTCGTCTAACCCTTTCCACTTCCGGTTTTACTAATTTACGCAGTTCCCGCATATTATCTTTCAGAAAAGCTTCCAGTTCTTCAGTTTTTAAGCTTGCCTCATGACGCCCCAGCCTGATACTGAGGCAATCGTCGGCTTGGAGATAAAAAATAAAATCAGCCTTGGCCAGCTGCTGGTCACCTATTTCAAAAATTGCATCGCCATTAGCCTTATTGCGATCAGTCAGACGGAAATTTTCAATGCCCAAGAACTTCATAGCTTAACCCCTCCTATCATCATCCCTCAGCCTGTAATCATTGTATCATTTAATAATCCATCTATGATTTTAATCTTATAAAATAAAAGACCAGATCAAACAAACCTGGTCTAATCCCGCTATTCAATTAGACACATTTTCCATCCTGCGTAACTAATACCTTTATTTATACCAATAGCCCAGGTACTGGAAATCCTGCGGCTATTTTAGCTTCCCATATTCATGCTTACAAGTCAAGTCCTTTTATGAAAAAGGCAGCTTTTTTATGCTGCAGCTAAAAATTTTTACAATCAATATTACGCGCCTTTAATTATACATATTTCAATATTTTTGGTCGGTTTGCTTTTTGGTCACATCCTACTAGTATAATTTCTATAACTAAATACTCATAGCTAGCCGAGACCCTGTTTTGTCCTAGCATGTGGCACTGGGTCTTCGTGTTTGATGCAGCTTGAAAGGAGGTAGAGAGAAGATATTTAATTAGCCCGGGACATATTATTATCCAGCTTCCTGGTTGGGAGGCCATTTTGAACCTATTTTGGGGGAAGGACGTGAACTAGTAGAATGAAACTTAGGCTTAAAACAAGAGTAACACAAACCCTGCTGGGCAGTTTACTCAGCCTACCGATGATTTTATTGGCACCGGCAATGGCTTTGGCAAGCGAAGCCGATTTGGCTGTTCCGGCTTTAAATGAAGCACAAAACAATCTTCTTCTTGTCGGTATTTTAGTATGTGTTCTGGGAATGGTTTTTGGATTGTTTCAATTTCTCAAGGTTAAAAAACTGCCTGCCCACCAATCGATGCTGGACGTAGCCAACACTATTTATGAAACCTGCAAAACATACCTTATTCAACAAGGCAAATTCCTGCTGGTACTTTTTGCCTTCATCGGTATATGTATCGCTTTCTATTTTGGGTACTTGGATCGTATGCCTGTCAGCAAGGTTCTGATAATACTGGGCTGGACAGTCATCGGTATACTTGGTTCATATAGCGTCGCCTGGTATGGCATACGCATGAATACCCTGGCTAACAGCCGTACTGCCTTTGCAGGACTGCAAAGAACACCTCTGAAGGTGTTGAACATAGCCCTGGATGCCGGTATGAGCATCGGTGTGCTGCTGGTAAGCGTGGAATTGATCATGATGCTGATTATCCTCCTGTTTATTCCCCGCGACATCGCCGGAGCCTGTTTTATTGGGTTTGCTATTGGTGAATCGTTAGGAGCCAGTGCCCTGCGTATTGCTGGTGGTATCTTTACCAAAATTGCTGATATAGGATCCGACCTGATGAAAATCGTCTTCGGCATCAAAGAAGACGATCCCCGCAACCCTGGGGTTATTGCCGACTGCACCGGAGACAATGCCGGTGACAGTGTTGGTCCCACCGCAGACGGTTTCGAAACCTACGGCGTTACTGGCGTGGCTCTGGTAACCTTTATTGTATTGGGCGTACACGATGTAGCCCTGCAAATGTCCCTGCTTACCTGGATTTTCGTTATGCGTGTTTTGATGGTTATCACTTCTATTGGCGCTTTCTATATTAACGGTCTCATCAGCAAAGCCAGATTTGGCAGCAAGGAAGACCTTGATTTTGAACAGGTATTGACCAACCTGGTTTGGACTACTTCTATTCTGTCCATCGCAGTTACTTTCGTAGTTAGCTACTATTTACTGGGCCCCGGTTCCGGTGTTCAAACCGCGCTGACCGGTTTATGGTTTGTCCTGGCTACTATTATCAGTATCGGAACTCTCGGTGCTGCATTAATACCTGAATTCACCAAGATCTTCACCAGTCCCAAATCCACCCATGTAGGCGAAGTAGTGAAAGCTTCCCGGGAAGGCGGACCTTCCCTGAACATTCTCTCCGGATTGGTAGCTGGTAACTTCAGCGCCTTCTGGATTGGCCTGTTATTCTTAGGCTTAATGTTCGGGGCTTATTATGCCAGTGGTTTTGGCCTGGGCGAGATCATGATTTATCCTTCTATCTTCGCTTTTGGTCTGGTGGCTTTTGGTATGCTGGGTATGGGGCCGGTTACTATAGCCGTTGACAGTTACGGTCCGGTTACAGATAATGCCCAGTCTATTTATGAGCTGTCTCTCATTGAGCAAATTCCCAACATTGACAAAAAGATTGAAAAGGAATTCGGCTTCAAACCTGATTTTGACAAAGCCAAATATTACCTGGAAGCTAACGACGGAGCCGGCAATACCTTTAAAGCCACAGCCAAACCGGTGTTAATCGGAACTGCGGTGGTAGGTGCTACTACCATGATCTTCTCCCTGATTCTGGTTATCCAGAATGTCCTGGGAGTTCAACCGGAAGAAATCCTCAACCTGCTGAATCCATACACCATTCTTGGTTTTATCTGCGGCGGTGCCGTAATCTTCTGGTTCACCGGCGCATCCACTCAGGCAGTTACTACTGGTGCATACCGGGCAGTAGCATATATCAAACGCAATATTCAGCTGGATGACAACGCCAGTCAGAAAGCAGCTACGGAAAAATCAAAAGAAGTGGTAAAAATCTGTACTCAATATGCCCAGAACGGTATGTTCAATATATTCATTGCCATCTTCTCTTTTGCTCTGGCCTTTGCCTGCCTGGCTGCTCCAGCCGTCTCCAACGATCCGGTAGCACTGTTTGTGTCCTATCTGATCTCCATCGCCGTATTTGGTCTGTTCCAGGCGGTATTCATGGCCAATGCCGGCGGATGCTGGGACAACTCCAAGAAAGTGGTGGAAGTTGACCTGCAGGAAAAAGGAACTGAGCTCCATGATGCTACAGTAGTCGGAGATACAGTGGGTGATCCCTTCAAAGACACTTCCTCGGTATCTCTGAACCCGATCATCAAGTTTACAACCCTGTTCGGTTTGCTGGCTATGGAAATCGCTATCTCCGAAGCCTTCCGCGTGGTTGCTCCCAAGGTGGGTATTGTCTTCCTGGTGATAGCTCTGATATTCGTATGGCGTTCATTCTATGGCATGAAAATCCAAGTGGAAGGTTAATCCTTCCACTTGATTTTGCTTGCATTGTTAACGCGGGTATTACTGCAGGCTGATGAAAACTGCAAAGATCGTTCAAAGCGCTAGCGATCTTCATATGAGATTGCCACGCCTTTATCGCTCCTGTTAAGTGGGAGCTTTGATAAAGGCGTGGCAATCTGTTATTTTAATCCAGTTCATTTACATCAGCATTTAGCCCTGGACTGGGTATTCCACCTCCAGGCTGAGCAATTACATAATAGCCAGGATACTCTCCAGCTTCGATCTTTTGAATAAATTCCCCCCGACTCATCTCCATACCTGTCCGCAGGTCAAACCATCGCTCCTGATCTTCCGGCTGAAGCTGATTTATGGTCTGTTCATTATTTTGCACATAGGTCCCTCCTGCCTCATTTGTTTTAGTATGCCTGAGTCCAGCCGAACTAATACCCTTACCCGGACATATGCTACAATAAAGCCAGTGAGGTGAAATCAGCATGTGCGGCCGCTATACCATCACCGTGGATGCGGACAGCATTGCCTGGCGTTTTGGCGCCGAGCGTCCTGAATTTGAATTTGAGCCAGTTTATAATGCTGCGCCTACCCAGTCTTTGCCTGTAATCATTGAAACCGAAAGCCAGCGGCAGGTGGTGATGATGCGCTGGGGTCTTATTCCTTTCTGGTCCAAAGACATGTCTATAGGTAATAAGCTTATCAATGCCCGGGTGGAAACTGTTCATCAAAAACCGGCTTTTAAGAAAGCCTTTTACCAGAGCAGGTGCCTGATTCCGGCAGACGGATACTATGAATGGCTCAAGGTTAACGGCCGCAAGCAACCTATGCGCATTATATCCACCCAGCAAAACATTTTCAGCTTTGCAGGTATTTGGGACAGGTGGGTCAGCCCAGAGGGAACAGCCATACACTCCTTCAGCATTTTGACTACCCCCCCGGTTGATTCCATCAGGCATATACATAATCGTATGCCCTTAATATTGCCCCTGGATCAGGAAGATGACTGGTTAAAGGGGCCTCCAGAGTGGTCCCCCCAGGCAGTTCAGCATTTTTTGAGCAGCATTATACCCTTTTCAGCCTTAAAGGCCTATTCTGTATCTACCAGGGTAAACAACCCCCAGATAAATGACCCGTCCCTTATCACTGCTGTTGAATGAAAGGCTTTTTATAACAAGTGCAGCTTACGAGCATGGAAAGTCAACTCGTCCCGGAAGTCCGGATGAGCAATAGCGATTAGCCTTTTAGCCCTTTCTCTTATGGACTGGCCTTTTAATCTTGCTACCCCGTATTCGGTTATTACGCAATCCACATCATGCCGGGGAGTGGTAACGATTGCTCCCGGTTTCAACTGCCAGGTAATCCGGGAAACCGGTCCTTCCGGGGTGTTGGCCAAGGATTCAAAAGCTATAATGGACCGCCCGCCTTTAGATCGATACGCTCCATTTACAAAATCCAGCTGACCACCGGGATGAGTATACTGGAGATGACCAATGGACTCTGAGCATACCTGCCCGGTCAGATCCACTTCCAATGCCCCATTAATAGAAATCATGTTATCGTTTAGCCCGATTATATAAGGATCATTAACCCATTCCACCCCGCGGAACTCAATGCCCCGGTTTTCATTGATCCAGTCATACAGCTTCTGTGATCCCAAAGCAAAGGTAACAACAGAGCGATCCGGCAGCAACGTCTTTTTCCGATTGGTTATCACCCCCTGTTCCCACAAATAGTGCATAGTATCACAGGCCATCTCCTAGTGAACTCCCAGATCCTTCTTGTTTATAAGTGCGGTAGCAGCAGCATTGGGTATTCCGCCAATTCCCAATTGAATAGTTGCCCCGTCAGGAACAAATTCCGCACAATATTGGCCTATGATCTTTTCATTTTCATTAGGAGGAATTTCCGGCAGCTTGAACAATTCCTGCTCAGCCTCCACAATGGCGTCCACCTGAGATATGTGCACGAAATTCTCACCATGGCTGCGGGGCACAGTACTGCTCACCTGTACCAGAACTCTGTCCGCCAGCCGCATAGCTGCCAAACCATAATCTGCTCCCAATCCCATGCAAAAATAGCCGTGTTCATCCATGGGGGCCACCAGGTGCATAGTAGTTGCTACTTTTCGTTCCCTAAAGATTCTAGCTGCGTCACCAAATCTTACCGGGGTGTAATAAAATTTGCCTTCTTGTATATCACGGCGGTGAATAATAGGATAGCCTAAATCTACCTTCAGACCTGACTCAGGATGAATGTTTTTGATGTCTGTATCATAGAGGTCCACCACATAAAACAATTCCACATCCTGAATTTCATCCTGGCGCCTAACCAGAGCATTCACCAGAGCAACAGGATGCCCAACTGCTACGTTGGTGAGCACAATAGAATGGTCTGGGATCAGTTTCACCGCCTCATCTGCAGACATGAGCTTTTGGCGATACATCTCTTTGTATTTGTTATTCATTCTAATCCCTCCCTATTATTGTGGCGATGCCCATGCCTCCCCCGGTACAAGCAGTGGCCAGTCCATAACGGCTTCCCCGTCTTTGCATTTCATAGACCAGCGTAGTCATGAGCCGTGCACCGGTGGCACCCAAAGGGTGTCCCAAAGCAATGGCTCCGCCATTTACATTCAAACGATTTCTGTCCCAGCGCAGCCCCCGCTCTACAGCCAGGGTCTGGGCTGCAAAAGCTTCGTTGCACTCGATAAGATCAATTTCATCAAGGGTTAAGCCGGCTTTTTTCAAGGCCAGGTTGACTCCCAATACTGGTGCTTCTCCAAAATAGGCGGGCTCCACCCCGCCAACGGCAAAACTGACAATCCGGGCCATGGGCTTGATGCCCAACTCCCGGGCTTTCTCGGCACTCATCAATACCAGGGCTGCAGCCCCATCATTCATACCGCAGGAATTGCCGGCAGTAACAGTACCATTTTTCTTGAATACCGCCGGCAGCTTGCTCAGACCCTCCAGGGTAGTATTGGGGCGGGGATGTTCGTCAGTGTCAAAGATACGTGCCCCTTTGCGGTTGTTTACGGTCAGAGGCAGGATTTCATCCTTGAAAACTCCCATTTCAATAGCTCTTTGGGCTTTGTACTGGCTTTCCAGAGCAAACAGGTCCTGTTCTTCCCGGCTGATATTATATTTCTCTGCCAGAAGCTCAGCTGCCCCGCCGGCGGTCAATCCAGTTTCATGATCCCGCAGGGTGGCCGCCGCATCATCGATTAGCTGGGCGTCTCCAAATCGCAATCCCCAGCGGGCATTATACAGAGAATAGGGATAATCGCTCATGTTTTCTACCCCGCCGGTTACCACGATGTGGGCTTCTTCCGCCATGATCATCATAGCTCCCAGGTTAATAGCCTGCAGGCTGGAACCACATTGCCGGTTTACTGTAAAGGCCGGCACTTCCACAGGTATACCCGCCCGCAAGCTGGCTTCTCTGCTGACATTGAGACATATGGCAGGAGGGTTCACATTGCCGAAGATGACCTCATCCACTTGTTCAGCCTTTATACCTGCCCGTTTGACGGCTTCGGCAATTACTGCTGCTCCCAAGCGGTGAATGGGGAACCCGGTTAAGCTGCCACCAAAAGTTCCCACCGCCGTGCGTACCGCACTCACAATTACGGCCTGGTTTGCCATTTTAACTCCTCCTTAAATAAAGTAGGCCTTCTTCGCTTCAAAAGTAAGCTGGTCTCGGAAATCGGGGTGAGCTATAGCAATCAAGCTTTTAGCTCTGTCCCAGAGATTCATGCCCTTCAACTTGGCTACACCGTATTCGGTAACCACATAGTTGGTATCGTAGCGAGCAGCGGTTACGAAGGATCCGTACTTTAAGTGAGTTACTATTTTGGATACCAATCCATCTTTGGTTTCCGCTACTGATTCAAAAGCTATAATGGTCTTGCCTCCCCTGGAGCGATGTGAACCGAGCACGAAATCAGCCTGCCCTCCAGTGTGGGTATACTGCTTGGGCCCAATGGATTCAGCACACACTTGGCCGGATAAATCTATTTCGATGGCACTGTTGATGGAGATGAGCTTATCATTCTGAGCAATAATGAAGGGATCATTAACCAGGTCGCAGGGATAAAAATGCACGGCCACATTATTGTCCAGCCACTCATAGAGGGCTTCGCTGCCCAGGGCAAATGTAGCTACCGATATATCAGGCATATAAGTCTTCTTCCGGTTAGTGATTACCCCCTGTTCATGCAGCCACATAGCTCCGTCGCCGAACATTTCCGTATGCAAACCCAGATCTTTCTTATTCCCCAAGGCGTGAGCCACCGCATTGGGAATACCGCCGATTCCCAGCTGAAGGCAGGATCCATCTTCTATCAAATCGGCTATATACTGGCCTATTATCTTTTGCTTCTCGTTGGGCGGGGGACTGGGTAAAGCAGGAAGGGGGTGAGTTGCTTCAACTATAGCATCTATTTCGCTGATATGGAGGAAGTTGCGACCAAAGGTGCGGGGCATTTTTTCATTAACCTGAACAATGATCTTTTCCGCATACCGGGACAAGGGCATTATATAATCACAGGATAGACCCATACTGAAGTACCCGTTTTTGTCCATTGGAGCCACCTGTAACATAACAGCCTGATAATGGCGGTTATATTCAGGGAAACGAGGTACTTCGCCCAAACGTCCAGGAGTGTAAACATATTTTCCCTGTTGCACACCAGCTCGCTGAACCACGCAATAGCTGTAATCCAAGATGAAGGGGTCTTCTCGATCCATAGTCATCATCTCAGTGGGATACACATCTACCACGGTGAAAAGTTCCACCCGGGTAAACTCATCCTTACGGCGGGCCAGGGCATTAATCAGTACCGGCGGCTGCCCAACTGCCACTGGAACAGCTACTGACCATCCATCCTGGATCATCTTGACAGCCTCGTCAGCGGACATAAGTTTGCTTTTATACAACTCCTTTAGGTTCACTCAGCTTACCTCCCTTCACTTTATTAATCTCTATGCATAGAAATGGAATTTCACGCTTGGCAAAGTGCAATTCTCATGCCAGACCACTAGCCTTTAGATTTACCAGCTTGAGGAGGATGGGATTTCAGCAAAACTGCCAAAACAGCAAATTTCCATCTTGTTACCCGAATGAAGTTGTAGAAATACCTGCAGTTGGCGGTTTTTGCATTATTGCCGAACCGGTTGCAGGAAATGAGAATGGACTTGTTTGTGCCAATTTTCTCTAAATTCAGAATTATTACTTTTGCAATATCACCGTATACTATTAGTAAAACAGCCTAAGATCCGTTATGGGGGGTTGCGGAAAGGGGAGAGGTGATTAATGTGAATATCGAGCGGATCATAACCGATATTATTGAGAAAAATCCTCATATTGCCGCTATCATTGTTGATCGGAATGGCATTATACGTTTCATCAACGATACCTATCTAAAAGCACTTCAGATGCCTCAAGACCAGGTACTCGGTCAGAATATCAGAAATGTAACACCTGATTCGCGCACCCTTAAGTCAATTGAAACCGGACGTTCCTACATTGGCTACAATTGGAGCATCCACGGACGTCAAGGAGTAGCCTGTTCAGTTCCGCTTTTTGAAAACGGCGAAATAATAGGCGCCTTTGCTTACAGCATTTTCTTGGATATCTGGGATAAAAAACTGCGAGATCAAGTGTTGAGCGGCATCATCAGTAACAGCAGCAAGGACTCCTATGTAGAGGCATTTAAAACCCGTTACAGTTTCGATTCCCTGATCGGAAAAGACCCTGGTTTTGTCAATCTCAAGTGTGTTGCCCAGAATATTGCCTATCACGACAATGTAACGGTACTGATCACCGGGGAAAGCGGCACCGGGAAAGAACTGTTTGCCCAGGCCATTCATGAAGGCAGCAATCGCCGGGCTTTTCCTTTTGTTCGGGTAAACTGCGCTAGTATACCTCACAATCTTATGGAGTCGGAGCTGTTTGGGTATGAAGAAGGCGCCTATACCGGGGCACGCAAGGGCGGCAAACCGGGTAAACTGGAACTGGCCAATAACGGAACAGTTTTCTTCGATGAAATCGGAGAACTGCCACTATCCATGCAGAGTAAACTGCTGATATTTTTGCAGGAACGAGAATTGGAAAGGCTGGGATCCAATCGTCCCATACGCTTAAACGTACGCATCATTGCCGCCACCAATCGCAACCTGGAAAAGATGATGCATGAGAATAAATTCCGCGAAGATCTCTATTACCGGCTTAATGTTATTCGAATTGAAATTCCGCCCCTGCGTTTGCGCAAAGGGGATATTCCCCTGCTGGCTCAACATTTTATAAAGAAAACCAACGAAAAGCTGTGCCTGGATATTGAACAAATGTCCGACCAGGCTATGGAATTACTGATGCAGCATTCCTGGCCCGGCAATGTAAGAGAATTGGAAAATGTTATTGAAAGAGCCATGATTCTAGCTGATCTGGAGGACATGGCAGTGATAATGCCCCGGCATTTGTCATTTACTCCCGCTCAGGTACCCCAGCGATGGGAGGAAGAGGAGGACGAGGATTCCATTGAAATCAAAGATCTGAAAACCTTGGTCAATGAATTTGAAAAAAAGGTTATACTGCAAGTATTGCGAGATACCAAGGGGAACAAAATTGAGGCTGCCAAATACCTGAATATCAATTTATCCTCTCTTTACCGGAAAACTAAAAAGTATAATATAGATTTCTGATAAAAAGAAAAGAAGCTACAGCTTTTTGATGCCATAGCTCCAAGATAATAATGGGCAGAGGATGTGAAGATATTGAATAATTTCAGGCTAGTATTTTTTCTTCTTTCCAACGGATTATTTCTTCCCGGGAATAACCAATTTCCTGGAGAATAGCTTCAGTGTGCTCTCCTATTTCGGGAAATACCGGTTTGACTACCGCAGGGGTATGAGACAGTTTTATAGCACATCCGGTTAACACCATGTTTTTGCCGCTTCCCTGAACATCCTCCATTATGATCACCATGTTGCGGTCCCTGACTTGAGGATGCTGGATCATTTCCTCCAGATTAAGCACGGGAGTAAAACATATATCCTCATCAGCAAAGTAATCCACCCATTCCTGCTGGGTCCTGCCAGCCATTATAGCTCTGATGTCAGCCAGTATTTCCTCCTGGCGGGTACTATCCCATTGATAGGGTATATATTCCGGCCGGCCAATCCTTTCACAGAACCTCTGCCAGAACTTGGCTTCCACTGCTCCCAGGCTGACATATTTCCCATCAGCAGTGGCGTAAATTTGATAGCAAGCATAACCACCGGTGATAAATTCTCCATTACAGAGCGGCAGCCGGCCCAGGCCGGACCACTCTGCCAGACTATAGGCCAAAAGACTTATAGCCCCATCCAGCATGGCTATATCACAATACTGGCCCCGGCCGATTTTTTCCCGGGCCAATAATGCCAGCAGAATTGCACTGACAGCCTGCAGGGAACCACCGGCTATATCGGCAATCTGAACCCCAGACATGCCCGGCTGGTTTCTGGTGCCGGTTAAGCTGGTAACCCCTGCCAGACTCAAATAGTTTATGCCCGGCAGCATACTGGAGAGGTCCGCTGTGTCCATAACCGCTTATGGAACAATAAATCAGCCGGGGATTTATCTTGGAGAGGGTTTCATATCCCAGGCCTAATCGTTCCATAACCCCGGGCCGGAACTGTTCAACAATCACGTCCGCATGCTGGGCCAGCCTTAAAAATATTTCCTTGCCGGTTTCTGATTTCAGATTAATTGCCACGCTCTTTTTGCCTCTATTCACTGCGTAAAAGATAGCACTCTTGTCGCCTATTACCGGATAAAGCTTTCTTCCCCATTCACCGCTGAGCTCTTCTATTTTGATTACCTCAGCCCCGAAATCAGCTAATATCTGGGTACAAAAGGGTCCCGGCAGATACATGGACAAATCTAATATGCGGATTCCTTCCAGGGGCAGTGACATAATTATTCCCCCTTTGCTGAAGAGTAACCAGGCTAGTCATCGAAACTGAATACGGGGCGAGCTAAGGCTCCGCCGGAAAACATATCTCCCGGGTATACCCGGCTGCCCAGTTTGACCCGTCGGCCAATAATATCGAAAGTGATTTTTTCTGGTTCCATGTCGATGAGGTTGCCCATTATCCAAGGCCCTTCATCCAGCTGTACCATCACGATAGTAAAGGGGAGCTCATTTTCCCGTCCCTGAGGCGCCACATAACTGGTGGTAAAGGTGACGATTGACCCTTTGCCGCTCAGTTCCACGATTTCCAAGTCCAGTCCGGAACACTCCTGGCAGCTCATTTTCGGCGGACAAGTAATGGCTCCGCAGGAGTTGCATCTCAAGCCCAGCAGCTTGCCTTTGCGCAGCGCTTTATTGTATTCCTTAAAGGGCAGTCTGTATTCCATATAGCATCCTCCTTCCTATACCTGCACTACCAGGTGACAGAGACATCCATCGCCACCCAGGGTATCAACCAATCCGGTACGGGCCCCTTCCACCTGCAGACCATAGTCAACCATCTCATTGCGGAGTTGTTTGCAGATGTGATAAAGCTGGGAAATTCCGGTAGCTCCAACCGGATGACCTTTGGCTTTAAGACCTCCGGAAATGTTGATGGGAATCTTGCCCTCAATCCTGGTCTCGCCTTTCATCCAGGCTTCCCCGGCCGTGCCGAACTCGAAAAAGCCCAGGCTTTCAGCGGCTATTAAGGAAGCAATGCTGAAGCAGTCGTGCAGTTCGCATACATCTACATCCTCAGGCCCGATGCCGGCCATTTTATAAGCCTGCTGCACCGATATCTCCCGGGCTCGGATACGGGGCAGCCAGCGATACTGGGAACTTAACTTCCCGGAGGTGGCTAAACCCACACCGGTGATCCAGCATGGCTTATCATATATCTTTTTAGCTACTTCTTCCGTCGCTAACACCACTGCCGCTGCACCATCAGTGAAGGGACAGCAGTCGTGGAGTTGCAGAGGCGTAGATACCATAAAGCTGTTCAGTACATCCTCCACCGTTATTTCAAAACGCAGCTGTGCCAGCGGGTTTTTACTGGCATAGTGATGGGACTGAACCGATACGTGAGCCATTTGCTCCTTTAATTTGGGCAGAGGAATATTGTAGTGACTGGCATATAGATGAGCTAACAGGGCAAAGGCAGCCGGGAAGGTATAGCCGGAAGGAAATTCATAGCGGGAATCTCCAGCCATGGAAAAACAGCGGGTAGCCAAAGGAGTTCCCAAAGCAGTTACTTTCTCTGCCCCGGCCACCAGAACAACATCATAGTGACCGGCCGCTACGTGCAGAAAAGCTTCCCGGACGGCAATAGTGCCGGAAGCACATGCTCCTTCATAACGCAGGGCAGGTATATTCAAACACCCCATATCGTTAACGGCAAACTGCTGGATGGTAGCCTGCCCCTCAGACATGATTGTCAGGCAATTGCCGATAAAAGCGGCTTGAATATCCTTAGTCGTCAAGTTGGAACTGGTAATAGCATCGAGGGATACTTGTGCCAGCATTTCCACCACAGTAAGGGGTGAATTAAAACAAAATTCACTGTGCCCCATACCTAATACGGCAACTTTTCTCATTATTCATGTCCTCCTTTCCCAGTAGGGATGACCTATCAGTCACTCACGGGCCTCTATTTAAGCCCCAAGCCACGGCTGATGATCAGCTTCATTATTTCTGAGGTGCCCGCATAGATGGTTTGCACCCGGGCATCCACAAACAGCTTGGATATCTCGTATTCCGAACAGTAACCGTATCCTCCGAAGAGCTGCAGACACCTGGTAGCAACCCGGTTAACCATCTCGCAGATCCAATATTTGGCCATGCTGACTTCCTGGACCACGTTTTTGTTGGCCATATGCTGCAATATCAAGGCATCCACAAAAGTTCGGCCAATTTGGATCTCGGTGGCTAATTCCGCCAGGCAAAACTGGGTATTCTGAAAACTGCTTAAGGGCTTGCCAAACACTTGCCTTTCCTTCACATACTGCAAAGTAATCTCCAGGCAGTGCTCGGCTACCGCCTGATTAATCATGGCAGCTACCAGTCTTTCCTGCTGCAGCTTCTGCATCAGGTAATAAAACCCATAGCCTTCCTGCCCCAGCAGGTTCTCAGCGGGTATGCGGCAGTCTTCGAAATAAAGTTCCGCCGTATCCTGGGCATGCATACCGATCTTGGGAATGGGTTTGCTCCGTTCAAACCCTTTAGTGCCTGCTTCCACAACAAACAGGCTGACTCCGCGAGCCCCTGCCTGCGGATCGGTTTTAGCCGCTACCACAACCAAATCGGCCAGGATGCCATTGGATATGAAGGTCTTGGAGCCATTCAAGACATAGCTGTTTCCGTCTCGCACAGCACGGGTACGCATAGCTGCCAGATCTGAACCAGCATTTGGCTCGGTCATGGCAATAGCCAAAATTTTTTTGCCGCTGACACAGTCAGGCAGCCAGCGCATTTTCTGCTCCTCGGTGCCAAAAGAATCTATATAGGGTGCAACAATATCACTGTGCAGGAAGACGAAAAACCCGGTTAAGTTCAAACGAGCTATCTCTTCACCGATAATCAACGAATAAAGAAAATCCGCTCCTGTCCCTCCATATTTCTCATCTACCCAGGGACATAAATAGCCCTGTTCCCCCATCTTCCGATAGGCGTCCCTATCAACAATGCCGTTTTTCTCCCACTCAGGATATTTGGGTGCTATTTCTTTTTCTAAAAAGCTGCGAAAGCTTTTGCGAAACATTTCATGCTCAGCCGTAAACGGCAGCATACGTTCCATCTTACCCCTCCTTCCTAAATGGCATTTTCAGCAATTCAACTCTGGGGAAAATTAAAATGCAATTGCGGCATTGATCAGAGCATGTTGGAAGTTGAACTGCATTTCTGCCCTTGGCAAACGCAAACATTATGCCAGTCCCTAAGTTGCCGAAACTCCGGGCAGTTGCCGGCAGGAAGCAGGATTTATAATGGCAAGTCTGCAAAAAAACAAAGGGATAGGTTGTAAAGACAGGCCTTCTGATAGCAGTACAGGAAATCTCAAAAGTAAAAATTGAATTTTGCAGAGAAGATAATTAGGGCATGGTTCGAAAAAAGGGATTAAAGGGCTCAAAAAAAGCTGCCCCTTGTTTAAGAGGCAGCTTGAGAGTGTCAAAAAATTAGCTAAAAGAGATCGCCACGTCGCTTCGCTCCTCGTGATGACATAACCAAAAGGCCATCTTATGTGTCATTGCGAGCCCCGGAGGGGTGTGGCAATCTCGAACGTCTAACCGCTAAAAGACTTCTTTGACAGTCTGAAGCTGCCCCTTGTTTAAGAGGCAGCTTATCGAATACTAAGATAGTATATAAAAGGAAACCGGAGTTACCCTTGGGTATCCCGGCGGACCTAACCTCTTTCCGGTTCAGGAAGGGAATCAGGGCAAACATATCTGGCTATATTACTGCAATGGTCACTGATCCGTTCCAAATTGCTGATGAGGTCGAGGAAGACCGCACCATTATTCCCGTTGCATATCCTTTCATTAAGCCTGCGGATATGGGACTGGCGGTACTGTTCCTGCATTTCGTCCAACTGTCTTTCATAAGCCATAACTTTTTGGGCTAAATTCTTATCCTTGCGTTCCAAAGTCAAAAGTGCTGATTCCACTGCGCGTCTGGTCATTTCTATCATAGAAGCCAATTCTTCCTGGGCTTCATCGGAGAAAACTACCTGATGCTTGGTCGCGTAATCAGCACTCTCGATAATGCTTTCACTTATATCAGCAATTCTCTCAATATCATTCAATGACTGCAGTATAAGCTGGGCTTGACTGGAGTCTTCCCTGGACAGGTGCTTTTGGGAAGCCATGACTACATAATCGGTGATCTGGCGCTCCAGGTTGTCAATAGTCTCCTCCAGCACTTGCCCTCTTTTAACCAGGCTTTCGTCCCGGGTTTGGAAATATTCCAGAGCATTCTCAAAGGCCTGGCGAACTAATTCTCCCATACGCAGCATTTCCCGGGTAGCTTGAGTTAAAGCCACAGATGGGTTGTTCAAGAAGCGGCGGTCGATGAAACGGACTCTGAACTCCGCTTCATCCCCGTATTCCTCACGGTCGGGTATCAGGAAAGTAACCACAGCCGCCATCACTCCCACCAGAGGCAAATGAATCAGCGTATTGCTGATATTGAAAATGAAATGAGTCTGGGCAATCTGCAATTTGGGATTGAGAGTTTCCCAGGTCCCAGAGCCAGGCACTATATTTAACATTGCATTAGTAACAAAGGTGACAAGTTCCGGGAAAAAGCCGAAAATAAACAGAGGCAGGAAGATAACGGTACCAACCACATTGAACATGAAATGGGTTAAAGCAGCCCGGCGTGCTGCTATGCTGGCACCAATTCCCGCCAGCAACGCAGTAACCGTAGTGCCTATGTTGTCACCGAACAGGATTGGCACCGCCTGATGATAGGTAACCGCTCCCTGGTTGGCCAATTCCTGCAGTACACCGATCGCTGCACTGCTGCTCTGCACAATGGCGGTAAAAATGGCTCCGATAATTACTCCGATCAACGCATTATCATCAATACTGATCATCAGGTTAGTAAAAAAGGCAAGATCCTTTAATGGTTTCATGCCGTCGCCCATAACACTCAGGCCAAAGAACAGCAATCCGAAACCCAAGACAGCCTGGGACATATTCTTTGCTCTCTTGCTCCGGGCAAAAAGAAACCATAAAGCGCCCACCCCTATTATGGGCAAGGCATATTCGTAAAGATTAAAACCAATCAAATAGACCGTTACTGTGGTACCAATATTAGCTCCGATGATTACGCCGATAGCCTGTCTGAGAGTAAGCAATTCGGCATTGACCAGACCTACCGTTAAAACCGTGGTAGCACTGCTGCTTTGAATCAATCCGGTTACCACCAGACCGGTTAGTATCCCCCGTATCGGATTACTGGTCCCTTTCTCCAAGATGTTTCGCATCCGATCCCCTGCTACTGCTTGCAGGCCATCTGACATAGAGCGCAAACCAAACAGGAACAGCCCCAATCCGCCGAGAAAAGAAAATAATACTACCTGCCAATTTACTTCCAATTAGTTACCTCCTTGCAACCAACCAGCTTACAGGGCTATTGGCCTTGTTCATCCCTATCTTTTTGTCTACGGAAAATTGTATCAAAACTTATTACCATTCGCTAACCATTATTTGATTAATATTTATGAGCACTTCTGGTGAGGACATACTGGAGCCATTTTTAATAGTGTTTTCCTGTTTTCTTTAATTATGTTTTGCCATTGCTTGACAGGGGTATGCCATGTAATAATATATAATAAAATTATATATCTTGAATCGAGGTATTAGCGTGCTGGATTATTTAATTCTCGGCTCATTAACCATTCATGAAATGAGCGGATATGAAATAAAGAAATTAATGAGCAACAGCACCGCTTTCTTCTCCAACGTAAGTGACGGCAGCCTTTACCCTGCTTTGAAACGCTGCGAGGAATCCGGATTGATTCGTTCTAAGGAACTGGTGGAAAACGGCCGCTACAAAAAAGTCTACGAAATCACTCCCGAAGGGCGTCAGGTTTTTTTGGATTGGCTGGAACAACCTCTCAAACCCTTTAAATTCCGCTATGAAATACTGATCCGTCTCTTTTTTGCCCGCAATCTCACTCAGGATAAGCTTTTTCAAATCATTGACCAGCACATACAGCAGCTGGAGGACTTAAAACAAAGCCTGGAAAACATAGCTGCCGGTCCGGCCAAATACGCGGACACCTGCCAAAAAGCCACCCTGCGCTTTGGCCTGGATTTCTACCAGTACCTGATAGATTGGTTTAGCAATCTGGAAAGCCAGTTGAAGGGAAGTGAGAATAAGCCAGCACTTGCAAACCAACCCGAAAACCAATAAAGGGGTGATGAGAAGTGTCGGATTATGATGTGGTAGTTATCGGTGCGGGTAACGGCGGGCTTACTGCCGCGTGCCGCTTGGCTCAGAAGGGCATTAAAACCCTTCTGTTGGAAAGGCACAATATCCCTGGAGGTTGTGCCACCAGTTTTATCCGGGGGCGTTTTGAATTCGAGGTAGCTTTGCACCAGTTAAGCGGTTTGGGTTCCAAAGACAAACCAGGTCCCCTTCGTTATGTACTGGACCAATTGGGCGTCACCGACCGGGTGGAATGGGTGGAAATGCAGAACCTGTACCGGTTGGTGGTACCGGGTCAGTTGGATATAACCCTCCCTGCGGACCGGGAAGCACTTTTAGCTGCCCTGCAGGCGAGGTTTCCGGCGGAAAAAGACAATATTACGGCTTTCTTTGACCTGGTTTATAAACTATGTATTGAATTCTTTAGTACCATGAGAGACCCAGAACCTTCACCGGAAAAATATCCCACCTATTTCAAGTATGCTCTAACCAACACCCAGGAAATCCTGGATGAATACTTTACCGATCCGCTGCTGAAACTCAGTGTAGCTGTTTATTGGGGTTATACGGGTGTTCCCCCGGCGAAACTGCCCTTTATGGACCTGGCAATACTGTTATTTGCCTATATTGAGCTGAAGCCATATCATATCAAAGGCGGTTCCCAGGCTCTCTCCACCGCTATCCTGGAAAAATTCTATGAAGCCGGCGGTGAAGCACGCTTTAACTGCGGAGCCAGCAAAATCCTGGTGGAAAACGGCTGCATTACCGGAGTCGTTACCGAGCATGGTGAAACCATTAACACCAAATATGTAGTCTCCAATGCTTCCACCCTGTCCGTGTATACCGAATTGATTGACCCCGAGCATGTTCCCGAAGAACAGCTGAAAATACTGGGCGGCAGTACGGTAGGCCCCTCCGCAGTAACCCTGTTTATTGGCTTGGACTGCGAACCGGCGGAGGTAGGCATATACGAGACCACTAACTTCCTCGGCACTACCAGCGATATTAATAGAGTATTTTCATCCTGTAAAAAAGTTGACGTGGAAGACGATTATATCCTGCTCAGCTGCTACAATGTATCCGATCCTGATTTTTCTCCCCCCGGAACCTGTCAGGTAGTAATTGTTGATTTGAAATACGGTGAGCCCTGGCTGGAGATTCCGCCCCATCAATACTATGAAAAGAAATACGAAGTAGCAGATAAACTGCTGGATAAGGTAGAGCAGCACTTCCCTGGATTCCGTGAACATATAGAAGAAATCGAGGTGGCTACTCCTCTTACCCATGCGCGCTATTTGGCTACACCGGGCGGTGCTATTTACGGTTTTGACCAATTTGCCAAAGACTCCAATATGTTTATCTCTCCCCGTTCTCCCATCAAAGGTTTGTATTTCGCGGGAGCGTGGGCAGGGATGGGAGGATTTCAGCCCACCCTAAGTTCCGGAGTTGCCGCTGCCCGTCAGGTTATCAAAGCTATGCAGAGTGAAGCGGAGGTGGGAGCATGAAGACTGAGGTACGCAAATCAATTGAAGGTTACAGCCAAATCGCCCATGAATTGGAGATTTGCCGTAAATACGGTATAGACTATACCGCCCAAAAAGGCAGGTGGAAAGCAGCAGTAGAAAGGCTGCATCCCAAGCGCCTGCAGCTGCGGGTTGCCAAAATAATACCTGAAACCCCCACTGCCAGCACCCTGCGTCTGGTTCCGGTCTCTGGTTACCTGCCTCCCTTTCAAGCAGGCCAATATATCAACTTATTTGCAGAAATCAATGGGGTCCGCACCGGCCGTCCTTACAGCATATCGTCTCCTCCCAATCAAATTGCCTATTATGATATCACCGTGCGCCGGGTACCCGATGGTTTTGTGTCCTCTTACCTGCTGGATCAGGTAAAAGTGGGAGATATCCTGGAGTCCACCGGACCGGCCGGCCAATTTTATTACAATCCATTGATCCACGGCAAAGATCTGGTCTTCCTGGCCGGGGGCAGCGGTATAACCCCCTTTATGAGTATGATTCGGGAAGCAACTGACCGGATGCTGGATCGGAAAATCCATCTCATCTATGGATGCCGCACCCCCCAGGATGCCATTTTCCATAACGAGCTGCTGAGCCTGGCTGCAGACTACAGCAACTTCAGCTATGACCTGGTCATATCCGAACCCGACAGCAGCTATGAAGGCTTAACCGGCTTTATTGATGGGAATTTAATACTCAGCCGGATAGGCAGTGTAGAAGGTAAGACCTTCTTTATTTGCGGTCCCCAGGAAATGTATGATTTCACCATTCCCGAACTGAAAAAACTGGGAGTTCCTGACCGGCGTATTCGCAGGGAGGTATTTGGTTTACCCAAGCAGGTATATAACGACCCCGCCTGGCCCCAGGAGGTATCACCCCAGGCTGTATTTAAAGTGAAATTGAGCAGCGGTCGGGAAATTTCCGCCCGGGCTGATGAACCCCTGCTGGTATCTCTGGAAAGAGCCGGCATCACCGTTGAAAACTGCTGCCGCTCAGGGGAATGCAGCCTGTGCCGGGTCAAACTGCTAAAAGGCCAGGTATTCCATGCCCGCACCGCCAAACTGCGCCAATCCGACCACCAAGCCGGCTACATCCACAGCTGTGCTGCTTATCCCATCAGTGATGTGGAAATCCTGCTATAATCTATTTACAGACCAAGAACCCACCGGCATGATTCTCCGGTGGGTTCAGACTGTCAAAGAAGTCTATTAACGGTTCGACATTCGAGATCGCCACGCGCTACGCGCTCGCGATGACACAATGGGTGCCTTTTTACTGACATGAAAGCCATTTTCACAGCAATGACACATATGATAGCCTTTTGGTATGTCAACTTTTTTGACACGCTCGACCCACCGGCATGATTCTCCGGTGGGTTCTTTTATTGATGTCGACTTTATGCTTTGATATCGAGGTTTGCTCCAAGATGAGGGTTAACCGTCTGTTCCAATATTTTGATCAAATCAGCGCATTGGGTTTCAGCACTATCCATGGCTAACTTTAAAACTGATACTCCTACCTGCTGGCATAATTTCATTTGACTCAAATTTATAGAAATCGCTGCTATATCCATCTATTCATCCCCTAGTAACCCGCTTTTCCGACATTTTCGACACCAGGACATCATATTCCTGCACAAAACCTTTCCAATTATCTTTACAGCTAAGTTGGGCATTTTTGTCAGGCGGCTGCCTCGGATCTAAGAAAGCCGTACTTGTTTATCAATTCTTCCTCCAGCTTCTTTATATTATAATGGGCCGACATAGCTTCCTGAATAGCTTCACCTATCTCTAAAGCTTGAACCGCAATTCTTTCACCTGCTTCACTTTCCCCAACTTCAACGCTCAGAAGTTCGTTAACCAAATCACCATATTGATTTTTCAAATTTGGCAACTCCGACTGGATAGCCTTGAGACGATTGATTTCCCTAAACAATCTAAGAATATCTCTCACTGCTTCCAGATTCATCAGGTACTGCATATCTCACTCTCCCTTGCCGTACCGGTATGGTCTCACCGCTTCCTGAACTCATTTCATTTGTGAGACAATCACATCAGGATTCAGTTCCCGTTAACCGGTGACATATGTACTCATTTGCTGAGTTAAATACGTCAAAAAATAATACTTCCTTGGGAACTTTTAAGATATGCTCCAGCAGTATCATTTTTTCAATGCCAGGAGTCGAACGTCCCTGTTCCCAGTGACTGTAAGTTTGCTGCTTTACTCCAACGGCTGAAGCCATATCAGCTTGAGTTCGAGAACCACGAGCCATAATTAGATTAGTGCGTTTTGTGCCCTTGTTTTTCAAATCCTTCCCCCCTTTTCACTCATTTTATGAGTTTGATTAGTTACATATTATACTCACGTTACGAGTATGTCAACCGCCTATTACTCAGTTTAGTTGTGCTTGATTGCTAAATACTCATCAAAATAGTAATCTCTGATTAAGAGGTGAGCACATGTTTGGAAAACGGTTACAAGCCCTGCGTGAGGCAGCCGGATTAACGCAAAAAGAATTGGGACGAATGGTGAATTTGTCTCAACAAACTATAGATCATTATGAAAAAGGACGCTCCAATCCCAGTATTGAAACCATTAATCAACTGGCCAATATCTTTAAAGTTTCCACTGATTATCTTCTGGGGCGGACTGATTTCCAGATATTTGAGCCTGGGGCTGAATATGAATGGCCGGAAGCAATCAATGTATTGCGCCGGGCTGGCCGCAAGCCGACCCCAGCGGAGAGAAAACGTATTGCCCGGTTAATGGAGGTGGCTATTGAAGAGATACAGAATGATGACCAATAACCATTAACTATTGGTTTTGTACATCCCTTTTAAGAAAAGTAATTCAAGGCGCCAGAATAATTTTGGCCGAGAAATGAATTGTATAATTGGTTAATAACGTGATGATTACATTCTTCAGGCAGTATTGACCTTATCCTGCAACAAGTTATTACTTGGAGCAAAAAGGTTAACTGTGCTAAAATAACTATGCCTATAATGAGCTTAAACAGTATTGTTCTCTGATTAAGATGAATCAGCTATTAGAATTATAAGCGGTTTAGGCAACGGTTATTGGCCCCCATAATTATATAAGGAGCATCCCATAGGTTTGTCAGTGCCTAAACCTGATTTGGTTTAGGCCTTTTTGTTTATAGCAATTCTGTAACAGTCACAAAAAGGAGGAGGGTAAATATGAACCGAGGAAAAGTTATTTGCACAAAAAACTGTATTGTCAGCGTTGTTCTCGTTATAGCTTTTCTGGTGTCATTTTTATCTTTTCCCTGTCCAGCGGAAGCTGCAGGAGGGATAGTGCTATCCACTAGTTTTCCCGGAATTGCTGCTTCCGCCGGCGAGAATATCACTTTTCCCCTTAAACTTGCCAATAACAGCAGTGTTAAACAGCTGGTGAACCTGGCCGTTGTTTCCAAGCCTGATAAATGGAATACCACTCTTAAAGGAAACAATCGCATTATCCACCAGGCCTTGGTGGAAGCCAACAGCCAAACCGGCTTTGATCTTTTGGTAATCATTCCCCCGGAAGCAGAGCCCGGTGAATATTCATTAACAGTAGCCGCTCAAAATGAGAACGGGGCCACCCTGGATAATCTGAGATTAAAAATTAAAATCTCCGATAACGAAGTGAGCAATGACCAGCTAAAGGCCAACTACCTGGAACTGCAAGGCCCCAGTGATGCTACCTTCACCTTTAAGATTAATTTATCCAACAACGGCAATAATGAACAGCTCTATAGCCTGGGAGCCCAGGTGGAAGAAGGCTGGCAGGTCAGCTTCAAGCCCTCTTACGAGGACCAACAGGTGGCCAGCATCACCGTTAAACCGGGTGAAACCAAAAGCCTTGATGTGAAAGTAACCCCACCGGTTAATGTCCAAGCCGGAGAATATGTTATTCCCATTCAAGCCGCCAGTAACGTCAGCCGGATTACCGAAAACCTGAAAGTAATAATTACCGGAACTTATAAATTGGAATTTTCAACCCCTTCCGGTAAATTAAACACCGATATCGTGGCCGGGAGAGACAAGAAAGTAACCATGCAAGTTAAAAACTCGGGAAGTGCCGTGCTGAATAACATCAGCTTTTCTGCCGCTACTCCAATTGACTGGACGGTGAGCTTCGAGCCCAAAAATATAGATTCCCTTAAACCTGGGGAAACCCGGCAGGTTACAGCCACTATCACTGCAGCGGATAAAGCCATAGTGGGTGACTACATTGTATCAATGGTGGCTGCAACCCCAGTGGTCAAAAGCAGCGCCGACATGCGAGTTACGGTGAAAACCTCGACTCTGTGGGGAATTGTAGGCTTCCTCATAATAGTAGCTGTGCTGTACTTCATCTATCAGGCTTTCCGGAAATACGGGAGGCGATAGTTTTGACAACCATAAACAACTATGTGTTAGAGACCATTGATTTATGCAAAAAGTACGGGGATTTGGTAGCCGTAGATAATTTGAATTTGAAAGTAGAAGAAGGCATTGTATACGGCCTTTTAGGGCCCAACGGTGCCGGCAAAACCACTACTATTCTAATGCTTTTGGGCTTGACAGAGCCAACCTCCGGCCAAGCTCTGGTCAACGGCTATGATCCCTGCCGCAGCCCTTTGCAGGTCAAATCCATGGTGGGCTATTTGCCCGACAACGTAGGTTTTTATGATGAGATGTCCGGAGAAGATAACCTGCTATACACAGCAGCATTAAATGGTGTGGCCAGAGATGAAGCCCAGAGGAGAGTAAAGCATGCCTTAAAACGAGTGGGCTTGTCTCATGCCGGCCATAAAAAAGTCGGCCAATATTCACGGGGAATGCGCCAAAGGCTGGGCATCGCCGATGTCCTGGTCAAAGACCCCAAACTCATAATTATGGATGAGCCCACTTTGGGCATCGACCCGGAAGGAATTCAGGAACTATTGAGCTTCATTAAAGATTTGGCCAAGGAAGACGGCCGGACCATATTGCTGTCATCCCATTTGCTCCACCAGATCCAGCAAGTTTGCGATAAGGTGGGGATTCTGGTCAAAGGCAAGCTCATTGCTTCAGGAACCATTAGTGACCTGGAGCAGCAGCTGCTATCCCAGGAAGAACAGATGGAACTGGAACTGAAAGCAGTTCCCTGGGAAGAAAAACTGGCCGGCATCTGCGAAACAATAGACGGGGTGGATAAAATAAGCTGGCAGAACGATATGCTCCTGTTAGAATGTCACAAAGACATCCGGGAAGACCTGGTCAGAGAATTGATTGCCAGCAACTATTGTCCTACTCATCTAGCCCTAAGAGGAGTATCCTTGGATAGCATTTATCTAAGGTACTTCCACAAGGAGGAAGAGTATCATGGAAAGGGCAGCTAAGTGGCAGAATACAAAAGCGGATTTGACACGGATTTTTGAAGCCAATAAAGGGTTGGCCACTGTAGTCAGAAAGGAAGTGGGAGACCACTTAAGCGGCAAGCGTTTTGCCATTTTGGCTCTCCTGGTACTGGTCACCTGTCTGGGGTCGCTATATGTGGCTGCCAGTACCATAAGAACAAACGTTGGACAGGACGAACTGGAGTTTGTTTTCCTGAGGCTTTTTACCACCTCAGGATCATCCATGCCCTTTTCCTTTTTGTCCTTTATATCCTTTCTGGGTCCCCTGGTGGGATTGACCCTGGGATTTGATGCCATTAACGGGGAAAGGGACCGGCGTACCCTCAGCCGGGTACTGTCCCAGCCCATTTTCCGGGATGCCTTGATCAACGGGAAATTTCTTGCCGGTGTCATCGTCATATCCATAGTAGTTTTCGGATTGGGATTTCTGGTGGCAGGACTGGGTCTGATTATGACCGGCGTGCCGCCTACTCTGGGTGAACTGGCCCGGCTTATAACCTATCTGGTTTTAAGTGTCATCTATATTTCCTTTTGGCTGGCCCTGGCCATCTTATGTTCTTTGCTGTTCAGACAGACGTCAACTTCGGCCCTGGCAGGGATAGCTATCTGGCTGTTCATGGCCTTTTTCCTTACCCTGCTGGCAGGTATGGCAGCCGACGGCATCTACCCGGTTAATGATAATTCCGATTCCCAGCAGATCATAGCCAACGCCAAAACTGAACAGATGATCAGCCGGATATCCCCGGCTTACCTGTACAGCGAAGCGGTGACTTCCATAATGAATCCTGCGGTAAGATCCATGGGGCCGGTTTTATTGGAACAAGCTTATGGGGCCATAAAGGGGACCCTGACCTTCAGCCAGAGCCTGCTGTTGATCTGGCCCCAGGTAGTATGCCTGATTGCCGAAATGCTGATCTGCTTTGCCATAGCGTATATAAGCTTTATGCGGCAGGAAATACGCGCCTAGCGCCAACAATTCAAAGGCTGTCCCTAAAACCCTTTTTGGTTAGGCGACAGCCTCTGAGAGTGTCAAAAAAGTTGACATACCAAAAGGCCATCATATGTGTCATTGCGAGCCCCGGAGGGGCGTGGCAATCTCGAACGTCGAACCGCTAATAGACTTCTTTGACAGTCTGAAAGGCTGTCCCTAAAACCCTTTTTGGTTAGGGGACAGCCTTTACCTTAGCAATATTCCTATTACAGGTCTGCACCATAGGGCTTGTCAAAGCTTTTTTGCAGGACATTATTTCTCTTCATCCAGTCATCCCAGAGAAAGTTATTCACCACCGGTATAACCTGCTGCAGCTGTTCGGAAGTGAGATGCTCGGGGTATGCCAGTTTGGCCAGGAGCCTGTCATCCAACTCACCTGTTTCACCATAGGCCTTCCCCAGTTCGTAAAACCTTTGAAATACCTTGTCAACCAGAGCCGGCGGCTGGACTGAGAGGCCCTCACATCCGCCTTTGCATATCAAGCCCGCCGGTTCACATTCGAGCCTCCTGGCCAGTTTTTCACAGTAACGAGCCACAAACCGGGTATGGTGTGTCTCCGGAAATCCGCACTGTATCATGAACAACAGCTTCAGCCCGGGGTTTTTGCCTTTCAGCGGAGCAAAGGATTCAAACAGCTCTTTCACCGTTCCGGGCATGGCGTCTACGTAGAGAGGAAAGGCAATCAGCAGTCTTTCGGCATTTAAAAAAAGTTCTTTTTCGGGAGTAAAATCTGGTCTGTCCTTTATAGAATATAGAACCTCAACAGTGTTCCCTTCTGTGGCGAGAAATCCGCTGATGAAGTGTTCCAGCAGCTTTTGAGTGTTACCGGAATTACCCCTTGGCGATCCGTTAATTATTGATAATCGCATGGACTACCTCCTCAACCGGCGAATCGGTAAATTTCATGAACTTTAGCGAGCCCTGGATGTTCAGGGCTGCCCTCTTGAATATGTCATGTATTATCTCGATGTCCTCGCTGTCCGTATCTTCCAGCTTCTCCAAGAGCAGTCCCAGTTCAGGATATTTGTTGTATCGCTTCATGTGATGCACCTCACCGCCTACATCCTCAAGATAGGGATGCAGGAGAGGAATTATCCTGTCCAGGGCGTTTTTCGCCAGGGCGGATGGGTAGCCCATGATCACTGGTGAAGAAAGAATCACCATGTCTGAGGTAATAAACTCCTTGCAGATAATGTCTCCGTCGTCTTTGTACACGCAGGTACCGGGGGTCTTTACCCAGCAGTTAAAACATCCCCGGCAGGGAGAGTATTTCATGTCCCGGAGCACAAGCTCTTTAGCGTCATGCCCATGTGCTGACACAGTATCTATGGCATATCGAATAAAGCCATTGATGCTGGAGTCACTGCCGCTGCCGTTTATAAAAAGAACCTTCATATGCGTCCCCCTTGGACCGTTTTTCGCCCGTCATAAGTCATGAATACCGGCCGGAAAAATACATTTCCCCTATAAGATACGTTATCATAAAATCAACGATCGAACATTACCAAGTTAAAAAAACTCTTAATTAACCACCCAGAAATTCTGTCCATTCCTCATAAATAGCCCGCAGCTCTTTATCCAGGTAATCAAGGGCTCTTTCTCTTATCTCATAGGGCACCCCGTAAAAGGCCTCCGCAATAGAACCGGTAATAGCTGCTATAGTATCGCTATCCCCGCCCAGGGAAATGGCAATGCGTATGGCGTCCTCAAAGGAAGTGGATTCCAGAAATGCCTCTATAGCCTGGGGCACAGTCCCCTGGCAGGTTTCATCAAATTCGTATGTATCCCGGATTTGGTCTATGGTGAAATCCAATGGATAATAGCTGTTATTGATCCTATCCCGGATTTCTGTTTTCGAGCACCCGTTCCGGGCCATAAATATAGCCATGGCCGCTGCTTCAGCACCTTTTAGACCCTCAGGGTGATTATGGGTAACAGCAGTAACAGCGTAGGACAGCTTCTTTACCTCTTCCTCCCTTCGGGCTATGAATCCTACCGGACTTATGCGCATAGCCGCCCCATTTCCATAGCTGTTATATGGCTGAGGAGACTCACTGAAAACCCACCGCCTGAACATCCCGCCATACCCGCAGTCAGGGTAACGTTGTCCTATTTCCTGCATGTATTTGACCGCCAGATCAGATACCAGCGTATAATATTCCGCTCCATACTCCCCTGTGTCACCAGGCTGCCCTGCCCTTTTCCCGGCTTCCATAATCGCCTTTGCCACAGCCAGGGTCATTATGCTGTCATCAGTCACAAAGCAGTCATCAGTAAACAGCTCAAAGTCCTTTTTCCTATAGTTATTGAACTCAAAACGAGATCCAACGATATCACCAATAATGGCACCTATCATAAATCCGCCTCCTGCTTAGCTGGGCATTCCACTTACCAACAGTTGCACTTGTTTTAATAATACAGCAGATATAATAAAATACCTTTTTCCCGATGGTTAGATAAATATATGCACGGAACGTAAAATCCCGCATCAACAAAAAAGTTCTCAGATTTTCGTAGAGAAAACCTGAGAACTTCCGATAATTCAATGTGATGGTGCCCGAGGCCGGGGTCGAACCGGCACGGTTGTCACCAACCGCGGGATTTTAAGTCCCGTGCGTCTGCCTATTCCGCCACCCGGGCATAGTATGGAGGGCGGAACCGGACTCGAACCGGTGAATGGTGGTTTTGCAGACCACAGCGTTAGCCTCTTCGCCATCCGCCCATTTTTGCGTTTCGCGCAAAAGTAATTATATCAGCTTATTACCGTTTCCGCAAGCACTCTTGATCTAATAATTTTCCATAACCCATTGATAAGAAACAGGACAATAGCTACCACATGACGAATATCCAGCATAGAGACCTCACACTCCTTGACGGGGAGTTGGCCATCTGAAAAGATGACCATTATTGAGGTCTCTTTTTTCTACATGAGACACTCAATTACCTACAAAAATTGTACACTGCCGTCCCCAGCTAGACAAATAAAAAGCGTTACCTTCAGGCAACGCTGTATTTATCATTATGGAGCGGAAGACGAGATTCGAACTCGCGGCCCTCGCCTTGGCAAGGCGATGCTCTACCACTGAGCTACTTCCGCTCATTCATGGTGCCTCGGGGCGGAATCGAACCACCGACACGCGGATTTTCAGTCCGCTGCTCTACCGACTGAGCTACCGAGGCTAATATGGCGAAGCCGATGGGATTTGAACCCACGATCTTCGGCGTGACAGGCCGACATGTTAACCGCTACACCACGGCTCCGCAACGGAATTTATTATAGCATCACCTCCAGGGTTCGTCAACAGCCTGGAATGGCAAAATCTCCGGTTAAAATTGGGCGCTAATTGCAGCCCTCAGCTTATTACAACCAAACTATTTAATCATCATAAATACCTCTTTTTCCAGGAATACTATGCCTAAAAGGAGGTATTTACAATGCCCATCGGCAATAGAATCGGCGGCAAATCCAAACCAGAATCGGAAGCCATGAGCGCAGCCAAAGGCAAATTCAACAAGAGCTTTGCCAACACCCTCTTTGGTACTGTAAATGACTTTTTCTATGAATTTGGCATTATTGGCAAGCGTGATTCTGAGAACAAGAAAAAAGATGAACAATAACTACTTGCGCGAAACGTACTTGGCAGCGTTGAGACCAGCTACCTGGCCTTCTCCCACTGATTTGGCCACCTGGTAAGGAGGTCCGGTGCAATCGCCGGCGGCAAACACTCCCGGCAGGTTAGTTTCCTGCTGGCGGTTTACCTTGATATGCTTGTCTTCAATTTCCAAGCCGGGTATGAGACGGTCTGGGGCAGTTTCTCCTCCTAAGACGAACAGGCCCTCCACCATTATTTCCCGGCCATCCTTCAGCTTTAATCCTTCCACAAAATCGGTCCCGATTATGGAAGCCGGCCTGCCCTCTATTATCTCAACCTTGCTGTCCAAAGTACCTACTCCTTTATAGAGAGGCAGGTAGTAGACTTTATTGCAAATCTCCGCCATAAAATCTGCTTCGGCTTCCGCTTCACTGCTGTGCCCGATTAACAGTACATCCTTGCCTCTGTAGATCGGTCCATCACAGGTAGCGCAATAGCCCAGTCCTTTGCCCAGGAAAAAGTCCTCCTGGGGTAAAGTGGGCTTGTAAGGCATGCCGGTGGCTATAATAATGGCTTTGGAGGTTATTACCTCATCGCCGGAGAGAATGTGATAAATGCCGTCTATTTCTGATATAGTATCTGCCTTTTGGGGACTAATTTCCACTCCCAGGCTGGCGGCATGTTCCAGAAAGGCTTCCAGTAAATCCTGCCCTTTTATCTGCGGCAAACCTAAATAATTATTAATCAATTGAGCTTTGTGTAAAGGCGGGCTGCAGATTTCCCTGCCCAAAACCAGAACTTTTTTGTTGCGGATGATAGCGTTGACCGCAGCAGAAAGTCCGGCTGGCCCGCATCCCAATATGACTATATCAAACAGCTTATCCATTCCATCTGCCTCCTTTTCTTTTGTACTAACCAAGCCAAATCTCACAGCACCTTAGACAATAGCGATATAAAGGGAAACAATTGCCTTGCGACCAATAGGCTGCTTCTGTTATGTTATGTTTCTTTTCTATCGCTAATACAGTTTTACCTTCTAGCCCCTGGATCTACAATTTATGCAGTCCACGCTGTGATCTGTTTTTTACCAACCGTTAAAGAAAAAATTGTTTGCAGGTCTCCCGGTCATACTATGGAAAAGGCCGAATGATCTACCCATCCGAGGAGGTAAATTATATGACTGTAGCCGGTCATTTGAAGCGAGTATTCTTTGAAAAGGAGGCCTTGGACTATCCTCTGGGAAAGCAGATATACCAGCGGCTAAAGGATGAAGGCCACCAGGTACAATTTCTGCGCTCCCATAACCGGGTAACCGGTATCCCCGGCAACAACCCCCGGGAAGCTTTCTTTCAGGGCAAAAGCACTTTGGTGGTGGGAGTGCGCAAGACCCTGGATTTTGCTCCCTGCAAGCCATCGGCCCACTACCAGCTGCCCCTGGTAACGGGCTGTGAAGGTATCTGCGAATATTGCTATCTCAATACCCAACTGGGCAAAAAGCCCTATACCCGCATATATGTAAATGTGGAGGAAATATTAAACCAGGCCGCCCTTCTCATATCTCAGCGCAAACCGGAAATCACTCTCTTTGAAGCAGCGGCCACTTCTGACCCGGTATCTGTGGAACCTTATTCCGGTTCCCTGGCCCGGGCCATTGAGTTTTTTGCTGAACAGGAATACGGCCGTCTGAGGTTTGTGACTAAATTCACTCACGTGGACTCATTTTTAGAGCTGGATCATCGTGGTCACACCCGGATACGCTACAGCATTAACTCCGACAGAGTAATCCGCGCCTATGAACATCGCACTCCCAACCTCCAGCAGCGTTTGCAGGCCTTGAGCCGCGTAATTGAAGCCGGTTATCCCAGCGGGGTCCTGATCGCTCCGGTAATCCTTGTTCCAGGTTGGCAGCGGGATTACCGGGAGCTGCTGCATCAACTGGCTGACTATTTGGTTTACTCCCTGGAAATGGACTTTGCTTTCGAAATTATATCCCATCGCTTTACTGCCCGCGCCCGCAGCAATATCCTGGAGGTATTCCCCCAGACCGATCTGCCCATGGACGAAAACACAGACCGGAAATACAAATACGGTCAGTTTGGTTACGGCAAGTACGTCTACACCGATGATCTGCTGGAGGAAATGAAGGCTTTCTTTACAGAAGAAATCCATCGCTTATTTCCCCAGGCGGTTATTAATTACGTCATTTAGACTTAATCACTTCTTCTCTCCTGCGACATCTTGTTCCCTATTCTCCGGCCATGCCAGCTAAATAAGTACCTCCACGATGAAAAATCACTAGAAATGGCAATCTGATGTTATACTTGATACAGTGAGAACAATGCATGTTACAGGAGTGAATCATATAGATGAAGTACTTGGTAATATTAGCAGACGGTATGGCTGATGAACCGCAGGAACAGTTAAAGGGACTAACCCCCTTGCAGGCTGCCTCTACCCCGAATCTGGACAGGTTAGCCCGGACGGCCTACATCGGTCAGGTGCAAACCATTCCCGCCAATTTCCCTCCGGGCAGTGATGTGGCCAACTTAAGTGTTCTGGGCTATGACCCGGCAAAATACTATACCGGGCGTTCCCCTCTGGAAGCGGTCAGTATGGGAGTAGAACTGGGGGAAAATGATCTGGCCCTGCGCTGCAATCTGGTCACCTTGTCAGAAGAAGAGAATTACGCGGACAAGACCATGATCGATTACAGCTCCGGTGAAATCAGCACCGCGGAGAGCCACCAACTGATGAAAGCCATAGCAGATGAGCTTGGGGGCGAACCATTTTATTTTTACCCGGGGATCAGCTACCGCCATCTGCTGGTATGGAAAAACGGCCGGGGCAGTGATCTGCAGTTGACTCCTCCCCATGACATCAGCGGGCAGCCTATCGCTGCTTATCTGCCCGCCGGCACCCATGGAGCGCATCTCCTGGAACTGATGATGAAAAGCCAAAAAATTCTGCAGGATCATCCGGTAAATCAAAAACGCATAAAGGAAGGGCACCCTCCTGCCACTTCCATCTGGCTGTGGGGTGAAGGAGTACGGCCCGCTCTGCCCACTTTTCAGGAATTGTACGGCCTGTCGGGATCAGTAGTGGCCGCTGTTGATTTGGTGAAAGGCTTGGGTATCTGTGCCGGGCTGAAACCGGTGACCGTTCCCGGGGCTACCGGGGCGGTGGTAACTAATTTTGCCGGCAAAATCGAGGCTGCCTTGCAATGCCTGCGCCAGGGCGATGATTTTGTCTATGTCCATATCGAATCACCCGATGAAGCCGGACACCAAGGGAATTTGGACACTAAAATCTGGAGCATTGAGCAAATTGACCAGCAGATGATCGGCCCCCTTTGTGAAAACCTGGCTGGTTTTGAACACATTCGCGTTTTGGTCATGCCGGATCACCCTACGCCGATACGCATCCGCACCCACAGCAGTGACCCGGTTCCCTTCCTGCTCTTTGACAGCCAGCAGCCTAATCCGTCTGGTCCCCAGAAATACGATGAGGCATCCGCTCGTCGGGGATTGTTCATTGCCGAAGGGCACCAGTTGATGAGGCATTTCATTAAAGGATAGTGCCCCCAAAAAATTAGGGACCGGCGCAGAAGTTACGACAGGTAAATGGTCTTTTGGGGGAGTTGTAACGGATGAAAAAGAAGCATCTTAACCTGTTAATGCCTCAATGGCAAGGCGGGGGGCATGACAAGTCTACCTACTTCGGCGGACTGGAAATCCGGGATAAATACATGCAGGATGTATTGTTAAGTGAAGTCAAGATAAGTACAGATGAATTGGGTGAAATAAGGAATAACATTCTTGGATATGATCAGATTTACAGTCAACTCCGGCAAGCCAGAGATATCATTGAAGAAGCCAGTCCAGATACTATATTAACCATTGGCGGGGGATGCGATGCCGGTATAGTTCCCCTGGCCTATCTAAATCGGAGATATAACCAAGATCTTACCGTACTATGGTTTGATGCCCACGGGGATTTGCATACTCCGGACACTTCGGAAAGTCATTTGTTCTATGGAATGCCCCTCAGATTGGCATTGGGTGAAGGAGACCGGAACATCATAGAATTACTAGGGTCAAAAATTCAAAAGTCCCAGCTTATCATGCTGGGCACCCGGGAGATTGATCCAGCCGAGCAGCAATACATTCATGACAATGCTATTACTGTGTTAACCTGCACTGATATTGAAAAGGATATCTATACAGTTATCAGCAGGATTAAATCATTAGGAAATGGCAGGCTTTACCTGCATATAGATCTGGATGTTTTAGACCCAGCTGAATTCCCCTATATACCTGTTCCCGTCGGAGACGGATTAAAAAACAAGGTATTTGATACGCTGATTTCCGAGTTACATAGGAACTTTGCCATTGTTGGTCTGGGGATATTTGAGTATAACGGCACCGCCCATCATAAAAACCGGATCATTGAAAAACTCATTTCTATTGGCAGCCAACTATAGAATAAAGGGACCTCGGAAAAGGCTTGGAACGAGATCGCCACGGCACTTCGTGCCTCGCGATGACACAGCAAGAGCCATTTTCACAGCAATGACACATATGAAGGGCTTCTGGTTCTGTCATCGCGAGGAGCGAAGCGACGTGGCGATCTCGAACGTCCAATTTATTATAAGCTTTTTAACACGCTGAAATCTTGATAACTCAAAACTGTTCCTTTATTAGTTCAGATAATCTCTGACCCGCCTTTTATTAAAGCTGCAGGAAATTCAATACCGTCTGTTCCATGTCTTCCGGCTTGGTCCGGGTTTTGTGCCTGATCTCCCGGTTTTCCAGCCCGGCAATGCCTTTGGGGATCTGAATACCGGTGGCTGTAGAAAGCATGTTCAGTAGGGTAAATTCATCCTTCCCCTGGATGGCTTCAGGACTGAATAATGCCCGGGCTACGCTGCTGCCAAACTTAAAAGGACTAGCGGTAGACATAATGGCCGTAGGTGTATGGTCCCCTGTCTCCTTCTCATAATTCTGGTAGACCTTCACCGCCACGGCCGTATGGGTATCCAAAAGATAGCGCCGTTCTTCCCATACCGCGCGAATAGTCTCCAGGGTCTGGACATCATCGCAAAAGTCTCCCCAGAATATGCTCTGTACTTTATCTTTGGTTTCCGAATCTATTTCATAACGGCCCTGGTTTTTCAGCTGCTCCATCCACATCGAGACTTTCCCGGCGTCGTGTCCGGTGGTTTCAAACAACAGGCGTTCCAGGTTGGAAGAAATCAATATGTCCATGGAAGGCGACAAGGTTTTTTCAAAGCGCCGGTTGCGGTCATAAATCCCGGTGCGGATAAAGTCAGTAAGTACGTTATTAGCATTAGAAGCACATATAAGCCGGTTTATGGGCACGCCCATCAAGCCGGCATAATAGGCGGCCAGTATGTTGCCAAAATTGCCGGTGGGCACCACAAAGTTCACCGGTTGCCCAGCTTCCACCGCTCCCTGAGCCAGCAAATCCACATAAGCGGATACATAGTATACTATCTGGGGAACCAGACGCCCCCAGTTGATGGAGTTAGCCGATGACAGTTTTAAACCATGCTCGGCCAGATGCCGGTTAAATGAAAGATCACCAAAGATGCGCTTGACTCCGCTCTGGGCATCATCAAAATTACCCGCCACCGCAGCCACAAAAACATTACTGCCTTCCTGAGTGACCATCTGTCTTTTTTGGATCTCGCTGACCCCTTCGTCCGGATAAAAGACGATGATGCGGGTACGAACAACATCCCTGAAACCCTCCAGAGCAGCTTTGCCGGTATCTCCGGAAGTGGCCACCAGAATAACTACATCGTCAGGTTCCTCGGTTTTGGTCATACTGAGGGTTAGTAAATGGGGCAGCATCTGGAGAGCCATATCTTTGAAGGCACAGGTCGGCCCATGCCATAATTCCTGAACAAAAACGTGGTCGTACAGATGGACCAAAGGAGCAATCCGGGGATCATCAAACCGCTCACTATGATAAGCAGCATTAGCACATTTATTTAATTCCTCCTGGGTGAATTCAGGCAGAAATGGCCCCAGTATTTGCACAGCTCTTTGCTGGTAATTACTGTTGCGAAGCTTGAGCCAGTCGTCTTCATTCAGACGGGGCCTTTTCTCCGGGACAAACAACCCCCCGTCAGCTGCTATGCCCATGGTTATCGCCTGAGCAGCACTAACCGGATCGGTCTTCCCCCGGCTGCTGTAGTACAACATCGGGCTAACCTCCTTTAGCATTACAACTATCCGCGTTCACTTAATTCTACCTGAAAGCTGCTGGTTAGCAAAGATCTTATCATAGGTTTGCTCTAATCAAGCTTTGAAAAGACCGCTTCCTTAGTTTATCATGAAATTAGAAGGCTTAGAACGTCTATGAGGAGGATGCAGATGCTGCAGCTGGTAGGCGCCATAATAGTGTTGCTGGCCGCCAAGTTAATGTATGATATCATCCGTGAGCAAATCAGGGTGAGCAAGGAAAAGAAACCCAAAGGCGGGGAAGTAATTGATCTGAGCCAAAACTGGATTGATATCAACAACCTGCCATACCGTAAACGGGACCAGCTGTTAAACGCCCGCGAGATGATGGTTTACCATGCAGTTCAAGAAATGATCGGCAATTCTCCTTATGTAGTTCTTCCCAAAGTCCGCCTGGCCGACATCATCCAGCTATCCGCTGATGCGGCCAACCGTCAGGAGCATGCCCAGCGAGTTAAAGAAAGAAGCGTTGATTTGTTAGTCTGCCAGTATCCGGACCTGACCCCGGTTCTGGCCTTGCAGGTAGAACCCCCCAGCGCTGATGGCAAGCGCAAATCCCGCGGGGATAGATTTGTACGCCAGTCCCTGCAGGCAGCAGGTATACCTGCTGTGATGATCAACCCCAACCAACTGCCTGATTCCGAAGAAATCCTGCGGTTACTCTCCGGTGAGACGGCTGAGGCTTAAATCAGGTAATACCTGCTCCTTGGTGCCGCATATGTATGGTTAAATACCACTCCCCGAGGTATTATAATGTCCCAATACCTGCGCGTTGTCAGCTACAACATTCACCACGGCACCGATGCTTATGGCAATCCCAGTATAGATCGAATTGCTGAAGTGCTGGATCGCTTGGATGCGGATATAATAGCCCTGCAGGAAGTGGATATGAACCACCCTCGCAGTGGTCGCATTAATCAGGCGGCTGAGTTGGCCCGCCGCCTGGATATGGGGTATGTATTCGGGGCAGCCAAGCGCTATCGCCGGGGAGCATATGGCAATGCAGTCTTAAGCCGCTTTTCCATCGCCGGCTATGAAACCATTTCCCTGCCCGATCCCAAGGAAGATCGCTGCTGCCTGCAAGTTCAGGTTAAACTGGCTAATCATACCCTGGGAATCTTTGCCGTGCACTTGGGATTAAACCACCAGTTAAGACTGATGCATCTTCAGCAGCAGGTCCTTCCCCATGTACTTAGCTTCCCTGGCCCGGCCATCCTGGCAGGTGATTTTAATGCAACAAATAACCAGCCGGAAATCCAGTTGGTTATCCAACACCTCACCGATTGTTTTGACTTCCACACCGGAGAACTCATCAACACCTTTTCATCCCAGCACCCAGTAGCACGCCTGGACTATATCTTTGTCAATCCCCTCGTCCATGTGCACCAACATTATATTACCTATACCGATGCATCAGATCATTTCCCAGTGACTGCTGAGCTTGCTATCTAAGCTTTCACCCTTTCTCAGCCCCAAATATCTAAAACACCAGGACAAAGGGAGGCTCAGGAACGTCATGGTAAGTTGAGCTGCTTATTGTCAACTTGCTGGGAAGCAGTTCATAAAAGGGACGATACAGTTGGAAACTGTTGACAGTCTCCCATAAGACGGTTAAAATATCATAGGCATAAATTATACTATGTATTAATATAAGTTATTAATTAGTGTTTCTCAAAGTAAAGGGAGAGAGGGGATTTGATTTGAGAAAAAGAGGGTTGTTAAGTGTTCTGGTTGTATTGATGTTGGCATTTGCTCTCACCGTAACTGGTTGCGGGGGTCAGAGTGGCGGTGCTTCCAGTGATAAAACTGGGGAGCAGCCCCAGGAGGTACCCACCCTAAATGTTAGTTACATATTTACCAACCATCAGACCCCCTTTGTAGTTGCAATGTACCAGGGTGAAAAGTTCAAAGATAAGGGAACCTACTTAAAAGAAGTGGTACCCAAGGAAAAATACGAATTATATTCTGATGGCAACCTGGTTTGCAAGATTAATGTAATTACTTCCAAGAGCGGTTCTGAAACCGCAACCCTATTCGCACAGGGTCATATAGATGTTGGTTTGGCATCGATAACCGCTATCATGACCGCTGTTGACAGCGGCACTCCGGTAAAAGTAATATCCCCCATTCAAACGGAAGGCATGGCTCTGGTCTTCCCCAAGGGCAGCGAAATAAAGGATTGGGACGCCTTTGTAAAATATGCTAAAGAATCTGCCAAGCCATTAGTAATTGGTTATCATTCACCTACCAGCGCACCTAAGATGGTATTTGAAGCGGCTCTATTTGATGCTGGCCTGAAAACAACTGAAGATGCTAATGACACTTCGGCTGATATTCTGCTGGTTGACTTAAAAGAAACTACCAACTTTATCCCTGCGTTAACCAGTAAGCAAGTGGAGGGCTGGGTCGGGCCTTCTCCCTATCCGGAAGTTGCACTTGCTGAAGGGCAGGGACAGATCGTGATACAACTGCAGGATCTGCCTCCGGAAGGCAAATGGCATGATACACCTTGTTGTGTAGTGGCCGCAAGCGATAAGGCCATTGCCAGTTATCCTGAGGAACTAAAAGCCTTTTTGAACCTGATGGCCCAGAATAGTGAATGGTGTAATGAAAACGTAGAAGAGGCTGCAGCTATAACTGCTGAATGGATCGGAATATCAAAAGAAGCAGCCGAACTAGCTACCCTTAAATATACAACTGACCCTTCCGACAGCTGGAAAGACGGGGCTGGTGTGTATCTGAAGACCTTGGATACAATGAGTAAATTTAGCGGTCAATTGCAAGGCAAAGAATTGCAAGACATAGAAGCCCAACTCTTCGACTTTCAATTCGTAAAATAGAAACCACTCTTCATTGCAGGTTCCCGCAGATCTTTGATCTGCCGGGAGCCTGTTACTGTGTTTGTTAGCATGGGAGAGGAGCAATAAAACTTGACCAAGGCCAAACAGGGTTTTTTAATCTCTCTAATCATACCTTTAATATTTGTTGTCGTCTGGTGGGTCTGTGCCCTGCGAGTTAACAATCCCGTCATACTCCCGGAGGTAAAGCAGGTTTTTGCCCTGTTATCCAAGCCTACGGAAAATCTTATCAGCATGGGTTCCCTTTTAAGTAATATCCTGGTGAGCCTGATAAGAGTGATGGTGGGTTATATTTTTGCCGTCATAGTGGCCATACCTTTGGGCATAATGATGGGTTATTATTCCCTTGTATTTAACCTTTTCAACAATTTCTTAGGGCTGTTCCGCCCTATACCTCCACTGGCCTGGGTGCCTTTGGTTCTGGCCTGGTTTGGAGTAGCCAGCTTTGCTACCCTGTTTGGGGTCGAAGAAGGACAGCTCTATATTTGGTTAAGCAACTTGAAGCTTTCTATGATCTTTATCATATTTGTCGGGGCTTTTTTCCCTATACTTACCAGCTCCATATATGGGGTAAGGAGTGTTAACAAAACTCTGATTGATTCAGCCCAGGTACTAGGGGCCAACAACCGGGATATATTCCGTAAAATTCTGCTTCCCGCTGCTGCCCCTTCGATTGTCAATGGAATGCGTATCGGGCTTGGGGTCGCCTGGATGTGCCTGGTTTCAGCCGAGATGCTTCCCGGCAGTATTTCCGGAGTAGGTTATCTGATTACTCATGCTTATACCATTGCCCATACGGATGTGGTAATCGCCGGAATGATCAGTATTGGTGTAGTAGGAGCATTACTGGATTGTTTGTTCAGAGTCTTTGAAACCCGTAAATTTAAGTGGCAGCGCTTGAGCAGGTAAAAGAGGAGATGGCTATGCAAGAAGAAGTAATTAACATAAAAAGCGTCAGTAAGGTGTTTAAAACAGAAAAAGGACAATGTATTCAAGCTCTCAATTCTGTTTCATTAAGAATTAAAGAAAATGATTTTATCTGTGTGGTGGGCCCGTCGGGCTGCGGCAAATCTACCCTGTTACGAATTACAGCTGGGCTGGAACAAGCCAGTTCGGGTCATGTTTTATACCGGGGAAGCCTGGTTACCAGGCCTGACAGAAGGCTGGGGATGGTTTTTCAGGAATATTCATTGCTGCCCTGGAGGACGGTTCTGGATAATGTAGGTCTGGGACTGGAGTTTGCAGGGAAACCGGTTAAGTATTGCCGGGAAATAGCCTTTAAATATTTGGAGTTGGTAGGATTGGAGAATTTCGCTAGTTCCTATCCTTATGAGTTGTCAGGAGGAATGCGCCAGAGGGTAGCTATTGCCAGAGCTTTGGCCAATGATCCCGATGTCTTGTTAATGGATGAGCCCTTCGGAGCCTTGGATGCACATACCCGGATAATCTTGCAGAAAGAGTTGTTAAATATTTGGGAAGCAAACCGTAAGACTATTGTGTTCGTAACCCATAGCGTTGATGAAGCCATTTACCTGTCTGACCGTATTGTAGTAATGTCGGCTGGCCCGGGAAGTATTAAGGAAATAATAGATGTCAATATGCCTCGTCCCCGGGATAGAGCCAACCCGGCTTACGGTAAATTATCAGCCCGGATCTTAGATATGCTGGAAGAAGAAGTAGCAAGCCAGGGAAAAAATCATAAGCAATACCGAAGAGAAGTAATCTAAACGATTGTTTTCCACCTGAGCTGGTAATAATAGAAACCTAACTCATTCAGGAATCCTCTCATTGAAACTTTCATAATAGTCTCTAGATGGCTCGGGATAATTCAACTCATCACACGCACTCTTAACCCACTGAACAAAATACTGATCAAACGTATTGACTATCCTTCCACCCCTAATTAGCTAGCCGCTTTATAAAAATCATCAGCGTTTTAATATATGCTGCGTTAATCCTATAATTCTTCCTGAATTTCATGCAGATATTGTATTGCTTAATTCTTTTACTTACAATCATATCAAACTAATAGGAATAGGTAGGTAATGCATTAATTGGTAGATAAGCAGTATTTATCTGATATTGAAGCCATATTGTCTCATAGATACGATAATGGGCCTGACCTGTGGACTACTCCCGACAAGCGTCTGCAAAAGGGTGCCCCTTTTTCTACTTTGGAGAGCGTTGGGATGCTATTGGAATTGGGAATGGAACCCACAGACCCGATACTTAAGGAGTCTGCCCAATTGATTTTCAGCACCTGGAGAGAAGATGGGCATTTCAAGCTGTCGCCCCAAGGAGCTATTTATCCATGCCATACTGTGAACGCAGCCGAGTTACTTTGCCGCATGGGCTATGCTAATGATGCCCGATTGCAGAAAACCTTCGAACATCTTTTGGATATCCAGCACTCTGACGGAGGTTGGCGCTGCAAGAAGTTCAGCTTTGGACGAGGCCCGGAAACAGAGTTTTCAAATCCCCTACCTACCCTTAAGGCTCTAAATGCCTTTCGCTTTACCGATTATCTTAACCGCGAGCCAGCCCTCGACAACGCGGTTGATTTTTTGCTGGAGCATTGGACCATCAAAAAACCCATCGGCCCCTGCCACTATGGAATCGGCACTTTATTCATGCAGGTCGAATATCCATTCCGCAATTACAACCTTTTTTATTACGTCTACGTTTTGTCCTTTTATAACCGAGCCAAGCAAGATAAACGGTTTTTAGAAGCTTTAACGGCATTGGAATCCAAAATGGTCGATGGGCATATTGTGGTAGAGCGCGTTGTCCCAAAACTGGCCAAGCTATCCTTTTGCAAAAAGGGACAACCAAGTGAGCTGGCCACCAAGTGCTACCGTGAGATCATCGATAATATTAGCAGAAGTAATTGATTCTTTCTTACCTGACAGCTGGAATAAAAACACACAGCTTTTACCCGGGAAGAATACAAGATAAACATACTGGATGTCTGAAGTAATGTCAGGTCTCTGAGACCATGAAAGAACTCAATTTTAATACAAATAGAAAGCCCAGCATTGCTGGGCTTTCTGGTTTCTTGCTGGTTATGTAAGTTCTATTTATCTATTCCGATTGCTTGTGGTCTTTCAAAATCTCGAGAGTCTGGTTCAGATGGGTCCGCATTGCCGTTCCGGCTGCCTCCGGATCCCTGGCCCGCAGCGCATCTAGAATACTTTGGTGATTCACCAGGCTGCTTGTTCTCCACACCACATTTTTCTCCGAGCCAGCATAAAGGCCCGAAAGCAGTAAGTAGTAGGTCTGGGCCAGCTGTAAAACCAGCGGGTTCCCTGCTATCTCCAGTATTTCTTTGTGAAATCGCCAGTCAAGATCAGCAAATGGCAGCTCGCACTCGATCTGTCGCTTGTGGTTTTCGAGGATTTCCTCCAACTCCTGCACCTGTTTCTCGGTGATAAGAGATGCTGCTTTGCTGGCGGAGGGCACTTCGACCATCGTGCGAAGGTCGAAAAGATTCTCCAAATCGGCTATTGCCAAACCGGAGTCGGAATGCATCTTCAGCACCAGGGTCTCAATACTGGCAGTTTTCAGGTCCGAAACCACAAACGTTCCCTGTCCGGGTCGAACCTCCAATACCCGCATCATAGCCAGAGTCCTAATGGCTTGGCGCAAGGTGGAGCGGTTCACCCCAAGGGTTTGACACAGGGCTCTCTCACTTGGGATCTTTTGCCCTGGCTTCAAGCGTTTACTCTCTATCAAATTAAAAGTCTGCAAAACAACTTCGTCAACCAGTTTGGGTCGTCGCAGAGATTGGAACAGTTCATCCTGCTCGATGACTTCCCCCATCTTGAAGCACACCTGCCATTGCTCAGCGTTTCGATTAGTTTACTTACGTTGTCCAGTATAGCAGATAAAACTTAAAAGAAAAACTGGCCCACATGAACCGGTATGGATTTAGAACTGAAATCATCTGGCGGCAAGCCTACTGGTTGTCTTTCTTGTTTTTCATGCTCAAGGCTGTCTTGATCCCTTTTTCCCGGATAACCTTGAGCTTCAGACCGGTCTCGGTGAGACTCCCATCCGTTGTCCTGGCAGGCTTCGATTACCTGCATAACCTGAGCAATTCCACCGGCAAAAGTGGCGTCCGGCTGATAAATATGGAAACAGTCTTTTTCCATCATAATTTTGATTTCGTCCCAGCCGTAATTCAACTCAGCTCCTGCTATTTTGACCGGGGAAATCTTTTTCAGGGCCGCATTCCCGTCATAATCCCGGCTGTCCAGCGGTTCCTCCAGCCAGATAATACCGTTGTCGCCACAGGCTTTGGCAAATTCGCTGGCCCGTTTCAAATCCCAGGCGGGTATCTTTTCCATGATGGTCACCAGCCAGCCCTGATTGGCATCGACAGCTAACTTCAGCCGGTTTCCGACGCCCTTGGCAATCACTTCAATATGACGGATGTCGTCCTTCAATTCCTTATTCTTTACACGCAACTTAGCGGTTTTAAAACCCCGCTCGGCAATAGCCAGCAGTTCCTCGACCCGCTGTTCAGGTGGGTGCATTTCCCCGGTCGAGCAGTATACCTCGATCGGGCGGGCTTTGCCGCCAAGCAGCTCATAGACCGGTTTATTTTCTTTCTTCCCCTTGATGTCCCAGCAGGCTGCCTCGACCCAGAAATTGCGCCAGCCCAGGAATCCGGCTTGTTTCAGCAGCGCCTGAACCATGTCAATATCGGTCGGGTCAGTCCCGAGCAAATATCCCGCAATTAGATCGCCAAGCCCCTGACGTTCTATTCCCATAGCCGATCCGGCCGAATATCCCTCGATTCCTTCGTCGGTTCCAAGCCGAATTAGGGTAAATCGATTATGGGTCTGCGGATAACCGGGGATCCAGGTGGGCCAGAAAGTCGTTTTCAGCGGTATGGAAACATGATACAGCTCAATACTGGTGATCTGCATAGGCATCCCTCCAAAAAAATCCCTCTTTTTACACATTTGCCTATACCCTTGCTAAACGCTGGTCACATCGCTTTGTATGGCCATTAAACTGCACACCAAAAATCCATTATCACGCTCCTTTAGACAATTATGGTATGCGGTCGGACCACATACCATAATTGTATCATACACCGAATAGCGTTAGGGTAGATTTTTCCAGTACAATGTGTCAAGTGCTTTTACGTATGAACCATCCCACACCCGCAAATGCTGCGCTTTTATTGACAGATAATAACGCTATTGATAGTTTAGCAATGGGGGAGGTAATATATCGTGGCCAAATGCAAGCAATGCGGGAAATGGGGTTTGTTTATAAAGTTAGATGCTTCAGGTATCTGTTCAAATTGTCAGATAAAGAATAAAGAAGCCGAAGCACGGTTAGTAGCTAGATTAGCATTTTTGAAACAACAGGAAGAAAAAGCTCTGGCTGCTATTGCTGCTATACCAAGAGTAGAAATTAAAATAAGCGATATAAAAATAAAGAATAGAGCTTTATCAGAATTAGCAAATATAAAGTACTCAAACATTACGCCAAAAGGAACATATGAAGAATTCGTTGTAATTGATACAGAAACTACAGGAATAGCTCCCAGCAAAGATAAAATAATCGAGTTGAGTGCGGTAAGGTTTGTTGATGAAAAACCAGTAAGCATGTTTACTACTCTAGTAAATCCTCAGTGTCCTATTCCCAAAGGGGCTACTATTATGAATCATATTTCAGACGAAATGGTCGCCAAAGCTCCAACAATCCATCAAGTTATGCCTGCATTCGATGAATTCATTGGCAAAAGTAATATCGTGGGTCACAACCTAGAATTTGATCTTAAGTTCATCCATAAAAATGGAAGTTCGATTATAGATACAAAACGCAAGTATTTCTGCACAATGAAACAGGCTCAAAAACTCTTGAAGAAACCAAAACGAAAATGGGACCCAGAATATGAAATGTATGAGATTGATTACGACTCCGATTATGATGTGGAAGATCATAAATTAGGCACATTATGTGATTACTTTAACATTTGTATTCCTGAACACCACAGAGCTTATGTCGATGCATATTGCACTGGGTTGCTTTTCTTAGCGCTGATTGACCTTAAACAGAATGGATAAAGGACAATCCCTCCATAAATTGAAAACGCTTTGTAAACTTCTGAAGTATGCCAAAAATTGAACCGAATATCAAAAAAGACGGGAACTTTAAACTCCCGTCTTAATAGTCAATAAAAATGGTCGAGTGACTGAATTTGAACCAGAAGCCTCTACGTCCCCAACGTATCGCTCATACCAAACTGATGGTAAGTTCTCCTCTATACAAAGTGTTTAGAGCGAGATTATACAGAAGGGTTGTTAATGTCAATCAAAAATTAGGCCATTTGCTGGTAAGAAATTAGGCCACTTGAGTAAT
>LFSR01000036.1 GCA_001513155.1 Syntrophomonas sp. DTU018
GGGCTGACGGGGGATTTCAATCCCATACACATTGACCGGGAATATGCCAAGACCACCCGGTTTGGAAATGTACTGGTACCCGGGGTACTGGTGCTGGGGTTGATTTCCAAATGCATGACCGATTTAACCTTTGGCCATGTATATGCCAGCCAGAACATAAAGTTCACAAAGCCGGTCTACATTGGTGACACCATCACCGCCACCGGCACCATAGTAGAAAAAATCGAAGAGAAGAACCTGGTTAAAGTGGAGACCAAGTGCTTTAATCAGAAGGGCGAGTTGGTCATGATCGGCGAGGGCATGGAATACATTCTACGCTAACGGCTGTCAATGCACCAGATCCCAAACAGAGGCTATCTCTAAGGATAGTCTCTGTGAGAGTGTCAAAAAATTAGCTAAAAGAGATCGCCACGTCGCTACGCTCCTCGCGATGACATACCAAAAGGCCGTCTTATGTGTCATTGCGAGCCCCGGAGGGGCGTGGCAATCTCAAACGTCTAACCGCTAAAAGACTTCTTTGACAGTCTGACAGAGGCTATCCCCAAGGATAGTCTCTGTTTTTTTTTGGGGATACGGGCTGCTCTTTGGCGGAGAAAAGGGAAAGCTTTAGCTGTTCCAGTATGGAAAAACCTGGCTGTAACTGTTACTATACAGGTAAATTGGGTTATTCCCTGTGGATCCATTTAGGCTGCTTGTTATGCATAGCTGGTGAAACAATGAAGGGCTGTAATAAGGGAGGAGGAGAACATGAATGATTACCAGCGGCTGCAGCAGAAGCTGCATGCCCACCCGGCGGGGGCACCTGCCACCCCCACCTTTGATAAAATCCTGCGTATTTTATTTTCTCCCGAAGAGGCTGCCGTTGCTGCCCAGCTAAATTTTGTACTGATGCCCCTGGCCCGGATAGCGGAGAAAACCGGACAGCCTGCTGACCGGTTATATCCACTGCTGGAAGCAATGGCTGATCGGGGTTTGGTATACGCTAAGCCCGACCGGGAAGGGAATCCCCGCTATTGTCTGCTGCCTACCATACCCGGGCTTTTTGAGTTTCCCTTCATGCGCATCAATGACCCGGCTAAACGGGATGAACTTGGCCGGCTTTGGCATGAATACCATAGGGAAGCCCTGGGAAATGAGTTTGCAGGATCTAAAACCCCGCAGATGCGGGTTATTCCGGTGCAGAAAAGCCTTCCCATGAATACGGAAATAATGCCCTACGAGGTGGTAGCGGACATGATTAACCGGGCAAGCTATATTGCCCTGGCTGACTGTGCCTGCCGGGTGAGCCTGGGCCAATGTGACCGGCCCCGGGAAGTGTGCTTAATATTCGGCGACCACGGGCGCTTTCTGGTGGAAAGAGGAAAAGCCCGCTCCATAAGCCGCCAAGAAGCCATCCAGGTCCTTGACAAGGCCGAAGAAGCTGGACTGGTTCATACCTGCAACAACTCCATGGAGCAGTTTGTGGTGGTATGCAACTGTTGTCCCTGCTGCTGCACCATCCTCAGAGGGCTGACAGAATTGCACAATCCCAATGCCTTTGCCCGGTCAGGCTTTATTATAAAACACACACCGGAGATCTGTATTATATGCATGGCATGCCTGGAAGACCGCTGTCCGGTCCAGGCCATCACGGAAAATGATGAGGGAATAGCTGTTGATCAGGAACTGTGTATCGGCTGCGGACTGTGTGTATCTGTTTGCCCCACCGGGGCTTTGGAATTGATCCGTCGTGAACCGGTACCGGCTATTCCCGCCAGTAACCGCGAATTGATGACCACCATCCTGAAAGAGAAAGGCCGGTTGGAGGATTTCATAAAAGTCAACCAGTCGTGAGATAATCGCTGTAACTACGTCCTTGGAAACGGAAACGGCAGTCAAGCTAATAATTTATATCCCGCAATTATCACCTGAAGAACAGGCCACGATAAACGAAAACTTAAGTCTGTCATCGCGAGGAGCGAAGCGACGTGGCGATCTGTTAACTCACACCGTTAGTTGCCATAGAGATTGCCACGCGCTACGCGCTCGCAATGACACAATTGGGAGCTATTTTCACAGCAATGACAAGGGAGGAGAGAGAAAATCTCCATCCCTTTTCTGCTTTTATGTCCTGCCAAAGTGAGCAAAAAGTGGTTGACAAAAAGGGAAGAAGGAATTAGAGTCAAAGTAGACCAAATTAGTCCAATATAAACAGAGTTACCGAACGTCTCCGCCGGGGGATTCTGGCAGGTAACTTAAGGGGGAGATTGTATGAAAGCCACTGAACAGTTGAAAAAAGAGCATTCTGCGGTGCTGCTTATGCTGCAGGTACTGGAAAAATTAGCAGAACAAATCGGCCAGGGAGACCTGAGCCCAGCCAAGGACTTACCGGCCGTAATTGACTTCCTGAAAGGGTTTGTGGACCGCTGCCATCACGGCAAGGAAGAGGAATGGTTATTCCCCGCATTGGAAGCAGCAGGGATACCACGCCAGGCCGGACCTGTCGGAGTAATGCTCCATGAACATGAAGCCGGCAGGTTATGTATCCGGGAAATGCTTAACACTCTGGACCGTCTGGAAACCCAAGAGGGACGGACTGCCCTGCAGGAAGCTGCGCAGAATTACATTCAGTTGCTGCGCACTCATATAACCAAAGAAAATGAAGTCCTGTTCAAAATGGCCGATCTGAAACTGACCGCTGCCCAGCAGGACGATCTCTATGAGAAATTTGAACAGCTGGAATTGGAGCGCATGGGCCCTGGGCAGCATGAAGAATATCACAAGCTGCTGCACCAGCTCATGGAGAAATACGGGGTAAAGGATTTGGCATCGCTGTGAAAATGACTGCGCTGTGTCATCGCGAGGAGCGAAGCGACGTGGCGATCTCAACCGGTAAGCCCGGCTGATTATGAATGAGATTGCCACGCCCCGTCGGGGCTCGCAATGACAATTAAGAATTCCTTTCATAGCGATGACAGGCTTAAGTTTTTGTTTATCGTGGCCTGTTATTCAGGTGACAATTGCTGTGAAAACATATCGAGCACTGTTTTATTGCGAGCCCACAGTGTGCGGAGGACGCCCGTATGGGTTCTTGTGAATCCCGCATAGGTCTGGGCAATCTCTATACCGATTTGCGCTTACTACGCCTTGGCAGGAGTATTAGACGGCCGAGCGACGTACGACGAGCCGTTGCAACTCACGGCGCAACTGAGGGCTGCGAAGGGGAGCGAGAAACAGGACGTTTCGAGCAGCGAGTACTGAGTGTATGGATGCCGAATTACGAGCGGTCCCCTTCGCACTTAAAGTTTGCCGATGCGTTGCAGGCGAGGAGTCCCGGAGCGAGCCGGCTAATACTCCTGTTTAAACTGTGCAGCATTGTTTAAGAATCAGCCTGGTTATCAGCCAATTCCCTAACAGGTTTCTCCTGATCCGAATCAGTTTCAAACTGGATACTTATCACCGCTCCCAGGATGAAAACAATACCCAGGACCTGCCATAGGGTCAGCTGGTCTCCCAGGAAGAAGATACCAATCAAAACCGCAATTACCGGCTCAATGGTGGCCGTAATGGATGCCCGGCTGGATTCCAGCATAGACAGCCCGCGGGTATATAGCAGGTAAGCAATAACTGTAGGTATCAGGCTTAAGGCTAAGACATAAGGCCAGCCGGAAGTAGTTATCAAAAGCCGCAGGGCTGCTTCAGGCTGAACTAGAGGCAGCAGGGATAAGGCAGCAATGATAAAGGTATAAGTGGTTATAGTCAAGGGCGAATAACGGGATGTAGCGGGCTTGCCGATAACACTGTAAAGTCCGTAACCCAGACCGGAGCCCAGGCCCAGAATAAGGCCGTAAAAAGTAATGTTTTGATTCATTTCCGGCAGCCATCCCACTACCAGGCAGCACCCCAGGAAAGTAGCCAAGAGGGAGATAATCTTAAGGGGAGTAAAGGCCTCTTTCAAAAAAATCCGGGACAAGATTACCACGAAAGCAGGGCCGGTATAGAGCAAAACTGCAGCCACCGATAAGGATACTTCCTGGATAGCCTGAAAGTAGCACCAGTTAAAAAAGGCTATGCTGCAGATACCGGTTCCCAGAAAATAGGGCAAATCCCGCCAGTTAAAGCGCAGCCTGCGGGGATTCCCCAGCAGGGTGATCAACAATAACAGCAGACCGGCAACCCCGGTACGTAAAAAAACAATTTGCAGAGAGCTGAAGCCTAACTGCTGTAGGTTACTTACAAACCAGCCAATGGTTCCCCACAGGGCTGCTCCCGCTCCTACCAACCAGTATCCTTTCATAGGCATTAACCTGTCGTCCTTTTTTGCCAGTTAGTTGTCCACTTGGCACAGGCCCGAGATAAGTGAGAAGTCATCTTTTGTTCATTGCTGTGAAAATCGCTTCCTTTTGTGTCATCGCGAGGCACGAAGTGCCGTGGCGATCTCGTTCACATACCTGCAGGTACCGTTTGAGATTGCTTCCCGGCGCTCGCAATTATCACCTGAAGCACAGGCCACGATGAATGAAAAGTCCTCTTATATGTCATTGCGAGCCCCTGAAAGGGGCGCGGCAATCTCGTTCGTCTATCTGTCTCCCCGTTGGAGATCGCCACGCGCTACGCGCTCGCGATGACACAATGGTTGCCTTTTTACTGACGTGAAAGCCATTTTCACAGCAATGACACAGCGCAGTCATTTTCACAGCAATGATGGCGCATTTTTTTCTCAAACAAGCATGGTAACAGTTTAGCACTATATAGTTTAAGGAAAAAGAGTATTCCAACTGTTAAATCCGGTACTGTATTAGTATTATATGTATTATAATTAGGCTGATTATTTTTTTGGCCCGGGTCATACATATCATATTTAAGGAAATGGTTTTATGCAGAGCTTAAAAGACCGGATTCGTGCCGAAGCAACTGTTATCGGCACCGATATATTGAAAGTGGATCATTTTTTAAACCACCAGGTGGATGTGGATTTCCTGCAGGAAGTTGGCCAGGAGCTTTACCGGCACTTCCAGGATGAGCCGGTTACTAAGATCCTAACCGTGGAAGCATCAGGCATAGCCGTGGCGGTTGCTGCCGCTATGCTGTTCCATGTTCCGGTGGTGTTTGCCAAGAAATCAGCCTCCCTTAATCTGGATCAGGATACATACACCAGTGAGGTTTTTTCTTTTACCCGGCAAACCAGCTATCTTATGAAAGTATCCAAGCGTTATCTTAGCCAGGAGGATCATGTACTGATAATCGATGATTTTTTGGCCAACGGCCGGGCGGTACAGGGTATGATCGATATAGTAAAGCAAGCGGGAGCCAGCCTGGCGGGAGTAGGTATCGTAATTGAAAAAGGCTTTCAGGAGGGAGGCCGCCTGCTGCGCCAGCAGGGTATAAAGGTGGTTTCTCTGGCCATAATTGAGGCCATGGACGAAAGCCACATAGAGTTTCGCGAAGAGCAATAGGTTTTAACCGGTTGCTCTTGCAATCGTCAGCTAAAGAGGTTACAATGAACTAGCAAATCTCCCTTATATGCTGGTAATACCGGGAAATTACTGGTTTTGGGGAGCTGCAATTGGAAAGCAATAAGATATGCCGTGCTAGACGGGGAATTAGCGGTGCCCTGTAACCTGCAACCCGCTATAGCAGGGTCGAATTCCTGAGCTGAGGGCTTACTTTGTGGGGTCCGGCTTGAGTAAGTGGCGTTGAAGTTTGGGTCCGGCGCAATAGGACATTCTGAACCGTGTCAGGTCCGGAAGGAAGCAGCACTAAGGAATCCATCCTATGTGACGCAGGGCAGCCTGAATGGAGCAAACTGCTCAAGTATCGCCCGGAGAGTATTCTCGAAGCCAGGTGCACGGCATTAAATATAAGGTTAAAAATAAGGTTTTCTGATAAAGAAAGCCTTTTTCTTTTTTCGGATAACCCGCTAACTTCTCGTCTCCCTCTGTTTTCCTGTATAATGTGAATAACACTGCTCACCTGGATTTCCCATAGGGAAATCGCCTAAGGAGGATGACTATGGCTTATATGGCATTGTACCGCGCCTGGAGACCGCAGCGCTTTGAAGAAGTGGTGGGACAGGAACAGATTGTAACCGCATTGCGCAATGCGGTCCGGGAAAACCGGCTGACCCACGCCTACCTGTTTGCCGGGCCCCGGGGTACAGGCAAGACCAGCATCGCTAAGATTGTAGCCAAAGCGGTCAATTGTGAACAGCTGCAGGATGGTGAGCCGTGTAATCAGTGTTCCTGTTGCCAGGATATCAACAACGGTAATTTCATGGATGTCATAGAAATCGATGCTGCCTCCAACCGGGGAATCGATGAAATCCGCGATCTCAGGGAAAAGGTGCGGGTACTGCCCGCCCAGGGGAAAAAGAAGGTTTACATTATTGATGAAGTGCATATGCTTACCATGGAAGCCTTCAATGCTTTGCTGAAAACCATTGAAGAACCTCCCGAATCGGTAATTTTCATCCTGGCTACTACCGAACCCCAGAAAATTCCCGCCACCATCCGTTCCCGCTGCCAGGGCTATTTCTTCCGGCGGCTGACCATTGAAGAAATGGAAGGGCGGCTTAAACAGGTGGCGGAAGCCAATAATATCACCGTGGAGCCTGATGCCCTGGATATAATTGCCCGGCGGGCCAATGGAGGACTGCGGGATGCTCTGAGCACTCTGGATCAGGTTTATTCCTACCGGGGTAACCACATTACCAAAGCCGATGTTTTAGATGTACTGGGGCTGGTGGATGATGTTTTCCTGGCCCAGCTGATTGACGCCGCCTGGCAGGGGGATACGGGACAAGTATTGCAGATGCTGGCTGCGGCTTTGCAGCAAGGCAAAGAGGCCCAGCAGATTACCCGGGAAGCCGCCCTGTACCTGCGGGATTTGCTGTTTTACCATACTACCGGACAAGCTGCCGGCCTGGCAGTAGTTACTGAAGCCAGTATCGGCAAACTGCAGCAGCAGAAAAAAGCCGGCACGACTCGTATACTGCAAGCCTTACGCATATTAGCGGAAACCACCGACAAGCTCAGATTCAGTGAAGGGCAGCGCTTCGTACTGGAGATGGCTTTTTTGGAGGTTACCGCTCTGTTTGCCAAAGAGGAACCGGCGGTGCCCGTTGCCGGCAAGAAGGAGGGGGCTAAGGGATCCCCGGCTCGAGCAAAAGGACCCCGGGAACCGGCAGAAGCCCGCGATGCCATGTGGAGCAGGATACTGGCCGGAGTAAAAGAGCGCAAGATTCCCACCCATGCCCTGTTATGCCAGGGAAAACTGCTGGGGATCAAGGACGATACAGTTTATATCGGCTACCGGAAAGGATATAAATTCCACAAGGAAAAAATGGAGGAGAAGCCCAACCGGGATATACTGACCGAGGTGCTGCAGGAAGTAGTCGGGCGGTCTCTGGAAGTACAGTTTATTTTCTTGGATGATGATCAGTATAATGATATTGTTGTGAAAAAAGCTATTGAATTGTTTGGAGAAGACATAGTAGAAATAAAGGAATAAACGCTAACTCAAAAAATCTATGAGGAGGTTTATTTTATGAAGTTTAATCCGGGTTTCGGCGGCAACATGAACAAGATGATTAAGGAAGCCAAGAAAGTTCAGGAACAGATAGTTCAGATGCAGGCCGAGCTGCAGCAAAGAGAAGTTGAGGCTTCCGCCGGGGGCGGGGCAGTCACCGTCAAGGTTAACGGCAAGCAGGAACTGATTTCCCTCAGCATTAAGCCCGAGGCAGTGGATCCTGATGACATAGAGATGCTGGAAGATCTGATTATGGCGGCTGTCAACGAGGGTATCCGCAAATCTCAGGAAATGGTATCCACTGAGATGGCCAAGATTACCGGCGGATTAAACATTCCTGGTCTGTAAAAACTGTCAGCAGAAAATCAGCAAGGAGGAAGCAGTTTGCGTTTAGCCCGACCCCTGGAAAACCTAATAGATCAATTATTAAAACTTCCCACCATCGGGCCGAAAACAGCTCAGCGGCTGGCACTGTACATTTTGAAAATGCCGGAAAACGAGGCCCGGCAAATTGCTCAGGCTATAATTGATGCCCGGGAGAAGGTGGCCCCTTGCTCCACCTGCGGGATGTTAACCGATGTTGATCCCTGCGCTATTTGCCAGGACCAGGGGCGGGACCAGCGGCTGTTGTGTGTGACGGAAGAAACCAGTGATGTGATCGCCCTGGAGCGTACCGGATTCAGAGGGCGCTATTTTGTCCTCAACAAAAACTTCCACTTGATGGATGGGTTCAATCTGGATGACCTCCATCTGGCCCCGTTAATCGACCAGTTAGCCTCCGGAAAGGTTCAGGAAATGGTTCTAGCCCTGAATCCCGACATAGACGGCGAGGTTCTCTCCCGGTACCTGGCAGATTTAGCCCGGCCTTATCAGGTAAGAGTCACCCGCTTGGCTCATGGTTTGCCAGTGGGAGGGGACATAGAGTTTGCCGATGAGATAACTCTGCGTCGGGCCCTGGAAGGCAGACACGATGTCCAACCGTAGCAATTCTCCCCTTTAGAGGTCTTCGGGACAAGGACATAACTGAACAATTCCCAGCATATCATTAAATAACTGCTTAGAAGGCGCGGGAGGATATGCTGTGGTATTCTGTTCATCTCTTTGGACAAAGGCCAAGCAGTTACTGGAGTTTAACCGCCAGCAGTCCGAGACCATCATATCCGATGAAGACCTTTTGGAAGAAGCCCATCAGGAACTGCTGGAAGCCAGAAATCTCTTCACTTATGCCCGGGATCCTGAAATGATTGATTATGCTATCTTTCATCTCAATGCAGCCGAACAAAGATATGATTACCTGATTCGCAGGATTAAATCCCAGCGGGGATACCTTATTCAGGGGGAAAAGGGGGAATTCGGTGGAAGTCGTTAATGTGATAATGGCCGCATTGTTCCTGCTGGTCATTCTTTATCTCATAGCCCAGGTATTCATGAAACCCATTAAGTTGCTGTGGAAACTGCTGTTTAATTCGGCGGTGGGCTTGATACTCTTGCTGCTGGCCAATTATATCGGCGGTTACCTTCACTTTTCCCTGCCCATAAACATTATCACCGTGTTGATAGCTGGTTTTCTGGGCTTGCCGGGAATCCTTCTGCTGGTCTGTTTCCAATTGCTAATGATGTAAAAACTGATTTATAATAAACGAATAGCTCTTTTTTTGTTTCATAAATTACCAGTGGGACACCCCACAATATATCTAAACTGCCGGGACAAGCTATGCAAAGGACCAGTTTTTATCAGAAGCAAGACGGTATAACATAAACCAGCAAATGTGAGTATTATTTATCATATTTAAGATAATTATTGACGCACAATTAAAAAATTCTTATACTTATAAAAATTAACAAAAGATGGTTTGCCGGTCCAATGGGAGGTGTCAGGATACGCAGCCTGTTTCAGCAAGAGTAGTCGAAGCATACATTGGAGAATATGCCAGCGGCAAAAGTGAAATGGCAATTAACCGGGCTCTAGAGCTGAAGTCACAGGGACGCCAGGTCACTCTGGTGGATCTGGATACGGTAGAGCCTTTTTATACGTTACGACCCCTGAAAGAGTTCTTGGAACAACAGGGCTTAACGGTAATCGGCCTTTCCAAACCTGATTCCTTTGGCTTGGGAGAAACCGGTGCTATGCTGGCTCCCGCCGCCCGCTGGGCTTTACGACGGGAAGGAGACGTTATTTTTGATGTAGGCTATGGTGTCTACGGAGCCAGGACCCTTAATCTGGTTGAAGATGCTGAATCCTCTGCCGAGCTGCGGGTTATAGCCGTGATAAACTATTCCCGTCCCATGACGGGCTCAAAAGCTAGAATAATTGAATATATTAAAGAATTGGGGCGCGTTGATGCCCTGGTAGCCAATACCCATCTAGGGGATGAGACTACCCTGGAGATAATAGAGGAAGGAACCCGCATCATTATTGAGTGTGCAGAGGAAATGGGTATACCGGTAGATTATATAGCCGTGGACAAGAAATTTTCAGGGAAATGGAACCCGGATTTATTTCCTGTTCCAGTTAAATGGATTACTCGCTATATGCCTGCTGCGATGTGGTAATAAACAAAGGTGTAATAGGAGGTGCAACCCCACACATGTTAAAAGTTGTGGAAGAAACCAAAAAGGCATTTTTAACCGGCAATGAAACTATCGCCTGGGCTGCCCTGGCTGCAGGTGCCGATATTATGTTTGGATATCCCATCACTCCTCAAAATGAGGTAATGCATTACTGGACCCGCTTGGCTCCCAAATACGGCCGGGATTTTCTCCAAACGGAAGATGAGATATCCGCAGGCTTTACCGTGTGCGGCGCAGTTCAGGCTGGCAAAAAGGCCTTTACCGCTACCGCCGGACCGGGCAATGTACTTATGCAGGAGCCCTTTGGCATGGCAGAGGCTATGCGGCTTCCCATATTTGCCGTAATCCAGCAGCGAGGCGGCCCTTCTTCAGGTACAGTGGTTTACTCGCAGCAGGAGGTAGCACTTACCACTTACGGAGGCAATGGAGAAGGTTTTCGTATAGTTTATTCCACTGCTACTCACCAGGAAATCTATGATTATACCATTAAAGGATTCAACGTAGCCTGGAAGTACCGCTGGCCTACCTTCTTGCTGGGGGACGGATATCAAGCCAAGATGCGGGAACCCTTGGAGATGTATGATCCAGAGGAAAGAGGCATCAAACTGGAACCGACCTACCCGCTGGTAGGGTTACCCGGAAAAATCGGAGAAGACAGGGAGCCCCAGCACCTTTGCAATATTTATAGTCTGGAAGAAGAGCTTTATGATGTGGTAACCAGGCTTGCTGCCGAATATGAAAAAATTGTCCCCGAGCTGATAGAATGGCAGGAACATAGCTGCGAAGATGCGGACATCATAATTCTCACTCATGGAATCGTGTCCCGGGCGGCAGATGATGCAGTGAAGGCGTTGCGGGCACAGGGTATCAAAGCCGGCTACTTCCGCCCCATCACCTTAAGGCCTTATCCTGCTCAGCAACTACGGGAAGCCATCGCCAAGAGCGGGGCGAAAAAACTGCTGATAGCCGAGTCCTCCTATGGGCAGTTTGAACGTTTGACCAAACAGGAGATCTACGGAGAGACTATAAAAATAGAGACTCTTTATATGCCAGGCGTAGGTATCGTAGATTACGACATTATAAATAAAGTTAAGAGCGTACTTTAAGGGAGGAGGAGCCATCCAGATGATCACACCAGCAATCCCTAAATCATGGTATTTACCTTCCAAACCGCATAAGTTCTGCCCGGGGTGCGGGCACGGAATAGTCTTAAAAGCTTTGGGAGAAGTAATTGATGAGCTGGAGATTCAGGACAAGACCGTATTCGGGTGCGATATCGGCTGTTCCTTGCTGTCCTGGAACTTCTTTGCCTGCGATTCCACCCAGACTCATCATGGGCGTACTACCCCGGTGATGGTGGGCATTAAGCGGGCTCGTCCCGAATTGATAACTATTGGCTATATGGGTGACGGCGGAGGGTATTCCATTGGATCCCAGCACCTGCTCAATTCCGCCGTGCGCAATGAAAAGGTTACCCTGATACTGGTCAACAACACCAATTACGGCATGACGGGAGGACAGATGGCACCCACTACCCTGCCGGGACAAAAGACCGAGACCACTCCTTATGGGCGTGATCCCGAGAAAACCGGTTATCCCACCAAAGGTCCGGAATTTCTGGCTGAATTAACCCCGGAAGGGGCCTATATTGCCCGTGCCACTGTATCCAAGTACAAGCAGTTAAAGCGCTTTTTAAAGAATGCTTTGCGCAACCAAATGGAAGGCAACGGCTTCTCCTTCGTGGAAGTACTGTCTACCTGTCCCACCAACTGGCGCACCAATGCCCAGCAGACTTGGCATTTTCTTGAGGAGGAAATGGAGCCAGTTTTCCCGGTAGGAGAACTGAAAAGCCCCTTTGGCAAAGGAGGCGATAAGTAATGGCCTTGGTACGAATTGCCCTTGCTGGTGAAGGAGGACAGGGTGTACAATCGGTAGCGGAGATACTGGCGGAAGCCGCTTATAATGAAAATAAACAGGCTATTTATATCCCCAACTTCGGATTGGAGCAGCGCGGCGGGGTGTCCATCGCCTTTATTCAGGTAAGCGATTCCCGTATCGGAGCTCCCAAGTTTAACAAAGCCGATGTAGTTATTGCCATGAGCCACCGGGCAGTGGCAAGAACCGCCACCTATTCGGATAAAAACACCCTGTTTGTGTATGATGACGGGTTTGATGTAGATCCGGAGGATCTGCCCAAGGAAGCCAAGCAGATCATTGCTATGCCCGCAATCAACACGGCTAACAATGAACTGCACCCGCGGGTATTTAACATTATTATTATGGGAGCAGTTATCGGCTTGACCAACGTAGTTTCCTTTGAGGCGGCTAAAGAAGCTTTGGAACACAAGTTGGGCTCCAAATTTGAAAAGAATCCGGACCTGCGGGAACTGAACTTCAAGGCTCTGGAGATCGGCAAACAGCTGGCAGAAAATGCCCTTAAGGAAGGGGTGGCAAGATAAATGGTTAAAAAACAACTGGAACCTTTGACAACTCCCATGGAAAAAGCGAACTTTCACATTTTCCCCGATTTCTGCAAGGGCTGTGGATTATGCAAAGAAAAATGTCCTAATGATGTTTTGATTTGGTCCGAGAAATTGGGAGTGTATGGTACGCCTATCGTAAAACCAAAGGATGAAGAAAGCTGCATAGCCTGTTTGATCTGCGAGATGGTCTGCCCGGATGCAGCTATCTATATAGAAAAGAAACGCGGCAAAAAAGCAGTGTAGTATGTTTATCCAAGCCTCCTGATAGGAGGCTTCAGACTGTCGAAAAAGGCCATTAAGGAGATCGCCACGTCGCTGCGCTCCTCGCGATGACACAAGACTATTTTCACAGCAATGACATTTAAGAATTCCTTCCATAGCGATGACAGGCTTAAGTTTTCATTTATCGTAGCCTGCGCACAGGTGACAATTGCGAGGCACGAAGTGCCGTGGCAATCTCGAACGAACAACTATTAATAAGCTTTTTTGACACGCTGGCCTCCTGATAGGAGGCTTTTATTTATGCCAACAATAATTACCGCGAGAAGATGGTTGTCAAACCAAAGCGGATTAAGTATAATACAAAAGGTGCTGCGCAAAAACTGCGAAGTGCCTTTATTATTCCCGCCGGAAACTGTGTTACGACCTTGACATGGTCCAGGTGGCATGATAATATAATTCTTGCGCCGCAAGGCAAGCGCTGGCAGAAACTACCGGGTTGACAAAGAGATTGACCAGGTGATAGGATAGTCAAGCGCGCCAGAGGCAAGCCAGCCGAGAACGGCGCAGGACTTCTTAAGGAAGTCCGCAGGTCTTGATAAAACTGAACAGCAAGGACCGAAGTGCGAGGAAGATATGGTCGTTAAGAGGCCATATAGCCCAAAGAAGAAAGCCAAGCGAAAAGCTGGGATAGAAGTTAAAGATTTTAACGGAGAGTTTGATCCTGGCTC
>LFSR01000009.1 GCA_001513155.1 Syntrophomonas sp. DTU018
CTGCAGCAGCCAGGCGACTAGGAATAGGAAACCCACCGCCAGAAAAACCAGCAGCATAGTATTAACGGGCATTCCCATTTTCAAATTCCTCCTTTTTCTAAAACACAACTTCGCCAATAATTTAATACTTTATTCAACTATTCTCTAATGCAAACCCCCACTCCTGCCACTGCCAGGTGGTGTGCTTTTTATAAAACAGCTGACGGATGGAATAGAAAGGTCCGGCAGCAGGCCCCTCGGTAACCAGTAATTCCTGGAGGCCATCATCATCATGATCTTCCACCTGCAGCCTCAGGATAGGATATTCTATCGCGGAGGAACACCACACCGGTTTCATGCGGCCGGCCACCAGCCGGTACATAAAGAGATGATTGCTGTATTCCGTGTCTTCTCCCTTCATCCACATAGGCTTTGAGGTACCGAAGCTGCCCTTTTTGCAGAGAACCAGGAGCATTTCCTCCTGTCCGTCATTATCAGCATCCGCTAAAACCAGATCGGTTACCTTCCAGGCCGGATCTGACTCCCATAGTATGGCATCTTCAGTTGTTACGGTTACCTGACTCTCAGCCAGCTGGTAGATTTCCAGCTGGCCATCTCCATCGCTGTCACCTTTCAGCTGTTTCGAGGGTGAAGGTGCAAACCGGTAAAAGGCCAACAGCAATACTAGTATAAGGAGTGCCGTTACAAGCAGGGTTATCCTCTTTTTATTTATTGTTCTTCCTGTAATTCCCACGGCATGATCACCCGGCATTCACCGGTTGGGGCCATAAATGACCTGGTCCAGGCTGGCAATTCAGGAATCTGGCTGCTTTCCAGCATCTCCCACCATTTCCCATCGGTCAAACGATCCCCGGCGGTCCAGGGAAACTCATAATAGGAGTAGACCCCTCCTTTGGCTATGCGCAGCTTCCCTTCCACGGGCACCACGGCATATATATAGTTGATATAACCAGTGGCTTCCTCTAAAACCGTGCTGGGAGGAGCGGTGGCTACATCTGCCACCACGGGAGCGCGATTGTTGAGCAGCAGCATGTTACGAGGGCCTTCCTGATCCCGCAGGGCTTCCAGCCAAAAGTGTTCCAACTGGCCGCCGAAGCTGCGGATTAACTCGTACTCTTCCTCAGTTAGAGACTCCCCTTTTAACTCTTTTTCGGAAATGGTTTTCATCTGCAGGGCCAGTTCCTCCATGCGGCTAAGGTTTTCCGCATCCCTTTCATCCAACAGATTGCGCGCCTGCAAACCGTCCCGGGTCAGAGCTGACAAGGCTGCCAAGCGGGCATATAGCCGTGGGTTGGGTTCCACATAGCCCCGGTCATCGATTTCTTCCATGCCGTTCCCGCCCATGACCGCGTAGTTTTGCTTGGTGTAGAGAATGGTATCGTGCTTTAATTCCGTCCAACTGCTCAGGAAGGTATTGAGCTCTTTATGGGTCCAGGCTTGATTGAGCATGAAGGTGGGATAGCCTTCAGGAATCTGCCGGGTCAGCGTCCTTAAGGTATGCATCCAGTTCCAATACAGGTTTTGGTGCCAGGTGGCTTCTTCCAAGCCCGTCAGGTACTGCTGTATTTTTTGCATGTTTTCGGGGTAGCTTTCATACTCATATTCACCCATTCCTTTGAGTATCTGGCTGGCTGCACCGGATCCCAGGGCGGCCGGAATATCCAAACCCTTGGGAAGCATGCGCCGTTCACCAGCTGGGTTTTCACCTACTTCCCGGTAAATCAAGCGCTGGAATATGTCAGCATCCACGGTGTAGCGCTGGCCCATGAACCGGAAACCGCTGATTTCGGCATCCCGGTCAGGCTGTATGCTGGCATCAAATATGGAAATGGAATTGATTACCGGCCCTTTTACCTGGCGGATTTCGGTCAGGAAAGCCTGCCACTTGGCATCATCCCGGCTGATGTCCTTTAGGGAGAATTTATTTCCATAGACCTTACGCAGCACCTGGGCATACTCTGCAAATCCCGGGTCATCACTGCGCCCTACGAAAAATTCGGTAGTATCATAGATGCTGGCCCAGGGGGAATATACCTTATTATCATGCAGAGCCATGGTTATCAAAACCGCGGAGCGGGTTTCATCTTCATCCTTGGCTCGGAAGGTCATGCGGCCATACCACATCATAGCCTTAAAGTAGTTTTCCAGCTCCTCATTGTAAGTATAATGACCGCGGGGAATGTACTGGGTGTAATCTTCCTTTAAGGACTCCAAAACATCCGGCTGGCGGCCCATGCTCATCACTGGGGAAACAGCGGTGGTCTGGTGAGCATTGATTAGCTCCAGCTCCGCTTCTGCCACTTCTTTCACCTCAGCCGGCATCTGGGTCTGGGGATCCAGTAAACAGCTGCCTACCGTAAAAAAGGCCAAGTTGCGCAAGGCGGCATTCTCCCAGGTGCTGCCCTGCAAAATACGGTACTGCTCTTGGGAAAGTCCCATCATACCCTTATTTAGCTTCCTTAATTCGGGGATCAACTGGTTCCTTTCCACGGTCTTCAAGAGATGCTGGAAATAAAGGTGATAGTTGTGCAGCATAGCATCAGTGGTAATGAAATTAGGCACATGGTCATAGCGGTTAAATTCGTAGGTCAGGAAAAATTCCGTGCCCATACCAGGAATAACTACAAAGCCGTTTTCCACGAGACGCTGTCGTGCCTCATCATTGAACTGAAAGCGGCTGCTGTTTTCCACATTGCTAAGATCAGCTTCAACCTTATAGATGGGCAGACTGGGCTGCTCATCCACGGGCACTTCAGTATAAGGCGCAAATTCCGCAGCTAAAGTTATCTGGTCATCAGCAATAAAATCACCGGCTGACTGAGATCCACCGCACCCTGCCAGCAGTCCCATCAGCATAAGCAGTGTCAGGCCTATGCTTACCGCCTGCCTACCCTTAATCTTCATCATGTAGCCCTCCTAAAACATCCTTATATACCCTTACGGCAGGTAATTAATGTTCTTACGCTTTTTGCCGGGAAACATTGGGAAAAAGATGGCAAAAAGAGGAGCGTTTTTCATTTCACGGGCACATATTAATCTAATGGCCGTGAAACGGAAACCGTTCCTCTATGCATACTTAAACCAGCGAGAAATACAGTTGATTATTGTTCGGGTCCCTGTCAATCTGAACCTGGCCCTGGGATGCCATCATTAAAAGATGGGCAGTGACTTCCCCGGTAGCCAGGAATAAGTTGAACACATCCAACCCAGAACCGAACAGTTCGTTGACTATAGCACGGACAATACGGGGTTCATTCCCCATACAGCTTTTTATAAGCCCCAATCGCTCCTCATGGTGTTTGTACAACTGATCAATGCGGGCGTCCAGATCATCAAAAGGTTCTCCATGAGCGGGCATGATCCAGGCAGGGTTCAGCTGCAGAAGACGATTTAAGGAATCAAGATATTGCTCCAACGGGTTATCATCAACTCTGGTAGGAAAACGAATTACCGTTGAAATAGTGGGCAGAATCTGGTCTCCAGACAGCAATAGTCTATCTTCACGGTTAAAGAGACAAACATGAGCATTGGTATGGCCGGTGGTGAGAACAACTTCCCAAGGGCGATCCCCGAACTCTATTGATTTTTCCTCAAGGAATTGTACCTCAGGCCAGGGTTCCGGTATTACAGTAGCAAAGCGCAGTATAGCCGTCATTTGCTCGATTTCTTCTGCCTTAATACCCAGGCTGAGCATACCATCCTGGTAATACAAGGACCCTACTTGTTCGGTTTCATCAGGATAGAAGGCCTGCTTATATTCATCTTCCGTCATAATAACTTTGGCCCCGGACTTTTCCTGCAGCCACCCGGCCAGGCCCACATGGTCTATATGGCCATGGGTTATCAGAATCTGCTTGATGTCAGTAAACTGAATGCCTAAGTCTTCTATAGCCGTCTCCCATTGTTCCTTACACTTGGGAAGGGGAGGTCCCGCATCAATTACCGACCATCCCTCCCGCCCTTTTAACAGAAAACTGTTAATACTTCTTAAAGCTCCAGGAACAGGTAAACGCAATCTGTAAATTCCAGTATGAACCTCACCGATCATTCCATCATTCCATCCTCGTACCAGTAAAATTCTGTTATCCCATTCTACCATGCTGTGGCCATAATAAGATTATTTTTCTGCTAAATTTATGAAGTTTAACCAGTCTCCTATGTCTTTGTCGGTTATCCCCCGATTGGCTTGGAGCCAATGCTGAAACTACATCGATACCCTTGCCCACAAAAGGGTTTTCTCTACTCCTTCTTACCTGGATAATTCATTAATGAAATATAACCCATTCACGTTCGATTTTGAACCTTTCGGGGCAAAGCTATTGCTTTTTATTTCCATTCTAGTATATATGTTGTAGGTGGCCACCACTAATTGAAGGAGGTGGTATCAGTATTAGAAACTAGGGTATTAGGCATTATATTAGCTTTTTTGTTATTAGTGGCCAGTGCTGGTGCACAACTTGCTTGTTCCACTGGTATCAGCCCAAGTTGCCGGAGTAAGTATCTTGTATAAAGCCTTGTAATGGGAAAACCAAGCTAATAAAAGTACGAAAACCTCATCAGCAAGGAGTCTATAGAAATTGAAGAGGAGCATTCCTGTAATGATTAAGAAGGGTCTTTGAAAAAAGAGACGCCGGTCTCTACAATG
>LFSR01000038.1 GCA_001513155.1 Syntrophomonas sp. DTU018
CTGCGCTTTGCAATTCGCGAAGGCGGACGCACCGTTGGTGCAGGTGTGGTAACTTCTATCGAGTAAAGTAGCGGATATACCGGGCAGGTGGTGAAAACGGGAATGTTTTCACCACCAAACACCCGGAGGCGTGTATATTGAACTGTCAGTTTTTAAGGAGGTTTTAGCAAGAGTGAGCGGCCAACAGAAAGTGCGCATACGGTTGAAAGCTTTTGACCACAAACTGCTGGACCTGTCAGCGCAGAAAATCGTAGAAACGGCTAGGAAAAATGGATCCAGTGTATCAGGACCGATTCCCCTGCCGACCCGGAAGAGTGTTTATACCATTTTACGCTCTCCCCATGTAAACAAGGACTCCCGGGAGCAGTTTGAAATCCGGACTCACAAACGGCTAATCGATATTCTCGATCCGAATCCGAAGACCATTGATGCATTGATGCACCTTGATCTTCCCTCCGGTGTCGACATCGAAATCAAGCTGTAAGGTTGAGGACCGGTGCTGAAAGGTTAGTGGGAAGTTTAGTGGCCTGAAGGCGGTAAATCCGGTAGTTATTTAGAAGTGATGTTGGAGACCCCACTTCCAACCTATCGCTGAGAGAAAGCTCAACAGGAGGTAACCAAGGTGAAACAGGTAGAGAAAGCAATTTTAGGCATTAAAATTGGCATGACCCAGATCTTCGACGAACAAGGCCAAGCCGTACCGGTGACAGTGGTGGAAGCAGGTCCCTGCACGGTACTACAGAAGAAAAGCCTTGCCTCTGATGGGTACAATGCCATTCAGGTAGGCTTTGGCAGCGTGAAAGAGAATCGAGTTAACAAACCGTTAAAAGGGCATTTTAAGAAAGCCAACGTAAAACCCCTGCGGTTCATCCGGGAATTTCGGATGGAGAATATTGATGAGTATGAAATTGGACAGGAGATAAAAGTGGACCTTTTTGCACCCGGTGATGTAGTGGATGTAGTAGGCACCTCCAAAGGTAAAGGATTTGCCGGAGGTGTAAAAAGGCACAATTTCGCCCGGGGTTCCATGGGGCACGGTTCCAAGTACCATCGCCGGCCCGGTTCTCTGGGAGCGAAAGGACCGGCCCGAGTATTTAAAGGACGCAAACTCCCTGGTCGCATGGGTGGAGAACGGGTCACAGTGCAGGGTTTGAAAGTGGTAAAAGTCTATCCGGAACGCAACTTGATCCTTATAAAAGGCTCTATTCCAGGGCCCAAAAAAGGTCTTGTGCTGATAAAGAATTCCGTGAAAGCTTAGTTGTTACGTCGAAGGAGGTTTAGCCAGATGCCCAAAGTTCCATTATATAACATGAGCGGGGCCCAGGTAGGGGAGCTGGAACTAAATGACAATGTTTTCGGCATAGAACCCAATCAGGCGGTTTTGTATGATTTTGTAAAAATGCAGCTGGCCAATAAAAGAGTTGGAACCGCTTCTACCAAAACCCGCGGTCAGGTAAGAGGAGGAGGACGCAAACCCTGGCGTCAAAAGGGAACCGGCCGTGCCCGCGTAGGCAGTACCCGCAATCCGTTGTGGACAGGAGGAGGAGTTGTATTTGGACCTCACCCCCGGGATTATTCTTACAGACTGCCGCGCAAGGTAAGAAGACTGGCCATGAAGTCTGCTTTATCCAGCAAAGTTAAAGAGGACAATATCATCGTGGTTGATGAACTGACTTTTGCTGAGCCTAAAACCAAGCTTATGATTGAAACCCTGAAGGCACTCAATGCCAGTAAGAAGACGTTGGTCGTGACCGCTGACGGAGATGTTAATGTAACTAAATCCGCACGCAATATACCCGGTGTTAAACCCCTGGCAGTGGACTTCATTAATGTTTACGACCTTCTGCATTATGACACCCTACTTATTACTAAGGACGCTGTAGCCAGGGTAGAGGAGGTATTCGCATAATGAAAGACTACCGCGATATTATCATTCGCCCGGTGGTAACAGAGAAGTCTATGAACCTGCTGGCGGATAACAAATATACTTTTATCGTTGATAAACGTGCCAACAAAACCGAAGTGAAGAATGCTATAGAAAACATTTTCAATGTCAAGGTCGAGTCCGTACGCACCATGAATATAAAAGGCAAACCCAAGCGCATGGGGCGGTTTGTGGGGCGGACCCCCGCACGGAAGAAGGCCATTGTAACTCTGAAGCCCGGGCACAAGATTCGGATCTTCGAGGGAATGTAAGGCTTTAGCCGTTATAAGGAGGGAATACGCAAATGGCTATTAAATCATATAAACCCACTACGCCCAGCAGGCGGCATATGACGGTTCTGCCTTTTGATGAAATAACCAAAACCGAGCCCGAAAAAAGCCTGACCGTACCGTTAAAGAAAACCGGCGGGCGTAATGCCCAGGGGCGCCTGACCGTACGGCACCGGGGCGGCGGACACAAACGCCTCTACCGTATTGTGGACTTTAAGCGGGTCAAAGATGATATTCCTGCCAAGGTGGCAGCCATTGAATATGATCCTAACCGCACTGCTAATATCGCTCTGCTGCACTATGCAGACGGGCATAAAGCATATATCATTGCTCCCGACAATCTTAAAGTCGGCGACATAGTAGTTTCAGGCCCTAATGCCGATATCAAGACCGGGAATACGCTTCCGTTAAGATCTATACCGGTAGGTTCGCTGATTCACAATATCGAGCTGCGCCCCGGCAAGGGCGGGCAGTTGGTCAGAGCAGCTGGAGCAGTGGCCCAGCTCATGGCTAAAGAAGGTGATTATGCCCATGTTCGCCTCCCTTCCGGTGAAGTGCGTCTGATCCATCTGAACTGCCGGGCAACCATTGGCCAGGTAGGCAATCTGGAAAATGAGAACATTACTATCGGCAAGGCCGGCCGTTCTCGCTGGCTGGGAATTCGTCCTACAGTACGCGGATCAGTAATGAATCCGGTAGATCATCCTCACGGCGGCGGTGAAGGACGTGCGCCGATTGGACGTAAATATCCGGTGTCCCCTTGGGGCAAGATCGCTATCGGCGGAAAAACTCGCAAGAAGAAGCCTTCCGATAAGATGATCGTCCGGAAACGGAAGTAAAGGAGGTCTTAGGAATTGAGCAGGTCGCTGAAAAAAGGACCCTACTGTGATCCAAAACTCTTAGCCAAAATTGAAAATATGAATGAAACCGGAGAGAAAAAGGTTATCAAGACCTGGTCTCGCCGTTCCACCATTATGCCGCAGATGGTGGGTCATACACTGGCTGTTCATGATGGGCGCCGTCATGTGCCTATCTATATTACCGAAGACATGGTAGGAATGAAACTGGGTGAATTTGCTCCTACCAGAACGTACCGGGGACACGCTGGCAAAAATGAAAAGACCAGCAGGTCCAGATAGGAAGGAGGATCAGGAGACATGGAAGCCAGAGCAGTTGCTCGCTATCTAAGGGTTTCCCCTTTTAAGGCCCGTCAGGTGGCCGACCTGATCCGGGGCAAGGATGTGGATGAGGCAATTGGTATCCTGCGGTATGTCAATAAAAAGTCCGCACCCATGATCCATAAGGTATTAAAGTCGGCCATTGCTAACGCAGAGCACAATTACGATATGGATGCTGATTCCCTGTATATTTCCGAGATTTACGTTGATGAAGGACCGATTATCAAGCGTATGCGGCCTCGTGCTTATGGAAGAGCTGATATACGTCGGCACAGGACCAGTCACATCACGGTTGTAGTGCGTGAAAGGGAGGTTAAATAGTGGGTCAAAAGGTACATCCGAAAGGTTTTCGCATAGGCATTATCCGGGACTGGGATTCCAACTGGTATGCCGACCGGGATTACGTGGATCTGGTCCACGAAGACTTCAAGGTTCGCAAGTTTATAAAGGACAAATTCTATCAGGCCGGAGTCTCCAAAGTCGGAATTGAACGGACCGGCAACCGGATAAAGGTTACTATCCATACAGCTAAGCCTGGCATTATAATTGGGCGCGGCGGTACGGAAGTAGAGATATTGAAGGAACAGTTAATAAAAATGACCGGCAAGAATGTCAGTGTCAACATTCAGGAGATTAAGAAACCGGAACTGGATGCTCAGATTATGGCCGAAAGCATTGCCCAGCAGCTGGAGAAGAGAGTATCATTCCGGCGGGCTATGAAGCAGGCCTTGGGACGTATCATGCGTGCCGGCGGCGTAGGGGCCAAAATCATGGTATCAGGCCGGTTGGGCGGAGCTGAAATTGCCCGATCCGAATGGACTGCAGAGGGGAAAGTGCCCCTGCACACTTTGAGAGCGGATATTGACTACGGGTTTGCCGAAGCCAATACCACTTACGGCAAGATCGGTATTAAGGTATGGATCAACCGGGGTGAAATCCTGCCGGAAGCCAAGAAAAGACCACCCCAAAAAGCTGTGGAGGAGGCAGACAAATAATGCTTACCCCGAAACGTGTTAAATATAGAAAGCAGCATCGGCCCAGACACTTATCAGGTAAGGCTAATAAGGGCAACACTGTCACTTATGGTGACTATGGTCTGCAGGCTCTGGAAGCAGGCTGGATTACCAACCGCCAGATTGAAGCCGCCCGTGTTGCTATCAACCGTTACGTAAGAAGAGGCGGCAAGCTGTGGATCAAGATTTTCCCGGATCGGCCCTTAACAGTAAAACCGGCTGAAACCCGTATGGGTAAAGGAAAAGGTTCTCCGGAGCACTGGGTCGCAGTAGTTAAACCAGGCCGGGTAATGTTTGAACTGGCCGGTGTTAGTGAAGAAGTTGCCAAAGAGGCCATGCGGCTTGCATCTCATAAATTACCGGTTAAATGCAAGTTCGTAAAACGTGAGATGGGTGGTGAGGTTAGTGAAGGCAGCTAAGCTAAGAGAGCTAACCGACGAGGAACTGAAAAAAAAGGTCCGGGATTATAAAGAAGAGTTGTTCAACCTTAGATTCCAACTTGCCACCGGGCAACTGGATAATCCCATGAGAATCAGGGATGTTCGCAAAAACATTGCCCGCTGCAAAACTGTTCTCCGCGAGCGTGAGATCGCCCAGGAAAACAAAAGGTAAAGGAGGTCTAAGGGTTGGCTGAAAATCGTGGTAACCGGAAAGTAAGAGTCGGCACTGTAACCAGTGACAAAATGGATAAAACCATCACCGTAAGCGTGGAAACTGTAAAACAGCATCCACTTTACAAGAAAACCATTAAAACCAGCAAAAAATATAAAGTACATGATGAAAACAATGAAGCTAAGATCGGCGATGTGGTTCGCATTATGGAAACCCGTCCCTTAAGCAAAGACAAGAGATGGAGGCTTGTGGAAATAGTTCGCAAGGCCAAGACATTGGAGTAATACCTGGACTTTGGAAGGGAGGTTTACACGTGATTCAACAGGAAACCATGCTCCAGGTAGGCGACAACACCGGGGCTAAAAAGATCCTTTGTATAAAGGTGTTGGGTGGATCTACCCGCCGGTATGCAACGGTAGGAGACGTTATAGTTGCATCCGTTAAGGAAGCAGCCCCTGGCGGCGTAGTGAAAAAAGGCGATGTCATAAAGGCGGTTGTAGTAAGAACTAAGAAGGAGATCAGAAGGCCGGACGGATCCTATATTGCATTTTCGGAAAACGCGGCCGTGATCATAGATGATAACGGTAATCCCAAAGGAACCCGTATTTTTGGGCCGGTGGCCCGTGAACTCAGGGAAAAGAACTTTATGAAGATTATCTCCCTGGCTCCGGAAGTCCTTTAGTCAATGGAGGTGTAAAACAGATGCGAATCAAAAAAGGTGACATGGTATTAGTCACGACGGGGAAGGACTCCGGGAAAAAGGGCAAGGTATTGAAAGTGCTTCCCGACAAAAACCGGGTAGTCGTGGAAGGAGTCAACCGGGTCAAGAAGCATACCAAGCCTAATCGGGCCCTTCCTCAGGGAGGAATTCAACGGATTGAAGCCCCGCTGCATATATCCAACGTGATGGTGGTATGCGGCAAATGCAATAAACCTACCCGGGTTGGGCACAAGGTTTTGTCCAACCAGGAAAAAGTCCGCGTCTGCAAACGTTGCGGAGAGGTATTGGATTAATGTGCCAGGAAGGGAGGCTTAGTTAATTAATGGCTAGGCTGTATGAACTATACAAGAACGAGATCACGCCTAAACTGATGGAAAAGTTTCAGTATAAAAATATCATGGAAGTACCCCGTATTGACCGGGTAGTAGTCAATGTCGGTGTAGGCGAAGCCATTCAGAATCCCAAAGCCCTGGATGGCGCTGTAAATGACCTGACACTGATCACTGGACAAAGGCCGGTAGTCACCAAAGCTAAAAAATCCATCGCCGGTTTCAAACTGCGTGAAGGAATGTCCATCGGCTGCAAGGTCACCTTAAGAGGGGAAAGGATGTATGATTTCCTGGACCGGCTGATCAACCTGGCCTTGCCCCGGGTGCGCGACTTCCGCGGTGTATCGCCGGATGCTTTTGACGGCCGCGGCAACTATTCCCTGGGAATAAAAGAACAGACCATTTTCCCGGAGATTGACTATGACAAAATCGATAAAATCCGCGGACTGGAGGTTAATATAGTAACCACCGCCAAAACCGACGAAGAAGCCCGGGAATTGCTCAGGGCCATGGGTATGCCATTCAGATGATAAGGAGGTAAGGATTAGTGGCCAAGAAAGCGATGATTGCCAAAGCTAAGCGGCCTCAGAAGTTTAAGGTTCGTGAATATAATCGCTGCAAGATTTGCGGTCGTCCGCGGGCTTATATGCGCAAATTCGGTATGTGCCGTATTTGTTTCCGCGAGCTGGCCCACAGAGGTGAACTGCCAGGCGTTACCAAGTCCAGTTGGTAAGGTTGTTTGCAAAGGAGGTTATAGGATATGGTCATGACTGATCCCATCGCCGATTTCCTGACTCGTATCAGAAATGGCAACATGGTCATGCATGAAACCGTTGAAGTGCCCGGCTCGAAGATCAAGCTGTCCATTGCGGACATCATGAAAAGAGAAGGGTACATCAAGGATTACGAATATATTGAAGATGGCAAGCAGGGGATTATTCGTATTTATCTGAAATACGGCCCCAACAAGGAAAAAGTCATCACCGGCATTAAGCGCATCAGCAAACCAGGTTTGCGGGTTTACGTGAAGAAAGACGAAATCCCCCGGGTATTGGGCGGTCTAGGGACGGCTGTGATATCCACTTCCAAAGGACTGATGACCGACAAGGAAGCCCGTAAAGCAGGGTTGGGCGGCGAAGTCATTTGTTATATCTGGTAACTGAAGGAGGGTAATATAGTGTCACGAATCGGGAAAAAACCGATATCCCTGCCTCAGGGCGTTGAAATAACCGTCAAAGACAATATGGTTACGGCCAAAGGCCCCAAGGGAACCCTCTCTCAGGCTATTCCCCAGGGGATTACAGTTTCCGTGCAGGATAATCAAATCGTGGTAGAAAGAGCCGGTGACAGCAAGCAGGATCGGGCTTACCACGGCTTAACCCGGGCGCTGTTGGCCAATATGGTACAGGGTGTAAGCACCGGTTTTGAACGCAAATTGGAATTGGTTGGCGTCGGGTACCGTGCCCAGTTGCAGGGTAAGAAACTGGTTATTAACATTGGTTATTCCCATCCGGTAGAGGTTGAGCCTCCGGAAGGAATAGAATTTGAAGTTCCAGCTGCCAACAAAATTACGGTAAAAGGCATTGACAAGCAGCTGGTAGGCAATACCGCCGCAGTTATCCGCGATATTCGCAGACCTGAGCCGTATAAGGGCAAGGGTATTAAATATGAAGATGAAGTGGTACGCCGCAAGGCTGGCAAAGCTGGCGGTAAATAACACAGGAAGGGAGTGACCGCATTGTTTAAAAAACAAAGCCGTAATCAATTAAGGCGATATAAACACCAAAGAATTCGCCGTAAAGTACACGGAACCAGGGAGACCCCCAGGCTGTGTGTTTATAAGAGCTTAAACCATATATATGCACAGATTGTTGATGACGAAAACGGAGTTACCCTGGCTGCTGCTTCCACCCTGGATAAAGAACTGAGCGATCTTCCTTCCAAGACCAACATTGAGGCGGCCAAAGCGGTGGGCAAGCGTATTGCTGTAAAAGCCCAGGAGAAGGGTATTACTAAAGTAGTATTTGATCGCAGCGGCTATAAATACCATGGCCGGGTGGCTGCTCTGGCAGATGCTGCCCGGGAAAATGGACTGCAGTTCTAAGGAAAAAGGAAAGCTAGGAGGGAAATGATGTTTGATAAGGAACAGGCTGGCCCGGAACTAATTGAAAAAGTTGTTAGTGTCCGCAGGGTTGCCAAGGTAGTTAAAGGTGGACGCCGCTTTAGCTTCAGTGCCCTGGTAGTTGTGGGTGACGGTCAGGGCAAAGTCGGGGTCGGCAAGGGCAAAGCAGCCGAAGTGCCGGATGCTATCCGCAAAGCGGTGGAGAACGCCAAGAAAAACATGATCAGTGTACCTCTGATAGAGGAAAGGACCATACCCCATCCCATTCTGGGCCGGTTCGGTGCCGGAGAGGTACTTCTCAAGCCGGCTTCGCCAGGTACCGGAGTTATTGCCGGGGGACCGGTGCGGGCGGTCCTGGAAGCTGCCGGGGTAAAAGACATTTTGACCAAGTCCCTGGGATCTTCCAATTCCAACAACATGGTTCATGCCACTATGGAAGGCCTCAAAAACCTGAAGCGGGTTGAGGAAGTTGCAAGGCAGCGCGGCAAGACCATTGACGAGATCCTGAACTAGGAGGGAACCATATGGCCAAGCAGCTAAAGATTACGTGGACCAAGAGCACTATCGGGCAACCCGAGACTCAGAGACGGACCATACGGTCCCTGGGACTGCGCAAACTTCACCATACAGTTATTAAAGAAGATACACCCCAACTGCGGGGTCAGATTAATAAAGTCAAACACCTGGTAACGGTGGAAGAGATTGATTAAATAGGAGGTTTGGACGTGAAATTACACGAGATTCAAGCCCCGCCCGGAGCCAACAAGAGGACCAAACGGGTTGGCCGGGGACCTGGTTCCGGCCACGGCAAAACGTCCACCCGGGGTCATAAAGGGCAGAAAGCCCGTTCCGGTGGCGGAGTAAGACCGGGATTTGAAGGCGGCCAAATGCCGTTGCAGCGTCGTATACCCAAACGCGGTTTTACCAACATATTCAAGAAAGAATATGCTATTGTTAATGTTCAGGATTTAAATAGGTTCGAAGACGGCACCGAAGTAACCGTTGAACTGCTGCGGAATGCCGGATTAGTTAAGAAAGTGCAAGACGGTGTTAAAATTCTCGGCAACGGTGAACTGGAGAAAAAACTTATTGTAAAAGCTCACCGGTTCAGCAAGCAAGCAGAAGAGAAAATTACTGCCCGGGGCGGCAAAGCTGAGGTGATCTAATGTTTGGATCCGTACAACAGGCATTGAAAGTGGGCGATTTGAGAACTAAGATTCTCTTCACCATAATGATGATCTTGGTTTTCCGCATAGGCGCCCATGTACCAGTGCCGGGTATAAATCCTGAGGCTATTCAACAGCTGCTCAGCGGGCAACTGTTTGGCTTCTTTGATATTATTTCCGGTGGTGCGTTTAAGCGGTTCAGTATTTTCGCCATGAGTATTACACCGTACATTAACGCCTCCATTATCATGCAGCTTTTGCGGGTGGTTATCCCCCGCCTGGATGAACTGTCCAAGGAAGGTGAAGAGGGGCGCAAGATTATTACCCAGTACATTCGCTACGGTACGGTAATACTGGCCTTCATCCAAGCCTTGGGAATGTCCTTTGCCCTGGGGCGGGCTGGTGCGTTGGCGAACCCCGGATTCGGGTCCTATATGATAATCTCTATTTCTCTGACCGCCGGAACCGTTTTCCTGATGTGGATTGGCGAGCGCATCACTGAGAATGGCATAGGCAACGGAATTTCCCTGTTAATCTTTGCCGGTATCGTATCCCGGATACCCAGTCAGGTATCTGGTGTTGCCCAGGAACTGTCCGGAGGGATTATTGGTTACTTCAACATCCTGCTGTTCATAGTCATTGCCTTGCTGGTTATTGCGGCCATCGTAGCGGTGAATGAAGGACAGCGCCGTTTGCCGGTGCAATACGCCAAACGAGTAGTCGGACGCAAGCTTTACGGTGGACAAAGTACATTTTTGCCCCTGAAAGTAAACGCAGCCGGAGTTATTCCCATCATCTTTGCCATGGCTCTGATGATGTTTCCGGCTACCATTGGTTCCTGGATGCCCCAGACTTCCAAGTTCAACGTATTCTTAAACACCTACTTCCACTTCGGAAGTGTGGCCTATAACCTGATTTATGCATTATTGATTGTGTTCTTTACCTACTTCTATGTGGCGATTATTTTCAATCCCATGGACGTAGCGGAGAACATTAAGAAGTATGGTGGTTTTGTACCTGGAATACGGCCAGGTCGTCCTACTGCAGAATATATTGACAAAGTACTGTCCAGATTGACTTTAGCCGGCGGAATCTTCCTGGCGTTGATCGCCATACTGCCCAATTTTGTGATCGGACTTACTGGAATAACCAGCCTGTGGTTCGGTGGCACTGCATTGCTGATTGTAGTTGGTGTAGCTCTGGATACCATGAAACAAATCGAATCCCACTTGTTGCTGCGTAACTATGAAGGTTTTGTAAAATAGGAGATGATACCTAATGAACGTTATTCTGATGGGGCCTCCCGGCGCAGGAAAAGGAACACAGGCAGATTTAATCAAGGCTAACTTCCCGATCCCCCATATTTCCACGGGAGATATGTTCCGTGATGCAGTAAGCAAAGGTACGGATTTGGGCAAAGAAGCCAAGAAGTATATGGACAGTGGTCAGTTAGTTCCTGATGAAGTTACCATCGGCATCGTGGAGGAGCGTTTAGCCCAGGATGACTGTAAAAAAGGGTTCCTTCTGGATGGGTTCCCCCGTACGGTTAAGCAGGCTGAAGCTCTGGACCGGGCATTAGCTCAAATAGGCAAGAAAGTGGAAGCAGCTATTGATATTTATGTCCCTGAAGATGTACTGGTGGAACGTATCAGCGGCCGCATCAGCTGTAAGAATTGCAAAGCCGTTTATCATCTCACTTTTAATCCCCCGGCTAAAGCGGGTGTTTGTGATAAATGCGGCGGAGAATTGGTGCAACGCAGTGATGACCAGGGCGAGGCTGTTAAAAAACGCCTGGAAGTATATGCTGAACAGACCAATCCCTTGATTGAATACTACGAAAAACAGGGTACATTGCACAGAATAGACGGTAATCGTAATACTATGGAAGTGTTCGCAGATATTAAAAAGGTGATGGAGAGTCTGTAATGATCATTTTAAAAACCCGGGACGACATAATGCGCATGCGGGCAGCCGGCAAATTGGTGGCTCAAGTGCTGTCTCTGTTGGAGAGTAAGGTCAAACCGGGAATTACCACCGGAGAATTAAACGCATTAGCTGAAGCAGAATGTCTTAAGCGAGGTGCAGTCCCCGTATTCAAGAATTACCCTAATCCCAGAGGGGGCCGGCCTTTTCCCGGTGCTATATGCACATCAATCAATGAAGAGGTGGTTCACGGCATTCCCGGTAAAAGAGTCCTCAAAGAGGGAGACATAATAAGCATCGATTTTGGAGTACTTTTGGATGGCTTTGCCGGAGATGCAGCGATTACGGTCCCAGTAGGGGAAGTTGACCCCCAGGTGACAAAGTTGATCAAGGTCACTGAGGAGTGTTTGCTTAGAGGCATTCAGCAGGCTCAGCCCGGCAATCGTCTGGGCAGGATATCCAATGCGATACAAGATTGGGCTGAAAAGAACGGATTCTCAGTAGTCCGGGAATATGTAGGGCATGGGATCGGACGCAATATGCATGAAGATCCGCCGGTTCCCAATTACGGCCGACCCGAACGGGGACCTGTGTTAGAGGAAGGTATTACTCTGGCTATTGAACCAATGCTCAACATGGGGACCCATAAGGTGATTACCAAAATAGATGATTGGACCGTAGTCACTCAAGACGGAAGCTATTCGGCTCATTTTGAACACACTGTAGCCGTGACCAGCCATGGTCCGGAGATCCTTACCTTGCGGTAACGGAGGTGGTCTTTTGAGTGATCTATTAGCCCGGGTGGTAATCTCCAAATCGGGTCGAGACCAGGGCAGAATGTTTGTGATCGTTAAAGTAGTGAATGAACGGTTTGTATTGATTGCAGATGGAGATCTTCGCAAAATTGAAAATCCCAAGCTGAAAAACATTCGCCACCTGCAGGTTACCAATATGCGAGCAGAAGAGGTGGCTGAGTGCCTGGGAAGAGGAGAATTGCCGGCCAATCATGTGCTGAAGAAAAGCCTGAAACGAATTCAGGAGGCCAGATATCAAACGGGAAGGGGGTCTGTTAATGGCGAAGGATGATGTGATTGAGGTGGAAGGGGTTGTTTTGGAACCACTGCCCAATGCGATGTTTAAGGTGGAGCTTGAGAATGGCCATAAGGTCCTCGCCCATATTTCTGGCAAGATGCGAATGAACTTTATTAAAATACTGCCTGGTGACCGGGTTACGGTGGAATTATCCCCTTACGATCTCAATCGTGGCAGAATCACATACCGTTTTAAGTAGGCAGCTGGCTAAACAATTAAGGAGGTTAATACTGTGAAGGTAAAGCCATCAGTAAAGCCAATGTGTGAAAAGTGCAAAGTCATCAAGCGACATGGTAAGGTTATGGTTATTTGCCAGAACCCCAAGCATAAACAAGTTCAGGGATAAATTAGGAGGTGAACCAGTTTTGGCGAGAATAGCGGGTGTTGATTTACCACGTGACAAGCGGGTGGAAATATCCCTCACCTATATATATGGAATTGGCCGGCCTTCATCCAAGAAAATCTTGGCTGAGGCAGGTATAAATCCGGATACCAGAGTAAAAGATTTAACGGAAGAAGAAGTTGCCAAATTAAGGGATATCATCGAGAAAAACTATACCGTAGAAGGTGACCTGCGCCGTCAGGTCAGTATGGATATCAAGAGGTTGATGGACCTGGGTTGCTACCGGGGACTCCGCCATCGTCGCGGTCTGCCGGTCCGGGGTCAGAATACTAAGAATAATGCTCGGACCCGTAAGGGACCCAGACGTACCGTGGCCGGTAAGAAAAAATAATTGAGGAGGAGGTAAAACCAGGTGGCCAAAAGGACAACAACCAGGGTCAAAAGACGCGAGAAAAAGGATATCGAACAGGGTATTGCTCATATTAAGTCGACCTTTAACAATACCATTGTTTCCATTACCGATAAACACGGCAATGTTATTGCCTGGGCCAGTGCCGGTACTACCGGTTTCAAAGGTTCCCGCAAGAGCACTCCCTTTGCTGCCCAGCAGGCAGCAGAAGCTGCAGCCCGGGCAGCCATGGAACACGGGCTCAAGGAAGTAGAGTGCTATGTAAAAGGACCGGGAGCTGGTCGTGAAGCTGCCATCCGCTCACTTCAGGCAGCTGGATTAGAAGTCAGTGTCATTAAAGATGTTACTCCAATTCCGCACAATGGGTGCAGACCGCCCAAGAGAAGAAGGGTATAAGGAGGTCGTAATATAAGTGGGAAGATACACAGAATCGGTTTGCCGGCAGTGCCGTCGCGAAGGTGAAAAACTATTCCTGAAAGGTGACCGTTGCTACTCCGAAAAGTGTGCAGTGGAAAGAAGACCTTATGCTCCAGGTCAGCACGGTCAAGGACGCCGTGCCAAACCGAGTGAATATGGGCTGCAGCTCAGAGAAAAGCAAAAGGCCAAGCGCATTTATGGCTTGATGGAAAAACAGTTCCGCAACTATTTTAACAAAGCTGACCGTCAGCCGGGTAGAACCGGTGAGAACCTGTTAATTCTGCTGGAACGCCGTTTGGATAATATTGTTTTCCGTATGGGCTTTGCCAGTTCCCGTAAGGAAGCTCGTCAGCTGGTGAACCATGGACACTTTACAGTAAACGGACACAAGGCGACCATCCCTTCCATGCTGCTGAGACCTGGAGATGTGGTGCAGGTTCGGGAAACCAGCAAGGATTCGCCAAAATTCCAGGAGATCAAAGATCAGGCCGCTTATAAGACTCCTCCGGAATGGCTGAGTGTAGATGTGGATAATTTAACTGGCAGTGTGCTGGCTTACCCGACCAGGGAGCAGATCGACACCGCCGTAAACGAACAGCTGATAGTCGAGCTGTACTCCAGATAAAAGCACACCTCTATTAAGAAGGAGGGATCTAGGCATGCTAGAGATGGAAAAGCCGCGAATTGAGTGCGTGGAGAAAGATGCCAGCGCGAATTATGGCAAATTTGTAATTGAACCACTGGAGAGAGGATATGGTACTACCCTGGGGAACTCCCTGCGGCGGGTTTTGTTATCCTCCCTTCCGGGCGCGGCAGTAACTTCCATCAAGATAGATGGAGTACTTCACGAGTTTTCCACAATTCCCAATGTAGTTGAAGATACCACCGAGATTATCTTGAATATAAAGCATCTGATTCTGAACTATACTGGGAATGAACGCAAGATATTGCGTTTGGAACAATACGGCCCCAAAGAGGTTAAAGCTAGCGATATAGAGCCTGATGCGGAAGTAGAGATCCTGACCCCTGACTTGCACATTGCTACCCTGGACAAGGGCGGCAAGCTGATCATGGAAATGACTGTGGAACGGGGACGGGGTTATGTCCCTGCAGACCAGCAGCCCAATAAAAGCGATGATATAGTAGGGCTGATTCCCATTGATTCCATTTATACTCCGGTTAGACGGGTTAACTATACCGTAGAAAATGCCCGGGTCGGCAAACGTACCGACTACGACAGTCTGACCCTGGAAGTATGGACCAACGGCAGTATTAGTCCGGAAGAGGCTATCAGCCTTTCCGCGCAAATACTTATTGAATACTTAAAGCTGTTCACCGAGATCAATGATACCTTTGCAGAAGTAGAAATACTGGTAGAAAAAGAAGAAGAGAAGAAAGACAAAGTTCTGGAGATGTCCATCGAGGAACTGGAGCTCTCCGTACGCGCTTCCAACGGTTTGAAGCGTGCTAATATCAATACCGTGGGGGATCTGATCGAGAAAACCCGCGAAGAAATGAGCAAAATCCGCAACCTGGGCCAGAAATCCCTGGAAGAAATCGAGCGCAAACTCAAGGAACTGGGTCTGGGATTCAAGAATCCAGAGGACTAGGAAGGAGGACCCCTACAGTGAGCTACCGCAAATTCGGACTTCGCAGTGATCACCGCCGTGCTATGCTGCGCAATGCAGTCACTTCCCTATTGGACAACGGTCGGATAACCACTACGGAGACTAGAGCCAAGGATATTAAAAGACTTGCTGATCAGATGATTACTCTGGGCAAAAGAGGCGATCTCCACGCCCGGCGTCAGGCTATAGCCTTCCTGACCCGTGAAGAAGTGGTGCATAAGCTGTTTGCTGATTTGGCGAATAAATATACTGATCGCCCGGGTGGATATACCCGCATAATTAAAGCTGGATTCCGCCGTGGTGATGGTGCACCCATGGCAATTGTGGAATTGGTTGACTAGACTATGATCCGGCTGGACCAGGTTAGCTTCAGTTATACTGACGAGCAGGTTTCCAGGCCAGCCGTTCAGGATTTATCCTTTACTTTAGAAGCTGGTCAGATGGTGGTTCTGCTGGGGCCTAACGGCTCGGGCAAATCTACCCTGGCCTGGTTGATAAAGGGTAGGTTGCTGCCCGGAAAAGGCAAGGTAATAGTTGATGGTCTGAATACCCTGGACAAGAACCAGCGCCGGCAGGTGCAGAACCTGGTGGGACTGGTTGGTCCGGTACCCGATCACCAGTTTATATCCAACCTGGTGGCTGATGATGTGGCTTTCGGACCTCAGAATCTTGGCCTGGAGCGTGCCGAAATAAATAGAAGAGTCGATGCCGCTCTTAAAATGGTATCAATGGAGGATTATGCACAATATCCTCCTTATCTTTTGTCCGGCGGGCAAAAACAGCGGGTTTGCCTGGCAGGTGTCCTGGCCATGCAGCCCCGTTACCTGATTCTGGACGAAGCTACTTCCATGCTGGACCCGGCAGGACGCCAGCAGGTGCTGGAGATTCTGGCAAAGCTGCGCCAGGAGCGCAAAATCGGCATCCTGTTAATCACCCAAAACCTGGAAGAAGCTCTGCTGGCAGACCGGGTGGCGATTATGCACCAGGGAAGGATAGCAATTGATCTGCCTTTTCGCGAACTGGCCGCCAGTCCTGACTTGTTAAAGGAATACGGTATGGAAGAACCGCCTCTGCTGCATATGGCATCGTTATTAAAGAAACATGGATTGCTTCCTAACCATTGCTTTCCGGATAGCCTGGACCAGGTGGTGAAAGCCCTGTGCTGATGGAGTTGCAGTCGGTCAGCTATACTTACCAGCCGGGCACAGTATTTGCCAAAAGTGCTTTGCATGATATCTCGCTGCAAATCCAGGAAAACGAATTCCTGGTGATAACCGGACAGGAAGGATCCGGCAAGTCCACACTGCTGCTGGTAATGGCCGGTTTAATAAAACCCGATCAAGGCCAGGTGCTCTACCGCGGCCAGCCTTTGCCCGGCAAAGGTATTCATCCCCACCTGGGGCTGGTTTTCCAGCATCCTGAGCAGCAGATGTTTGAGCTGACTGTGGGGCAGGAAGTGGCCTTCGGGCTGGAAAACCGGGGAGTTACAGGCAAGCAGCTCCATTCCGCTGTGGCCGGAGCTCTGGCAGCCATGGGCTTGGATCCCGGCCGTTATCAAAACCGCCGGATAAGGGAACTCAGCACCGGTGAAAAAAGACGAGTGGCCATAGCCAGCATACTGGCCATGCAGCCCCGGGTTCTGCTGATGGACGAACCCCTGGCCGGTCTGGACTTCAGCGGCTGCCGTCAATTGCTGGATAACTTGCAGCAGCTTCGCCGCAGCCAGAGTACCACTATTATTATGGTTACTCACCATATTGAGCCCGTTTATCCCTTTTGTACCAGGGTGGTACAGCTCAAAGAAGGAAAGATTAACGGCATTATACGGTCCGAACAATCGGAGCCAGCGGAAAACCTGGAGGAAATGACCCTGCCGGTGCATGTGCAGTTGCTGCATCATCTGCAGAAGATAAAACCTGAATTGCCGGCTTCCACTTCTACGGCTGAGGAAGCAGCGGCGGTTATCGCTGAGCATTGGGAAATAGGGGAGGCGGGCAGCCATTAACAGTTCGCTGCAATTGGGACAGTATATTCCGGTGGAATCAGCCGCCCACCGCTGGGATGCCCGCAGCAAGATAACCGCCGTAGTGGGATTAAGCATCAGTATTATTGCCGCTTCCCACTGGCTGCAGGCGGCAGCGGCGGGGCTGGTTATTCTTATATTGCTGGTGTTGAGCTGCATTTCCTGGCGTTACTATCTGAGCAATCTGCACCTGCTGCTTATACTGGCAGCTATTACTTCCCTGCTGCAGCTGCTGGTTGTGCCCGGAAGGGTAATATATACATTAGCCGGAGTAACCTTGACCTGGGAAGGCTTGCTGGCAGGAAGCTGGCTCTTGTTCCGTATAACCGGGGTCTTGCTGCTGGCGGCCTGGCTGACTTTTACGACCAAGCCGGGGGAACTTACTGCCGGTCTGGAAAGGCTGCTGGCCCCTTTGCAGTTTATTCGCTTCCCGGTACAGGAACTGGTTATGATTATGACTTTAAGCCTGCGGTTTTTACCTCTCCTGGCGGAGGAGGCCCAGCAGATACAGCGGGCCCAGCTGATCCGGGGTGTTAACTGGAGTAAAGGCAGTCTGAAACAAAAGGGACGCTATGTGGTGGCTTTTATAGTGCCCCTGCTCAGGCTTTCCCTGCAGCGGGCGGAAGACCTGGCGGAAGCTATGGAGAACCGGGGCTACCAGGCGGGTATAACCAGAACCCGTCTATACGCCCAGCCATTAAGCCGCAGTGATTGGGTGCTTATTGCGGTCACTGGTATTGTTCTGATGGCTCAGTTACTATAATGAAAAAGCCAGGATGCAGGAGTATTAGCCGGCTCGCTCCGGGACTCCTCGCCTGCAACCCATCGGCAAACTTTAAGTGCGAAGGGGACCGCTCGTAATTCGGCATCCATGCACTCAGTACTCGCTGCTCGAAACATCCTGTTTCTCGCTCCCCTTCGCAGCCCTCAGTCTCGCCGTGGGTTGCGACGGCTCGTCGTACGTCGCTCACCTGGCTAAAACTCCTGCATAAGCCGTGCTGCGATGGTAGAACCAGGGGGACGGTTCTTGCAGTTTCGGGACGATGTGGGCATCGTCCCCTACGGGTGCGTCCACCGACTATTTTTGGGATATGTGAACACTGGTTCCATACAAGGCGGGACGACAGAGTCGTCGGCCCCTACGATTGGTAATCTGTCATTGAATATGTAGGGGCAGACGACCCTGTCTGCCCGTTTTCCGTGACAAGATGATGCGGGCATGATTTCCTACGAACAGGCCGGTGTGGGCATCGTCTCCTACGAACTACCCCTAAGAGGTGGGATAATGCGGCGGATAAAGCTGATAATAGAATATGACGGTACCAATTATAACGGGTCGCAGATTCAGACCAATGGACACACTATTCAGGAGGAACTGCAGCAGTGTATTGAGCGTTTGACCGGGGAAAAGGTATCCGTACTCTTTGCCGGGCGGACTGATACCGGGGTCCATGCTCTGCGGCAGGTGGTGGCTTTCGACACCGGGTCCACCATTCCCCCGGAGCGCTGGCAGTATGCCTTAAACAGTGTACTTCCTGATGATATCAAGGTGCTGCAGAGCACAGAGGCAGAAGCCGGCTTTCACCCCCGCTTTGATGCCGTAAGCAAGACTTATCGCTATAAGATATACCGCAAACCCTGGGGGCAGACCTTCTGGCGCAATTATGCCTACCTGTGTACCGAAGAACTGGATGTGGAGGCTATGGGCCAAGCAGCCCGGCGTCTGGAAGGAACCCATGATTTTCGTTCTTTCTGTGCCAGCGGTTCGTCGGTAAAAAATTTTGAAAGAACTGTATTATCCTGCCGGCTTGTAGAAGCTGAACCCTTTTTGTATTTGGACATTACCGCCAATGGCTTTTTGTATAACATGGTACGCATTATTATGGGAACCCTATTGGAAGTGGGGCGCGGCAGCCTGGCTCCTGAGGATATGGACCGGATTTTGACCGCCCGGGACCGATCCCTGGCCGGGCCTACTGCTCCGCCCCAGGGATTGTACTTGATGGAGGTACATTACCCGGAAAAGCAGCCTTTAGGCAAATAATCGGCGAATTTATTGACAAGCCGTGATATTTTTGGCTAATATTAAAAGGTAGTCTCTAAACGTGTGTTTGCTCCCGCCCCGTTGGCAAATGCACGCTGAGCATACAGCGCACAACCAACCTGACAATGGAGGGAATCGTGTGAAAACCTATATGGCAAAGCCAACAGAAGTTGAGCGCCAGTGGTTTGTTATTGATGCCGAAGGACAGACTCTGGGCAGACTTTGCTCCGAGGTAGCAGCAATTCTGCGCGGCAAACATAAACCGACCTATACTCCCCATGTGGATACTGGCGATTTTGTTATTGTTATAAACGCCGAAAAGATTCAGCTTACCGGCAAGAAATTGGAAAAGAAGAAATACCGCTATCATACCGGCTATCCGGGTGGCCTGAAAGAGGTAGATTACAAGACTCTGCTGCAGAAACGTCCGGAAAAAGCTATTGAGCTGGCAGTCAAGGGAATGCTCCCCAAGAATCGCTTGGGCGCCAAAATGTTCCGCAAGCTCAAGGTATACCGGGGCAGCGAGCATCCGCATCAGGCCCAGAAACCGATAGTGAGAGAGCTTAGAGGGTAAGGAGGATAGCAATGGCAAAGGTACAATACTGGGGAACCGGAAGAAGAAAAGAAGCTGTGGCCCGGGTACGCTTAGTACCAGGAGATGGGACAATCATTATCAATGATCGCAGCTTTGAAGAATATTTCCCGAATAAAACCAGCCGATTGATCGTTATGCAGCCCCTTGAGCTCACCGGTATGGGAGGCCGTTTCAACGTAGTGTGCCGGGTACACGGCGGCGGTATCAGCGGCCAGGCCGGTGCGGTTCGCTTAGGGATTGCCCGGGCGCTGGTTAAGGCTAATCCGGATCTGCGGCCCACATTACGCCGGGCAGGGTTCCTGACCCGGGATCCGCGCATGAAGGAGCGCAGAAAGTACGGTCTGCACAAAGCCCGCAAGGCTCCGCAGTACTCCAAACGCTAGAAGCACAAGTCAAACCTCCTCGAGATATTCGGGGAGGTTTTTTATTTTTCTGCCTGCTGGTTAAGGAGCATTCCTGTAATGCTTAACAGAGGTCTTTGAAAAAAGAGACGCCAGTCAATTACA
>LFSR01000049.1 GCA_001513155.1 Syntrophomonas sp. DTU018
TAGCTCAAAGAGTCACTGCCATGACCAGAGGAATTTTACACATAATATTGGACTTGATCTGAGAACGGGGATTTGTGGTTATACGTAAATATTGCTTTTATTGCCATGTATCGATTTGACACTAATTAACCGCAATAACCTGATAGCATTATCTAGCAGGAATATTGCTTTATTTACAGAATATACCTTAAGATATAATTGGTCAGACCACCAGGACACTTAGCAAGCAGGTAACGTGGCAAGCAAACACTTAGGCCAGCAATTACTGGGAAAAAGAAGGCCGGTATTGCCATTGCGAGCCCCTGAAAGGGGCGGGCAATCCCTATCTTTATGGTTAACTCACGATGCGAGTTAGAGATCGCCACGTCGCTACGCTCCTCGCGATGACAAGGGAGATAGCGTCCTTGGATCGCCACGTCGCTACGCTCCTCGCGATGACAAGGGAGATAGCGTCCTTGGGTCGCCACGTCGCTGCGCACCTCGCGATAACAAGTAAGATGGCTTCCTTGGATCGCCCGCGTTGCGCTCCTCGTGATGACACATTAGATAGCTTTCAAGATAGTCGCGGAGCAAATATCTTCGCTATGATACACTGAGTGATTTTGGGGATTGCAATGACAATTCGGTGACTGGCTTCAGCAAATTAACGTGGGAAAGAATAAATCCATTTATATATCACTTATCACTGATATAGCTTCGCAGCACAACGTGGAGATGCGGAAATGGGGGATTATGTATGATAGAGCTTCGTATTAACGGATTTGGTGGGCAGGGTTCGGTTACCCTGGCTCATATGCTGGCCCAGGCTGCCCTGGAAAATGGTGAGCAGGGTCAGGCTTTGCCTTTTTTTGGTGTGGAGCGGCGGGGAGCGCCGGTGCGTGCAGCCGTTCGCATTTCTCCTACTACCATCTATGCCCACAGTCAATGCGAACTGCCCGACTATGTGGTGGTGATGAGCGAGAAACTTACCGAAGCAGCCGTCAATGAAGGCATAAAAGTGCCGGGTACGGTGATTGTAAACGCTCCCTATGCGGTTACCGTAGGAAACCACACCACCTGGCAGGTGGATGCTGATACCATTGCCCGGGAAGCGGGACTGGTTTCTGCCGATGGCCTTTTTATCAATGTTCCCCTCTTCGGGGCAGTATGCCGGGTGCTGGACATTCCGGAAAATATCATGAAGCAGACCATTCTTAAGAAATGGCCCGGCAGCAAAGGTGAAACAAACCTGCAGGCGGCAGAAAAGGCCTACCACCTGGTAAAGCAGACCAGTAAATGACGGATTAATCGTTGAACCAGCGAAAGGGATGAAAATAGATGAAATCAGTTACCAAAGCCTACCGGCCCATTTCCTGGCCGATGAAAGGTGCAGGCGGCGACACTGGTTCCTGGCGGACTCACCGCCCGGTGATTAACATGGAGACCTGCAGCAAATGCCAGATCTGCTGGGTATACTGCCCGGAAGCAGTTATCGACCGCTATGAAATGACCATTGATTACCGCTACTGCAAGGGCTGCGGGGTTTGCGCCCTGGAATGCCCCACTGGCGCTATCAGCATGCAGAAGGAGGAGTAGCCCCATGAAAGCAGCCCAAGTCATTATGGAGACCGGTAACCAGGCCGCTGCTCTGGCGGTAAAATACGCCCGCGTAGACGTGGTGCCCGGCTACCCAATCACCCCCCAGACCAGCATTATGGAGGCCATAGCCGCCATGGTGGAAAGGGGCGAACTGCATGCCCGTTTTATCCCGGTGGAAGGGGAACACAGCGCCATGGCTGCGGCTGTAGCTGCTTCTGCTGCCGGAGCCCGGGTTTTTACGGCAACTTCCGCTAACGGTCTATTATACATGCATGAAGTTTTACATATGGCCGCCGGAGGGCGCCTGCCGGTAGTAATGGTCAACGTGAACCGGGGGATTTTCGCCCCCTGGACCCTGTGGGCGGACCACCAGGACTCCTTTTCCCAGCGGGATACCGGCTGGATGCAATTTCACTGTTCGTCCAACCAGGAGGTTTTCAACACCATCCTGCAGGCCTACCGGGTGGCCGAACAGATCAACATCCCAATAATGGTGAACTATGATGGTTTTGCCGTATCCCATTGCCTGATGCCTCTGACCCTGCCGCCCCAGGAGGATATCGACCGTTTCCTGCCTCCCTATGAGCCGGAATGGCGGCTGGACCCGGCCCATCCCTCTTCGTTCAGCAATGTGACCAACGCGCCGGAATATGCTCCTTTCCGCCAGATGCTGTCCGAGGACATTTTGGCGGCCATCCCCCTGGTGAAACAGGCAGCCCGGGAATACCAGGAGATCACCGGCATGTGGGACGGGGACACCATTGATACCTACCGGCTGGAAGATGCGGAAGTAGTAGCCTTTGCCATCAACAGCATGGCAGCGGAACTAAGGCTGACCATAGATACACTGCGGGACCAGGGCATCAAGGCCGGTCTGTTGCGGCCGCGCCTGGTGGTTCCTTTCCCGGCGGAGGACATCATTGCCGCCCTGCCGCCCAATGCCCAGGTGATGGTCCTGGACCGCAACTACAACTTTGGCCATCCCGGCGGGATTCTGGCTGCCGAGCTGAAGAGCGCCCTGTTTGGCCGGCGCAATGATATTACGGTTAAAAACCGGGTAATGGGTATCGGCGGTCTGGATCTTTCCCACCGCTTTATGGCCGCTGAGATTTTAGCTATGATGGAGGACAACGCATAAGTCAGAAAGGAATAGATGAGACATGGCCACCAGTATTAAAAATCTACCGGATAATGAGCAGGTTTTAAGCGGCAACGGCGCCTGCGGCGGCTGCCCGGCCACCATGGCCCTGCGTATGGTGGGCAAGGCATTGGGCCCCAATGCTATCATGCTGCTGACCCCATCCTGCTCCGTTGCCAGCATGGGCATGACCCCCAAACTGGGCTATAACTGGCCCTGCATCAATGTTTGCTTTGCCACGGCCGGTTCGTCGGCCTCGGGTATTACCCATGCTTTGGAAATAATGCAGGAAAAGGGCCGCCTGAAAGGGGAACTTCCCACCGTATTCTGCTGGGTGGGTGACGGCGGCACTTATGATATAGGTTTTCAGGCTCTTTCGGCTGCCGCCGAGCGCAACGACAACATGATTTTCTTCTGCTACAACAACGAAGCCTACAGCAACACGGGCGTGCAGCGCAGCGGTGCCACCCCGCGGGGCAGCTTTACTACCACCACCCCCAGGGGCAAAAGGCAGCCCAAGAAAAATATGGCCCTTTTGATGCTGGAGCATCATATCCCTTATGTGGCTACTGCTACCGTGGCCTATCCGGGTGACCTGTACGACAAAGTGGTCAAGGCCAAAAGCATTGAAGGCCTGAAATACATAGAAATCCTGGCGCCCTGTTACCTGGGCTGGCAGTTCGACATGCCGGAAACGGTGCAGATGAGCCGCATGGCGGTACGCTGCGGGGCCTGGCTGCTGTGGGAGGCGGAAAACGGGAAAATCACCTTCAACAATCCGACTTCAGCAATTATAAGTGGTAAAAAGGCTCCGGAACCGGTGAATGATTACCTGTTCAAACAAGGCCGCTTCAAGCGCCTGCTCCAGGGACCTGATGCTGATGAGCGCATCGCGGAAATTCAGGGGGACATAGACCGGGAGATCGCTTTTATGCGGGAACGGGCCAAGATTGTCATCTAGTTTTCCTTTAAATATATGGTCTGTCTTAAATGGCCGAGGTAATGATTTTCAACTGGTCCCTCAGTTGCCGCCTCTTTTCCTCCCTGCTCATTGGGGGCAGGGGCCATTCGATATAGTCTTTCTCCTTATCCTCCGCAGACAGCTGGGGGAGATCAAATATTTTGTCCTCATGGGAGTGGGGACAGTCCACCCAGCGGCCGTTTTTAATATGTTTCCTGCGCACGGCTACGGTCTTTATCATGCCGGTTACCAGTTTCAGCAGGTTTTTGTTCCTGAATGACATAATGGGCATGGTTACACCGGCAGCTTTGCACACCACCGCCATGCACTTGGCCGGGTCGCAGCAGCCGGGGGCATAATAGTCCGACAGGTGCCTGGCGGGTTCGGCACAGTTGCCCATGGCCATCTTCTTCATGGGAAGGGCGGCAATGTCTTCTTCGGAATAGGGCCTGCCGTCCCGGTCAAACCACCAGCGCTTGCCGTCAATGACTATGCCCGGCCCCTCTATGATGCACAAGGAAAAGTCCCGCCTGGCTTTAGATGTGAAGTTGTAGTACTCCAGGCCGCTTTTGGTGGCTGCCAGGCAGCCGCCGGTACAGGCCTGTTCTATCTGCAGGGCCATTTCCGGAGTGACGGCGTTTACATCCGTGATCTGGGGCACGCCCTGGCCGGTTCGCCCTGCCAGGGCCAGCAGGTTGGGAAAATCCCGCCTGGTTTTCTCATCCATCAGGGAAGCTATGGCCGGGCGGAACTTGGTTACCCGCACCTGGCCGATGATCTCTACGTCCGGGTCGTTAAAGCCGCGGCGTACCGCTTCCTGGATAAGCTGGTTCTGCTCGGGATCAAAGCCCATCATGTAGGTGGTGATGCGGTCAACTTCCACACTGTTGTTGCCGCAGACGATCATCCCTACCCGTACCGGATCCACGGGAGCCGGGGTATTGCCCTCACCGCCGATGATGCCGTCGATGACGGTCAGGTCGGGCTTGAACAGGTAGAGCAGGTCGGCCAGCTTCTTATTGATGAGGTAGTTGTGGTTCCTCTCCCGGAGGAAATAGGGTATGGTCCCCATGGCATTCTTGAAGCCCAGGGTGACGCCGGTGTAAAGGTTGGTTTTCATCTTGGGCACCGAAATGTAGAAGGCTTCGCCCCGCACCACCTGGTCCAGTATCTCGGGCAGGTAGACCTCCTTCATCACCTCGGCCTTGGGGAGCATATAGCGTACCACGGGCTGCTGTTCCAGGGGCACCAGCTTGGCCCCGTAAAACCTGGCTATCCGGTCATAACCGGTGATGCGAAAACTAACCGGAGTGGGTATGGGCTTCCCGGATGACTCCACAATAGATATCCTGTCGGTGTATTGCCGGATATAGCTGACCACCGCTTCAAAAACCCGGGGATCGGTGGTCTCCGGGTAATCCCGCTCATCAAACCCGCTGTCGTGGTAAACGCAGACCAGATTGGGCTTGATGAGAACATGGCGATTGTTCCGCAATTGCTCGGTAAAGCGGCAGCGTTTATCCAGCTCGTCCAAAGCCTTATATACCGTATCGCGGATGGCTTTGACATCCTCCCGGTTAAAATAGGCCGGGGTTCCGTAGTTTTTGGGCAAAGCCACAAAATCCTTCATATAGTCCATTTCCGGGGCATCCTGGATAACCACATAGCTTTTTGTTTTCATGGAGGCCTCCCTCAACAACGCTATTTTCCGTATTTACATCCTGCACTCTCCCCGCTTGATTACCTGGCGGGGCGCAGCATCTCCAGCAGGTTTTCCATCCGGGAGCGTATCTCCCGGGTCAGATCCACCCGGCCCGGGTACATGCACCAGTAGGTGGTGATGGTGTACAGCAGCCCCAGAGCCAGTTCGCACATGTATCCCGCGGAAAACTCCCGGGTAAACTCACCCTGCTCCTGCCCTTTGGCAAAACAGTCATATACGATGGACAACAGGGAAAACTCCCCGTAGTCGTAAAGGCTGTTTTTCGACAGCAGCATGATGGAATAGAAGTTGGCGACAAACTCGGTGCCCTTGCGCTCGAAGTAGAGAGCCTGGTAATCCATCACCTGCAGGAAAGCCTGCCGGTACGACTCTTTCGGCAGGGATTCATAGTAGTTCATCAGGTCCTGGCTTTCTTCCCGGACATACTCTATGAGGATATCCTGCTTGGAGGCGAAATGGTGGTAAAAAGTCCCGCTGGCAATCCCGGCCGCCTTGCAGATGTCCACCAGGGTGGTTTGCTCGTAGCCTTTTTCCTTTATTAAGCCCAGGGCGGCCTGGAAAATCTTCTCCCGGGTTTGCCGGCCTTTACTGGTAATACCCGTTTTGTCGGTACTCATCGCAGCGTTTCAATCCTTCCTGGAATGTAAAGCCAATATGGTAATGTATCTGCCTTGGCTCATGACCGGGGTACATCCCGGTTGGGTCCATGCATTGACACTCTGTTCCACTTCATTATACAATAAAAAACAAAACCGAACGCGTTCGGTTTTCATCAAATAGGGGTGCAAAGATGCACAAAACACCTGTCATTCTGCTTTCCCGTTTGGCTACCCTGCTCTGCTGGGCAGCAGCGCTGTATTTAATTGCAGTTCACCATTTCTGGTACCTGCTCCTGGCTATATTGCTGCTGCACGCCGGGGAACTGGTTTGGACCGGTTACAGGCGGGGTATTAAAGCAGGTTACTCCGGAATCTATTCTGTTTTCATGACCCTGTTGTGGGGATTTACCTGGTGGCTGTACCTGGATATCCCCACAACTGCTGGCAGCACAGGACGAGGTGAAAACCATGAAAGTTAAGGTTTACGCACTGCCCTTTCTTAACGGGGATGCCATAGACGAAATGGGGTTCATGGAGGTCCCCGAGGGGGCCACCCTGCGCTATGTTTATAAAAAGCTGCAGGTGCCGCTGCTTTTGCGGCCGATTTTGCTCTGCAGTGTCAATTATGAAAAGGCCCGCATGGATCAAGTACTGCAGGATGGGGATGTGATAAGCTTTTTTTTCCCCATCAGCGGGGGATAATAACGGTTTTTAACCGCCAGATGCATTGAAAAGAGGGGAAAGACATTGAAAGGCTACACGGGCAAAATTCTTTTTGTAAATCTCACTACCGGACATATCGAAGAACGTACCATCCCTGACCAGGTGTATGAAATGCTCCTTTCGGGAGTAGGGCTGGGGGCTTACGTATTGTACAACGAAATCCCGGCCGGGGCTGATCCCCTGGGTCCTGACAATGTACTGGGATTTACCAGCGGGCTGCTGACGGGCACCGGCAGCCTCATGACCGGGCGCTGGATGGTGGTGTGCAAATCTCCTCTCACCGGAGGGTGGGGAGATGCCAACTGCGGGGGCTATTTTGCCCCGGCCATCAAGCAGTGCGGTTACGACGGCATTTTCTTCACAGGCATTGCGGAAAAGCCGGTATACCTGCTGGTCAACAATAAGGGACCCCAGCTGAAGGATGCCTCCCACGTATGGGGCAAGGACGCCACCGAAAGCGAAGAAATCCTTATCGCCGAGAATACGGTTAAGAAAAAACCGGCGGTAGCCGTAATCGGTACTGCCGGCGAGAAAGTATCCCTCATCGCCGGGGTATGCCACGACCGGGGCCGCATTGCCGCCCGTTCCGGGGTGGGAGCGGTTATGGGTTCCAAACGACTGAAAGCCGTAGTCCTGGCCGGTTCCAAACCTATAAAATGCCATGACCCCCAGGCAGTAAAGGAAATCAGCCAGGCTTTTGCCGGCAAGGTGCGCAAGCAAAACCTGCCCGGAATCGTCAAAGGCGGCTTTCTGCCTGTAATGGGAAAAGTGATGGGTTCCATGAAGAGAGTGGCTCCTCTGGACGGGATGCTGTTTGCCTCCTTGATGAAAAAGTGGGGCACCCCCATGTCCAACGGCATGTCCGCCACCAGCGGCGATACCCCCATAAAGAACTGGGCCGGTTCGGTGAAAGACTATAACCGTTCCTACTACAGCAAAATTAACGCCGACCACGTAATCAAGCGGGAGTACCGCAAGTACCACTGTTACTCCTGTGTGGTGGGCTGCGGAGGGGTATGCAATATTTCCGATATCGGCCAGGGCAAGTTCACCCATACCCACAAGCCGGAATACGAGACCTGTGCCGTATTCGGCCCCTTGCTGATGAACCGGAACCTGGAGTCCATATTCTATATCAACGAGCTTCTGAACCGGGCGGGAATGGACAGCATATCCGCCGGTCACGCTGTGGCCTTTGCCATGGAGTGCTATGAAAAGGGCCTCATAACCCGCGAAGATACCGGGGGGCTGGAGCTTACCTGGGGCAATGCCGGGGCCATTATCAAGCTGGTCGAGATGATGATTGCCCGGGAAGGTTTTGGAGATGTGCTGGCTGACGGGGTAAAGGCAGCCGCCAGGAAATTGGGCAGGGGTACAGACAAATATGCCATCCACGCCGGGGGCCAGGAACCAGGCGCCCATGATTCCCGTTTTGACCCCATGATGGGCGTACATTACAGTGTTGACCCCACTCCCGGCCGGCACACCATAGGGGCCTCCCAGTATTACAACATGACCAGGCTGTGGGAAAAAGTCTCCTGGGCACCGGCCGTGAAAATATATCCCAAGGATGAGGAATATATGGCCACCGACCGGGAAGCGTTAAAGTCCGTGGCGGGAGCCTGTTACAAGCAAATCGTTGACGGCATAGGCGGGTGCCTGTTTGCCCAGATAACGGGTGTCCAGCACTGGCAGGCTTTTGAATGGCTGAATGCGGCCACCGGCTGGAACAAAACCCCGGATGAATACATGCTGATAGGCAAGCGCATGCAGACTCTCCGGCAGCTGTTCAATATCAAACACGGTATCGACCCCAGGACCTTCAAAATGCATCGCCGCATGGCCGGGGACCCGCCCCTGAAGGAAGGCCCCCTGAAAGGCAGGCAGGTACCTATTGACGCTATGATGAAGCTGCACTGGAAGCACTTCGGCTGGGATGAGAATACCGGCGTACCCCTGCCGGAAACCGTTCAAGAGCTGGGATTGGATCAGTTGCTGCAGAAAGGATGATAACATGGCCAGGGGAGAAGTCATCATAGATTACCAAATTTGTATGGGCTGCGGGATCTGTGTCCAGGCCTGCCCCTTTAGTTACCTGGAGCTGTCCCGTTACGGGAACGACCCTTATAAACGCCTGTATCCGGAACTGGAAGCTGATCACGGCTGCACCGGGTGCGGCATTTGTGCTAAAGAATGTCCGTTGGAATGCATAACCGCCCGGAAAAAGGATGAGAAAAAGGATGTTCCTTTATCATAAGTTCTGATAAGCCCCGGTGAAGGAGAAAGTACCATGAGTGAGAAAGGACCCATACAGGATTCATTATCGCGCTATGCCCGGCAAACCATCCTCAAAGAAGTAGGGATTGAGGGGCAGGCCCGCCTGGCATCATCCAGCGTGCTGGTGGTGGGGGCCGGAGGGCTGGGCTCCGCGGCTTTGTATTATTTGGCTGCAGCCGGGGTGGGAAGGCTGGGCATAGTGGACTATGACCAGGTCAGCCTGTCCAACCTGCAGCGCCAGATTCTCTACACCAGCGCTGATCTGGGGAATAACAAGGTGGACATCGCTGCCCTGAGGCTGCAAGCTCTTAATCCGGCAGTCCGGACAGATAAACATCAGGTGCAAATAAATGCCGGAAATGCTCAATCCATCATCTCCGGTTATGACCTGGTAGTAGATGCGGTGGATAACCTGCCCACCCGCTATATTGTCAATGATGCCTGCTGTGCCCTGGGAAAACCCCTGGTGGAAGCGGCTGTATCCGGCTTCGACGGGCTGCTGATGACCATTATCCCCGGGAAAACCCCCTGTTACCGCTGCCTGTTCCCCTCTCCCCTGCCGGATGAATATGCATCCCAGGTGGGCAACGGCATTATGGGCATGGTTCCTGGAGTCATCGGGTCACTGGAAGCCCTGGAAGCCATAAAGGTTTTGCTGAATATCGGCTCCCCTTTGTCAGGCCGTTTTTTGTCCTTCCGGGGGCTGGATATGCATTTTGAAGAGATCATCCTCCCCCGCGACCCCAACTGCCCTGCCTGCAGTGGATTGTAATCCAGTTGTCATCGCTCTGATGCCCATCATGCTGCATCACTAGCTAACCTTATTGCCTGCTTCCCTGGTAATAAGTCACACCGCCCAAACTTCGCTTAATGGCGCGGGTGTATTTATACCTGGCAGCACATTGACCACAGCCGTAACAGCCAAACAGTATGGATTGATCTACCTGCACCTGATCATTTTCAATATGCAGCGGTCCGGTGCACACGTTCACACATAAGCCGCACAGGCTGCAAAGCTCATGGTCGATGATTACCTGGGCGTTTTCCTTGGCTCTTCGCGTTACCAGCGGCATAAAATCCCCCCAGACTTTTAGCCCTTTTACCTCCGATTATTTCATACATCCGGAAAAACCAAAAGCCCCTCCGAACTCAGAGAGGCTTAACGCTCATACTTGGTTTGTTTTGACTTTTTAAAGATGCATTGGTTAGACTCGACTCTGCATCATGACCCACTATTGTTTACCGGACTCCATGAGATTACCAAACATCTTGTTGATCTTTTCCTGAAAGCGCTGGTAACAATCATTGGGACATTGCTTTTTGCAAAACTCCGAGCCAAACTGGTAGCAATAATAATCAGCCGATTCTTTCGGTTTCCCCTCTGGCTGGCCTTTGCTCGTTTTTTCAGACTCCTGACTCATATTGGCCTCCTGTGGTTCAAGATCTGTGCTGCCTTTTTACTATAACACAAAAGGCCAAGGGTAAACATAGCCACCACGAGGCTGCCCTGTTTACACCCGCTGGTTCTTGAGTATTCAGCCAGCAGATAGTAATAAGCTAACAAGGTGTTACAACGACACGTTCTCATGACATAAGTATGGTATTATATTTAAAAAAAACAGGGGGCAATCACCTTGATTACCAAACAGGAAATCATCGATGCGGCCTACCAGATTGGTTTTGCAGATATCGGCTTTACCACCGCTGAACCTTTTGATTCCCACAGAGCGATCCTCGAAGAGCGGTCCTCCTTTTATGACTGGGCGTATGAAAAGGGGATGGATCTGCTGAAGGGAACTGATCCTAAAGCAATTTATCCGGAGGCCCGGAGCATCATTGTTTTGCTTGAAAACTATCATAAGGAAGGGTTCCCTCCGGACATGCTGGGTAAATTTGGACGCTGCTACATGGTGGACGACCGGATGACCAAAGATGATCTGGCACAGAGGACCAAACAGTTCCGCGCCTTCCTGTCCGCCAATGGTATCCAATCCAAATCCGGCGCCAATCTCCCCCAGCGGCTGGCAGCCGCCCGAGCCGGCCTGGGCACCTTCGGCAAGAACTGCATGTTTTATGCCAAAAAAGCCGCCCGGCGGAGTTCCTGGGTCTTTCCCGTGGTCTTGCTGGTAGATCAGGAATTTGACCCGGATGAACCAACAGTTACTGTGGACTGCCCAACCTGGTGTCGAAACGCCTGCATCGCCGCCTGCCCCACCGGAGCGCTGCGGGGTCCCAATAAAATCGATCCCCGCAAATGTATTTCCTATTTAAGCTATTTTGGCGAAGGAGTAACTCCCCTGGAATACCGGGAGGCCATGGGGATGAGGGTTTACGGCTGCGACCGCTGCCAGGAGGTCTGCCCCCGCAACGAACCCTGTATGAATCAGGATATGCCCGTCAGCCAGAAGATTTCTGCCTGGGCAAAAGACTTTGATCTGCGGGCCTTATTGCACATGGATGAGCAATATTATATAGAAAAGGTCCTGCCCCATATGTTCTATATACCTCCTAAGGAGATCTGGCGTTTTCAGATGAATGCCGCACGGGCCATGGGGAACAGCCTGAACCCTGAATACAAGGAAGAACTTGAGCGCTGCCTGGCAGAAAACCGGGATGAAAGAGTCCGGGAAATGGCGGCCTGGGCATGGGAAAAGTTGAACTCTTTATAACCAGGCTCAACCAGGGGCATGTCCACAACCGTCCCTAGCAGCCTTGTTGGAGAACTGGCAGGATGCTAAACCGGTGGTAACGGATTACGCTAAAATGGCCAGCTTTTACTTGGCGGATTGTTGGATATCGTGTTCCGCTGCCCATATGTCCGGCAATAGAAAGAGTTTTTTTGATGACCAGCGGCAGCCAGTGATAAACTGTTTAAAAGTGTTTCATGCCTAAAAAATGTGAAAGGGCGGATGGTATGATCTTCGTAAAAAATACCCCCAATAATACCGGTGTCGCTGTTTATGGGGATTACCGGGATTTTTCGGGGCTCTATGAAGCACTCCATGACATTGTGGGGAATGAGGAAGAGTTCTCAGATCATGAAATGTCACGGCTGCGGGTGCTGGGCGTATGCTATGATCTGCGTCATGCCATGATGGGGGACCGGGAATATGAATTCGTTGACAATGGCATGGATGATAATACGAAAAGGAAGCTGTCGGTATTAACCCCGGACAAAAACATATACCTGAAGATAAATGTGCTGTGGCCGGAGTTGCTATTTGTAATGATGGCCTTAAATGATTTTATACTCCTTTATGCGAAAAAGAAGGCCCGGGACAGTTATGGGCCGTTTTTGGACAGGCGCAATATATGGAATGTTTCCATTGCCCAGGTGCGTATGTTTCAAGCGATGGTGGCCAAGTGTATCCAGAAAACAGTATCCCCGGCTTCTTTTACCCGCATGATGAATCTGATGAACCGGGATTATGTATGGATGGGAAACTATATCACCCAGTATTTGGATTTTTTGAACGTCCGGTTTTTGGAGTATAGCCCGGAAAAACGTCTGAAATCCATCCCTACCATAGCCAAGCGGCTGGCCGAACAGGGTAAGGAATACATGAAAGTGAGGAGCGAAGTAATTGCCGCAGCGCAGCATTATAATTGTACGGTAGAAAATATCAGGTTCGCCGGAGAATACCCGGATGAGATAGACTGGTAATTCATCTTGATCCAAGATGACCGTATGAAAGGAAGCAAACTTATGAGTAAATTGTCTTTTAGAGGTGTCATTATATCAATCCAGCCCCGGATCAGATTGACTCGTTCTTTTGACCAAGCCTATCATAACTACTTGGGATATGCTATCAAAATTAATGGAACCATTGAAAACCAGCCAACTACATTCTCTATCGGCATCGGCAAAACAGTCCAGGCAAAATTCCATCTCCGGGTTAATAATGTTATATCCGGTGAATGCCTCCCGGTTCCCAATGTGGATTTGGAGCCGGTAGATTATTATAAAGTATCGAAGTTAGAAAAAATATCAGAATGAGTGCCCATTCAGTAATAATATAAACCAGCCACGGTAAGCAAAGTACCGCAAGCAGTCCTCTACTTGTTGATGGGTAAGCTTGGTTATAGATGTGCCCTCTGCCCCGCTGCAAAAAGTTACCCCCTTATCATTGCTGCTCACCCAAAACTTTTTGGCTTTGCCTCCTCTACCAAGGGTCCAATATTCTTGCTTCACCTGCATCAAATCATCCCCCTCCCTTTCAATATACTCCTAACAAAGCTTATACAAAATATCAGCAGCACCTTCATCAATTAACTAATTTTAGTTTCTTCCCAAGTGAAAGTGTGGGCGCATAAGGAATTAACAACTTTTTAACATCTCTGTGCTACAGTTAGGTTGAGGTGATTGGGTTTGGCAAAAATTTTAATTGTAGAAGATGAAGTCCCAATCAATACGTTGATTAAGAAGAATCTGGAATTGGTGGGGCATGAATGTTTTTCTGTTTATGATGGACAAGCCGCAATCGATGTACTTAAGGACCATTCCTTTGATTTAATACTCCTGGACGTAATGCTGCCAGGCCTTGACGGGTTTAAAGTTTTCGAAAGAATAGGCCGAGTTCCGGCGATCTTCCTGACAGCCAGAAGCAGTCTTTCTGACCGGCTGAAAGGACTTACCATGGGGGCGGATGATTACCTTACAAAACCCTTTGAAATGTTGGAACTGCTGGCCCGTGTTGATGCGGTCTTACGCAGGACGAAAAAAGAAGAAAAGAGCTTTGCATTTGATAATGTAATTATTCGCTTTGACAGCCGTCAGATTCTTTTAGACGGAGAGGTGGTGGACTGTACACCCAAGGAATATGATTTGCTTGAGGCTCTGGTGCTGAACCGGAATATCGCTCTATCAAGAGAGAAACTGCTGAATCTCGCCTGGGGTTACGATTACGAAGGAGATACCCGCACAGTCGATGTACATATTCAGAAACTGCGCAAAAAACTAGGCCTGGAAGAACGTATTAAAACTGTTTACAAACTGGGTTACCGGCTTGAGGTATGAAATATATTGAGCTCGTTGGAACCTGCGAACTTTCAAAAGAAATGAGTATTTGATATGAAAAACAAGACCTATTTGCTCACCTTGATACTGTTTCTCCTGTTTTTTAACGGCAGTATTTTATTGATTTCCATTGTTAATCTGAAAACCAACCTGGACAGCACCCGGGAAAACTGTCTGCGGGACCATAGTTTTATTACGATAGCACTGACCAAAGATCTGACCGCACTGGAAAGCAGAGGTATTGAAGCGGGCAGCGCATTACAGGTGCTCTTTGACTCCTATGTCCATTATTACGGGAAGCAGAATGTATATATGGAACTTGTGCAGAATGGCCAAACACTCTATTCCAGCCTGCCGGAGGGACAGGAGTTAAAAGGAAAACCGGAGCTGCCGGCAGCGGGTAAACGGATCATCTCCACACTGCCATCCCAGGACAGAAAGTATATCGGCGTTGTTGGGGTACTTCCAGCCCCACATGATAGTATCGTACTGTCTTATTATTATGATTTGTCTGAACTCACAGCCGCATGGAAAAGAATGACAAGTCTTCTGTTCCTGGCTGGACTGGTTATCTCCTCCCTGCTTGCCGTTTGTCTCATTCTGCTGCTCAATCACCTTTTTAAGCCTCTGCAGCAAATCTCCGAGGCTTCGAAGAGCATTGCTCAGGGCAATTATGCCAATCGGATCCCGGTTCGGGGTCAGGACGAGCTTTCCGAAATGGCCACCAGCTTTAACAATATGGCGGAAGCGATTGAGAACCAGATTGCCCGGCTTGCCGATGCGGCGGAGCAGAAACAGCGGTTTATCGATAATTTTGCCCACGAATTGCGGACCCCTTTGACCAGTATTTACGGATACGCAGAGTACCTGCAGAAGGCCTCCATTTCAGAGGAAGACAAGCTGGAAGCAACCGGCTTTATCATGTCTGAGAGCAGGCGCTTGCAGAACATCGCTTACGTTTTGCTGGACCTGGCCTCTCTGCGCAGCAGCGAGATTGTGTTTGCACCGGTAGATATCGCCGAACTTTTCCAGAATATAATCGATACGCTGGTCCGAAAGGCAGAGGAAAAGCAGGTTACTATATCTTTTGCATGTGGTTTTGATGTTTTGAACGGAGACCGGGACTTGCTTCAAAGTCTGATGGTGAACCTCACCGACAACGCGATAAAGGCCTGCGAACCAGGGGGCAGCATAAACATAACGGCCTATGCAGAAAACGGCCGAAAGATTATTGAGGTTCGAGACAATGGCAGAGGGATGACACGTGAGCAGCTAGCCCACATTACGGAACCATTTTACCGGGTAGATAAAGCCCGCAGCAGAGCAGAGGGCGGGGTGGGGCTGGGGTTGTCCATTTGTGAGCAGATAGCCGCCCGTCACGGAGCTGAGTTGAAGTTTGATTCGCAACCCGGATTGGGAACAACCACAAAAGTTATTTTTACAAGTCTATGATAAGTCGGTAACAGCTTACTGATTATACTGCTTCATACTAAACCTGTGATCACAAATCAAAAATGAAAGGAAGCAGGATAAAATGAAAAAAATTGAGGTTAACCAAAAAGAATTACGCCGGATCGTATTGGAGACAGCTGCAATCATCGGTGTATGTGCACTGGTTTTCGCCGGCATTACCCAAGCAGCTTTCTCGGCAGTAACCAATCAAACCGCTACCGTTCCAGCGGCAGTCAGCATGGAAACAGCAGGCAAATCAAGTGTTCCTGCAGGCTATGTCAAAGCAGATTATACAATAGAGCTGGGACAATATTCAAAACAACCTACAGCCAAAGATATTTCCGTAGAAGAGGCCGCTGAGCGCGGTGCCCAGGATCTCTGGAGGGTATTTGGCCTGGATCTGAGCGGAAAAACCATCGAAATGACCTACAACGAAGCAACTTCAACTCATCCCCGTGCGGATTGGACCGGCATCGTTACCATCAGTGAAAACCACCTTTATTACTTTAGTATCGATGCAGTGACCGGTGAGAATCGTGTTACCCAGCAGGAAAAATACTGGGATGAGGGAGTTGACACCGGTATGGACACGTCCCTTCTGAAAGATCACACAGAATTTGATGCCCTCGCCCAAACAATTAACCAAAAATATCAGTTCGTCACCGGGAAAGTAACATCGGTGGAATATGCCGGGCAAGGCTTCTGCACCAATCCATCCGGTGCTAAAAATGCCACTGTAGAAATACAGGTGAAATCCGAAAACGGGCAGCAGGCTCAATTAACCTTTTCAAGGTATAACAACGAGTTCCTGGGGGTCGCCTATGACTGCTGGGTTAAGGAGAGCGCGGCTATAGAACAACAGATCCTGAACGAGCAGGAAAAAGAAAAAGCAACACAGATTCTCATTGATGATGAAAAGATGGAAGGTGCACAGCCAATCGGCGGCTTTTGGATCAAGGTTATTGAACCAACGAAGTAGAGAGCATTACGTTAAAATTGGCACTTAACAGCATCTGGGGAACAGGAGAGACCTCAGACTATATTGGAACAGGGCTTACAACCAACTTCAAGTTGGTTGATAATAAGATCCCTATTGAAATTCAATTCATTTTGTTGAATGTAATCGATTTTATGATGAAATCAGCACTATTCCAACAAAACACAGTAACGGCTCCTAAACAGCAAACCGCGCAAATCTGCGCGGTTTCAGACTGTCAATGAAGTCTATTGGCGGTTCGACGTTCGAGATTGCCACGCCCCTCCGGGGCTCGCAATTATCACCAGAAGAACTGGCCACGATAAATGAAAAGTTACCTTTGGTGTCATTGCGAGCCCCTGGAAGGGGCGCGGCAATCTCCTTCTCTGCCTGCTATCCGGAATTGAGATCGCCACGGCACTTCGTGCCTCGCGATGACAAAGCGCAGTCATTTTCACAGCAATGACACATAAGCTGGCCTTTTGGTATGTCATCGCGAGGAGCGTAGCGACGTGGCGATCTCTTTTAGCTAATTTTTTAACACTCTCAGCCCCTTCAACCTCGAGGGGCCTTAATTTTCAGCTGGAGCCGATGGCCGGATTCGAACCGGCGACCTGCTGATTACGAATCAGCTGCTCTACCACTGAGCCACATCGGCGTATTAAGTTTCATGTCCAATATAATAACCTGACACCAATAAATTATAAAGGCTTAGCTGGGGTGGAAGCAAGAAGATTCTATTATTGCCATTTTTGAATGTTCTTAAATACAAGACTACTTGCGGCTATTTATCCACTTGACAGCCGGCATGCAAGATGATAGTATTTACCTACCGACCGGTTGGTAGGAGGGAAGACCTGTGGAGAGTTCTGCTAAAAACCGCTTGAAAGAAATAGCTTTTTCTCTATTTGCTGCCCATGGATATGAGTCAACTACCATGAGCCAAATCGCGGATGCCATAGGTATTAAGAAACCCACCCTATATTCACACTTTGCATCCAAGGAGGAACTATTTTTATCTATCTTCACAGAAGTGGCAAATGACTATCAGCAATACATCGAACAGATTTTGAAAGAAGCTGAAGAACTGGAAAGCACTAAAGCTCAGCTATATCATGTATTTCGCGCCTATATCACCTATTTTGCCCAAAACCCGGAGCTATCAGCGTTTTGGAATCGCATTCTCCTTTTCCCTCCAGCCTCTCTTAAAGAAAAGCTATTTGCTCAAATTAGCAATCTGGAAACTAGCTTGTATGAAAAATTAGCCGCATTAATTGAAAAGGGCATGGACCGGGGAGATCTGCGCCGTAGTGTGGTATTGGATACGCTATTTTCTTTCTACTGTTTTAGAGAAGGCTTATTGTTGGCGGTATTGTTGAATCCTGATCTAGAGCCACGCAAAATTGAAGTGGTTTGGGAAAACATCTGGTACGGAATTGGAAATCATAGGGGGATTGTGAATGAATAGTAAAAGAGAGCTCAGAGTTATCGAATGCAGCGGGACTCCATATGAAATCGGGTTGCAATATGGTGAGGGCTGCCGGGATATATACTTAAATCTCTGGAAATCAATTTTGGCATATTAACTTCCGGTTACAAGATAAGCCAGGAGCAGCTTGTTGACACCGCCAAAAAATACCTGCCTTTGGTAGAAAGCTTTGATCCTGAGCTGATTGAAATGATCAAGGGCCAGGCTGAAGGAGCTGGAATCAGCTTTGAGCAAGCTTTCGCCTTACGCTGTACCTTGGAACTGGGTCCATATTATCCTAAGCTTTCCGGATTGTGCACATCCTTTGCCGCTCGCGGAAAAGCTACCAGAGACGGCAAAACTATTCTCGGCCAGAATATCGACTGGTACCCGGGATTTCCGGTTGATCTGCTGAAAGTAACCCATGAGGATGGATTGACTCAACTGACCATATCTTTAGGAGGTTTTGCCGAGTACACATTAAGCTCGGCAGGATTCGGAATATGTGCAAATTCGACCTTAACTCCTCCTGAAAACTTTCACTTAAATATCCCTTTGGCCTGTTACTTGCCTAAAGCCATGCGTCAGAAAACCATAGGAGATGCTTTAGGTGTATTGTGTCAGGCTGCCCGGGGTGTTGGCTATTACCACCTGGCCAGTGCGGAAGGTGATATAGTTGGCATTGAGAGTGTGTTCGACGATTTCAACATTATTTACCCTGAACAGGACATATTGGTACATTCCAATCATTATGTAACCGATCGTTTTAAGAAAGGAGATCTGGCTTACATGGGGATAGCAGACAGTTATCTTCGTTTAGACAGAATGAAACGCCTCATGGATATGGAATACGGTGACATTACCGTGGAAAAAATGATGACTATTTTGGCTGATCACAATGACTATCCCCTGTCAATCTGCCGGCATTATGACTCCAAAACCCCCAGACTGTTTAATGCTGAAACCCTGGTATCATTTATAATGATTCCGGAAGAACAACGGATGTATATTTCATATGGTAACCCCTGCCAGCACGAGTATATTGAGTATAGACTATAACTTAACATACGTGAAATAGGTAACAAAGCTGCAGATTTCAGGCATTAAGGATTGCTCACTATTTCGTTTCGGTGAGATAGTAATAGCTGGGATTGTTATTTATGATGGTCTGGCAGGCAGGACAAACATGGTACAAGTAGGCCTTGCGGTCTAAAATTTGTACCATTTTCTTTAGTGTTCCCTCTGGGTAAGGTTTGCTGCATATACTGCACTTTTCCATAGTATGGTCTTCCCTCTCATTCAATGTTTGTGACTAAAGGTTATTTTACACCCTGGTTTTTCCGCTTCCCAGTCCCAATTACGGCATGCAAATAGCCGGATTTTTTCATCCGGCTTTAGTCCTAATTTTATTAGGATTTTACCCAAATGTCATGGATTTAAATAGGACTCCTGGAAGGAAATCTCTGCTTCAGCCAGTTCCTGTATTTTATTGACCGCAATAGTTAAGACCGCTTCACTCTCTCCCTCCAGTTCCTCACGTACCAGCTTGTCAAAAGGTATACTTTTAAGACGGTCGACCGCTACGGCAATATCCACATAGGACAGGAAGGAGTTTAATACGGTCATCATATTGTGGAAATAGGTTTCCACCCACTCTTCCACCTTTTCTTCAACAGGAATGCCATTCACATGTTCAAACCTGCTTATCTGCATCGTATCCTATCCTCCTCAACCACTCTTGGGCCTCGCTTATGGCCAGGCTTACCATTTCCGGTGCGGGTCCGCCCGGAACCCGGCGCCGCGCCACACAGCGGGTAACATCAATGAATTCATATATATCTTCCTCTATCAAGGGTGAAAAGGCCTGGTAAGTGGCCAAATCCACGTCCTGCAGGCTGATGCCTTTTTCCAGGCAGTAGAGCACGGCTTTGCCCACTACTTCATGGGCATCCCTAAAGGGAAGGCCCTTGGCGGCCAGGTAATCAGCCAGATCGGTGGCATTGGTAAACCCGCCCTGGGCAGCATGAGCCATGCGCTGGGTATTGAACCGGGCTGTTTTAAGCATGGGGGCAAAAACCATCAGGGAGGCTTTTACCGTATCGATGGCGTCAAACAAGGGTTCCTTGTCTTCCTGCATGTCCTTGTTGTAGGCCAGGGGCAGGGACTTCATTATGGTCAGCAGGGTTATCAAATCCCCGTAGACACGGCCGGTCTTGCCCCGCACCAGTTCAGCCAGGTCAGGGTTCTTTTTCTGGGGCATAATGCTGGAACCGGTGGCGAAAGCATCATCCAGTTCCACAAAGCCAAACTCGCTGCTGGACCAGAGGATCAGTTCTTCCGACAAGCGGGACAGGTGCATCATCAGTATGCTGGCAAAGCTGGCAAATTCAATGGCATAGTCCCGGTCGCTTACCCCGTCCAGGCTGTTGCGGGTAATCTGGCTGAAGCCAAGCTGCCGGGCAACCATTTCCCGGTCCAGGGGAAAGCCGGTCCCCGCCAGGGCTCCGGAACCCAGGGGCATTACATCTACCCGTTTGCTGCAGTCGTCAAGTCTCTCCACATCCCGGCGCAGCATTTCTACGTAGGCTAACAGGTGATGGGCCAGGGTAATGGGCTGGGCCCTTTGCAGATGGGTATAACCGGGCATGATAGTATGGACATGCCGGGAGGCTAGATCGATCAGGACAGCAATCAGTTCCAGGAGAAGCTTCCTGATCTGGGCTATTTCATCCCGCAGGTAAAGGCGTACATCCAGGGCCACCTGGTCATTGCGGCTGCGGGCGGTGTGCAGTTTTTTGCCCACATCCCCGATCTTCTGGGTCAGAAAGGTCTCCACGTTCATGTGAATGTCTTCGGCTTCAATGGTAAATTCCAGCCTGCCGGCTTCTATGTCCTCCAGGACCTCCTGCAGGCCTTTGATTATCTGCTCCCCTTCCTGGGGGGTAATTATGCCCTGGTGGGCCAGCATGGCGGCATGGGCGATACTGCCGGCAATATCCTGCCGGTACATGCGGCTGTCCACCCCTATGGAGGCGTTGAATTCCTCGGTCAGGCGATCACTCTTTTTGGTAAAACGACCGCTCCACATTTTCATACTGTCTCAAGTTCCTTTGCTCTAGATTTAATCATTATTATAGCTTGATTGGAGGCGGATTGTATAGGACAGCCGGTAACATGTTTAAGCTGCTCTGTAGTGATAGGTTCCTAGATAACCTGTTTGAGCATTTCATTAACTGTGGTCCAGTTTTCCCGCAGAGCTTCGTTTCCCATCAAGGTACCTATATGGCCGCCACTGGTAATTATTTCAATAATGTCTTCCGAGGGGGTACTGATTAATTCGCGCATAGCAAAAAGCTGCGGTGCAGGGGTAATATGATCTTTCTCACCGGCCATGAGAATAACCGGACACCTGATCATACCCAGATCCACCGATCTGCCATTCAGGCGAATATAACCTGGCTTGGTAAGACCGTTGTTTTTAAAAATTTTTTCTACGATTTCCAAATAAAAACGTCCTGGTAAATCCTGAGTATATTCGTACCAGTTTTCAAAACGGATAAACCGCTCTATGCCAGCTTCATCCCCTTCTTTCAGCATATCCCATAGCCGTTTGTATTTTAAAACATAGTGCTCCTCGGGCTGCATGTTCTTAAATCCATATAATATATATTTCCCTCTCATAACTCCCTGCCCGGTAGCCACCAGGTATCGGAAAAAGGCCATGGGCAGCTTGGCATAATCTACTAGTTGAGAAGGAGCAGCAAATACATCGATGGGGGCCGCTGCCACCACTAAGCTAGCTATTTTCTCGGGAAACAAGGAAGTATATACGGCTGCCTGCCATCCTCCCTGGCATTCTCCCACTAAATGAATACGGTATAAACCGGTACGACGGCGTATTTCCTCTACAGCTTCATCGGTTAGTCGTATATAATCATCTATTCCTAAATCTTTATATTTCGGTGTAGCCGATAACCACTCGGTAACATAAACATCAAAACCATAGCGATGAAACACTCTTACCAGGCTTTGCTCGGAAGAATAATCGACAATGTTGGCGTGATGGCCGGCCTGGGGTGGCAAGATTAAGACCGGCCGCTCACTATCAGATATATTGGGATTATTAAAATGTCTTAGTCGCAGCGTTTGATGCTCCAAAATTATATGGTTGGGTGTTGACCAGTAAGCATATGGATGGCGTAATTGCTCCAGTATGGAGTAATAACGTTGAACTAGCTTTAGATCATTAAAGGTTTGCATAATTTCATTCCCTTCTCCCTTAATTTACCATCGCAGGTGAGCAACACTGGTTTATCTGCTAAACTATTCTAAAAGAAGCCAAAGGAAGTGGTGCCATGCCCGGATATGGCAAACCGGATTTGCTATATAGCTTACGTGTCTATGCTGCCAACAGCAGTAGTCATTGGCAGAAGACAGAATTGCGAATGCTTTCTTCCCTTAGCCAAGTGAAAGAACCTTTCTGTGAAGTAAATACTCACATTGATCCATATTTAATTGAGTATTTCGGCAGCAACACTCCACCAGCCAGCCATTACCTGCTGCATTCAGCACCCGGGTGGGATAGTAACTTCCGCCCGGTTCCAGTTCTTCTGGTTCATGGCGCTGGATTAGATGCCACATCTTTTACTAACCTATGGAACATGGGCCATGTGGGACTGCAGCAACAGTTAGTGGAGCTAGGCTACCGGGTCTTTGCCATTACTTTTTCCCACCCTCATGGTGACAATTATATACAAGCCCAGCAGCTGGCTGATGCGGTGCAGCAAGTCTGTTCCCGCTGCGGTGTCCAAAAGGTGGACCTGGTTGTTCATAGCAAAGGAGGCATTGCTGCTCGCATATACTTGTCCAGCTTAATATCCCCTGCTTTCCGTGGTGACGTGCGGCGCTTAATTATGTTAGGAGTTCCCAACCTGGGAAATGACTTTGCTTTTCGCTTTCCCAGTATCTCCTATATGATCTACCTGGCCGGCGGCAATGGGGTGATTGCCTGGGATCGCTTATACTGCTGGGGCAGCCCCATTGATGTTACCCTCCGCTCCATTTACACCGGAGGTGCCTTCCCGGGTCAAAGCCAAATTCTCTACCGCTGGGATGAGCAGATTCCTTTGGATATTACCCAGCAGGATTGGTGGACCACATATTACGGAGGGAAAGGTTTTATGAGTCACTCCCGCGGTATCGATGCTGCTTTGGCAGACGGGGGCTACCTCATCGAGCACCTGGAGAGACGGGGTCTGGAACCGGATATTGAGCTTTCCGTCCTGGGTGGTACCAGCTGTTTATTTGGTATGATTCCGCTGCCGGGTGGAGCTGAAAGCGATGGGGTTGTGTTCTTGGACAGCGTTTTCAATACTGAAGCCATGGTAAAACGGGGTGCCCGTTTGAAAGAGAAACAAGCCCTGCCCCTGAATCATATTGAACTATTATACCATCCCCAAGCAGCTCGATGGGTTCACCAGCAACTAAGCGATGGTTACTAAGAACGCTGGGCCAGCCATTGGGAGATTACAGGATATACATTGTATTTGGCATAGCTGCCGAACACCAGGCCGCCATGTCCCACGGGAAAGACTTGATAGGTTTTGTCCTGGGAACTGCTATGTTTAATAATACCTTCGGTCTGATGAGGCAGAACCAAATGGTCTTTTTCCCCGGCCAACACCAGCAGTGAGGCATTTATGTTTTTCATATCCACTACTTGTCCCTTGATATGCAATTGACCTTTGACTAACTTGTTCTCCTGATAAAAGTCTTTAATCCACTGCCGGTAAGCATTTCCCGGGAAGTTTACGTTATCGTTAACCCATTTGTTTAAGGCCTTCCAGGCTTCAATGGGAGTTCCTTCATCTACGGATTTCCATAGGCGTGTGTAAGTTCCCCAAAAATTTCGCACCGGTCGGAGCATCTTTACTCCTGTATCAATAAAATGTTTAGGAACTAATTGAAATGTTTCCGCTACCTTATCTGCATCAAACTCGGGGGCTTTCAGCCAGATACTGGACAATCCAGCATTTTCAAAATCAATAGGCGCTGCCAGGTAGAGGATATTACGAATTTGGGGTGTGTCAAAAAGAGCAGCATACATAGTAGTTATGGTACCGCCCATACAGTAACCGGCTAAACTGACCTGGTTACATCCGGATATTTGGACCACTTTTGCTACGGCACGGGCGATATAATCATATATGAGATCCGTGAAACTTAGATGGCGATCCTCCCACTGGAACTCCCCCCAATCCAGTAAGTAAACATCGAAACCCTGATTCACCAAATGTTCGATCAGACTCATACCGGGAATAAGATCAAGGATGTAAGGCTTGTTTATTAAGGCATAAATAAACAGAATTGGGGTCTGGTATTGAATTCCCACCGGCGGAAGGTACCGGTATAAACGAGCTTTGTTTTTGCGCCACACAATATCCTTAGGAGTCATACCGGTTTGGGGCTGCGGATCATAGGCTAGTATTTCTGCCCACCGGCGGGTGCTATCCAGCAGCCGGTCCATATTCTTTTGTAATTGGGCGCCTACCTCTTCAGGAGAACCATGCAGCAATTCTATACTTTTCATGTAGCAATGACCTCCTTTCCCAGCAGATTTCCAACCATATGATGGCGGGGAGGTATAACGATGGCCTCTCCTTCCACCAGCAGCTCCCCTTTCTGGTTATGACAAGTGGTTTTCAAGCGCACCCGGCCCGCTGGTAATAATTCTATGACTTCGGTTTGAGCGCGAATGGTATCGTTTATAAAACAAGGTCTTACAAAATGTAGACTCTGTTTTTCGTAAATAGTACCCGCCCCAGGCATCTGGTTGCCTATAACCGTGGATATTAACCCGGCCAGCAGCATCCCGTGCACAATCCGGGTTTTAAAATGGCCTTGCCTTGCTCTGACCTCATTGACATGCAACCAGCTAAAATCTCCGGTAACGCCGGCGTAAACATATAAATCCGTTTCTGTAATGGTTTTTTCCACGAAGCCTATCTGGCCTACTTTTAGCTCCTGGTAAGTGTGTTCAATCATTTATTTTTCTCCTTCCTATTCTTCTTCAGAATTATTTTCTTGTTTGGCCTTGGGGGAGGATTTTCCCTTGGCGGCCGACAACTGTTTATTTAAGCTAGTTATCTTTTTATTTAAAGCCTGGTTTTCCTTTTTTAGCGCATCCAGTTCTTTCTTGATGTTTTCATGAGAGTCCACGAGTTTTAGCAGGCTATCGGCCATACTCTCCAGAGCAGGAATAGCATTAAACTCCAAATTATCGATCTTCTCCTCCAGAGAAACGGCTAGTTCTGCAACACGAGCTACATCATTCTTGGTGGGAAAGGGGCTGGTTTCTAAAAAGCGCTCCATATTCTGACGATTTAGTTTTTCGTTAAAAAGATACTGTTCCAGAGTACTGTTCATTAGATTGACAAAAGTCTTGGTACTTAATAATTCCTGAAAAGTCTCAGACCAGATATCTTCCATACGAAAATACCATTCTTTCCACAATTCGCTGTAGTCTGGGACAAAGAACTTCTCCTGCGGGCCTGATTCATTATTTGAGGCTGTTTTTCCCTTATTTTGCGTCATGATCTTCCCCCCTTAGAGATATGTAAAAACGCGGTTTTTCCGGGTATCAATGATACCCGGAACGGACCGCGCTGGTTTGGATCAGTTCTGTTTATATTATAGTTCGTTAACTTTTTTGGATAGATCATCTACCTTTTTCTTTAATTCGTCCAAAGTATTGAAAGTGGGAATATTTATATTCTCCATGGCAACCTTCACAGCTTCCTGAATCATACTGTTCATTTGCTGCTGGTTTTTCTTGACCTGTTGCATCAATTCCTCAATAATTTTGGTGCTTTCTTCCCGGGCAGTTTTCCTTTGTTCTAAGTACTTTTTAACCATATTCTCCAGTTGCTCTTGTGACCAGGACATACTCCCCAAGCCTACCAGCCACATATCCCACATTTTTTCGAAAGCGCTATCGGCCATGGCAAAACTTCTGTTCAGGTTTTCTTGACTCAGCATGTTTTTCCTCTCCTTTCCTGATTACAGACAATCAATATAATTGATAGTCTATAAACTGTTAATAGCTTCAGTCCCCCTTTCCCAGAAACTACACTGTTACAGCTTACGTACGCTTTCGCTATTTAGAACTATAAGTAATGCTGGAAACGTCGAGATGGTTACAAGAGTGGCGTAGATCTTTATATGTTTGATGTCTTGACATTAATGGTAACTTAATAGGGTGAAGTGATATCATTATAGCATTAATATGGATAAAAGCCTACAATTTTATATTATTTTTCACATTTAGCCGAAAATATACATTGCACCTACATGAAACCGGTCCATTCGCACAAAAAAACGCCCTGGGTTACCCAGGGTATTTCTAAAACATCTATATCGGCATTATATATTTACTACCCGGACGTTTTGCACAAAGGGGGCACAGCGGTCGGCTAAGGCCTGCATTTCCTGGCGGGTATAGGGAACTACGGCACCGTAATCGGTGTCCAGGGTGACGGAGGGATTGAACTGCTGCAGGGAATACAGGGGAGCGCCCTGGATATAGCGGGCTATTTCCTCGATATCTTCGAAGGAATGCAGCAGGGGTACCACGGTGGTACGGAATTCCACCTCTATGCCAGCTTCCATGAGCATACGAATGGAACTGCGTACATTGAAGAACTCCTCGGTGGTAAGTTTGCCGCAGGCGCGGGCATACTTGCGGTAATCCAGGGGTGCTTTTATATCCATTGCCACATAATCCAGGATGCCGCCGGCAATCAGCTGCTGCAGCATGGCCGGATTCGTGCCGTTGGTATCCAGTTTAACCAGGTAGCCCAGGGCCTTGAAGGCGGACAGGGCATGGGGCAGATCCTCATGCAGAGTTGGTTCCCCCCCGGTAACCGTTACCGCATCCAGAAAGCCTTTCCGTTCTTTTAAGAAATCCAGGGCTTCTTCCAGGCTGATGGGCTCAACAAACCGGGGTGAACGCAGCAGGAGATCAGGATTCTGGCAGAAGGGACAGCGTATATTGCAGCCCCGGGTGAAGAGCACGGCTGTGACTTCACCCGGGTAATCCACCAGACTTTGTTTAACCAATCCAGCAAACTTCATCTATTGAATCGCCTTGTCGTAAGTTTTTCGGGCCTGGAACTCGGCCTGCTTGCCGGCGTTCCACTGATCGATGGGGCGCAGGTATCCTACCACCCGGGAATATACTTCGCACACCGTCTGCCGGCCTTCGGCTTCACATATGGGACAGGTCTGATGCTTCCCGCTTAAGTACCCGTGGCTGGAGCAGATGCTGAAAGTAGGCGTCAGGGTAAAGTAAGGCAGCCTGAACTGATGGCATACCTTGCGCACCAGCTTCTTGGCTGACTCAGTGGAAGGCACCGATTCGCCCAGGAAGATATGGAAGACCGTTCCGCCGGTATAACGGGTCTGCAGGTCGTCCTGCAGGGTCAGAGCCTTGAACAGGTCGTCGGTATAGTTAACCGGCAGCTGGGTGGAATTGGTGTAGTACGGTTCTGCTCCCCGCCGGTATTCGGCTTCGTTGGCTACTATGATATCCGGGAATTGAGCCTTATCCTTGCGGGCTACACTGTAGGATACGCCCTCGGCCGGGGTGGCTTCCAGGTTATAGATATTGCCGGTTTCCTCCTGGAATTCTACCAGTTTTTCCCGCATGAAATCCATGACTTCCTTGGTAAAGGCCAGGCCTTCATCACTGGCAATGTCACAGCCCAGGAAGTTCAGGCAGGATTCGTTCATGCCGATTAATCCTATAGTGGAAAAATGGTTCTTCCAGTAGCTGCCAAAGCCTTCTTTTATGCGGCGCAGGTAAAACTGGGAATAGGGATATAGTCCGGAATCAGTCAGGTTTTCCAGTACTTTGCGTTTGATTTCCAGGCTGTTCCGGGCCAATTCCATTACATGCTGCAGGCGGTTGAAGTAATCCTCCCGGTCCTTGGCCAGGTAGCCAATCCGGCTCATATTAATAGTAACCACGCCAATGGATCCGGTCAGAGGATTGGCACCGAACAGTCCCCCGCCCCGCTTGCGCAGTTCACGGTTGTCCAACCGCAGGCGGCAGCACATGCTGCGGGCGTCCTCCGGCTTCATGTCGCTGTTGACAAAGTTGGAGAAGTAGGGAATGCCGTAACGGGCTGTCATTTCCCAGATCTTCTCGTACTTGGGATTATCCCAGTCGAAGTCTTCGGTAATATTGTAAGTGGGAATGGGGAAAGTAAATACCCTTTCTTCCACGTCACCTTCCATCATAACTTCAGCAAAAGCCTGGTTGAACATGTCCATTTCTTCCTGGAACTCGCCGTAGGTGGCGTCCATTATCTGGCCGCCGATTATAACCGGCTGGTTCTTCAGGAAATCCGGGACTTTGAGATCCAGGGTCACATTGGTAAAAGGTGTCTGGAATCCGACCCGGGTAGGCACGTTCATATTAAAGACAAATTCCTGCAGGCACTGTTTGACCTGCTTGTAATCCAGCTGGTCATAGCGAATGAACGGAGCCAGCAGGGTATCAAAGTTGGAGAATGCCTGGGCACCTGCCGCTTCCCCTTGCAGGGTAAAGAAGAAGTTGACAATCTGTCCCAGGATGGAGCGGAAATGCTTGGCCGGGCCGCTGGCTACCTTGCCCCGCACCCCTTTGAACCCTTCCAAAAGCAGGTCCTGTATATCCCAGCCCACGCAGTAGGCTCCCAGAATGCCCAGATCGTGGATATGAAAATCTCCCCGGGTATGGGCTTCCCTGATCTCAGGGGGATAAACCTTGTTCAGCCAGTACTGGGATACGATTATGGAGGATATATGGAAATTCATGCCCTGCAGTGAGTAGGTCATGTTAGAGTTCTCTTTGATCCGCCAGTCGTTTTTCTCTATATAATCAGCGATTATTTTATTGTTAAACAACAGCTGGCTGGTTTCGCGAAGCTCCTCATGCTGCTTGCGGTAGAGAATATAGGCCTTGGCGGTTTTGTAGTGGCCGTTCTTGACCAATACCCGTTCTACCAGGTCCTGAATCTTTTCTACAGTGGCAATCTCGTCGTCGTCTACATACTGGGCTATCTCTACAACCTTTTCGGTCAATTCCACCGCGGTCTGGTAGTCCTTGCCTCCCACTGCCTGAGCCGCTTTCCAGATAGCTTTGGTGATCTTTTCTTTTTCAAAGGGAACAATGCGTCCATCGCGTTTCTTGATCTTCGTAATGTCCACTCCATCATCCTCCTTTACGAAAACCACAATATATTGTGGTCCATACTTATCCATACTACTTTATATTGTATAGTCATTATAGAGTTCGCGGCCTGCGCGGTCAAACCAAATATTATTGAATAAAACAAAATAAAACTAAAAAATTTGCTAAAAAAAGCATTTCATACTGTTTTCGAGTCATTTTACCCTCCGGGTTGATTTTTGTAAAAAGGCCGTGAAAAGGAGGGATATAAACGGAAAAATACACGTCGATTCCCGGCCAGGCATGCTGATTTTAGGTATATTATCTGGCAGCAACCGGTTCCCGATACCCTTTCTATATCCGGCAATATTGTTCCTTCGCACTTTGGTCACAAAAAAAACCGGGACTAAAATTGCCCCGGTATTTGTCGAATCCTATTGGGTCCGGCTATTGGCCTTTTGCCCTGCGCTCCATGAGAGCCTGCACTTTGAGGGGCAGACCGAAAAGGTTGATAAATCCTTCCGCATCCTTGTGGCTGTATATTTCATCGGCGCCGAAGGTGGCCAGATCTTCATTATACAAGGAATAAGGGGAGGTGGAAGCCACCGCTTCACAGTTGCCCTTGTACAGCTTGACCCGCACTGTGCCGGTCACGGTTTTCTGGGTTTCATCGACAAAGGCATCCAGGCACTGTTTTAGCTTGCTGAACCAGTTGCCGTCATAAACCAATTCGGCATATTTTGTGGCTACCAGTTCCTTAAACTGCAGGGTGCGGCGATCCAGGGTCAGCCGTTCCAGTTCATCATGGGCAGCATGCAGGATGGTCCCTCCCGGGGTTTCATACACTCCCCGGGACTTCATGCCTACCAGGCGGTTTTCCACGATGCTGACAATTCCCACACCATTGGCACCCCCCAGCCGGTTTAGCTCGGTCAACAGCTCTACCGGACCGTATTTCTGTCCATCAAGGGATATGGGAATGCCCTGCTCAAAACCTATTTCCACATAGGCAGGCTTGTCGGGGGCCTGCTCGGGCGGGACGGTCAGCACCAGCACCTCATCGGGCCGCTCATTGGCAGGATCCTCCAACGGGCCGCCTTCATGGGAGATGTGCCAGATATTCCGGTCCCGGCTGTAGATCTTTTCTTTGGTGACCGGTACTTCGATGCCGTGGGCAGCGGCATATTCTATGGCATCCTCCCGGGAGCGGATATGCCATTGCCTCCAGGGAGCGATAATTTTCAGATCAGGATTTAAGGCTTTAACCCCCAGTTCAAAGCGCACCTGGTCATTACCCTTGCCGGTGGCTCCGTGGGCCACAGCTTCTGCCCCTTCTTTCTCGGCAATTTCCACTAACTTTTTGGCAATTAACGGCCGGGCAAAGGAGGTCCCCAGGAGATACTTTTTCTCATAGACGGCTCCGGCTTTAAGCACCGGCCAGCAGTACTGGGTCACAAACTCTTCCACCAAGTCTTCCACATAGATTTTGGAAGCCCCTGACTTGATGGCTATTTCCTTTACCGGTTCTAATTCCTCGCCCTGGCCCAGGTCGGCACAAAAAGCAATAACTTCGCAGCCGTAGTTTTCTTTCAGCCAGGGGATAATGATGGAGGTATCCAGGCCTCCGGAGTAGGCTAGAACCACCTTTTTCATGTTGTCCACCTCGATATTGCTTAGAATTTTGCTAAGATGCTGGCTAGCTCTCGGTTTCCGATCTCTTCCAGGTCGTATCTTACTCGCACGGCGGGTTTTTCCAAGTGCATTATACGCCTTAAATCAATTGGAGTGCCGATTATCACCAGTTCAGCCGGGGAATTGTTAATGGTTTTCTCCAGTTCCTCGATCTGGGTTTTGCCGTAACCCATGGCTGGCAGCAGCTTGGACAAGTGGGTATACTTGGCAAAGGTATTCCGGATAGATCCTACTGCATAGGGGCGGGGGTCGATAAGCTCAGCAGCCCCCAATTTCTCTGCTATGATCACCCCGGCACCGTACGCCATGTCTCCATGGGTAAGAGTGGGGCCGTCCTCCACCACCAGGACTTTTTTACCGGCTATGGCTTCCGGATCATCCACAGTTATGGGGGAATTGGCCAGGATTATCTTGGCCCGGGGATTTATGGTCTCAATGGTCTTTTTAACTCTTTCCACATCTAGAGGATCGGCGGAATCCACTTTATTCATTATGGCTATATCCGCCCTTCTCAGGTTGGCTTCCCCGGGGTGATAGGTGGTCTCGTGCCCGGCCCGGTGGGGGTCCACCACCACAATATGCAGGTCGGTGTCATAAAAAGGCAGATCGTTGTTGCCCCCATCCCATATGACTACATCGGCTTCGGCTTCCGCCTGGCGCAGGATTTTCTCGTAGTCGATACCGGCGTAAACCACTAGGCCCAGATCGATATGGGGTTCATACTCTTCTCTTTCCTCAATAGTGCATTTATGCATATCCAGGTCCTCGTAGCTGGCGAACCTCTGCACCACCTGTTCCTCCAGATTCCCGTAAGGCATGGGGTGACGGACGATTACCACTTTCTTGCCCATCTGGCTGAGGACTTTGGCACAGTAGCGAGTGGTCTGGCTTTTACCGCTGCCGGTTCTTACTGCAGTTACTGCCAGCACTTTGGCCTTGGACTTTAACATGGTTTTGTCGGTTCCCATCAGGCGAAAGTCGGCGCCGCAGGCCAATACCAGGGAAGCCCGGTGCATTACATATTCGTGGGAAACGTCACTGTAAGCGAAGATTACTTCATCAACCTGGTATTTTCTTATAAGTTCAGGCAGTTCTTCTTCCCCATGGATTGGAATACCCTCAGGATAAAGCTTTCCGGCGATACTGGCCGGGTATACGCGGCCTTCGATATCCGGAATCTGGGTAGCGGTAAAAGCAACTACCTCGTAGTTTTCATTATCCCGGAAGTAGGTATTGAAGTTATGAAAGTCCCGGCCGGCTGCTCCCATAATGATTACGCGCTGCTTTTTCACTCCTCTTACCCCTTTACTCTAGATTTTGGCGGTGTCCAGGGAAAACACCTCAATGTCCTGTCGTTTTATCCACCCCTGTTTTTCATAGAAGCCCTCAACTTCCGAGTTGCTTTTCAAAACGAACAGGTGAATTTTCCCGGCATTTATGGCTTTAAGCCGCTGGACTGCTTCCTGCAGCAGCTTTTTCCCATAACCCTGGCGGCGGTAATCTTCATGTATCACCAAGTGGTAAATGTATCCTCGCCGGCCGTCAAATCCACCCAGCACCGTACCGATTACGGCATCCTGGTTTTTCAGCACCAGGCAACTGCCGGGGTTCCTTTGCAAAAAAGCGGCCACAGACGTGTAGTCATCGCCAGGCCCCAGCCCTACTCCGGGAGTATCCTGCCATAACTCCAGCATAAAAGGTATATCAGATTCTCTGGCCAATTCAATAGTTAACCTTTCCATAGCGCTATTATATAACATTACATGAGCAAAGCCATGATGGCTTTGTGAGCATGCAGGCGGTTTTCTGCTTCATCAAAGACCACCGACTGGGGCCCGTCCATGACCTCGCCGGTTATTTCCTTGCCCCGCTTGGCGGGCAGGCAATGGAGGACAATGGCATCCTTTTTGGCCAGGGACAGCAGTTTCTGGTTGACCTGGTACTGCAAGAACTGTTTTTCCTTTTCCTCGGCCTGGTCTTCCTGACCCATGCTGGCCCATACATCAGTATATACTATATCCGCGTCGCTGACAGCTTCTGCCGGGTCGTTGACCACCCATAGTTTAGCTCCGGTGGTCTGGGCATCCTGCTGGGCCAGGCTCAAAATCTGGGGGTTGGGTTCAAAGCCGGGAGGACTGGCAATTACCACATCCATGCCCACCTTGGCTCCCCCGAACAGGAGGGAATGAGCCACATTGTTGCCATCCCCTACAAAGGCCAGCTTCAAGCCCTTCAACTGCCCTTTGTGTTCCTTTATGGTCATTAGATCACCGATGACCTGGGTGGGATGCAGCAGGTCGGTCAGCCCGTTGATAACAGGAATGTCCGCCCATTTGGCCAGTTCCAGGACTTCCTCATGCTCAAAGGTGCGGATCATTATGCCGTCCAGCATGCGGGACAGCACCTGGGCGGTATCCTTGATGGTCTCTCCACGCCCCAGCTGGATATCCCGGGGACTCAAAAACAGGGCATGCCCGCCGAGTTGGTACATACCCACCTCAAAGGCTACCCGGGTACGGGTGGAAGACTTCTGGAATATCATCCCTAAAGTCTTGCCGGCCAGGTGAGGATGGGGGATTCCTTGTTTCTGCTCTTTTTTCAGAATTACACCCACTTCCAGTATATAAGCGATCTCTTCCGGGGTATAATCGTGGATGCTGATAAAATCCCGGCCTCTTAAAGAGTCATTTAATGCCTGCACGGTCAACGCTCCTTTCTGCTTAGGCATCCCAGTCTTGCAGGGCGTCCCTGAAAATAGCCAGGGCCTGGTTGATCTCAGTCTGATTGATGGTCAGGGGCGGCACAAAGCGTACCACATGGGTGCCGGCGCCTACTACCAGAAGGCCCTTCTTCATGCAGATATTGATCAGTTCCTTTACCTCTGCGGTAAACTCCACTCCTATGAGCAGGCCCCGGCCGCGGATCTCCTTGATGCGCGGTTCATTGATCTTCTGTATGCCTTCCCGCAGCTGCTGGCCTTTTTCTTTTACGCCCTTCAGGAATTCCTCCTGATTGATGATGTCGATTACTTGATTGGCTACGGCTGTGGCCAGAGGATTGCCGCCAAAGGTAGCGGCATGGTCTCCCGGCGCAAAGCCGGTTGCCACTTCGGCGGTAGCCAGCATGGCCCCGATGGGGAACCCGCTGCCCAAACCCTTGGCCAGGGTCAGGATATGGGGCGTTACCCCGTACTGCTGGTAAGCAAACAGGGTGCCGGTGCGGCCGATGCCGCACTGGACCTCATCAAAGATCAGCAGTATTCCCGCCTGATCGCAGATACGCCTCAGGCTCCTCAGGAAAGTGGGATCAGCCGGGTGAATACCGCCTTCACCCTGAATGGGTTCCACAATAATGGCGCAGGTGTTGTCAGTGATGGCCTGTTCCACTGCCGGCAGGTTGTTGTACTCCACATACTTGAATCCCGGTACCAGGGGGCCGAATCCTTCATGGTACTTGGTCTGGCCTGTGGCCGTTAATGCGCCCATGGTGCGCCCGTGAAAAGAATGCTCAAAAGCTATGATCTCAGTTTTGTTGGCCTGTTTTTTCCGGTAAAAATACTTGCGGGCCAGTTTAATCGCCGCTTCGTTGGCTTCCGCCCCGCTGTTGCAGAAAAAGGCTTTATCCAGTCCGGAACTGGCGGTGAGCTTTTCAGCCAGTTCCACCTGGGGGGGTATCCAGTACAGATTGGATACGTGCCATAAAGTCTGGGCCTGGTTTTTCAGGACGGTGAGGACCGCTTCCGGGCAGTGGCCCAGGGAACAGGTGGCAATGCCCCCCACCATGTCCAGGTACTGCTTGTTGTTGGCATCCCATACATAACTGCCCTTCCCTTTTACCATAGCGATAGGGAAGCGGCCGTAATTATTCATCAGGACTTCCTGGCCCCGGTTCATCCATTCTTGATTGGTCATGGTCTTTCCTCCGTTTCCAGTTAACCGTTGACTACCATGGTGCCGATACCTTCCCGGGTAAAAATCTCCAAGAGGATGGAATGGGGCACCCTCCCGTCGATGATGTGGGTACGCCCGACTCCCCCGGTAACTGCCTGGACACAGCAGTTTACTTTGGGGATCATCCCTCCGGCTATGACTCCTTCGTCAACCAGCCTGGGGACATCGCTTACTTTCAAAACCGATATCAGGCTGCTGCTGTCACTGGGGTCCCGCAGGAGCCCGGGTACATCGGTAAGCAGCACCAGCTTATCGGCTTGTATAGTCACAGCTATGGCTGCCGCAACCAGATCAGCATTTATATTGTAGGTCTGCTGCTTGTCATCAATACCAATAGGAGCTATTACCGGTATGTATCCGTTTTCTATTACTGTATCTATGATCTGGGGATTTATGCGCCTGACTTCGCCCACATATCCCAGCTGGCCGCTGTCATCAATGGGACCGGCCTCAATCAGGTTCCCGTCCTTGCCGGACAGTCCGATGGCCTTGCCGCCGCTGGCATTCAAGCCAGCTACGATTTCCTTGTTGACCTTGCCGCCCAGAACCATTTCCACCACTTCCATGACGGCGGCATCGGTGACCCGCAGGCCGTTAACGAATTCACTGGGAATGTTCAGGCGCTCCAGCAGGCGGTTGATCTCCGGCCCTCCCCCATGGACCACAATAGGGCGCATTCCTACATAATGCATCAGGACTATATCCTGCATAACCTTCTGCCGCAGGTGAGGCTCGGTCATGGCAGCTCCGCCGTACTTGATGACCACTTTCCTGCCGTAAAAATCCTTTATATAGGGCAGAGCTTCAATCAGTATTTCCGCCTTTTCCATGGCCGTAGCTATCATCTTCTTTCCCCCCTCATACGTCATTATTATTCTGTCATCGCTATGAAAGGAATTCTTAATTGTCATTGCTGTGAAAATAGTCTTGTGTCATTGCGAGCGCGTAGCGCGTGGCAATCTCTATGGCAACTAACGGTGTGAGTTAACAGATCGCCACGTCGCTTCGCTCCTCGCGATGACACAGCGCAGTCATTTTCACAGCAATGACACCCAAGGTGACTTTTCATTCATCGCGGTCTCTACCGCCGATGATTTCGAGCCGCGTCAGGGGCTTTTTGCAATCTCTAAACTGATCTGCTACGTGCGATAAGCGGCATTGATTCTTACGTATTCATAGGACAGGTCACAGCCCCAGGCGGTGGCGGTCTCCGATCCGGACTTGAGGTTTATGGTTATCACCACCGGATCCTTCTCCAGTTCCTGTCGGGCTTTGTCCTCGTCAAATGGCAACCCTACACCGTTTTCCGCCATCTTTTCCTCACCCAGGTAGATGTCAACCCGGCTGGGGTCAAAGACCGCTCCGGAACAACCGGCAGCAGCCAGAATCCGTCCCCAGTTGGCGTCCCTGCCGAACACAGCAGCTTTGGTCAAATTGGAAGTCGTAACCGACCGGGCGATCTGCCGGGCTGCTTCCTGGCTGGGGGCTCCAATTACCTTTACCTCGATCATGCAGGTAGCCCCTTCCCCGTCCCGGGCTATCATTTTGGCCAGGGTTATCGCCACCTCCTGGAGGGCTTCCTGGAATACCCGGTAATCCTCGCTGCCAGGGTCATTTATCACCGGATTGCCGGCCAGACCGTTGGCCAGGATCACCGCCATATCGTTGGTGGAGGTATCCCGGTCCACACTGATCATGTTAAAGGAGTTGTCTACCGCCTGGCGGAAGGCTTTGTCTAAGCATTTGCTGTCAATGGCAGCATCTGTTGTGAAAAAGGCCAGCATAGTAGCCATGTTGGGATGGATCATGCCCGAACCCTTGGCAATGGCTCCTATGCGTACCGGCTTGCCCTGTAATTCTATTTCCACCGCCATTTCCTTGCTGACCAGATCGGTGGTCATGATGGCCAGGGCGGCATTGTGGCTGCCATCGGGGCTGAGTCCCACAGCGGCGGCTTTTATGCCCTTTTCAATCTTCTCCATGCACATAGGTACTCCGATCACCCCGGTGGAAGCCACCACTACGTCATGGGGATCAATATTCAGGCACTGGGCTGTTATCTGGGCCATCTGTATAGTATCCTGCCATCCCTGTTCCCCGGTACAGGCATTGGCATTGCCGCTGTTGACCACAATGGCCTGGGCCTGCCCGTTGGCCAGGTGCTGGCGGGTAACATCCACACAGGCCGCCCGTACCAGATTGGTAGTAAAGGTACCGGCAGCGGTACAGGGGGCTTGCGAATAGATCAGCGCCACATCTTTTTTATCCTTTTTTTTGATATCAGCACAGACTCCCTGAGCAAGAAAACCCCGGGGAGCTGTTACAGATCCAGTAATCTTTTTCATCCTTATCTCTCCTTGTCAGCCGCAACTTTTGCCTAGGGATGCACTCCCGGGAAAAACAGTCCGCGGGTTTCCGGCCAGCCAAACATTATATTCAGGTTCTGGATGGCCTGCCCGGACGCTCCTTTGGTCAGGTTATCCAGGGCTGAAACCAGTATCACCTGACCGCTGGATTCGTTAACATGCACCCCTATATCCAGGAAATTGGTGCCGTAAACCCATTTGGTATGGGGAAATACTCCTTCTGGCAAGATCCTGACAAAGGGTTCTGATCCATAGAACTCTTCCAAAACCCTGCGGACGTCAGAGGGTTTGGCTCCTCGTCGCAAGCGGGCATATATGGTACTTAAAATACCCCGGTTCATGGGTACCAGGTGAGGAGTAAAAACTACCTCCACCTCCGTACCGGCCGCCAGGCTCAGTTCCTGGGCTATTTCCGGAGTATGCCGGTGCACGCCCACTCCATAGGCTTTAATGCCTTCGTTGACTTCGCAGAAATGACTGCTGGGCTGGGGGGTCCTGCCCGCCCCGGTAACCCCTGATTTTGAGTCTATGATAATGCCCTGGCTGTCCAGCACTCCCGATCTCAGCAGCGGAGCCAGGGGCAGGATGGAACTGGTTGGGTAACAGCCGGGATTGGCCACTATTGAGGTATGGCGGATTTCCTCCCGGTACAGCTCCGGCAGTCCGTACGCTGCCTCGGCCAGCAGGTGGGGGGCGCCATGAACCTTTTCATAGTATTTTTCGTAAACTGCCGCATCTTTTAAGCGGAAATCGGCTCCCAGATCAATGCAGCGGACCCCGCCCGCCACAAGTTCCTGGACCATGGGCACCGACAGCCCATGGGGAAGGGCCAGAAAGGCAACCTGGCAGCTTGCCTTGATTTCCTGGAGATCGGCAGTCGTCAAGGTTACATCGTAGAACCCGGTCAAATGGGGATATACCTGGTTGATTTTCCGGCCTATGTTTTCCGTGGAGCAGATGATTTCTACCTGTACTTCCTCTCTTCCGGCCAGAAGGCGCAAGAGATCGGCGGCCGTGTATCCGTCTCCGATTATGGCTGCTTTAATCATGGTGAAACCTCCTTATTTCTCGGAGCGGTTTTAGTATACTTATTAGTAAACTTCAATAATTATACATACCCCTGCATATTTTATCAAGCATAAAATAACCATTTCCGGGAGATCAGTGTGCCCTTTTATTATTTATGCAAAAGGAAATAAAAATACCGCCGGCAGCACCGGCGGCATACTATCGAATTTAAGGCTATTCAACCATGACAAAGTCTTCCTTGCTGGCCCCGCATTCAGGGCATACCCAATCATCAGGGAGATCTTCAAAACTGGTTCCGGGATCTATGTCCTGTTCTGGGTCCCCTTCAGCCGGGTCGTATATGTACCCGCATATTGTGCATTCATAAGAATCAGAAACCACCAGGTCCGACATAATAAAATCCCTCCTCGGTTATCATCATTAATGCGATTTGCTGGCAATCATCTTCCTTAGATAATCTACACGGAACCTGAGTCCTTTATACCGCGAAGTTTGCTAATTGGCAATCTTCGCCCGTGGGCAGGATAAAACACTGTGGCTCCTTTATTGATAAGCATTTCCCAGCTGGAAGATATCTGGGAAGGCTCCTCGGCGAAAATGGGAATATGGGAGCGGAAGACCATATTCATAGCCAGATCTCCGACCAGCGCTTGCCCATCTTCCAGCAAAACCGATATCGACCCGGGAGTGTGCCCGGGAGTAGGAATTATTTTACCTGCTACCCCGAAGGGGGTCAAGTCATATTCATCATCAGCAGTTATTTCTACTGTGGTTTTGGCAAAGCCCAGCATCCTGGTACTGCGCTTTCCCACCCAGCTGACCATGTTGCCCAGCCAGTTGGTCCCCGGAGGTATGACTACTTCTCCTGCTTCTATTATCCTGGCCTCCAGGGGGTGAGCCAGGACCGGACAGCCGCACAGGTCCTTGATCTGAGCCAGACTGCCCACATGGTCGAAATGAGCGTGGGTTATTATGATCAGTTTTATGTCCGTGGAATCAATGCCCAGTTTACCCAGTTGTCTTTGAAACAACTTGGCCACGGACTGGCGTCCGGCATCTACCAGGATCCACCCCTGAGCAGCTTGAATAAGATAACAGTTGGTGTAAGCCAGGGGCACGGTAATTACCTTCATAACCTTCTCTCCCCATTAATTAAAGAAGTCGCGGTATTGGTCTTCCTTGAAACCAGTCAGCACCTGCCGCCCTCTCACCAAAACCGGCCTTACCAGGAGGCGGGGATTGTTTACCAGCAGTTCTAAAGCCTGCTGCTCATCCAACTGGTCAGCCTTGATCCCCAGTTTCCTAAAAGCTTGTCCCTTGGTATTCAGCATCTGCACCAGGGTGGACTGGTTCAGTTCCGCCAGTTGCAGGTATTCCTGTTCACCCAGGGGTTGTTTGATCAGATCCCGGTATTGGTAAGAGACACCATGGTCATCCAGCCAGGCCCTGGCTTTCTGGCAGGTCTTTCAATTGCTGACACAATAAAATAAGATATCGGCGGGCTGCATGTTTCACCTCCTGCTGCTGTTTCCTTATTTATAATCCATAGCCGGTCCTCAATGCAAACCATAAACCGCCTGCATCAATAAGGGTACACCTGCTCAGTACCTTTTCCAGCCCAATTTGACTATAATTAATAGTGAAAGCCGGAAAAATTTTGACGAAACTGTAACCAAATTCTCCAGGTATCATAACTTAAATATTGGGTATGATAATCGATGAACAGCTATCCGGGATTTTCCCGGTGGCTTTCATATAAAGATGGGGAGGGCTTGCTCTCCCCGTCTATTATTTTCCCTTCATTACTGTAAAAACGGCTTCCTAATGTGTCATTGCTGTGAAAATGGCTTCCTAGTATGTCATGGCTGTGAAAATGACTGCGTTGTGTCATCGCGAGGAGCGCAGCGACGTGGCGATCTCTTTTTCGCAGCCTGCGTGCCTCGTTCGAGATTGCTTCGCTGCGCTCGCAATTGTCACCAGTAGAACAGGCCACGATGAATGAAAAGTCCTCTTATATGTCATTGCGAGCCCCTGAAAGGGGCGCGGCAATCTCATTCGTCTATCTGTCTCCCCGTTGGAGATCGCCACGCGCTACGCCCTCGCGATGACACAATGGTTGCCTTTTTACTGACATGAAAGCCATTTTCACAGCAATGACACAAAGGGTAGTTTTTCATTCATCGTGGCCTGCGTCCTAGGCGGCAATTGCGATATTAGCTGGTGACCAGATAAGGAATGGCTGCCCCGCATTGGCTGCAGGCACCATTTTCCAAACCGGCTATGCTGGTCTGGTAATAATGGCGCTCTACCAGCAGGTGACCGCATTCCGGGCAGTAGGTGGAATTGTCCTCCCCGCCGATATTCCCCAGGTAAACAAACTTGAGATGCTCCTGGGCTTGTTTCCTGGCATCCAGCAGGGTCTTTTCCGGGGTAGGCGGCCTGTTGAACTGGTAAGCCGGGTGATAGCGGGACAAGTGCAGGGGAATCATAGGGTTAATGGACGCCAGCCAGGAGGCCAGGGCGTCAATTTCTTCTAAAGAATCGTTTTCGCCAGGGATTACCAAAGTGGTAATCTCCACATGAGTACGGGCAGCCGCCTGTTCCACCCGCTCTTTCACCTCTGCCAGGCTGCCCTTGCACAGCCGGCGGTAAAAATCTTCGTTAAATGCTTTCACATCTATATTCATAGCCCCCACATAAGGCAGCAGTTCATCTAAGGGTTCCGCCTCTATGTGCCCGTTGGTAACCAGCGCCACCTGCTGGCCATGTTCATGCAAAAGCCGGGCACAGTCCAGCACATACTCAAACCATATAGTGGGTTCATTATAGGTAAAGGCCACCCCGATGGATCCCTCTGACTGGCAGCGCAGGGCCAGCGCCAGCAGGTCCACGGGAGACACATATTTGGTTTCCGGGCTCAGATGAGCAATGGAGTAGTTCTGGCAAAAAGGACAGGCCAGGTTGCAGCCAAAGGTTCCCGCCGACAGTATCAGCCTGCCCGGGTAGAAATGGTATAGAGGTTTCTTTTCGATAGGATCCAGGGCCAGGGAACTAACCTGTCCATAGTTGAGAGAGTACAATACCCCCTCCTTGTTGACCCGTACCCAGCAGATACCTTTTTGCTCCGGCTTGAGCCGGCAGCGGTGAGGGCACAGGTAACACCTTACCTTCTGGTCATCTTCCACCTGGTAAAATAAAGCTTCCTTCAGGGCCAATCTATTTCCTTCCTTCCGTTGCAGGCCAGGAGTCCCGGAACCAACTGGCTAACCCCTGCGTTCCGGGTAACAGCCGTGCAGCGCTGTTTTCATTCATCGCAGTCTGTTCTGCAGGTGAAATTTTCGCCAACCATCCCCTGTCATTAAGGTGTATCAAGTGTAGCGGACTACCTCGAAGCGCTCGATGGAATAATCCTCATCGGGTCTGATGCCCGCTTTCTGGCAGGCAATGCGCAACTGTTCCTCCACCGTGTCCACCCCTTCCAGATCGGGAAGCAGCAAACCCCGGCGGCTGCCCTTGGTAACAATTACTCCGTAGCGCTTGGGATCCAGCTGATCCCGGGTGGCAGGTTCAGGCTTGCCCAAAATATCCACGGAATAGACCAGGTCCTCCAGTTCATGTTCTTCCACCGGCAAAAACCGGGGATCCCGGGTGGCAGCGCTGATGGCATTGCCGGCAATTTCTTCGGCCAAATCGCCATAGGCAGGGCTAATGGTGCCAATGCAGCCCCTGAGCTGGCCGTGTTTTTTTATGGATACGAAAGCCCCCGCCTTTTCATTGCGCAGGTATTCCATCTCCTTGGGCAGCTTGGGCCTGGGCTTTTTGCCTATATAGCTCTCAATTACCATCCGGGCCCACCTGACAGGGGGGCTTTCCTGCCGGCGCCGCTGCTCCTGGGTTTCCCGCTGCCTGGCCTGGAGTTTCGACAGCAGGGATTCCCGGGCAGGTCCGGGCTTAAACCCGGCGATTAAATAACCTACTCCATAGGGCCCTTCATAGCTGAAAACCTGGGGCTGAAAGTCCATTCCGTCCAAAGCCCCCAGCATTATTACAATGGAGCGGTAACCGCATTCCCCCGCATTGCTGCACAGGGTTTCCGGCAGGTTGAGTACGCCCTCCACATCACCGGCTTGCAGCAGATCACGGATGGTCTGGTCGAAAACCGGGCCATCCGGATGGAATTGATAAGGCCCGTCGCTTTTGAGACGGTGGGACATGTCACCTGAGGCCAGAATGGCTACTTTGCGGCCTATTTTGTCCGCCGCCTGCTGCAATACCCGGCCGAACTGGTACAACTGGATGTTGGGCAGAAAAGCTATGCTGATGGCTACGAGGCTCACCTCAGTCAATCCAGCTTCCTGCAGGTAATACAGGGGTACCAGAATACCATGGTCCAGGTTGGGGTTGAGCCGGTGCTTTTGAGCTATTTCCTGGTCCAGAATAACAAAAGGCAGGTTTTCAGCAGTTGACTGGGCGGCGATCTCCCGCAGCAATTCCAGATCGTTGCTTACCTGCCATTTTTGCCTGGCTCCGAAGTTGGCCAGATCTCCTTTCAGGATAGGTTGTCCTAAACTGGACAATGCGTCGGCAAATACATTCCCATGGGGGGTGAGGAATACAATGGTTTCCGGTGAACTAGCTGCTAACTCCCGGGCCATTTGCTGCATTCCGTCCACGGTTGACTGGACCTCTTTAAGCCGAGATCCGCCTATCTCCGGTACAATCAAAGGCGGATGAGGGCTTAAGGCCGCATAAGCAATCATGGGAATTCCTCCTTTATGGCCTTTATTTTTGATAGCCCATGGCTAATTCTTCGCTCTGGCTTTGGGCTTTGGCTATTCCGGAGTAAATGGCATAGGCTACCTTGGCCTGATAATCCGGATCTACTAATAGTTTACTCTCTTCCGGGTTGGAGATAAAACCAACCTCTACAATCACTGCCGGCATTTCCGTCTTCTGGGTGATATAAAAATCGCCGGGCAGCGCTTTGCGTTTAGTATTCCCCAATATTCTGGTTAATTCCTCCTGGATTGCCACGGCTACCCGCTTGCCCTCTTCGCTGTTGCGGTCATAAAACACCTGGGCCCCCCGCCAGCGGGGACTGGGGTCAGCATTAACATGGATGCTCACATAAAGCTTGGCTTTGGCCTGGTTGGCTTTTTCCGCCCGGCGGGCCAGGTCCTGGCGCTTGCGTTCCTTAAGGCTTCCCGAGAAATCCTCATCGGACAGGTCTCGTTCATCTTCCCGCACCATTACCACCAGTGATCCGGCTTCACTCAGGTATTTCTGCAGTTTTTTGCTTATTGCCAGGGTTATTTGGTCCTCAGTAACTTTGCCCCGCTTAGCCCCCGGGTCAAAACCGCCATGACCTGCATCTATGGCTATGACCTTATTGGCCAGGCTGTAAGACATCACCATTACCTGCTCCGGCTGGCTGGCCACCACACCCAGGCACAATCCTGCAAACAAGGCCAGAGCAATGCCCATGTTTAACCACCTGCGGGGAATAAACACAACCCGGTCCCGCAACCTTTTCTTTTTCACGAAAAAACGGATCCCGCCAGGCATTACCTCTGACTGCCGGGCAAAATTGCTCAACCAGCGGCGCTCTTTTAGGGTCATCAAATCCCCTCCCCCCTTTGTGCATACCTGTAAGTGAGGCAAAAAAGCAGCCTTAAGCCAAAAAGGATGGTCTCCGACAAAAAGCTACTTATATATATGCACCTTCTGCAGTATTTATATAAGTTAATTATCCGGGCACAGCTTAATCAGAAGTATTCACCGGGAGACAGGAGTATGAGGAGCTGGGAGGCCAGAGTATCAGCCGGCTTCCTCCGGTACTCCTCGCCTGCAACACATCGGCAAACTTTAAGTGCGAAGGGGACCGCTCGTAATTCGGCATCCATGCACTCAGTACTCGCTGCTCGAAACATCCTGTTTCTCGCTCCCCTTCGCAGCCCTCAGTTGCGCCGTGGGTTGCCACTGCTCGTCGTAAGTCGCTCGCCCGTCTGATACTCCGGCCAAATCCTACAGCAATGTTTTCATTCTTAAGAGGGGACAGTCCGCTTTCTTATGCCCTCCCTTAATAAACTAAATATTTCATCCAATATCTCTTGTTTTCACAGTATTTCATTTTATTCACGGACAGCATATCTCTTGATTATTACATCTTTGTGTAATTCTGGATGACGATGGGTAACCTCAATCAAGGCCGCGTGTTTTCTGTATTGTGGCCAGAGGGATTTCACATCGTCTCCCGGCAGCAAACCTCCCATGTCTTCCTGGGTCTTCGCCCTAAATTCCTTCGTCCTGCCTATCCAAGAGGTGAAACGTCAGTCATGCTCCTTGGCGGGGTCATTGCCCTAATGGAAAAATTCAACCTGACTGTCCCGGCTCTCCGTTTTTATGAGTCTGTATTAGTGTTAATTCTATTCAACATCCTATGGTGCTCAGTTTACGGCATTACCCTTGCTCCAAGGATGTGCTTCTTAGTTTCAGTAAGGTCTCAGCTTCCTTTATGCCGCCTGCTGCACAGGTTGATGGATATCATTTAGCATCTTTTCTGGGTCGTAATCTACACCTTTGCTTAACAATGCATAGAATATGCGTATCAATTTCCCACAAAGGGCGACAATGGACTGCATTTTGTTAAGCGGGTTGTTTTCCCGCGTAAGGTTCCTTTGATGAAGTAAACGAAATTCAGGATTATGGGCTAGTATGGCAATCATGGCAAAGAATAAACTGTGTCTCAACCGTTTTCTGCCTCGCTTGCTGATGGTGGTTTTCCCTTTGTGTTTACCGGAACTGTTCGCCACCAGGTTAAAGCCTGCTAGTTTCTGGATCTGACGTGGATCTTGAAATCTGCTGATATCTCCTACTTCGCCCACAAATGTTGCTGCTGTGCTTAAACCCACCCCTTTAATATCTAGGAGTTTACTGGCATTGGGAACTTGCATCAGTAGCTCCAGCATGAGTTGTTCCAGGGCTTCATATTGTTTACAGTATAGATCGTATTGTGCCAGTAGGTTTTTCAAACTGGCTTCGGAGGCTAATTTGCCACTGGTTCTACCTATACTGTTACTGGCTACTTTTACAAGTGCCTCTGCACGTTTAAAGCTGGGACGTTTCATTTCTGTTTTCCATGTCTCGCAAATCTTTCTGGCTCCTGCTTCTACAATCTTTTCCGGGGTGGGAAAGGATCTCAAGGTGATCAGTGCTGCGTTTCTGCGCCAGTCTTTAAAGACCTTCTGGAATTCCGGGAACCTTATATCCAGCCATCTTACGACTCGATTGTGGATGGATGTCAATTGCTCCTGCAATCGCTCCCGTTCTGCCACCGCTTCTCTTAGTTCCTGATAGATGTCATCAGGTATGTACACTTCCCGGTAACGTCCATCTTTGACCAGCATAGCGATGGTCTTACAATCTTTACTGTCGTTTTTACTTGGGCTGTTATCATCCAATTCTTTGGTCCGGTTAACATGGAACGGATTCACTATGGCCAGCTTATGGCCCTGGTGCTTAAGGTGATCACCCAACACAAACCAATAATGTCCAGTAGGTTCAAAGCCGGCTACGATCTCTGTCTTGCCTTTCTGCTTACATATATCCTGCATCCACTGGTCTAGAAGTTTAAATCCTTCCGCTGTGTTGCTAAATTTCAGCAGTTTGGCTAGCTCAATCCCCCTGTAATCAAAGGCTCGTGCGTAGTGGGTCTCTTTTGCTACATCAATACCAACTACTAATGTTTCATTTTTGATTTGCGAAATCTTCTGATTTTGTGTATTTTTCATATAGGGACGCCTCCTCAATCTTTTGTTTTGTGCCTTTCTTCGACTGGATCAGCACAATTCAATTGTAATTGACTGGCGTCTCTTTTTTCAAAGACCTCTGTTAAGCATTACAGGAATGCTCC
>LFSR01000010.1 GCA_001513155.1 Syntrophomonas sp. DTU018
CTTTTTGAGGTCTCTTTTCTATTCCTGACCTCTTTTTTCCTACTAAAACTTTACACTACCATCTGTAATAGCCAAATTTGTTGCTAACTGAGTGGGCTATCCTGGTATAGCTGGTTTATATCCGGCCACCAATAATAGACCAGGGGCAATGGTTGGTCTTCAATAACAAAGGTTTCTTCCCGGCTGAGTTGTCCTCCTAAGAGTTCGTAAAAACGGCGATAGGGGTTGGCTTTTAGGGCATCTACATACAGAGAGGTTTTTCCGCTCTGGCGAAGCTGATGGCAAACCGCGGCCATCAGTTGGCGTCCTATCCCTTGGCGCTGGTATCTAACCAGGATGTAAATAGCATACACTTCCCCGGCAGCAGGGTCGTCGCCTCTATATTCACCGCCATAGGCAAATCCAATTATTTCGCCTTCTTCTTCGGCTACCCATAGACAGGGGTTTTCCTGCTGAAACAAATCCTGAAACTGAACGGTGATAGCAGGCAGAGACAACTCGTCCAGGTGCTTCTGGGGTACAATTCCCTTATAAGCGCTGCGCCAGGTATCGATACGCACCCGGGCAATGCCGGGGAATCTTCTATTCTGGCCGGGCGAATCAGTATCTCATTCATCGCTTTCAACCTCACGATAGATATACCTTACATTAACAAAAACCCCTTTTCATTATGGTTGATAATGAGCAGGGGTTAATGAATTATATTTTCAACTTATACGGCTGCGTCTACTCTTCCATTTGTTCCACTATCAAAACCGATTCGATATCATAACCGCGCTTTTTGATTTCTTCTACTATATCATCGCAATCCATGGTTTCTACTCTCATAATTGCCTTATACCTATCCTTTTTCTCATCGTAGTAGGCTACGGCATTGAGAATGTTTACCCCGCGGCTGGAAATCAAGCCAGCCAGGTCCGCCAGAGTTCCGGGGGCTTCGCTGATATATACGTCGATGCGGCTGTGGGGCTTCTTGACCCCTAATATGTCAATCAGAGCATCAAACAAGTCGGTCTCGGTAATAATTCCTACCAGTTTGTCACCGTCCATGACCGGCAACCCGCTGATTTTATTCTGGCGCATGATTTTGGCAGCGGTTTCGATATAGGTATCGGGAGTAACGGTGATCACATTCTGTTTCTTGGGCAGAATATCTTTTATTTTGGTTTTGGCCAGCAAATAATTGAGCTCATGCACGCTGAGTGAAGTGGCAGACGATGGGGCGGCTTGGTTTAAGTCGGACAAAGTGATAATGCCGACCAGTTTGCCCTTGTCCTGAACCGGAAGCCGCCGGATGTTGCTCTCTTTCATGAGGCGAAAGGCCTCGGTCAAACTTGTATCTAGCTGCACAACTTTAACATCTGTGCTCATCCGGTCTCTGACCTTCATTAATATGACCCCCTTTTCTGTCTGTGGGCTTATCCGCCCAGGTAGGCTTTTTTGACCTGTTCGCTGTTCATTAGCTCCTGAGCGGTACCCTGTAAGACTATCTCCCCAGTTTCTATAACATACGCCTTATCAGCTATGGATAATGCCATGTTAGCATTTTGCTCTACCAGCAATATGGTGGTGCCGCGGGCATTTATATCCTTGATTATTTCGAAAATCTCTTTAACCAGCAGCGGTGCCAAACCCATAGAAGGTTCATCCATCAGCAGCAGCTGGGGATTGGCCATTAATGCCCGGCCAATAGCCAGCATTTGCTGTTCGCCGCCGCTTAATGTACCTGCCAATTGTTTTTGTCTCTCCTTAAGACGCGGGAACCTGGCAAAGACGGTTTCCAGGTCTTTGGCTATCTGTTTTTTATCCTTGCGCAGGTAGGCCCCCATTTCCAAATTTTCCATGACAGTCATGGAGGGGAATACCCGCCGTCCTTCCGGCACATGGCAAATACCTAAGCCTACTATCTTTTCAGGGGGAACATTGGTTAATTCCTGGTTTTTAAATTTTATCGACCCGGAACGCGGCCGCAGTAACCCGGATATAGTCTTCAAGGTAGTGGTTTTGCCTGCTCCGTTGGCTCCGATCAGGGTCACTATGGAGCCCTCTTCCACGCTTATGGATAATTTCTTTAATGCATGAATAGCACCGTAATAGACATCAATTTCTTGGACCTCGAGCACTAGCTGACCTCCTCTCCCAGGTATGCTTCAATTACTCGTTTGTTGTTGCGGATTTCCTCTGGAGAACCTTCCGCTATAATCTGTCCATAGTCCAACACATATATTCTCTCACATACTCCCATAACCAGGGACATATCGTGCTCAATGAGCAGTATGGTCAGTTTGAATTGCTCACGTATCGAGCGGATAAGTTCCATCAGTTCCGCGGTTTCGTTGGGATTCATACCTGCGGCTGGTTCGTCCAAAATCAGCAGCCGAGGATTAGTCGCCAGCGCCCGGGCAATTTCCAAACGGCGCTGATCTCCGTAGGGCAAACTGGACGCTTTTTCATAGCGTTTATCATACAGGTGGAAAATCTTCAGAAACTCATCGGCCTTTTTCTCCATTTCGGCTTCGCCTTTGAAGAAGCTGGGAATGCGGAAAACCGCACTGAGCAAAGGATATTGAACATCCTTATGCAGGGCAATACGTACATTGTCCAAAACGGTTAAGTCGTTGAAAAGACGGATGTTCTGGAACGTACGGGCAATTCCCCGGCGGCAGATTTCATAAGGCGGCAGTCCGGTTATATCCTGGTTGGCGAAGTGAATCTTTCCTTCATCCGGCTTGTAGACTCCGGTAATCAGGTTAAATACCGTGGTTTTACCGGCTCCGTTGGGCCCGATCAGGCCGATCAACTCCTGCTCCTCCAGATGGGCGTTGAAGTCCAGTACCGCACTGAGTCCTCCGAAAGCTTTATGGAGATGTTCTATATTCATCAATATCATTTTTCCTCACCCCACAAGCTTCCAAATACTTTTCCAAAGGTTCTTCTTCCTAATTCCCGATTGCCCATCAATCCCTGGGGCCGGTAAATCATAACCATAATCAATATTACCGCATACAGAATCATACGTATGGCCGGGAAGGACTGCAAGGCTGCTGTAAGAACAGTAATGAAGATGGCAGCGATAACTGCGCCGGTAGTACTGCCTAACCCGCCTAAGACCACCATGACCAGTATGTCGAAGGATTTCAGGAAGTTGAAAGTCTCCGGTTTAATTATATAGAAATAATGGGCATATAATGCTCCGGCCAGGCCGGCAAACATAGCACCTACAACAAAGGCCAGGACTTTATACTTGGTAGTATTTACGCCCATCAGCTCGGCGGCTATTTCATCTTCACGTACGGAAATGATGGCCCTTCCGTAACTGGAATTTATCAGGTTAACAATTACCACCAAAGTAACTACTACACTGGCAAACAGCCAGGGCCAGGTAGTCATTTTGGATATGCCCATAATTCCGGCTGGGCCGCCCACATAGTCAATATTCTGCAGGACCACGCGAATGATTTCCCCAAATCCCAGGGTGGCAATAGCCAGGTAATCGCCGCGCAATCTCAGGGTCGGTACTCCGATAATAAACCCTGCCAGGGCTGCTGCCAGACAAGCGGCAGCAATACCTACGATGAAGGGCAGTTCCATATAATTGGTCATAATTACCGAAGCATAAGCGCCTACCGCCATGAACCCAGCATGACCCAGGGAGAGCTGTCCGGTGAAACCATTTATCAGATTCAGGCTGACTGCCAGAATAATGTTTATGCAAATGGAAGCCAAATTTATTTGATAGTATTGATTAAGCAGACCGGCACTTATCAAATACTGCACCAGGGTGAATATAACCACCAGGATGCCAACTTCAACAATAAATCGAACCGGTTTTATATGTCGTGTTTTTTGCATCGATTTCACCTACACTTTTTCCCCGGTGTTCTTTCCAAACAATCCGGTTGGCTTAATCAGCAGAATAATAATCAGAACACCAAAGGCCACTGCATCTCGATAGAGGCTGCTACCGTAACCACTCACCAAGGTCTCCAGAATTCCCATAACAAAGCCGCCTACCATGGCACCGGGAACGATGCCGATTCCTCCCAAAACGGCGGCTACGAAGGCTTTTAAGCCGGGGATAATACCCATCAGGGGATTTATGGAGTTATAATAGATGCCCATCATTACACCGGCCGCTGCTGCCAGGGCTGAACCGATAGCAAAAGTGATGGATATGGTCTTGTCCACATTTATGCCCATCAGCATGGCAGCTTCTTTGTCCAGGGAAACGGCCCGCATGGCTTTGCCGGTCTTGGTTCGTTTAATGATATACTGCAGAATTATCATCAATACCACAGCAGACACGAAAACGAAAATATCCTTGCTGGAAAGAGTCAAGCCCATGACATGGTAATTGGTTACAGGAAAAGCCTCGGCTGGGTACACTCTCTGATTAGGGGTTAAAAAGAAGATAGTGGTGTACTCTAAAAACAGGGATACCCCTATGGCCGTTATCAGTGCCGCTATGCGCGTGGAGTTACGCAGCGGCTTATAGGCCACTTTTTCAATCACGACTCCTAAAACTGCGCAGGTCACCATAGCTAGGGCCATAGCTACAAAGATGTTTGTCCCCAGGACAGCTACGGCAAAAAAGCCAATATAGGCTCCTACCATCATTATGTCGCCGTGGGCGAAGTTAATAAGCATAATGATGCCATAGACCATGGTGTAGCCAAGGGCTATCAGCGCATAGATGGCTCCTAAAGATAATCCATTAACCATTTGCTGCAAAAACTCTTGCAATAAAGCCACATCCTTTTGTTACAACTGAAAGAGAGGGTGTGCTGACCCTCCCTTTCAGAAATTGCAACACCTATCTAGAAATCAGATTTCCGTCTTTGTATTCAATAACAACGATGTTCTTAACCGGATTGTGATTCTCATCCATGCTCATTTTACCGGTAATTCCGGGGAAGTCCTTGGTGGCTTCCAAAGCTTCTTTGATCTTGATGGGATCAGCTTCACCGGCCCGTTCAATGGCATCAGCTAACAGTCTGGCAGCGTCATAGCCCAGAGCGGCAAAGGAATCCGGCAGTTTGTTGTACTTAGCCTTGTAAGCCTCCACGAATTTCTGGATGGCTGGATCCGGGTCTTCCACGGAATAGTGGTTGGTGAAGAAAGTGTTATTCAGAGCTTCTGCTCCGGCTACACTGACCATGTCAGGAGAATCCCAACCGTCGCCGCCGCCGATGGGGCAGGTAATTCCCATTTCACGAGCTTGCTTGATAAGTACCGCTACTTCGGTGTAATAGCCAGGTACATAGATGAACTCGGGGTTGGCATTCTTAATCTTGGTCAAGGTTGCACGGAAGTCCTTGTCCCCGTTAACGAAACCTTCTTCAGCTACAATAGTACCACCCTTGGAGGTAAATTCCTCTTTGAAATATTTAGCAAGTCCGGTGGCATAATCATCGGAAGTGCTGCCGTAGATAGCAGCGGTCTTTACACCCAGGTCTTCCAGGGCAAAATTGGCCATGCGGCGGCCCTGGTCAGAATCCAGGTAGCATACCCGGAAGATAAAATCTCTTACTTTATTAGTCTTCTCATCTACGGTTACATTAACAGCGGTTGCTGCAGGGGCCAGCAGCGGAATCTGGTTTTCCATCATAACCCGGGTACTGCCGGCTACGTTACCGCTGGTCAAGGGTCCTATCTGGGCTACAATTCCTTCTCCTACCAGAGCAGCACTTACGCTCATGGCTTCGTCAGCCACTGATTTGCAGTCCCTCTGCAATGGTTCCAGTTGCTTGCCCAGCACGCCGCCGGCGGCATTAATCTCTTCAATGGCCAGCAGTGCACCATTGGCAGCATTGGTTCCATAGCTGGCTACTGCTCCAGACAGCTCAGTATTGATACCGACTTTAATGGTGTCTCCCTGCTGGGCAGAACCGTTGTCTCCCCCCTGGGAACAGCCGGCAACAATACTCAGCACAAACAACATCAGCACTACCATCGATACCTTCCTACGTATCCTCATCCATCTTCCTCCTCATTCTTTTTATCGCCTCACTCCCCCGAAAGGCAGTGAAAACCTTCCTGATCAGGCGGTCTGCAGTTCCCATTTGCCGCACCGGTCACCCCAGCGGGCCAGCAGTTCGCCGTTTTGGAAGAACTGCACTACTTCACAGGCATTGGAGCACCCTTTGCATTCGAAGCTGTTGGTTACAAACTTTATGTCTCTCAGGTTAAAACCTTTAAAATTGGTACCCTTTTTCTTGGCATAAGCTTCTTTGGCCAGGAGGGCAGCCCCTATAGCTCCCATCACTGCGAAATGGGGCGGTACGGTTACCTTGGTGTTTAAATACTTGTTAAAGGCCTGCACCAACCCGGCATTGGCGGCAACTCCTCCCTGGAATATAACCGGCTCCAGGATTTCCTTGCCTTTGCCGACATTGTTCATATAATTTCTTACCAGAGCTTCACATAAACCAGCAATGATATCTTCTATGTTATACCCAAGCTGCTGTTTATGTATCATGTCTGATTCGGCAAAAACTGCACATCGTCCTGCTATGCGTACAGGATTTTTTGACTTTAATGCATAGTTGCCGAACTCTTCAATAGGGATTAATAAACGGCTGGCCTGCTGATCCAGAAAAGATCCGGTACCGGCGGCACATACCGTGTTCATGGCAAAATCTGTTACCACACCATCCCGCAGGATTATTATCTTGGAGTCCTGCCCGCCGATTTCAATTATGGTGCGTACTCCGGGAACTACCGCAGAAGCGGCTACCGCATGGGCAGTGATTTCATTTTTGACCACATCGGCGCCAATGATCATGCTGGCCAGAAAACGAGCGCTGCCGGTGGTCCCAGCGGAAGCAATTTCCACTTCTCCGTTCAGTTCACGTCCTACCTCGTGGATGCCTTCTTGCACTACTTCAATAGGACGCCCGTTAGTACGCAGGTATTTCTCCGCCAGCACCTCCCCGTTTTCATTTATTACTACTATGTTAGTACTTACTGATCCAACGTCAACCCCTAAAAATCCTTTCATATAACTAACCTCTCCATTTTGGCTTTCTGCTCCCGGCGTCTCTCGAGAAGATCAACAAAAGCTTCCAACCGGGTTTGTACCCCAGCTTTACCAGTCTGTTCATCGATAAACAGGGTTAGTACAGGAATTCCATAGTCCCGGCTGACACTGGGCAGAATCCCCTTGGCTACTATCTCCGGTATGCAGGCAAAGGGGGCTAGCTGTACTACTCCATCAAACCCGTGCTGGGCTACAATACAGTTTCACCGATACTATTGACTCCATGGCCGCCTATAGGGGCTTCATTCAAATAAGGGCGGGCTTTGGAGAAAATGTCTCCCTCCAGATTTATAATGGTATTTTTGCGGGTATAGGCGCTCAAGTATATGGAACGATCGGTCTGAACGCCCATCTCCCCCAGCATTATCTGTATATAGTGGTTGGCAGCCGGTTCCAAAACCACATAGATTTCCCCGATTATTCCGATTTTCAAGGGATTGCGGCTGTCGTCCCGGGGAATGCTCTCCAGCATTTTCAGCCCTTCCCGGCGGGCTTCTTCTATTTCCTCCAGGGTATTAGCCTGATCCAGCAACTCCAGGCCTTTCCATAGAGTCCGGGTGGTATCGCCCCGGTGAATTTCCAGGGGGCGGATTTCATGAGACCGCATTTCCACATCATCGATGGCTTTTAGTTTTTCCCAGGTTATTTTTAATACTCTGATAAATTCTTTTACCGACAGTCCGCCGGTTTTGCGAATCCAGTGCACTTTTTTCCAAAAGTCTTTCAAGTTGTCCAAAGGAAGTTCGAAGGCAACTACCCGCACATCCTTGCCCAACTCCTGAAGCAGGTAATTGTGCATGACCCAGTAATACCCGGCCCGGCAGGGACCTCTCCCTCCGGAGGTTAAAATTATTTCCGCACCCATTTCCGCTACTTCCAGATAGGTTCCCATCAGGATCTTGAAGGGGATACAGGCAAATTCCGGGGCATAGCGTACTCCCAGGTCCAGAGTGCGTTTGCTGGGTTCGGGAGGCACAATGCACTCATGTCCCATATTTTCAACCAGCCATTTCAAGGCTATATATGAATATCCCATGCGGGGAAAACTTATCTTCACGCCTTGTCCCTCCGATAGCGAAGCATATCCACAAAGGCTTCTATGCGGGTACGTACCCCGCTTTCGCCGGTATGTTCATCAATGGATATGGACAAATAAGGTTTGTTGTGGCGCCGGGCTTCTATTTCCAGCAGCCGGTCCACCATAGCATCGGGCCCGCAGGCAAAAGCCGTTACGTGGATGATGCCGTCAATATTTGCCTTTTTCATATAATAAAGCCCGCCGTAAACCGCCCGGTTGGAAAAATACCAGAACATGCTTTTGGGCAGCTCTCGAGCTTCTCGATTTAAGATTTTATCACTAAGCATGTCCTGAGTGTAGATTTTTATCTTTTCCCTGGCCAGCATGTTTAACAGCCCTACATTTATATAGGGATCATAGATGGCATAGGGGTAGCCCACTACCGCTATACTCAGTCCATCCGGGGGAAATTCCCGGGAGGCTGGTTTGGCTCCGTTTAACAGGATTTCCATTGCTTCCGGGGGCATGGTGCCCTGCCGCAACAAAGCCAGGTACTGCCGGTGTACCTGGCGGGCTTTCTTGCAGGCTGCCTGGCTCTCCTGGGAGCTGTTGCCCAGCCTGCTGCCCACTTCCACACATATGGATTCCAATTCTTTTTTGCCCTTTTTAAGATCGATACGGGTATCAATGATGGGAGGAGCTTTGGTAAAAGTCAGCCTGATCAAATCAGGCAGCCCCAGGAATTTGGGGCAAAAGGTTTCGCTGCCGAAATCCCCGTGCAGTCTTACACTGACCAGACGGGGACAGAACATATAGTCAACCTTGTCTATCAAACTGGCTACATGACCATGGTAAATTTTGATAGGAATGCAGGCATCATTCACCGTTTCCTCTACCCCCAGGTCCAATATCTCCCGGGTGGTAGGCGAAGACACAACCACTTGATGCCCTAAAGCTTCGAAAAAGGTTTTCCAGAATGGGTAATACAGAAAATATGCCAGCGTATGCGGGATCCCAACTCTCGCCACTTTATATCCTCTCTCTCCCTAGCAGCATCTAAAGCTTGACACGCATGTCCCCTACTCTGCGGGTGAATCGAATCCTATCATAATATTCTACCAAAGGCAGGGCGTACTTGCGAGAAGTACCAAACAAATCGCGGGCGGTTGCCAGGCTCAGCTCTTTTTCCCTGGCAAAATACTCTTCCAGCCTGCGTTTTCCTTCTTCAATGGCCATCATGGAAAAATATACTTCCTGGTTAACTTTTACTAATTGCTGCTCATTGACCAGGTAAGCCAGCAGTTCCTGGAAATAATCCTCCTCCAGACCCAGCTCCTGCCTCAGTTCTTCTGGGGAAGGAGGGTTGAACAGGCGTTCATTCATAACCGCGTTGATCTTCTCCAGCTTCCGCCGGTCATTCTCACTGGGTTCAGGTTTAAAGTTGGGCAGGGCTAATAAATTGCTGCTGCTCTTGATCTGCCCCTGGGTTTCCAGCTGTTTTAATATAGCGTTGAAAGTTTTGCCGCTGATAGATGGAAAGTGCCGGCTGCGCATATCCTCCTTGGGATAGCCCGGCCTTAAGGGGTAGGTTCGCTGGTAAGTTTCCAGGGTATTCTTCATTTTGTCCTTGATAATATCTAATCCCAGCTGGCTGATGTATTCATTGTTTTTCAGATCATATACTTTTTCGTCCTCCAACAGCTGGGCTAATTCTTTTTTGACATCCTCTTCCTTGGCACCGGTCTTCTTGATCAAATCAGCCAGAGTCACCGGCTGTTCCGGTTTGGCATGCATCTCCTGGAGCAGTACATCATAAAGGCTGCCTTCCTCCTTGGTGGCTAATTGCTCCAGGACATCTTCCCGGAAGCGCTTCTGCTTGGGAGCATTGGCATCAATAATGGTCCCTCCCCCGATGGTGGTAACCGGGGAGTAATAGCGTATAACAAAGGGGTCTCCCTTGTAACCTACAATAGGTTTTTCCAAGACAATCTGGGCATAAGCTTCCCCTCCGGGCTGCAGTTCATCCCGTTCCAGAAGTACCACCCGCCCCAAAGCCTCGTCCGTTCCCAGGTGGAAGCGAATCCGGGTCCAGTTCTTCAGATTCCGGGGAGCCGAGGGCAGGAGTCTCAAGCGCACATCCACTCGATAAGAAGGGGTCAGGACCCCAGGGGTGGCCAGCAAATAACCTCGCCGGATCTCAGCTACTTCTATTCCCTGCAGGTTGACCGCCACCCTTTGCCCGGCATAGGCGGTATCTACTTTTTCATTATGCACCTGCAGGTTTCTTACTTTTGCCTGGCGCTGGACCGGCATTAGTTCCAAGGTGTCTCCCTGGTGAATCTGTCCGGACCACAGGGTGCCGGTTACCACTGTTCCAAAACCGGCCATGGTAAAGACCCGGTCAATGGGCAGCCGGGCAAAGCCAAAAACCGGCTTTTCTGGAATATCCGCCGCCATGGCTTCCACAGTCTCTATCAATCTGTCCAGGCCTTCCCCGGTTACCGCTGATACCGGTATCAGGGGCGCTCCCTTCAGTATGGACTTGTCAATATACTGGCGGATCTCGTCTTCCACCAGCATCAGCCATTCCTCGTCCACCAGGTCTATTTTGGTAATTGCCACAATTCCCTGGCGGACGTTCAACAGCTCTATGATATCCAAATGTTCCCGGGTTTGAGGCATAATCCCCTCATCGGCGGCAATGGTCAGGATAACCATATCTATGCCAAAAGCACCGGCTACCATGTGGCGGATAAATCTCTCATGCCCGGGCATATCCACTATGGCCGCCCTCTGGCCGCTAGGCAGGTTAAAGGGGGCAAAACCCAGTTCAATAGATATGCCCCGCTGTTTTTCTTCCTTGAGCCGGTCGGTATCAATCCCGGTCAGAGCTTTTACCAAAGTAGTCTTGCCGTGGTCGATATGCCCGGCCATGCCAATGACAAACCTTTTCAAGGCTTCTCCCCTCTCTGGCCTCTGTTTTTCAACTTCAGCAATAATCCCCTGCAGAGCAGGCCACCATGAATGAAAAGTCCTCTTATGTGTCATTGCGAGCCCCTGAAAGGGGCGCGGCAATCTCATTCGTCTATCTGTCTCCCCGATTGAGATCGCCACGCGCTACGCGCTCGCGATGACACAATGGTTGCCTTTTTACTGACATGAAAGCCATTTTCACAGCAATGCCTGCTTAATTAGGGATGTCAACAAAGCGTCCTCTCCATCCAGCAGTGTACGTACGCTGATCAACATGCGATCTTCCTGCCGGCGGGTTATTACCGCCGGATTCTGTTGGCGCAGCTTAGCTGCTACGGTTTCCAGTTTTATATCCTGAAAGTGAATTTCCACCCCGTATCCCGGCAGGCGGTAGGTGGGATAGGCTCCGCCTCCTACCATATCATCCACTTCTACTATGGTGACATTGTATCCCAGGGAATGGGTACTTGCCTCCGCTTTCAGCATTTCCGCCAGCTGTTCTGCCCGTTCCTGCAGCTCAGCCCGGCTCATGCTCAGCATCTTGATGATGGGCAGGTTCTTCTCCGGAAATCCGGCCAGGTATTCGATCAAGGTAGCCTCCAAAGCGGAGATGGTCAGTTTGTCCACCCGCAGGGCCCTGGTAAGCTGGTTTTTCTTCATGGCTTCGATATATTCTCTGCGGCCTACAATAATGCCCGCCTGGGGCCCGCCCAACAGCTTATCCCCGCTGAAAGTAACTACATCAGCGCCAGCCTGCACGCATTGCTGGACAGTAGGTTCCGGTCCTAAGCCTAAGCGCAGGGGATCAAAGAGAAATCCGCTGCCCAAATCCACCATCACCGGCAGGCTTTTCTCCCGGCCCAGCTGGACCAGGTCGGCCAGATCCACCTCGGCAGTAAAGCCTTCTATCTTGTAATTGGAGGTATGGGCGGCAAACAGCAAGGCGGTCTCCTCATTGATGGCCTGCTCATAATCGCTGATATAGGTCTTGTTGGTGGTCCCCACTTCCTTTAAAATGGCTCCGCTTAATTTCATGACTTCGGGAATGCGGAAGGCCCCGCCAATCTCTATCAACTGTCCCCGGGACACTATTACTTCCTTGCCCCGGGCCAGGGTATTCAGCCCCAGTAATACGGCGGCGGCGTTGTTGTTGACTACTAAAGCGGCTTCGGCACGGGTAAGCCGGCGCAGCAATTCCTCCACATGCACATAGCGGGAACCCCGTTCTCCTTTATCCAGGTCCATCTCCAGGTTATTGTAATAGGATCCCATTTGATACAGGTAATCCAAAGCGGTTTTAGCTAAAGGGGCTCGTCCCAGGTTGGTATGTAAGACCACTCCGGTTCCGTTTATAACTCTCTGTAAAGTGCCCTGGGTCAGAGTTTCCAGACGGTGCTTCAATCCGCTGCAGATCCAATCGGTTATCTGAGCACGGGTGGCTTCCTGTTGGGTATGCTTCAATCTGGCCCGGATATCCTCAATGGTCTCCCGCACCAGCTCAACCACAAAGGAGCGGTTGTAGTTTTCCAGGTGTTCCTGGATGCGCGGATCTGACAGCAGATCATCAACAGAAGGTATGTTTTTGAGACTGTTCACCATGTTACCTCCTTAGCCCCCAGTATAGCTGGCTTATATTATAATACATTCGCTGCAGGATGTCTTTTCCAGCCTGCCAGATGACGGCTGTTAATATCACTATTCCCAGTATTCCAAATATAGGATATATTTTACCCACTAATGTGGAAAAACTCTGCATGGACAAAGGTAAGGCCAGGGTACTGCACAAAACCAGGCATAACCCGTAGCTTAGACCGGAGAAATTGGCCATGCGCTGGGAAAAACCATAGGTGTTGGCGATGGCGGTAGTAAGTATGCCTATCCAAAGGACAACGGTGTAAATCAATTTGGTGGTGCCGGAGATCTGCCCGGCTATAAACAGCATGGGAACCTGGTAATGAGTAACTACCGGCATAAACCGGGACAGAGCCAGGTAGTTCAAAACCACCAGCAGTCCCAGCACCAGGCCGCCCCATACTGCTCCCGCAATGCCGTCGCGTCGGGCTCCTACACTCTGGTACTCCGTTAGCACAACCATAGCCAGGGCGAAATTATAAGCTACATAGAGCAAACTGGACAGGCCCCACAGCTGGCTGGCCTGGCTGCTCATATAAGCCGTGTATGTGGTCGCTGCCGGGGTTTCTTTTACAAACAGAGCCGCATACCCGGTGATAATCAGCAGTAAAACCAGCTTTACCGGCACCAGCAGGTTATAAGAGAGAATCAAACCCTGTCGCCCGGCCAGCAAGGAAACTACCACCAGGAGATAAGCAGTGAAAATGCCCAAGTTCTTGGGCAGGTACAGATGCTCATAGAATACCGCTCCGCTGGCAGAAAACATAGTTGATATGCCCAGGAATAAAAATACCGCCAGCAACAGATCAATCACCGGGCCAAACCTTTCCCCCGCGATTTTGGTCAGCAGGTCCTGGTAATTGGATACCCGGTAGCAGTGAGCCAAATAGAGCAGCAAACCGCCCATCAAAGCAAACAGAATGGTAGCGGACAATGCACCGGGAAGCCCGTAGCTGCCATAGTTAACAAAAAACTGTACTATTTCCTGGCCGGAAGCAAATCCTGCCCCCACTACGGCTCCCAGGTAACCCATCACCAACATCAGCCTGATTTTCAGGTGTTTCATGGATCTCTCCCTGCTTGGAATCAGAACCGGCATATGCTAATAAATATTCTCTTTTTCTTGGAAATACAGCATAAAAATATTGGCAGGCGTGAAGAATGTTATAAAGCAGCCTAGGAGGGACAGAATTGGCACTTAACCAGCAGCTGAACATGGATGAAGGCCTGTCAGTATATTATGAAGATCCCCTTTGCTTTTCACAGATAGAACGCAGTGTTTACTCTCTCCTTTGGGAGTTTAATCCCCATCATTCCCGGGAAATTGTATTCGTGTGTATCGGTACGGACCGGGCTACCGGGGACTGCCTGGGACCTCTGGTAGGTACCCGCCTGCGCAGTCTCAACAGCAGCATGAATGTATATGGAACTCTGAAGGATCCCGCCCACGCCACCAACCTGGTACAGGTTATGGAACTAATACGCTGCAGCCATCGCCATCCCTTGATTGTGGCTGTGGATGCCTGTTTGGGAAGTTCGGACCGGGTGGGGTTTATTAACATAAAGAAGGGCAGCCTTAAGCCAGGTACGGCTTTAAAGAAGACTCTGCCGGAAATAGGGGATTTTTACATTTCGGGAGTAGTCAATGTGGGGGGATTTTTGGAGCACATGGTACTGCAAAACACCAGGCTGTACCTGGTCTATCAAATGGCGGATACCATTGCCCGGGGGTTGTATATGGCCTACAGTCGCTTTGAACATGAATCCAGGCGACAGGCAGCTATGCCCAATTAACATCCAGCATATGGCTTTACCAGACAGTTGATATCAGCCCATTATGCTGATGATATCCTCATCTTCCACCGCGGTGAAGTCCTGGTAGAACTGGCTTACTGCAAAAAATCCCGTGGGAATTTCCAGGACAATCATATGGTCCACTTGGTTCAGGAGCGTTTCATAGGCGCTCCGCCCGCAGACAGGAGTAGCTATAATGATGCTGTCTGCTCCCGATCGTTTAAGATAATCTACTGAAGCAGCGATGGTGTATCCGGTAGCAATGCCATCGTCTACCAGCAGCACTCGCCGCCCCTTTACATTCAGGGGAGGACGATTGCCCCGGTACAAGCGGGTTTGGCGGTTTAGTTCTTTTCTGATTTCCTGGGCAGAATGATGATAGGCTTCTGTATCGATGGGGAAAGCCCCTTGAACTTGCTCAGGTATAACTATTTCCCCATCAGGGGCTACCGCCCCGACCATGGGTTCATCCAGTCCCAGTGAGCCGATTCGCCGGGATAAAATAATATCTAACTCTTTATTGAAATAACGGGCTATAATGCCAGCGGGCACCACTCCTCCCCGGGGGATGCCCAGGACTATGTCAAATTCCAGACCTTGTTTTTCCAGTTCTTCGGCAAGCAGGTAACCAGCTTGTTTACGATTTAAAAACAACTATTTCACCTGCCCGGTTTGGGTTTATCCACAGACTCGGAATACTTCTGCCTGCTGCTGGCAAGCCTTTCCTCGGTTTGGCCCATTGATGTGTTGCCGTTCAGTTTTCCGCCCTCTTCTATGGTTAATATACTGCATTGTACATCGCCAGACATAACTCCGGTGGAAGTTAAGTCAAAGCGACCGCTGATAATCGCATTGCCTTCTATGCGCCCAGCCAACTGCAAATTAGAGGCCCTGACCTCACCTTTAATGCGGCCTTGTTCCCCAACAATCAAATCACCTTTGACATTTATCTTGCCTTCCACTTTACCATCAATTCTAACCGACCCCTGGGAACTTATGCTTCCTGTTATCTCTACTCCCGGAGACAGAAGACTCTCTATGTTTTCAAAAGCCTGTTTACGTTTGAACAAAACCAACACTCCTTTACTTTTTCGCCTGGGGATTGGGGAGATAAATTAAGGGATCTATAGTTTCATCTCCTTTGAAGATGGTAAAGTGTAAATGAGGTCCGGTACTTCTGCCGGTACTGCCCATATGGGCAATTACCTGCCCTTTGGTAACCATGTCTCCTTCTTCCACTAACAGGGCTGAATTATGGGAATACTTGGTAACCAAGCCATAACCGTGATCAATCATAACCGTGCGGCCGTATACCGGCTGCCAGCCAGCGAAAATCACCTTGCCGTCAGCAGCAGCCACAATTTTGGTACCCACATCATTGGCAATATCTATACCATCATGGAAGCTCTCCGTCCGGCCGCCAAAAGGAGAATCACGCCAGCCATAAGGAGAACTTATCTCTCCGGAACAAGGCCATTGATTGGGAAGGGCTCTGAAGTACTTGGTATCATTGTTTACTCTGGCCAGCAAGTCATCCAGCTCTTTTTCCTGCAAGTCCAATTGATTTTTTAGCTGCTGGGCCAGGGTAAAACTATCCCCGGCAGCCGTGGCTTCCCGTTCCGGTCCGCTTCCGCCTTTTCCGCCTTCCGAGCTTTCCGTGGTTACCGGCACTTCATCCTGCTGAATACCCATCATTTTTTTTATTTCCGCCTGCTTATTGGCCAGCCGTTCCCGCTGTTCCTCAATAGCTTGAAGCTGCTGTTCCAATAGCTGTATGGTTTCATCCTTGCGCTGGCTTTCTTCCTTTATGGCCTCCAACCGGTTAAAATCTGCCTGTTTAATTCCGTATAAGAGGGTCACGCCCACCGAACTGACCACAAATAATACTGCTATTACGGCCATTACCCGCAGGGCAGTCCGGGAAATACTAAATCGAAGCGGCTTCTCTACACTCTGTGGTATTATAATCATGGTCAGGCGTGACGAAGCCTTTTTTGATCTGGTTTTCTTTTGACTTTTCATGCTTGTCCCCGATATAGTTGGAATATAATTGCTTTAAAATTGAAACTGCTTTCACTAATTTGACCATTTTTCTGCAATCATAACAAGGATTTATGTTTTTGTAAAACAATCTGAAATAGTTCAAAAAGGTGTTGTTTCTTATGAAAGTTTTATATCTTGATTGTTTTTCCGGGATTTCCGGAGATATGTGGATCAGTTCATTACTTGACCTGGGCCTTGCCCTGGAGGAACTGTCCCAGTACATAAACAGCCTGGGTGTGAGTGCTGAACTACAGCAGGAGCGCTGTAGTTACTCGGGAATCTCCGCCTGCCGCTTCCGAGTTCAGACTACTGAAAATCCCCCCCTGCGGCGATTATCCGATATACAGAAATTATTAGAATTGCTCCCTGATGAAGAACTCCGCGGCCAGGCTGATGCGGTTTTTTCCTGCCTGGCTGAAGCCGAAGCCCAGGTCCACGGTGTCAGCGTGAATGACATTCACTTCCATGAGATTGGGGCAGTGGATACTATAGTGGATGTAGTGGGAGTACTCTTTGGGCTGCGGCAGCTTAACATAGAAGCGGTTTACGCATCCCCCATCCCCTGGCCAAAAGGCTTTGTCTCCATAGATCACGGCATAGTTCCTTTGCCGGCTCCGGCTACGGCTAAGCTGCTGTGCGGAATTCCCTGTTACGGGGTGGACATCGATATGGAATTGGTTACTCCCACCGGTGCTGCCCTGTTGAAAACCCTGGTTAAAGGTTTTGGCAGCCTACCCCCTTGCTCTCCGGTGGCTATAGGCTATGGAGCGGGGTGGAAACAGCGCCATGACGGGGTTCCCAACCTGGTGCGGGCTGTTCTGGCGGAAATGCCGGGAAACTCATCCTCTCTGGAACCCATAACAGTTTTAGAGTGTGAAATCGATGACATGAATCCCGAGAATTTTACCTATCTTTTCGCTAGTCTTGCTGCTAATGATCAAGTGAAAGATTTTTATGTGACCAGTATCCAAATGAAGAAAAACCGGCCTGGTTTCCTCCTGACACTGCTATGCGATCCCAACCACAGCAGATTCCTGGCGGAATGGCTGCTGGTCAACACCACTTCCCTAGGAATCAGAATATACCAGCAGCAGCGTCTGATCCTGCCCCGCTGGGAAGAAATTGTTGCTTCCCCCTGGGGTCCCATTCGCTGCAAAAAAGCCCAACTGCCTGATGGGTCCTTTCGCTGTAAGCCCGAATACGAGGATTGCGCCCGCATAGCTGAGCAGCATAAGATCCCGCTGCACCAGGTCTATTACCAGACCATGAAGAGTTGTCAGTGTAAATAGCGTTAATTTCGATATTTAAGGAGAAATACCAGATGAAAACTATAGGTTTGCTTGGCGGAATGAGCTGGGAAAGTACCGTTACTTATTATCAGATTATCAACACAGTGATAAAGGAAAAATTGGGTGGGTTCCATTCCGCCCGTTGCTTGTTATACAGTGTTGATTTTCATGAAATTGAAGCCTGCCAGTCCAGGGGGGAGTGGGAAAAGAGCGCAGTTATCCTCGCTGATGCGGCCCAGCGACTGGAGCGGGCTGGTGCAGACTTTATAGTTATCTGCACTAATACCATGCATAAAGTAGCCCCCCAGGTGCAGGCGGCAATTTCCATTCCCATCCTGCATATTGCCGAGGCTACTGCCCAGGAGCTAATAAGGAACAAGATAGATAAAGTCGGTTTACTGGGGACCAAATATACTATGGAACAGGATTTTTATAAGGCCAAACTCCAGGAAGCCGGCATCAGCGTCCTGATTCCGGAGGCAGAAGATCGGGATGCAGTGAACTATATCATCTTTCAGGAATTATGTTTGGGTATCATATCCGATCGGTCCAGGCAGTCTCTTTTGACTATTATAGACAAGCTGGCCAAACGGGGTGCTCAGGGGATAATACTGGGCTGTACCGAACTTGGCCTGCTGGTTAAGCAGCAGGATACTGATGTTCCTCTATTTGATACCACTCTAATACACGCCCAAAAAGCTGCCTTATATGCTCCCGGCAGCTAGTCATAAATGACTTGTCAGCCAAAAGTATTGCAAAATCCGGCTATTTCCCTGACAGCGTCCTGTTTTGTGCAGGTCAGGATGCTTTTATCAGATGAAGGTACTGATTTTTAAATAATTCTATGACCCATGGTGTAGAATTTTTAACAACATTGTATAATTATTGTAGGACTTTTTTCTTGGTTAAGGGGGTCCTGGAGTAAAAGAGAAATGAGTTAAGGTACTATGGCAACTGCAATCAGCACAGATATTGTGGCAATTATCACCCTGTATTTCACCATTTGGATGGCCAGGCGAAATGTGGTCATTAACAGCGATCAGAATAAACTTTACATATTTGCCGCAGTGACGACAATAATCGTACTTATCATGGAAATAGCTACCATCGCAATGGCTGCTTCCAGCAATACCAATCTGGTAATACCTCACCGTATAGCCAACATTATCGGGTTTTCCCTGTCACCGGTTATTCCGTTTATTCTGCTGCTTTTCCACCGGAATCAAAAAAGCAGTTTAATAAAGTGGGTTCTTATCAGCGGACTGCTGGTACTCAACGTTTTAATGTGCATTTCTAGTTATGAAACGGGCTGGATTTTCTATATTAATGCTCAAAATCAATACTCCCGCGGGGATTGGTTTTTAGTGCCTGCCTATGTCAGTTTATTTTATTTCATCTTGATGGCAGCAGTGATAGCTGAGAACAGTAAGGATTACGACAACCATGACAAGCAGCTCTTATTGCTGATTCTCTTGATACCTGTAGCGGCAGTATCGGTGCAAATTGTTTTTGAGCAAATAGTTTGTATCTGGTCCAGCATCTCCATCTGCTTGCTGTTATACTACGTCCTATTACGGGAACTGCAGTTTAAATATGATGCACAAACAGGAGTAAAGAATCGGACTGCTTTTGACAAAGAAATGAAGCATTATGCCAAAGCTTCTAAAAGTGCCACCATAATTGTATTAGATATTAATAACTTAAAGGATTGTAATGATCGCTATGGGCATGAGGCGGGAGACGAAACTATTGCCTCAGCGGCACAAACCATAAAAAAAAGTTTCGGCAGCCTAGGACAGATTTTCAGAATCGGCGGTGACGAATTCTGTGTCGTATGTCCAGGAACGCCCCAGGAGGCAGTGGACCAGGCCTGCTGCAAATTGGATCAGTTACTGGCTGACTTGAACCAGGAACGCACTCGTAATATCAGTCTTGCTTATGGTTACGCCTTTCACCATGGTTATGGCAGGGATGACATATATACCACCTTCGCTCGGGCCGACCATGCTATGTACACCCATAAAGCCAAATTAAAAGGCCTTTATGGGCGCAGGTTTGATGATAAGAAACAGAACCAGCCATAGGGATGGTAAACTTTTAGTTTTGCCGGTCTTTGTTTGTCCTCAAGTTTTTTGCCTGATCATGCTTTTTCCATAATAACCGCCCAAGAGGAAAGCTTTTGATTGCCGTTAAAGGCAAATCCCTTACATAAATATTGGGTATTGCTGACTTTACTTAGGCATTCGACACCTGAATATTGTCCATCTTCTGAAATATAGATAGACATGATTGTATCATCAACAATTGAAAATTTACCCTGAAGGGTTCCCAGAGCCGGGTTGAATGATTTCCAACTGGTAAAGTCATTGCTAAACGGTACAATTTCGTATCGGTTTTCAAAACGAAAGGGTTGTTCTGACTGTAATTCCATATAGCCTTCATTAATCCAGAGGTTATCTAAATGAGTTACAACCGTTTTGCCTTCTACAGGACCATATTGTTCGTTTCATCAGAATAATAACCTTTAGCCATCCAGGTGCCTTCAGTGAATAAAAGGGTGTGTTCCATTGAAATAAACTCCACCTCATGTTTAATTAATCTTAACACAGTAACTGCAGTAATTATGCTTATTGTTCCCATTACAAGGATTATGCGCAGCGGTGGCTGAGTAAGATATATCTCCATTGCAGCAGCTATTGCTGGACTTTTTGCTGAAGGCCAAATTGGGGCAGCGTTCTTTATACTGCTCCCGGAATGAAGCACGGGGAATTTAGTTTAACCCATCCCCAAGAATATGATGAGAACCATAAACATTTTTATCCATAGGTATACCAGGGCTAATGGATCACTTGCTCAGCCCTTCGCCCCCACAGGTGAAACTTCTTTAATGACCGCCTTCTCGTCGCTGTGATTGTTGCCTCGGATATCGCCTCCCTCTACATCCTAGTTAATGTCCCTAGAGGATGTTTCCCCCCTTTTGAATTAGGAAGGAGGCAACAAGAATGTTTCACGTGAAACATTCTCCAGCGTGTCAAAAAAGCTGATTAATAGTTTGGCGTTCGAGATTGCCACGGCACTTTGTGCCTCGCAATTATCTCCCGAAGAACAGGCCACGATAAACGAATTCTTAAGCCTGTCATCGCTTTGAAAGGAATTCTTAATTGTCATTGCTGTGAAAATGGCTTTCATGTCAGTAAAAAGGCAACCATTGTGTCATCGCGAGCGCGTAACGCGTGGCGATCTCTTTGCATGGTCTTTTTCGACAGTCTGAAGAATGCTTCACATGAACTATTCTTATCGATCTAGCAATATCATTTATAATTTGGTTTAATGATCATGCCTGCTGTTAATTACCAGCGTGGCGACAGACTCATCTCCCTCTACAACTATCTTATGAGGCATTTTATTCATCGCTGGTCGCCTTTAGTCACCTATAGCCCTGAAGGGCTTTGCATGTTTGTTCCACTAATACTTAATTCGAAGAATAGCTTTTTAACAACTCTTTATGGTCTTTTAGATCTTTGACTCCAGGTCTAGATAATGTTTCACGTGAAACAATCTGGAATTGGTAAAAGATCTAAACATACGAATAGGGGCATTATTCCGCTTTAATGACATTGCTGTGAAAATGGCTTTCTTCGTGTCATCGCGAGGAGCGAAGCGACGTGGCGATCTGTTAACTCAAAACCGTTATTTGCCATAGAGATTGCCACGCGCTACGCGCTCGCAATGACACAAGACTATTTTCACAGCAATGACACTAAAGATGACTTTTCATTCATCGTAGTCTGCACAGCCGGTGACAATTGCGGTGTTGGCATCGGTTGGTTTTATGAAGGCATCTTCCTCTACGGGTACTATATCGATTAAACGCTATTGCTTTATAGACTGAAGTTGTATCGTTTGCACATTGGCGGAAAAGCAATATATCGTTTTTTATGATAGGCGAGCAAAAACATAATTTCCGAATGGGAGATGTATAAATAGGACTTGTATTTAAATTAAAGGCCAGAAATGTTTCACGTGAAACATTTCTGGCCTTCCCTCTATGCAAATCCTACTCAAAAACACCCATTATCTCCAGAATGCGTTCCAGATCCTCATCACTATAGAATGCTATTTCAATCTTCCCGCCTTTGCCGTGCTTGGTAACTACAGCCCGGGTTGCAAAATGCTGCTGGAGCTTTTCTTGTATTTCTACCAGTTCCACCGGTTTATCCGCAGGTATATCAAATTTAATGCGTTTTGTTTTAACCTTGTTTTCCACCTGCCGAACTGTCATCTTATTGGCCACAATCTCTTTGGCTGCTGCTAACTGCTCTTCGGCTGTGGGAAGTGCCAGCAACGGACGCACATGACCGGCACTTAGTTCTCCTTTTTCCAGCATTTGCAGTATTTCTTCAGGTAAGTTGAGAATACGCAGGGTATTGGCTACATAGGCTCTGCTCTTGCCGATTTTTTCGGCAATGGTTTCCTGGGTGTAACCGAACTGTTCTGCTAACATTCGATAGGCTTTGGCTTCTTCTACTACGGTCAGGTCATCCCGCTGGATATTTTCAATCAAAGAGATCTCTGCCGCCTGCCGGTCATCTATGTCACGCACTACCACCGGCACATGAGTCAGACCAGCCAACTGGGCTGCCCGCCATCTTCTTTCCCCGGCTATGATTTCATAGCCATTTTCGACGGGTCTGACCAGCACTGGCTGTAGTATACCATGCTCGCGAATAGAGCTGGCCAATTCCTGCATGGTATCTTCATCGAATTTTTTGCGAGGCTGATCTTTGCGGGGATGTATTTTTTCAGCAGGTAATTCCCTAACTGTTTCATAATCGCCTTCCAAGGTTCCTGAGAGCAGGGCATCTAATCCTCTTCCCAGGCCGCGCTCCTTCTTAGGCACGTTCCAACACCTCCCTGGCTAACTCTGCATAAACCTCTGCTCCTTTTGAACGTGGATCATATAGCATAATTGGCTTGCCATGACTGGGGGCTTCACTGAGTCTGATATTTCTTGGTATTACCGTGCGGTAAACCTCCTTGCGAAAATGTTTTTTTACTTCGTCTACTACTTGAATGGCTAGATTAGTACGCCCATCAAACATGGTGAATACTATGCCTTCTACTTTTAAGCGGGGGTTTAATCTTTTCCGTACTAGCTGAATAGTATCCATTAGCTGGCTTAGGCCTTCCAACGCATAATATTCACACTGAAGCGGGATCATTACGGAATCAGCAGCAACCAATGCATTCAGAGTAAGCAAGCCTAATGAGGGCGGGCAATCTATAATTATATAATCATAACTGTCTCGAATTGGTTCCAGGGCTTTTTTCAAAGCACTTTCCCGATTCTCCTGGTTAACCAGTTCAACTTCCGCTCCGGCCAGCTGAATGGTGGCTGGTATCAGGTGAAGTCCATTAACCCGTGTCTGGGTGATAACCTGCTGGGGCTGAAGTCTATTAATGAGCATATCATAGATACATGCCCTTAACCGTCTTCTCTGTACTCCCAGCCCGCTGGTAGCATTGCCCTGAGGATCAATGTCAACCAGCAGCACCTTATATCCGGCTTGAGCTATATACGAGGCCAGGTTGATCGCTGTGGTAGTCTTGCCCACTCCGCCTTTTTGATTGGCTATAGCTATCACCTTAGACATGGATTATTCGTCCTTTCCGATTCCATCCATCGAACAATACTTCTCCTGTTCCGTTCTTAAATCCTGCTAATGTTCTGAAAAGCAGCTTTTATTTCAGGCGAACTTTAACTAACATACCTATCTTATCATGGTTTCCCTGATTTCGGCTTGTTCTTTGCAGAAAACTTTTTGGTCCTGAACATTAAAAACTTCCTTTTCTTTCCTCACGTTTTGTCATAATTAGCCATTTGAAAAATTCATTTGTGGTATTCCCTTTCAGGTTGTTTAACGTTTCTTTTTGCTTTATTTCTGCGATTTTTTCCCTTTTATGTATTTGTCTGTTGTTGGCAGACTTTTATTAATTTATAATATATTTATTACATTCAGTAATTTTTTTGTTTGCGGACATTTTTCAAGGTTGGGCTTTTTGGTTGATGCCCATCGTTTGTCTCCTCCTGAAGCAAAATCATCAAACCAGAAACCGGATAGTTAGGGGGGTGATCTGCCGGTTCTTGTTGGCTCTGCTCATCACGTAATAAACAAGGGGGGTTAATTTTTAATGAGCCAAAAGTATTCTAATCCAGACCATCTGAAACGTCTTGTGGACTATAAAGACGCTCGTGAATACCATCTGAAAAAAGATCGCCGTAAAAGGGACAAGCGTATGCCTTTGTCCGAGGCTATAGCTGAATTTGTTTGGGACGGAGATATTTTCGCAGAATCCGGTTTTTCTTATGTAAGAACTCCGATTCAGGCATACTTTGAAGTAGTCCGCCAGCAAAAAAAGAATCTCACTGGTATTGGTTCCCCTATGTCCAATACTTCTTACTTCATAGCCCGTGACTGCATGACCGGAATACACCTTTCCTATGTAGGTGTAGAGATGCGCGGTAACGACAAGAATTTTGCCCGCATGATCAAAAATAAAAATGCGGAAGTCTATTCCATCTGGAGCCACGGTTCAATGGCTCAGGGATTTAAAGCCGCCCAGTTGGGAGCTCCCTGCATTGCCTCCAAGCAACTGTTGGGCACAGATATGATAAAAAAGAACCCCTATGTCAAGGTTATCAATAATCCCGTTGGTGATGAAGACGACCCCGTGTGCATGATCCCCGCCCTTTTCCCGGATGTCTGCATTATTCATGTTCAGCAAGCTGATCGTTATGGGAATGCAGTTATTTATGGTCCGGCAGTCAATGATATAGCTCTGGCAGCCGCCAGCCGAAAAGTCATTATTACCGCTGAAAGAATCGTTCCGGAAATGACTATTCGTGACCAAGGCAATGCCTGTATACCCTTCTGGTATGTGGATGCTGTGGTTGAACTGCCTTACGGTGCTTATCCGGGCTGCTGCCCTGGCCATTACTACTGGCATCGTGAATGGTGGGAATGGCTGATACGCATAGGTACCGCTACCCATGAAAATATGCTGGAGTTCACGGATCGCTGGATTTTCAACACCAAGGATCCTTATGACTTCATTGAAAAACTGGGTGGCCTCCGCACTATCGACAAAGCCCGCCGCCTGGTAGAGGCTGCCGAAGGCAGATCTGATGATACAGCCATTAGTTTCCATTACGATGAAGTAATCCCTAAATGGGATTAAGTAAGGAGGGATATAAATGGGCAAAATAGCACCCGCCAATCCTTTGGAAATGCTGGCCTACAATCTGTCTTTGCTGATAGAAGACGGACAAATCGTATATGTGGGTACGGGGCTTCCCATGGTAGGAGCCATGCTGGCCCACCAAACCCACGCTAAAAATATAACCATGGTTTTTGAAAGCGGTGGACAGGATCCCACCAGAGGCTGTGACATGCCCTGGTCAGTAGGTGATCCCTTCACCTTCCGCAAGGCACCTATGACTATGGAAATGGCTAACTCCTTTGGCCAATGCGCTCTGGGCTATGTGGATATTGCTTTCCAGGGCGGCGCGCAGATAGATATGTATGGTAATGTTAACACTAATGTAATTGGCAGTTATGATAATCCCAAAGCCATTCTTCCCGGCAGCGGCGGCGGCAATGATATCGGTTCCCTTACTGAAAAATCAGTATTAGTCGGTTTACAGACCCCCGACCGTTTCCCGGAAAGGGTGGACTTCCTAACCACTCCTGGATATCTTGACGGCGGGGACAGCCGGGAGAAAGCCGGATTACTGGGAGGGCCTATTGCAGTGGTAACCCAGGTAGGCGTATATGATTTTGAACCGGTAACCAAAAGAATGCGTATTAAAGCTTTGAATCCGGGCATGACCGTGGAAATAGCCCAAGCTTGTACCGGCTTTGAACTGCTGGTTCCTGATAAAATAGAAATGGTTGAGCCGCCCCCGGATGAGGTTCTGCACATCCTCCGCACCATAGTGGATCCCCGCGGAGTATTTACTAAAATGCCCGGAACTTAATATGGCATCTTAAAATTAAAAGCTGGTCTCAAATTAACGAGACCAGCTTTTTTTGCCCTGCGCACTTGCGATGATACAGAAGAATTGCCAAGTATATCGCCACGGCACCCGGAGTTGGGGGATAACACAGCCCAGTAATTTTCCCAATTTCTAGTGGGGCATAGTCAGCAGGGCCGTTCGTTTTGGCTGCCGTACTTTGATAACCAACTCATATTCGTCATCGCTGCTGCGTTCAGTTATGGATATATCTACCCCCGTCTGCCGGGCTCGTTTTACCGTTTCCTTGATAGTGTTGACAAATATACGCACGTCCTTGATGATCAGGGAAACATTCTGCCCGCTTTCCCGGCCGGTACTTTCCCGGGGAATATTGTTCTGACTTAATTCCTCCACCAGTGCCTCGGTCTCTTTAACACTCAAGCCTCGTTCATATATTTGCCGCAGCACTTCCATCTGCATTTCCGGTGAAGTTAGTTTAAGCAAAGAACCGGCATGTCTTTCCGAGATTATTTCCGGTGAAATAAGTTCCTGAACTGGTTCAGGAAGCTTGAGGAGGCGCAGCTTATTTCCTATGGCCGACTGGCTTTTGCCGATCCGTTTGGCCAATTCCTCCTGGGTTATGCCGAAATCATCGATAAGCCTGCGGTAGGCATTGGCTTCTTCCAGATAATTAAGCTCCCGTTTCTGCAGGTTATCAATCAGAGATATGGTGGCAGCTTTTTCGTCATTCATTTCCTTTACCAGGGCAGGTATAACCCGATGCCCCAGCAAGACACAAGCCCGGAAGCGGCGTTCCCCAGCTACAATCTGGTACCTCTTGCCCACCGGGCGTACAACAATAGGCTGAATGACTCCGTAATTCTCTATGGACTGAGCCAGATCAGACAGCTCTCTTTCGGCAAACTGACGGCGAGTCTGGTATGGGTTAGGATCAATACGGCTCATTTCAATCATTTCTATAGTATGAGCCTGCTGGCCTCGTCCCAACACTCTTTCCAATTGTCTGAGCACCATGCTGGATTCCCCCTTTTACAGAGGCCGTTTGGATGGAACTCCCACCCTGCGGGGATACTTTTCCGGAGTCGGAGCCTCTTTTATAACTTTGACCAGCGCCCGGTCGCGCTCCTCAATAAGCCGGTACCAGTAGATGTTTTCTACTCTGGCCTGCAGCAGCTGCAAAGCATTTTCCGCTTGAGCAACCTCTTCGGCAGCCCTGGTACCCTTCCAAAACCATCCGGTTCCTCCAGTCTTCAGCAGAGGAATGCCATATTCCAGCAGTACGTTTAATGAAGCCAGAGCTCGAGCAGTTACTATGTCAAATTGCTCCCGATAAGCTTTGTCCCGGCCAACCTCTTCCAGACGACGGTTATGAACGGTTACGTTGGGCAATTCCAATTGGCAGGCAGCATATTCCAAAAATGTGCACTTCTTCTGGTCAGATTCCACCAGGACAAACTTAACAGCAGGACAGTGCATGGCTAAAACCAGTCCGGGAAAACCTGCCCCGCTTCCCATATCGATGACGGTAAGGTTTTCCCAATGGGTATACTGCAACACCGCCAGGCTGTCCTGAACATGCTTGTCAAACTCTTCCTCCAGTGTTCGCCGGCTGACCAGGTTTTGGTTTTGATTTGCAGACAAAAGCATTGCCCGGTATTTGTTAATATATTCCATTAAAACCTCTTATTTCCTTCTTTCTTTTTCCAAATATATTAACAAGACATTTATGTCTGCGGGAGACACCCCGGCAATTCGTGAAGCCTGCCCTACGGAAATCGGCTGGAACTGGGTCAATTTTTGCTTGGCTTCGTTGGATAAACCAGTCACCTTTTCATAATCGATTCCCGCAGGAATTAATTTGTTTTCCATTTTTTCAAAACGCTTGACCTGCTCATATTGTTTATTGATATAACCTTCATACTTGGCCTGTATTTCCAACTGTTCCAGGATATCCAGATCATGCTCGGGGATAAGTCCTGCCTCCACATAATCTTCAATCTCCACCTGGGGACGGCGCAGCAAATCCCACAAGTTGGAGCGATCCTTGAGGGGAGCGCTGCCCTTCTTGGCCAGAATCATGGCTACGATCTCATCGGCAGGCACCGCCTGGTAATCTTTCATGCCCTTGATCTCCCGCTCCAGGATTTCCCTCTTCTCTTGAAAGATACGCCAGCGTTCATCGCTGACCAATCCTATCTGCCGCCCTATCTCTGTTAGGCGCAGATCTGCATTGTCCTGGCGCAGCAGCAGGCGATACTCTGCCCGGGATGTAAGCAGCCGGTATGGTTCATCCATTTCCTTGGTAGTCAGATCATCGATCATTACTCCGATATAAGCCTGACTGCGTTTCAATATAAGGGGTTCCCTGTCCAGCACTTTCATAGCGGCATTTATGCCGGCGATTATCCCCTGGGCAGCAGCCTCTTCGTAACCGGAGGTACCGTTAATTTGCCCGGCAGTAAACAATCCTTCTACGGCCCGGGTCTCCAAAGAAGGTTTTAGCTGGGACGGCAGCACATAATCATACTCTATGGCATATCCGGTCCGGATCATGCGCACTTTCTCCAATCCGGGGATGCTGTGGAGAACTTGTATCTGCACATCCTCCGGCAAGCTGGTATTCATCCCCTGCACATACATCTCATCAGTAGCCCGGCCCTCCGGCTCGATAAACAGCTGATGACTGTCCTTATGGGCAAAGCGCACTACCTTATCCTCAAAAGAAGGGCAATAACGGGGACCCCGGCCTTTTATAACTCCGGTAAACATGGGAGCCCGATCCAGGTTATCCATTACTATCCGGTGAGTTTCCGGCGTACTGTGGGTCAGCCAGCAGGATAGCTGCGGCCTGTCTATCGGCGGGCTTATATAGGAAAAACGCAGGGGCCGCGGATCTCCAGGCTGCTCTACCATTTTGGAAAAGTCCACGGTTTTCTTGCTGATACGGGGCGGGGTTCCGGTCTTAAACCGCCCCAGGGTCAGTCCCAGATCCCTTAAGCTGTCCGATAGCTTGGTGGCAGGGAATTGGTTGCCGGGACCTCCATCAAATATCACATCTCCGATTATGATGCGTCCCTTTAAATAAGTGCCGGAAGTTACTACCACTGCCTGGCAGTTAAAGTAGGCTCCGGTTTTGGTAAGCACTCCGGTAACCCGGCCAGCTTTGGTGTCTATGCGGACAACTTCTGCCATTAATATATCCAGATTGGGCTGGTCCAGCAGGGTGCGCAGCATTTCCTTGTGATACTCATACTTGTCTGCTTGAGCCCGCAGGGCCTGCACTGCCGGGCCTTTGCCGGTATTTATCATGCGTACTTGAATATTGGCCTTATCAATATTAACTCCCATCTCCCCGCCCAGGGCATCTATTTCCCGCACTAGCTGGGCCTTGGCTGGACCTCCAATTGAAGGGTTGCAGGGCATTAGAGCAATATTCTCCATACTAAGGGTAATCATAAGGGTGGAACACCCTATCCGTGCCGCAGCCAGGGCAGCTTCGCATCCAGCATGTCCCGCTCCTATTACTACCACCTGATAATTGCCTGCCGTATATATTTTCATGGGTGCTTTTACCTCCAGCCTGCTGTTTATTTGCCAATACAAAACTCATGGAAAATCCGGTCGATTACTTCTTCTTTCAGGTTTTTCCCCGTCACTTCTCCCAGAGCCTCCAGGGCCCCCTGCAAGTCCACTCCCAGACAATCCAGGGGCACCTGCTGCAGGGTATCCAGCACATCCTGGAGATGCTGGCGGGCGGCAGCCAGGGATTGCTTTTGTCTCAGGTTAACTACCATTTCCAAGTCATCACTGTTCAGACCGCCGGCCAGAACCATTTGTTCAATTAAACTCTCCAGCTCTTCCAGCCCTATTTCTTCTTTCACTGATCCGCGAATAACCGGAATATCAGGGAACATTTGCTGCAATTCCTCTTCCCTGACTTTTTTGTCTTCCAGGTCTTCTTTGTTTACCAGCACGATCACTTTGCCGTCTGCTATGCTTTCATAAATGTACTGGTCCTCCGGGGTTATCCCGGTGGTAACATCCAGCAAGAATATGATCAGATCCGCCTGCTGAATTACTTCCCGGGAGCGTTGCACCCCTATTTGCTCCACTATATCTTCGGTATCCCGGATGCCTGCTGTATCCAATATCTTTACCGGTATGCCCCGGATGTTAAGCCAATCCTCGATGATATCCCGGGTGGTGCCCGGGATGTTTGTAACTATGGCCCTTTCCTTCCTTAAGAGAGCATTAAGCAAGCTAGATTTGCCTACGTTGGGTTTGCCGGCTATGGCTACCGTAATCCCCTGGCGGTAAATATCAGCTCTCCTGGCAGCTTCCAGCATATGCTCCAGCTGAGCAATTATCTTTTCCAGCTTTTCCTTTATTTCTTCGTAGTCAGGTTCTCCCACCTCATCGGGAAAATCCAGGCTGGCTTCCACCATAGCATTTATGAGAACTAATTCATCTTCCATCTGCTGCACCAGGCGACTGGTACTGCCCTGCAGGCGGCGCATGGCGATCTGCATGGCTTTGTCGGTTTTGGCCCGGATTATATCGATAACCGCCTCAGCCTGACTGGCATCCAGACGGCCATTTAAGAAAGCCCGGCGGGTAAATTCGCCGGGTTCAGCCAACCGTATACCCATCTGCAAAACTCGCTCCAGCACGCGCCGGGCGGGCAGAGTTCCCCCATGGCAGTTAATCTCCACCACATCTTCACCGGTATAGCTGTGGGGTTCCCGCATTATGCTAACCAGCACTTCATCCAGGGGATTTCCCTCTTCGTCTATGATCCAGCCCAAGGTCAGCGTATGACTGGGACGTTTAACCAACTCTACATCCCGGCGAAAGGGTTTAAACAGCTTATCCACCGTTTCTATTACTTTATTGCCGCTCAAACGAACAATAGCTATTCCGCCTTCACCGGGCGGAGTTGAGATAGCTGCAATAGCATCCTGCAACTTAGGCACTCCTTACCTTATATGATTTACTGAAGTCTCGATAGTGACTAAGGTTTGCTTTGCGCACCTTGGTGGAGGAGACCGATATAGCCGGCGAAGATGGGCGTACGAAGGGGGGCGAGGGACAGGATGTCCCGAGAGGGCTATCAAACAGGATGTTTGTTTAGTCCGGTACCCCCTGAATAGCACATAGAGCCGCTGCTATATCGCGACGACTTAACAGGTGCGCAGGGTAAACCTACTGGCTATCATAATTCGCTAATGGCGCTCTACTTTTTCTCTATATTCTACCAAAACCCTCCGGCCTCTACACATCCCCGCAGGTTCCATAAAAAAAGGCCCCCTGGGGGCCTATTGACCTGGATTACTTTTTGAGGGAAATCACTACTTTGCGGTTGGGCTCATCCCCTAAAGAATAAGTGGTTATCTGTGGATCCCCCTGCAATGTGGTATGAACAATTCTTCTTTCCTGAGAATTCATGGGCCTCATTACCACGTTCTTTTTGGTTTTCTTGACTCGTTCAGACAATCTTAACGCCAGAGCCTCCAAGGACTCTTCTTTCTTCTTGCGATAATCTTCTACGTCTAATACAACTCTGATTTTCTCCTGTCGTTTGCGATTTACGATTAATCCCACCATAAACTGCAGGGCATTCAAGGTTTCCCCTTTACGTCCGATTAATAATCCTACATCTTTGCCAACGATATTAATGCGAACCCAGCCGTCTTCCCACACTGCTTCCCCGATCTGGTATTCGATCTTCATCTTCTGGAGCAGGTTTTCCAAAACTCTGCGAACTTCTTCTTCGGGTTTTTCCCGGCGGGTAACTCTGACCACAGCGGGTTTTTTAACTAAACCAAGCAGTCCTTTAGAGGGCTCTTCAATAACTTCGATAATGGCATCCTCAATATCACATCCCAACTCTTCCAAAGCGGCTTTTATAGCCTCATCTACGCTTCTTCCCCTCTTTTCGATACTTTGTGCTTCCACTGCTCTTCTTTCCTCCTTTGTCCCTCCTAGCAGCTGGCTCCTGAGCTTTAACCTCTTTCTTTATCTCTTCAGTCGCAGTTTTTTTCTGGGCGGGTTTTTCCCTAGGGATGTCTTCAGCTTCCACCTGGAGGCCGGTACCAGTGTCGGCAGCTAATTTGCTGGTACGGTTAACAAAAAGCTGCTGAATAATACCCAGTATGTTGAACGTTACCCAGTATAAAGGAAGTCCAGCTGGCAAAGTCGCAGCTATCCAGGCCATAAACAAAGGCATAATATAAAGCATAGTTTTCTGCGTGGGATCCTGGGGATTAACCGAAGACAATTTAGACTGGTAGTAGGTAGTCAAAGCTGCCAGCAAAGCCAGGATATAGTATGGATCACGGGCACCTATATTGGGAATCCACAAAAAACTTGCATGTTCAGCTACGCTAAAGGGAAAGTTTAATAAGGATTGGTAAAAAGCTATAAAGATAGGCATTTGAATCAGCAAGGGCAGACAGGAGCTGAAAGGACTGACTCCATGTTCTTTATACAGCTCCATCATCTTGGTCTGCATAAGCTGAGGATTATCCTTGTACTTCTCCTGTATGTACTGCATTTTAGGCTGCAGTTGCTGCATAGCGCGCATGGAATGCATTTGCTTCTGGGTCAAAGGAAACAATACCACTTTAATGGCAATAGTCATGAAGATTATAGCCAATCCATAGTTGGGCAGGCCAATTTGTCCTGTCAGCAAATACATCCACTGGATTACATCAGCAAACCACTGTACAAACGATTGCCACAAATCAAATCCTGCTTGCCTTTAGGGGCAGCAGGTTCCACCTCCTCGTTTCAAGCCGGTTTAAATATTAAGGGTAAATGCCGGTGATTCACGGAACAGGATCGTATCCACCCGGTTGGAAGGGATGGCATCTTAAGATTCTCTTTACTGCCAGCCATCCGCCTTTTAAAACACCGTATTTATCCACCGCCTGGATCGCATAATTGGAACAGGAAGGATAAAACCGGCAGGACGGGGGTCGAAAACAGGTAAATGCCTGATACAATTTCACCAGCAAGATGAACAGTTTTCTCATCTATAATTTAGCCTTCCTTATCACCATACTAAGATCTTTTTCCAGTTGCTGATAATCAGCTGCACCGGCATGGTGTCTTACCACCAGCACCATATCATGTCCCGGTTTTATGGCGGGATCCATCTTGCGAACCAGCGCTCTAAGCCGGCGTTTGATACGATTGCGGACTACCGCTTTGCCTACTTTATGGCTGGTTACAATTCCATAGCGATTATGACCCAGTTGGTTTTTAGCTACATAAAGAATTAAATATTTACCTGGAAATTTTTCCCCATCCCTGTATATATTATTGTAATCCTGAGTAGTAGTTATTCTAAATTCTCTACCCAGCATTGAAACCCTTCCTTGCGGGCAAGTAAAATAAAAGGTCGCCGATTACGACCTTAAGCAGAAATAACTTTTCTTCCTTTCCTTCTACGGCTAGCCAGTACCCGGCGTCCCGAACTGGTGGACATCCGTTTGCGGAATCCATGCACTTTCTTTCTCTGCCGGGCTTTCGGCTGATAGGTTCTTTTCATTGCCAGTAATCCTCCTTCGTTGATAAACACCCTATAATTATAGAAATTCAGCCTGCAGCATGTCAAGAAGTTATCCCCATCTGCTCTTTGACAGCCGTTTATTATCTGCTATCATTATACTATATCTGGCAGATAATTAAGAAATACGTTCCTGGTCACTGCCAGGTGCTTTCATTTCAATTAGTTATCCACATGGTTGTCCTTATCAACAGAGCAGGTTTTCCACATATGAACAGGGAGGATTATGATGGCCTACCAACACGACTATGCTTCGGCATGGAATAAAGTTATGCATATCCTTCGTGATGAAATAGGATCCACCAGTTTTGAAATATGGTTTTCCATGGCCAAGTTTACTGAAGCACGGGGCAACACCATTTACATATCCGTTCCCAATACCCTGACCAAAGAATGGATAGAAGCACGCTATTTAAATACCATGCTCACCCATCTGCGGGCTTTAACTGATCAGGATGCTTCCCTGGAGATTATTACTGAGTCCCAGCCCCATACGGAAGGCAGCAGTTCTTTTTTAAACTCCAAATACACCTTTGACACCTTCGTAGTAGGTAACAGCAACCGCTTTGCCCATGCCGCCTGCTACGCGGTAGGGGAAGCACCCTCCCGGGCGTATAACCCTCTCTTCATTTACGGAGGGGTAGGGCTGGGCAAGACTCACTTGATGCAGGCTATTGGCCACCATATTTTGCAGAAATACCGCTCCGTTACTGTTACTTATGTTTCTTCAGAACAGTTTACCAATGAATTGATCAGTTCCATCCGCGATGACAACACCTCCGGCTTTCGCAATAAATATCGCAACATAGACGTGCTGCTGATAGATGATATTCAGTTTCTGGCCGGAAAAGAACGTACTCAGGAGGAATTTTTCCACACTTTTAACAGTTTATACGAGGCCAACAAGCAATTAGTCATATCCAGCGATCGTCCTCCCCGCAATATTCCTACCCTGGAGGACCGTTTGCGGAGCCGTTTTGAATGGGGACTGATCTGTGACATCCAGCCACCGGATCTGGAAACCCGCATCGCCATCCTGCGCAAAAAAGCCCAGATGGAAAATCTGAATGTACCTTATGACATCCTTGATTACATAGCCAACAGCATTGAATCAAACATAAGAGAACTGGAAGGGGCTCTGATCCGTTTAGTAGCCTATGCCACTGTAACCGGCCGACCTCTGGATATGGAACTGGCTACCGAAGCCCTGAAGGATATACTGCCGCCCCCGCGGCCTCGCAAGATAACCATCGAAATGATCCAGAAAGAAGTATGTTCCTATTACAATATAGAAATGTCAGAACTTCTGTCCAAAAAACGTAACAAACAGCTGGTGGTGCCTCGCCAGGTGGCCATGTTCCTGTGCCGCAAATTTACTGATGCTTCTTATCCCCAGATTGGGGACCAGTTTGGCGGCCGAGATCACACCACAGTAATCCATGCTGCGGAAAAAGTCAAAAAAGAACTGGACTCTGATCCTGAACTGGCAGCTACCATTGATGAACTGTCGAAACGGTTGGATCCTAATCATTCTTAAGTCCAATGGACAAGCTATAAACAGGTTTTTCCTGAGGGAAAAAGCCCGACTGGAGTGCTTGTCCCAATCTTATCCACATAATTAAGACGCCCTACTACTATGACTGCGAATGTCTAATAAGTAAGAAATATATAAAGGGCTGCCGAAAAAAATTCTTGGGAGGGTCTCCATTGAAACTTACCATTGAAAAAAATGATCTGTCAGCTCTTACTTCTCTGGTGCATAGAGCTGCTTCCAGCAAAAACACCATACCCGTACTTTCCGGGCTTCTTATAGAAGCTTCCAAGGAAAAAGGGCTGACCATGACTGCTACTGATTTGGAAATCGGCATAAGAGCATCCACTGACCAAGCAGAAATACTGGAGGAAGGATCAGTACTGGTTAACGCTCATTATTTTGCTGATTTCATAAAGCTGCTTCCTGAATCTCCCATCCGTCTGGAACTAAACCGGGAAACTTCCCGCCTGGATATTACATACGGCCGTTCCTCCGGTTTCATAAATACTTACCGGGACCAGGAGTATCCGGGTTTACCCATAGACCATATGGAGTACCGTTTTTCCTTACCTCAAAAGGTTTTAAAAGAAGCTCTGCGCAAGACCTCTTTCGCTGCAGCGGTCACCCATTTTCGCCAGGTTTTCACCGGGGTATTGTTTGATGTCCTGGAGGGAGGAATCTTAAAGATAGTGGCTTCCGATACCCACCGGCTGGCATATTACACCTATAATCTGGAAGAAAAGAATCTTAATCCCTTTAACTTTATTATTCCCACCCGTACCGTTAATGAATTGAACCGCCTGCTGGATGACGATGAAGATATGATCGATGTAAGTTTCAGTGACAACAACGTGATTTTCTCCAAAGGCAGTACCCTGCTGATGTCCAGATTAATAGAAGGACAATACCCTAACTACGAGCAGGTAATACCCAAGCAGTTCAATACTACCCTGACCATTGACTCCCATGTTCTGGCCACCACTTTGGAAAGAGCCCGGACCATGCCGACGGATGAAAAATTAAAAATTCACCATGTACAGTTTACCCTGGGAGAGCAGGAGATTATCGTCAATGCTTTCTCCGAAGCCATGGGAGAGATAAAAGAAGTCATCGAGGACTTTGAGATGCAAGGGGATATAGACTTTCGCATCGCCTTTAATACCAATTATTTCCTGGATGTGATGAAAATTTTTGCTGCCGAGACTGATAAAATAACGGTGCAGATGTCCGGTTCCCTGGCTCCAGCTCTGATAACCAATCCGGAAAAGGATTACTATCTCTACGTACTGGTTCCTCTGCGGACCAGTCAATAAAGACTGGTGAACCCCTCCTTGAAGGTTATTCATTACCAGGTTAACAACTTTAGAAACTTAATCAACGTAGAACACCGGCCGTCCCCCGCATTAAATGTAATAGCAGGGGAAAACGCCCAGGGAAAAACCAACCTTCTTGAGGCGATTTGCGTTTTAGCCACCGGTACATCCTTTCGTACTTCCAGTGACCGAGTTATGGTGAATGAAAAAGCGCAGTCTTACCAGGTGTGGGGGCGCTACGAATATCAGGAACGTTGTTTTGAAACCACGGTCAAATACGATCGCGATCAAGGAAAAAAAATAACCCTGAACGGACGCAAAACAAATCCCCATAACCCGGATCGTCTGCGTGTGGTTGTATTTACACCAGACGATTTATATTTGGTTAAAGGGTCACCCAGCCGGAGACGCTTTTTTCTTGATTTCTTCTTGAAACAGGCCAGTACTGAATATGGGTACCAACTGGATAACTATGTTAAAATTTTAAGAAAAAGGAATGCCTTATTAAAAAATAACCAAGCTGCCACCAAAACCTTTGCTCTGACTACCGAAGTCTTTGCCGAGGAAGCGGTGAAAATAATATTGGCGCGGATCAATATAGTCAACCTGCTGGATCAGCTGGCCGGCCCTATCTATGAAGAGATGAGCGAGGAGCAAGGAGGAGGCCTGAAGATTCGCTATGCTATTTCATTTCCCTTAGATAATGGTAAAATAAACTTTGATATTTTAAGATCTGCCATGCTAAACCAGCTTAAACAAATATATGAACAGGAATGCGCCCGAAAAAGCAGTTTAATTGGTCCCCACCGGGACGATATCAATATATACCTGAACGACCGGCCTGCCCGCCAGTACGCGTCCCAGGGCCAGCAGCGCAGTATTGCGGTAAGCTTGAAACTGGCGGAACTGGCGGCATTGCAGAAGACGAAAGGGGAATATCCGGTATTCCTGTTAGACGAGGTTTTGTCCGAATTGGATAACGAAAGACAGAAAAGGCTGCTCCGTTATCTACAGGGTGCTTCATTTCAAAGCTTTCTTACTACCGTACATGCGGAGAGTCCATATTTTAAGGGCAATGAGGCTTATGTCTGCCACATGGCGAACGGACAATTATTTAGAAAGGAGTAGTTTTGTGTATATTCATCTAGGAAACAACTATATAATCTCTTCCCAAAACATCATAGCCATTCTCAATCTTGAATCTCCCATGTCCGAAGACATTCAGGATATAGTGGAGATGGCTCGCGCCGAAAAAAGGCTGGTGCCGATAAGTGAAAAAGGCAAGGACAAATCTCTGGTTCTTTGTGATGACAAGGTTTACCTATCACCTATTTCATCTACTACCCTCTATAAACGGGCAGCCCTTTATGTCCGGGAGGTGTAGACATGAACGGTAACAACCACAATGGTTACAATGCTTCTGATATTCAGGTATTGGAAGGGCTGGAGGCAGTACGCAAGCGCCCGGGAATGTATATAGGAACTACCGGTCCCCGCGGACTGCATCACCTGGTTTTTGAAATAGTGGACAACAGTATTGACGAAGCGGTTGCCGGCTATTGCGATACCGTTGAGGTTATCATTCACAAGGATAACTGGGTAACCGTATCCGATAACGGTCGGGGTATTCCGGTAGATATTCATCCCGCCATGGGAATTCCGGCTATTGAAGTGATTATGACCACCCTGCATTCCGGAGGAAAGTTCGGAGGCAGCGGCTATACTATTTCCGGAGGACTCCATGGAGTAGGTTTGTCGGTAGTAAATGCCCTCTCCGAACATATGGATGTGACCATTTACCGGGATGGGCAGGTGCATAAACAGGCCTATAAAAGGGGAGTGCCCCTGGGCCCGCTGTATACCGACGGCTACAGTGATAAAACCGGAACCACCATCCATTTTCATCCCGACCCGGAGATTTTTGAGGAAACCAACTTTGAAAGAGAGATAATAGAACAGCGCCTGCGGGAGTTGGCCTTTTTAAATCAGGGACTGCGCATTACCTTGCGGGATGAAAGGGAAGCAGAGCCGGTAGAGAAAGAGTTTCACTACCAGGACGGCTTACGGGCTTTCGTGGCTTATCTGAACCGGAATAAGGAACTGCTGAGCGAGAAACCTTTCTATATAGAAACCAAAAAGGAAGACGTAATTGTTCGTATCGCCCTGCAGTACAACACCGGCTACACGGAGAACATCTATTCCTTCGCCAATAATATCCATACCCAGGAAGGCGGCACCCATGAAGTCGGCTTTAAAAACGGCCTGACCAGGTTAATAAACGATTATGCCAAGAAGAATAATTTCATAAAAGAAAACGACGGTAACCTTTCCGGGGAGGACATCCGGGAAGGACTGACCGCTATAGTGTCGGTGCTGGTAAAAGAACCCCAGTTTGAAGGACAAACCAAGACCAAACTGGGCAATACCTATATACGGGGCATAGTTGAGTCGGTAGTGTATGAAAATTTGGAAGACTATCTCAATGAAAACCCGGCTATTGCCCGCCGTATTGTAGAAAAGGCCATAGCCGCCCGCCGGGCCCGGGAAGCGGCCAAGAAAGCCCGGGAACTGACCCGGCGCAAAAATGCTCTGGAAACTACCACCCTGCCCGGCAAGCTGGCGGACTGCAGCAGCAAGGATCCAGCCGTATCCGAACTGTTCATTGTGGAGGGAGATTCTGCCGGCGGGTCGGCCAAACAGGGGAGAGACCGCACTTTCCAGGCTATTCTGCCCCTGAGGGGCAAAATACTCAATGTGGAAAAAGCCCGCCTGGACCGGGTGCTGTCCAATGAAGAGATCCGGGCACTGATTACCGCTATGGGCACCGGCATAGATGAGGACTTCGATATCAGCAAAGCCCGGTATCACAAGCTTTTAATCATGACCGATGCGGATGTGGACGGATCCCACATCCGGGTGCTGTTGCTGACCTTCTTCTATCGCTTTATGCGGCCCCTGGTAGAGCAGGGATATGTATATATAGCTCAACCGCCCTTGTACGGTATCAAGAGGGGCAACGAGATTCACTATTTCCACAGCGAGGAAAAGATGAACGAGTTTATCGCCCAGTCCGGGAAGAAATGGACTATCCAGCGCTACAAAGGTCTGGGGGAAATGGATCCCGAACAGCTGTGGGAGACTACCATGAATCCGGCCAACCGGCGGATCCTGCAGGTAACAGTGGAAGACGCCATGAGAGCAGACGAAATTTTTTCCGCCCTTATGGGAGACAATGTGGAGCCCCGCCGGGAATTTATTCAGGCTAATGCCAGATTCGTAACCAATCTGGACATTTAACAGGAGTTGATAACCTTTGGCAGAAGCGAATCTGTTTGAGAACGTAGCCACCGTTGATATTGAAAAAGAAGTTAAAAAATCATTCCTGGAATACTCCATGAGCGTTATTGTTTCCCGGGCTATTCCTGATGTCCGGGATGGCTTGAAACCAGTGCATCGCCGCATTCTCTATGCCCTTTACGACCAGGGGATGACCCATGACAAACCCCATAAAAAGTCAGCCAACATCGTGGGTGAAGTTATGGGTAAGTATCATCCCCATGGAGATGCGGCTATTTATGAAGCCATGGTTAAACTGGCCCAGGATTTCGCGATGCGTTATCCCCTGGTGGACGGGCATGGCAACTTCGGCTCCATAGATGGTGACGGAGCTGCGGCCATGCGTTACACCGAAAGCCGCATGTCCCGGATAGCCGAGGAGATGCTGATAGATATAGAAAAGGAAACCGTGGACTGGCGGCCCAATTATGACGATACCCGGGTAGAGCCCCAGGTGCTTCCTTCCCGCATACCTAATCTGCTCATTAATGGTTCATCGGGCATAGCCGTGGGTATGGCTACCAATATCCCTCCCCATAATTTGTCAGAAGTGGTGGATGCCATTACCCTGGTAATTGATAACCCGGATGCCAGTGTGGATGATATCATGCAGGTGCTGCCCGGACCGGATTTTCCTACCGCCGGTATTATTATGGGTACCGACGGGATCCGCAAGGCTTATGAGACGGGGCGAGGCACCTTAAAGGTACGAGCCCGTTATACTATAGAAGAGCAGCGCAATGGCAAAAGTGCCATAGTGATTACCGAAATCCCTTACCAGGTAAACAAAGCCCGGCTGGTAGAGAAAATTGCTGAACTGGTCAGGGATAAGAAAATCGATGGCATCGTAGATCTGCGGGATGAATCCGACCGCCGGGGCATAAGAGTAGTAATTGAGCTGCGCCGGGATGTAAATGTAAATGTGATAGTCAATAAACTGTTAAAGCACACCCAGATGGAAGACACCTTCGGCATCAATATGCTGGCTCTGGTACATGGACAGCCCATGGTGCTGGGTATAAAGGATATGCTTCGCTATTACATCGAGCACCGCCAGGAGGTTGTTGTCCGCCGCACCCAGTATGATCTTAAGGTTGCCCGGCAACGGCTGCATATCGTGGAAGGGCTGAAAATTGCCCTGGATAACCTGGATGAAGTTATTGATTTGATTACCAGCAGCAAGGACCGGGAGCAGGCTCGCAACGCGTTGATGGAGCGCTTCCAGCTGAGCGAGGAGCAGGCCAATGCTATCCTGGATATGCGCCTGGTACAGCTGACCAATTTGGAACGGAGCAAGCTGGATGAAGAATATGAGGAACTATTGGGGCGCATTGCTGATTTTGAAGATATACTGGGCAATCCGGAACGGGTTTTTGCCATTATCAAAGAGGACCTGGCAGATATAAAGAAAAAGTACGGCGATAAGCGGCGTACCGAGATCAGCCAGGAGATTTCCGATTATAACGTGGAAGATTTTATTGAAGACCATGAGGTGGTTATCACCTTATCCAACCGGGGCTATATAAAAAGGCAGCCCCTGGATACCTACCGGTCCCAGCGGAGAGGGGGCAAAGGGGTCAGTGCTACTTCTATCCGTACCGAAGATTATTCCTCGGATGTAGTGGTCACCAGTGTTCTCTCTCATGTGCTGTTCTTTACCAACCAGGGGCGGGTATTTTCCAGCCGGGTTTATCATTTGCCGGAAGCTTCCCGGCAGGCCAAAGGCCTGCCCTTAGTCAACTTTATTGACCTGCGCCCCGATGAGCGGGTGACCACCCTGGTTGCTGCTCGGAAATTCGATGAAAACCGGCATATGCTGATGATCACCCGGCAGGGCATCATTAAGAAAGTGGCTCTGTCCGCCTTCAGCAATATCCGCCGTTCGGGCTTGATTGCTGTAAATCTGCTGCCCGGAGATGAACTGGTTGGTGCAGTGCGGGTGGTCCAAGGGGATGTGGTAATTATCAATACCGCCCAAGGGCAGGCCATACTGTTTGACGAAGGACAGGTCAGACCCATGGGCCGGACTGCCACGGGAGTAAAGGGCATCAGCTTGGATCCGGGCAATTATGTTATTGGTATAGACAAGTACCGGCAAGGTGCCGATGTGTTGATTGTCACCGAACGGGGTTTCGGCAAGCGGGTGCCTCTGGAGGAATTCCGGACCCAGAACCGGGGCGGAAAAGGGATTCTGTCTATTAAACTCAGTGAGAAAACCGGAGAAGTAGTGGCGTCCAAAGTGGTTTCCGAGGGGGATGAACTGGTTATCCTCACCAGTGAGGGGCAGATGATCCGCCTGCAAGTGGAAGATATATCCATCCAAGGGCGTTATGCCCGCGGGGTGGTTTTGATGAAACTGCCTGATGACGACCGTATTGTAAGTATTGCCCGCTTCCGGACAGAAAGGGAAGAATAAATTTAGCCCCAGTACTATACAAAACCCGCGTAATGGAATAAAATTTCTAGTTACAAAGACGGCAGGGGCAACTCGGTCCGGCTTGGTGATGAAGGAGGGTTCTTCTATGGAACAAAAGGGAACATTTAGTGTAAAAGCTGGCCTTGCTCAAATGCTCAAGGGCGGAGTTATCATGGATGTAACTACCCCTGAGCAGGCGAAAATAGCAGAAGAAGCTGGAGCCTGTGCGGTTATGGCTTTAGAAAAAGTTCCCGCTGACATAAGAGCTGCGGGAGGTATTGCCCGTATGGCTGATCCCAGTGTAATCCTGCGCATTATGGATGCGGTTACCATACCGGTTATGGCCAAATGCCGTATCGGCCATTTTGTAGAGGCCCAGATCCTTGAATCCCTGGGGGTTGACTATATCGATGAAAGCGAAGTCCTGACCCCTGCTGATGACAAGTACCATATAAACAAGCACAACTTCAAGGTTCCTTTTGTATGCGGAGCCAGAAACCTGGGGGAAGCCCTGCGGCGGATAGGGGAAGGCGCTGCCATGATCCGCACCAAAGGGGAACCGGGTACAGGCAATGTGATAGAAGCGGTTCGCCACATCCGGCAGGTAAATGACGAAATACGCTGGATCAGCAACTTGCCTGAAGAAGAGCTGATGACTGCTGCCAAAGAACTGCAGGCACCTTACGAGCTGGTGGTAGAGACCGCCAAATTAAAGAGACTCCCGGTAGTAAATTTTGCCGCGGGTGGAATTGCCACGCCAGCTGATGCGGCCTTGATGATGCAGCTGGGCTGTGACGGAATCTTTGTGGGCTCAGGAATATTCAAATCAGGTGATCCCAAAAAGCGGGCTAAGGCCATCGTAGCTGCCACCACCTACTACAATGATCCGGCGGTTTTAGCCGAAGTATCCCGGGATTTAGGGGAGCCTATGGTGGGGATTGATATCAGCACCATCCGTCCCGAAGAGAGGATGCAGGAGCGTGGCTGGTAAAAAAATCATCGGCGTACTGGCTCTCCAGGGAGCTTTTGTAGAACACGAGGCAGCTATTAAAAAATGCGGATCTCAGGCCTGCCAGGTGCGCAAGCCTGAGGAACTCAACCAGGTGGATGCTCTGATTATTCCCGGCGGGGAGAGCACCACCATCGGCAAGCTTATGCAGGAATTCGGTTTGGACCAGGCTATTCAGGACCGAGCCGCCCAGGGTATGCCCATTTGGGGTACTTGTGCCGGCATGATTTTGCTGGCCAAGGAGATAGATAACTCAGATCAGTTTCGTTTGGGATTAATGGATGTAAAAGTAAAGCGCAATGCCTTCGGCAGGCAGGTGGACAGCTTTGAAGCTGATCTGGACATAGATCATATCGGCCGCACCCGGGGAATTTTTATCCGGGCTCCCTATGTGGAAGAGGTTTGGGGAGAGGCTCGGGTCCTGTCCCGCTATAAGGATAAAATCGTTATGGTGCAGCAGAACGACCTGCTGAGCACGGCTTTTCACCCGGAGCTTACCCAGGGGTTATGTATACATCGTTATTTTCTGGATATGGTTTAGTTTGTACCTTGCCAAGGATCAACTGGTATACTATAATTAACTCTAATCCTTTATAAGTAATTGCTGTGAAGGGACCAGTAAGTACAGTAACCTGAGCAAGAGAACTGGTGGTTGGTGCGAACCAGTCAGGACTGTGCCGAATCCATCCTGGAGCAGGCTGTGAATTAAGCAGTACCGGTGGCTACGTTATAGCTATTAAGTGGATATGGCAATCTTCAGCCATATCAACTAGGGTGGCAACGCGGGAAAAGTACCTCTCGTCCCTTACCGGACGAGGGGTTTTTTATATTAACTTAGGAGGTTTTATGAATGAAAGGTGACCAGTATTTACTGCTTCCCGGCCCTACTCCCATTCCTGAGCGGGTAATAAGGGCTATGAGCAAACCGGTGGTTAATCATCGCGGTTCCGAATTCAAACAGCTGCTGACTGAGGTTACCGAAGGGGTGAAAAGAGTATACCGTACCAATCAGCACCTTCTGATTTATCCTGCTTCCGGAACCGGTGCACTGGAAGCAGCCGTGGTCAATTTTCTCTCTCCCGGTGATAAGGTTCTGGCTGTATCTATTGGTGTATTTGGTGATCGATTTGCTAAAATTGCCGCGGAATTTGGCGCCCAGGTGGAAAAGATGGACTTTGCCTGGGGAGAAGCGGCTGATCCCCAGCGGATCAAGGAAAGGCTGGACCAGGACGTAAACCGGGAAATAAAGGCTATTTTAGTTACTCATAATGAAACCTCCACTGGAGTATTCAACGATATGCAGGCTATCAGCGCAGCCCGGGGAGATCATCCGGCGCTGTTGATGGTAGATGCCATCAGCGGATTGGCAGTTCTGGATCTGAAAATGGACGAATGGAATTTGGATGTGGTGGTAAGCGGATCCCAGAAAGCCTTTATGATTCCTCCCGGATTATGCTTTATGGCTTTCAGTGAAAGAGCTTTGCAAAGACATAAGGAGGCCAAGATGCCCCGTTTCTACTGGGATATAAGCTCCGGCCTTAAATACCTGGAAAAGGGGCAGAATCCTTACACTCCTGCAGTATCCCTTTATTATGGACTCAGTGAGGCCCTGCAGATGATGCAGGAGGAAGGTTTGGATAACATCATAGAACGGCATCGCGGTTACCGGGATATGGTGCGGACTTCCGTACGGGCCATGGGGCTGAAACTGTTGGCCAGGGATGAAAATGCCTCCCATGCTTTGACCGCGGTAGTGGCTCCGGAGGAAATCGGCGCCAATAAGATCCGCAAGTATATGCTGGACCAGTTCAACATCGTGCTGGCGGGAGGCCAGCAGAGTCTGGACAATGTAATTTTCCGCATTGGACATCTGGGCTATGTACGGGAATTGGATCTGTTAGCCGCTTTGGCCGCTCTGGAAATCACCCTGCAGAAACTGGGCTGGGATGTGCAGTTGGGAGCAGGAGTGAGCAAGGCCCAGGAATTCTTGCTGAACAAAGCAAAGAAGGGAGAGTAAAAGGTGGAAGAAAGAAAGAGGGTCATAGTAACAGAACGTATTGCCGAAGAAGGCTTGGCTTTATTGAGAACAGAATTGGATGTTGATTTCCGGGATGGAATACCCCGGGAAGAACTGCTGGAGATAATCGGCCAGTATGATGCCCTTATCGTCCGCAGTGTTACCAAAGTAGATGAGGAGTTAATCAGCCGGGGAAGCCCGCGGCTCAAAGTAGTAGGCCGGGCGGGCAACGGCATTGACAATATCGATGTGGATGCCTGCACCCGTTATGGGGTTATTGTGGCCAACACCCCGGACAGCAATACCATTTCCGCAGCCGAGCAGACCATTGCCCTAATGCTGTCTTCGGCACGGAAAACCGCCTGGGCCAACAATTTTCTGAAATCCGGCGTATGGGATCGCAAACCCTTCCGGGGAGTGGAACTGTACGGGAAAACCGTAGGAATAGTCGGCTTGGGACGTATCGGATCCATGGTTGCCACCCGCTTGAAATCTTTTAATATGCGGGTTATAGCTTACGATCCCTATATTCCCGACGAGCGCTTTGAGAGGTTTGGGGCCGAAAAAATGAACACCCTGGAGGAACTGGTACGCCAGGCGGATTTTATTACCGTGCATACCCCCAAGACGGAAGAGACCTTCCACATGATTGATGAAGAGATGTTCAAGATTGCCAAGGACGGGGTGCGAGTAGTAAACTGCGCCCGGGGCGGTATTATCAAGGAAGCGGCTTTAGTGGAAGCCTTGAAGTCCGGCAAAGTAGCCAGTGCCGGCTTGGATGTCTTTGAAAAAGAGCCCGCCACAGAAAACCCCCTGTTTGAATTTGAAAACGTGGTGGTTACACCCCACCTGGGAGCCGATACCTATGAAGCCCAGCGCCGGGTAGGGGAGACCATTGCCGAGCAGGTCATAAAAGCCCTGAATGGAGAAATCGTCCCCAATCTGGTTAACCTGCCTACCATGGTCAGTGAGGAGTTAAACTACCTGCGTCCTTATATTACCTTGGCCAGCAAGTTGGGCAACATCTACTACCAGCTGGAGAAATCCCCCATTGACCGGGTGGAGTTAAATTACGCCGGGCCCATAACCCAGAATGATACCGAAATACTGACGGTAGCATTCCTGAAAGGACTGCTGGAGCCCATCCTGTGGAATAAGGTTAATTATGTCAATGCCCGCCTCATGGCCCGGGAAAGAGGCGTCAAGGTATATGAAAGCAAGCAGGAACAGAGCGCCCGGCGTTACAAGAATGTCATATCCGTCAACATTTACGGCCAGAACGGCCAGCACCTGGAGATAGCAGGAACCGTTTCCCGGGCTCGTGATCCGCTGCTGGTGGAAATTAACGGCTATGAAACCGAGGCCAACCTGGATGGCTATGTAATCCTGGCACAAAATGAGGATCGCCCGCGGATTATAGGTCCCTTTGCCACCCTGCTGGGAGACGAGGGAATCAATATAGCTGCCATGAAAGTAGGCCGTCAGACCAAAGGTGACAAGGCCATTATACTGGTCAATGTGGACAGCAAAGTGGATGATGAAGTTTTGGAGAAGCTGGGACAACTAGATGGCATACTGAGCAAACCCAAATTGCTGCACTTTTAATGATGCCGCTGAGGACTGAACCAGTAGCCGGGGAGCAGGTTGGGGAAAGGTATTTAAACAGGAGGGCTGCATATGTTAGATGCCAAGATGATACGATCCAATCCCGAAAAGGTAGAAGCAGCGCTGCGCAAACGCAATATCACCGGTGCTTTGGATGAATTCCTGAAACTGGATGAAAGAAGACGGCAGATCCTGGTTCGGGTGGAAGAGCTGAAAAGCTTTCGCAACAAATCCTCCCAGGAAGTGGGGAAACTGAAGAAAGCCGGGCAGGACCCCACTGAACTTATGGAACGAGTCAGGGAGGTGGGCAAGGAAATAGCCGCTTTGGATGATGAAGTCAAAGATGTCGAAGCCCAGCTGGAGCGTATCCTGTTAAACATCCCCAATTTGCCTCATGAATCGGTACCGGTGGGTCCCGATGAGAACAGCAATGTGGAAGTACGGCGCTGGGGAGAGCCGCGCCAGTTTGATTTTGAGCCCAAAGCCCACTGGGATATAGGTCCGGCTCTGGATATTCTCGACTTTGAGCGAGCGGCCAAACTTTCCGGTGCCCGTTTTACCGTGTACAAAGGCCTGGGAGCCCGCCTGGAACGTGCGGTCATAAACTTTTTCCTGGATGTTCATACCCAGCAGCACGGTTACCGGGAAATACTGCCCCCCTTTATGGTAAGCGCCGACTGCATGACAGGAACCGGGCAGCTGCCCAAATTTGCCGAAGATATGTTTAAGGTGGAGGGGCGGGAACTGTATTTAATACCCACTGCGGAAGTGCCCCTGACCAACTTGTACCGGGAAGAAATCCTGGATGGAGCAGATCTGCCCCTGTATCTTACCGCCTACACCCCTTGTTTCCGGGCAGAAGCAGGTTCCCACGGGCGCGACACCCGGGGCATAATCCGCCAGCACCAGTTTAATAAGGTGGAGCTGGTCAAAATCGTTGAACCCCAGCATTCCTATGAGGAACTGGAGAAAATGACCGCCAATGCGGAAAAAGTACTGCAGCTTTTAGGTCTGCCCTATAGAGTAGTCTTGCTGAGTACCGGGGATATGGGATTCTCCTCGGCCAAAACCTACGATCTGGAAGTGTGGATGCCCAGCTACCAGGAATACAAGGAGATTTCCTCCTGTTCCAACTGCGAGGACTTTCAGGCTCGCCGGGCCAATATTCGATACCGGCCCGGACCCAAGGAAAAGCCCCAGTATGTTCACACTCTCAACGGCTCAGGAGTAGCCGTAGGCCGTACGGTAGCCGCAATACTGGAGAACTACCAGCAGGAAGACGGTTCAGTAGTGATACCGGAAGTCTTACGGCCGTATATGGGTGGCATAGAAGTAATAAAAAGGCAGTAAATGAGCGTCAATAGCTTGGTTGACAACATTAGGGGCCTGTGCTATACTTTCATTTGCATTGAATTGCAGGGTATAGCATCCTTTCCATGGAGGGGTGTCCGAGCGGTTGAAGGAGGCGGTCTTGAAAACCGTTGAACCTTTGCGGGTTCCGTGGGTTCGAATCCCACCTCCTCCGCCAAAAATAGAGGAAAGGGTCTGAGAAACAGACCTATGATATGGAGAGATGGCCGAGTAGGCTGAAGGCGCTCGCCTGCTAAGCGAGTAGACGGTGATAAGCTGTCTCGAGGGTTCGAATCCCTCTCTCTCCGCCATTAGATTTCAACCAATATTATATATATCGTGCGCCCGTAGCTCAGCTGGATAGAGTAACAGACTACGAATCTGGAGGTCCGGGGTTCGAATCCCTGCGGGCGCGCCATTTTGTTTACAACTGAAAATTTTCATATAGATGACAACGGGCGCCCGTAGCTCAGGTGGATAGAGCAACGGTTTCCTAAACCGTGTGTCAGGGGTTCGAGTCCCTTCGGGCGTACCATTGGGACGGTGATCCCGTGAGGGATGAGATATATATGCGGCTGGCGCTGGCTCTGGCCCATCAGGCGCGCCTGCACGGGGAAATCCCCATCGGCGCCGTGGCAGTTCACGAAGATGAAGTGATAAGCTGGGCTGCCAATGAGAAGGAACAGCGCGGCGATGCCACCGCCCATGCAGAAATGTTAGCCCTGCAGAAGGCGGCCCAGGTACTGGGACGGTGGAGATTGACTGATGTTACCCTGTACTGTACTTTGGAACCATGTCCTATGTGTGCCGGAGCTATGGTAAATGCCCGCCTGGGAAAACTGGTCTACGGTACTCGAGATGAAAAAGCCGGGGCAGCGGGATCAGTAATTGACTTGGTGCGCTATCCCGGATTAAACCATCAGGTGGCAGTAACAGAGGGTGTGCTGAGACAGGAATGTGCTGATTTGCTCAGTGCATTCTTCAATGATTTGAGGAGAGATGGCCGAGTTGGTCGAAGGCGCTCGACTCGAAATCGAGTAGGCGGCTAAAAACCGTCTCGTGAGTTCGAATCTCACTCTCTCCGCCAGATTAAAAGCATAGCCAAAATTTAATAGATTTGTGGAGAGGTGGCTGAGTCTGGCTTAAGGCGCTCGATTGGAAATCGAGTAGAGGGTTTAAAAGCTCTCTCGCGGGTTCGAATCCCGCCCTCTCCGCCACTAATTACGAATATGAAGGGTTTCAGAAGTACGGCTGAAACCCTTTAGTTTTTTAAGTTTTTATGGCGTTTCCAACCTAGTCCAATTTAAACGGGCCGGTTACATAAAAAGTTGCCCGGCCTTTTGCGGCCAGGTTTCCCGTGTCTGTATATACTGCCGCTTCCGTTACCGCCGTTTTCTTGCCGGCATGGAGTACATATCCCTCCACCCTGACCTCCGTCCCTGCATAAAGGGGCAATATGAAGTTAATATTTATATCCAACGTCACGCATCTCAGGCCAAGAGATTCCACGGAATATCCCATGGCGTTATCGATGAGACCGGCAATAACAGAACCGTGCATAAGACCCAAATGATTGGCAAACTTAGGGTCGCAAAGCATTTTCAAACCCGCCTTGCCGGGGGACAAATAGGTTATGGCAATGCCCATACTCTGCAATGCAGGCATGCTTTCCGATTCCGTCAAGATAGTATGGAAAAGCCGTTCATCAATGCCCCGGTTTTCTGCCAGGATTTCCATATAAACAAACCTCCCTGTGTTAACTTTACATTCCTCTATCGCAGCGGTTTAATCCACCAGCTTTGATCCCGGTAGGATTTTTGCACCTCTTTTAGGTATTCTTTTTGAGCTCGGAAACGCTCTTTCATTTCCAGCAGCCAGTTGTTGAAGTGTTCATCCATGTTCTGGTCGGAAAAACGGTTGTAATCTGAATCTGAAAAATCCAGGCTGCCATTATTTTTAAGGATACCTCTTGCGCCGCATATGGGGCATTCTACCTGATGGTCATTCAGGAAGCGGAAAAGATCGGAGCCACAGACCGGACATTCCCGGCTTCCGGCCTGGTATTCCCGTTCGTTGAAAAGTTCCCGCCCCAGGGCTTTTGCATAGCTGATGTTCTTGGGACTCAGCAGGGATTCTCCCGGCAAAGTGGAATGAACCAGCCAGCAATCAACCAGTTTCATTCTCAGCAGTTTTGGAAATACTAGGCTAGCTGCTTTGCTGTAGCCTTCCCAGCCCATGGATCCATAAGGCATTACAATGACACAGGGTTTTCCCTTGGTATGGTGGACGTAGTTTTGTGCCCCCACCAGCCGGTCAGTCAGCATTTTATAATAGCCGTGAGGGCCCAGGAAATATACGGGAACTCCAATAATGAGAGCATCCGCTTCTCTTATCCTTTCAATTACAAAATTGAAATCATCCTTAATGGCACAACTCTCACCAGGCTGCAGGCAGCGATAACAGGCCCGGCAGGGTTTTATGTCAAGGTCAGTCAAACGAATAAGTTCCCGGGTGCATTCTTCCGGTATATTACTCATGATTTCTTTAACTAAAATCTCGCTGTTACCCAGCTTTCGATTAGATATAACCAGCCCTAAAACCTTTTTCATGGTTTTCCCCCCGTTTAACAGTCTATCTCCTCAGCTTAATCACGGGATAAACTTGGGTGGCAGTCACCATTGCACAAACCTTCGTTCATCATAGGAACCAAAATATCGCCTCAGGATTTTCACTCCTTGCCGGCCAACAAGCTATCCGCACATACTATTACAAATATAAGTAAATTAGTACCGGTCAGTTTATGTCTGTTTCCTCCCAGCAGTATTCCTTGAGATACAAATAAACATAAACATCTATGAAAGAAACGGAGCGGGGATAGTTGATTTTCAGTATTTTCTTCATCAGCTCTGATTCATGGGCATAGACCTTGGTTATTATACCGTCAAAATCCCTTTTGTCAGGAAAGGAAGCGACTATCTCCTCCACCGTCTTAAAGGCTTCCTCCTGTTTGTCAATTAATAAGCGCAGGTAGGCGATAACCTGGTCCTTTCCTATTACAGGGAGGGCATGACCGACCGCCAGGATGTTTATACCCCCGGATTCGGCCAGTTGCAGCATTTTCTGCATATAGATGCGGGTATCTTTTAAGCATCCGTCCAGGATATCATTGGGATTAAGGAAACTTACCAGATCCCCGGCGAACAATATCTTTCGATCCGGTACATAAAAGGAAAGGTGATCATCCTGATGACCCGGAGTTTCCAGGGCAAACAGTTTTTCCCCCAGAATCCATCCTCGAAAGGGCGTGTTTGCAAACAGCAGATCGGTACGCTGGTCTTCTCGCAAAAAGACCACCTTCCCGGTGGGGGGATAAATCCGGCCCACTTTGCGGCGCAATAATGCCAGGCTGACGGCATTCAAAAGCCGGTCCAAAATAGCCGGGGAGAGTTTTTGTATTCCCATCAGCAGTTTTATCATTGAGGGGCTAAGCATGCCAGTACGGCCAAAAAAACCATCCACCCCAAATACCCTGACCATCTCCGCAGTAACATCGGTATAATTGCGCTGCAGGTTGTTGATTTTTCCAGCTACCAGGGGATGGCAGATCACCTGGGAATTATGGAATACTTTAGCTCCGCTGTTGGCACTATGATCCAGGTGAGAGTGGGTGAGCAGCATGTCGTATTCCTTAAAAGGCAAGCGGGTTTCGATCTGCCGGAGCCTCCTTTCCCCGCAGGCCGGATCGATGATAAAGTTACCGTCATCCGTCTGCAGGAAATAAGTATTGGCAATAGCGGCTCCCTTGCCTTCTTCACAGATATCGGTAGTCAAGGATACTCCGTTTTCAGCTAGACATTTTTCTATATGGGGAAAGATATAATCTTGGTTCATCTAAGAAACTCCTGTTCCAACCAGCTTCTTCCTGATTTTACTATTTGCTGATCCATACAACAAGAGTGGGCTATTAAGATTGTTGGCATTAAGTATTAAAGGGGATTTTAACAATTTTATAGAATTATATAAAAACAAGTCGAAAAAGATTTAACAACTCTCCGGATAGAACTACCCTGGCAGGGAGGTTTACAATTATGAAAATACGCGATGTTATGACCCCTGATCCTTTCACCCTTAGCCCCGATTGTTCCATTCAGAAAGCCGCGGCGTTGTTCCTTGACAAGGGAATTGACGGTGCCCCCGTTGTGGATGAAAACAACTACCTGCTGGGACTAGTTACCAAAATGCATCTCTATAGGGCTATTGTGGACCAGCTGCCGCTAAACTTGAGCGTAAAGGAAATCATGAGCACCAATATTCACGCCTTGGACGAAGACCTGCCAGTTGAGGAACTGCATAAACTTACTTTTGGAAGATTTCCCGTGCTCCGGCAGGGTAAGGTAGTAGGCATGATAACTAAGTCTGACGAGAACGAGGTGCTCCTCAAGGAGTTAAAGGATGTCAGCAGCAAAATGCAGGCAGTTTTAGAGGCTGCTTATAATTCCATAGTAAGCATTGATGAGAACAAGATTATCAGAACTTTTAACCGGGCGGCAGAAGAGTTATTTGAGAAAAATAAGGAAGATGTTTTAGGAAAGCCTTACAAGGAAGTATTTCCTGAAGGAGCCCTTAGTGAAATCCTGGATACGGGCTCGGTAGTTAAAAACCGGAAGTTTGTTTATAACGGGAAAACCATAGTCAGCAACCAGACCCCTATTTTTAAGGAAGATGGTTCCATAGCCGGGGCCGTAGCTATAGCTCAGGATATATCCGATTTAGAAAATATTACCCGGGAACTGAACGTAACCAAAGAAATGAAGGATAAGCTGGATGCTTTGCTGAGCGCATCCCTGGACAGCTTCTTTGTGGCCGACAGCCAGGGAGTAGTTATAAACGTAAACAAAGCCTACAGCGATATTACTGGAATTCCTGCAGAGAAAATTATCGGCCGGTCTATGTATGATTTGGTGAAGGAAGGGTATTATAAGCAGGCTGCTACCATAATGGTTTTGGAAAGCCAGCAGCCGGTAATGTACAAAGAAACCACCGCCACCGGCCGGGTCGCTCTGTTTACCGGCATCCCCATATTTGATGAGCAGGGCCAGCTGACCAATGTCCTGGTGAATATCCGGGATATTACCGATTTAGAATCGGTCTCCGGTGAATTGGAGAGAGTCCAGGAGGTCAAAGAAGAGCTGAATACGGTGATTCAATCCTCCTTTGACGGAATAATGGAGACCGATGCCAATGGGCAGGTTTTGATAGTCAATGATGCCTATATCCGAATTACAGGAATAAGCCGCGAAGAACTTATAGGCAAAAATGAAGCCCAGTTAGCCCAGGATGGCTATTATGACCGCTCGGTTTCATTAATGGTCAAAGAAAAAGGCAAACCGGTTACCATTGAACAGAGGTTAAAGACGGGGAAAAAACTTCTGGTAACCGGCAATCCGGTGTTTAATGAACGGGGTGAACTGATCAGGATTATTACCAATGCCCGGGATCTGACCGAGTTGGAGCAGCTGCGCCAGGATATGGAACAGGCTCAGGAACTCAGCCGCCATTATCAAGATGAATTAAGGAAAATACGGATAAGCCAGGAAAGCAACTTCGTGGCTGAGTCCCAGCAGTCCAAGGACATCGTAGATTTAATCATAAGGGTCAGTAAGGTGGATACTACAGTTTTAATACAGGGAGAATCAGGGGTGGGCAAGGAAATTGTAGCCCAGTTGCTCCATAAACACAGCCCCCGCTGCAACCAACCTTTTATTAAAATTAACTGTGCTGCTATTCCTGAGTCTTTGCTGGAATCGGAACTTTTCGGGTATGAAGCCGGAGCCTTTACCGGGGCCAGCAGGCAAGGCAAAATGGGCATATTTGAACTGGCCAACAAAGGCTCCCTATTCCTGGATGAGGTGGGAGAGATTCCCCTCCACCTGCAGGGCAAGCTGTTGCGGGTTCTGCAGGATGGCGAGTTTACTCGCATAGGAGGATATAAACCCATCAAAGTTGATGTAAGAGTTATTGCCGCTACTAACCGGGATTTGGCCCAGATGGTGGCAGAAGGAACTTTCCGGGAGGACTTGTATTATCGCTTAAACGTTATACCAATATATGTACCGCCTCTGCGGGAAAGGAAGGAAGAAATTGCTCCTCTGGTCAGGCATTTCCTCCATATGTTTAATGAAAAGTATGGTTTTAACAAAACTATCTCCGCTTCGGCTCTAGGGGTGCTCATGGAATACAACTGGCCAGGCAACATCCGCGAACTGCGCAACGTGATTGAACGAGCCGTGGTTACCAGTCCTGACTCGGTAATAGAAGATTTTAGCTTCTTAAATGCAGAACAACCGGAGAAAAAGGTTAACACCATATGCGATTACGGCCCCATTAATCTTAAAAAAGAAGTGGAAGAATACGAGAAGCAAATAATAAAGAGGTATATGGAGAAATACGGCAGCCTGCGCAAAACAGCTCGCTATTTAGGTTCCAGCCAAACCACCATCTGGCGCAAAGCTACCCAGTATGGTATAAAATAAATAATACCCCGGGAGCATAACCTAACCGGGTCGATTCAAAAGCAAAACAGGCTGTTCCAGCAATGGAACAGCCTGTACTGTTTGTAACCTATTTTTTGGTGTTATTGATAAAAATTTCATTCTTTAAAGCTGCCGGGATACGATAGCGCTAATTAACCAATAATTATAAAAAAGCATTCGCCGCCAGACCAAGGCAGATGCTGCAGAATTATCAAATTTTTGTCCAATTTTAAGAGACTGGTGGTTACAATTGGCATAAGTTTTGCATGATATTATGTTCAGGAATTACATAATAACCGACAGTCAAAGAACAATAAGTTATAAATGATGAAGGAGGGCTAAACCGTGAACTGGCAGGATTATTATCAGAGCAGAATATGCACAGCAGAAGAAGCGGTAAAGGTTATAAAATCAGGTGATTATGTAGTAGTAGGCCACGCCTGCGGAGAGCCGCGCACCCTCACCAAAGCCATGAGCCAGCGTTATGCCGAGCTGAAGGATGTTAAGGTGGTGCACCGGGTAGGCATGGGTGAGTGCTTGTATTGCCAGCCAGGCATGGAAGAGCATTTCCGGCATATATCTTTGTTTGCCGGAGCCAACAGCCGTCAGGCCAT
>LFSR01000040.1:0-385 GCA_001513155.1 Syntrophomonas sp. DTU018
GGAGTGGACGGAAGGCGGCGGCACATGGGAGCGGATAATGATAACAGCCCATGACTGCCCCAGGATAAGCCCGGAATTTCTGGAGGAAGAGCGACAGGCCCTTGGCGAATGGTGGTTTAAACAGGAATACCTATGTGAATTCGTGGAAACGGTGGACCAGGTTTTTAGTTATGACCAGGTGATGGCGGCAATAACAGAGGAAGTTGAACCTTTGTTTGGAGGTGTTGAAGGTGTATAACTTCTATATTGGCCTTGACTTGGGACAGGCGCAGGACTATACTGCCTTGACGGTTATTGAGCGTAAACATTTTAACTATAGTCTGCCCCGGGAGCAATATCACGTTAGACACTTGGAGCGGCCAAAACTGGGAACCCCCTACCCGGC
>LFSR01000040.1:435-20199 GCA_001513155.1 Syntrophomonas sp. DTU018
CTGTCGGTGATGGAGGCTACCACGTACCAAAGCGGGACTTGGTAACGACCCTGCAGGTGCTGCTTCAATCCGGCAGGTTGAAAGTGGCAAGCGACCTTAAACTTGCCAAGGTATTGGTTGATGAAATGCTTAATTTTAAGGTAAAAATCAACGTCAAGACGGCCCATGACAGTTATGAAGCCTGGCGGGAAGGAATACACGACGACCTTGTTTTAGCGGTGGCCTTGGCCTGCTGGTATGCGGAAAAACGTAGAATAGCCCGGCCAGTAGAGAAACCGGCGGGCTGGTAATTGCATTACTTTTGCATTACGAAGGCTGAAAGGCTTGTAAATACAGGCTTTTTAGCGACACACTAGATAGTGTATCAAAAGGAGGGCTGTCTTTTGAATAAACTGACGACACCTGTAAGGCGGTTTTGCCAAGCTATATTGCGCCAATATCCGTTAATGAAAAAAGAACTTGCGGCCCTGGAGGAAGAAAAGCAGGCCATAGCTGAAAAAGTGTCTGTCGCTACTTGGATTGTTGCGGAGGGTATGCTTAAACCAAGTAAACCCAAATAGAAAAGTGCCAGATTTTATTAAAGCGCTTATTCCCACTCGGTTTTTTCCGGTTCAGGTGGATATTCGCCATAAACCTTAAAATATTTTTCCCTGTATATTTCCCAGTTTTCTTCCCATGTTTTAGTATAGTCTGGCACGTAATCAACTAAATCCAAGCCAATGGGCGCGTCTTTATTTTTCATTTGGCATCACCCTCCTATATTACTCCTGTTCCCCGCTATTTAAAAGCCGGTTTAATTCTGATTCGGAGATGCGCCAGAAATGACCGATTTTGACGGCCTTTAGGTTACCGTTTTTAATCCAGTTATATACGGTTTTTAGGTGCACTTTTAAATTATCTGCTATCTCTTCAGGAGTATAATATTTTTCCATTCAAGCTCCCTCCCTTCCGTTAGTTTATCATGATTTATATTAAATTGCAAACTTTTAGTTGACTATATATAAGAATATGTTAAACTAAAGATAAGTAAGGATAATTAAGGATAACGGAGGAAGGAGGGATGTATAAATCATGGAAACAGGGAAAGGCAAGGTGCTTCAATTCAAGCCCAAGAATAAATACAAGCCCAAGCCGCAACCAACTTTGCCACCAGCTATGGCAATGGCTTTAAAGCCAGGATACATAAAGGCAGCTTAAGGACCCAATCAAGACAGAGTTAAAGTACATGAGTCAGTATTCCCGGGAAATCGGGAGAAGTCAAAAGAGGTTTTATGAATGAGCGATGAAAAGTCAAACCAAATGACCACATATGAATACCTGTTACAAAAATACGGCATAACCTTATCTTTTGAACAAGCCGGCAAAGAACTCGGCCTCTACTGGCAGACGGTCCGGGAAATGTGTGCCAGGGGCGACATCCAAGCGAGGAAAGCGGGGCGCAAGTGGGTACTGACGACAAAGGCGCTGGCAATCTATATTGATGAAGGACCTCATAACAAAATAAAATTGCCCCCGAAAAATGGCCGATACCCTAAAATTGTGTAGTTTTATTGAAAGGAGAAATTAAAATGTTCGAAGTAACCGGCAGGAAAATAGTTACAGCAGTTTCTATTGGCGGCGTGAAGTATATTTCAGTAGAAAGGGATGGTAAGAGAGTATGGCAAAGAGAAGAGGAAATGGCGAAGGAAGCATATATAAGCGACCTGACGGCAAGTGGGCAGGACAGGTAAGCATAGGCTATGACCCGGTAACAGGGAAGCTGAAACGCAAAAGCTTCTACGGCAAGACCCGGAAGGAAGTTGCTGACAAGATGGCCCAGGTCCTGCAGGAAGTAAATAGTGGGACATATGTTGAACCGGTGCAGACTACCTTTGGGGAATGGCTGGACAAGTGGCTTACCGGCTATAAAAAGGGACAGCTGAAGCCCAGTACTTATGACAGTTACGAAACGTTAATTAATGTCCACATTAAGCCTACTTTAGGAAAAATTCCGATGGCGAGGCTACAAGCCAACATACTACAGTCTTTCTATAATGAGAAGTTGGAGAATGGCCGGGCAGACGGCAAAGGCGGACTGTCAACCCGGATGGTACGGTACTTACATGTTATTATCCGTCAAGCCCTGCAGCAAGCCGTCAAAGAAGGGCTACTGCCCCGGAACGTTGCGGATGCTACAAGTCCCCCTACCGTCAAGAATAAGGAAATGCGGCCCTTGACCGAAGAGGAACTGCTTAAATTCTTTGAGGTAGCTAGAGATGACCGGCTTTATGCTGCTTACGTCCTGGCGGCAACAACCGGCTTGCGGCGCGGTGAACTATTAGGTTTATGCTGGGACTGCGTGGACCTGGAGCATGGCGTTATAACTGTCCAGAGGCAGTTATTAGTTTTAAAAGAAGGCATAACCCTGGAGGAAGCCACCAAGAGCAGAAGCGGCAGGAGAAGCATTGTTCTGACCGATGACGCAATCCGGGAGCTGAAAGCTCACAGGAAGAGGCAGGCGCAAGAAAAGCTGCTGATGGGCGAGGCTTACCAGGATAGCGGCCTTGTGTTCTGCAAGGAGGACGGGACCCCCCTAGACCCAAGGGAATTTACTAAACGGTTTCAACGACACTTGGAGAAGGCCGGATTGCCAAAAGTACGGCTGCATGACTTGCGGCATACACATGCTAGCCTTCTCCTTGCCCGTGGCGTTCACCCGAAGGTGGTACAGGAACGGTTAGGACATAGTAGCATAACCATGACCCTTGACCTATATAGCCACTTAACCCCCGGCCTACAGGAGGCAGCAGCGGCCACGTTAAACGGCCTGTTAGGCAAAGAAAAAAGCCCTGCAAAGGCACAAGGCGACAAATAAAATACCCGTTAAGTTACAACTAACAGGGGCTGCATCCCCTGCTATTTTTTTGTACCCAACTGCATTAAAACTGCATTATTTAGACCGTTTTATATTTAACTCCCGGGTTAGTATAAACTCTGGAAGCCTTGATTTCACTGGTGCCGAAGGTGGGAGTCGAACCCACACGGAGTTTGAGCTCCACTGGATTTCCAGTCCCGTGCGCTCCTTAATGATACGTATTTCATCCAGGCTTAATTCCCGGGCGGCTACAATCCGCCGGGCACCCAGGTCGCGGTAAAAAGCGGCTGCTTCATAGTTGGTTACATTGGCCTGAGTGCTGATAGTAATGGGAAGGGAAGGAGCATAGCGGCGGGCTAAGCGAATTACGCCGGGATCAGAAATTATCAGGCCGTCAGCCCCGATTTGAGCCAGTTCTTCCAGGTAGGCCGGCAGTCCTTTCAGGTCTTCATTATGAGCAAATATATTAACGGTCACATACACCCGTTTGCCCTGCTGGTGAGCCCAGCTTACCCCGGTGCGCAGCTCGGGGAGACTTAAATTGCCGGCATAAGCTCGCAGACTGTACTGGTGTCCCCCGGCGTATACGGCATCGGCGCCAAAGGCTATCGCCGTATATAGTTTTTCCAGGTCACCGGCTGGCAGAACCAGTTCCGGCAGTTTGTCCACCTGTCTCATACTGCTAATCAATATATCGCCCCTTGGCTATCAAATGCTCCTGGTAAGTGACCGAAAAGTGATGGCTGCCATCCCCCTTGGCCACATAGTATAAATAGTTATGCTTTTGAGGATGTATAGCGGCTTCCAGGCTGGCCAGACCAGGGTTGGCAATGGGACCAGGGGGTAATCCGGGGTTTTTGTAGGTGTTATAAGGATCATCAACCTCTAAATCCGCATAGGTCAGTTTTTCCTTATGATCGGGCAAACAATACAGTACGGTGGCATCTATTTGCAGCAGCATTCCCTGTTCCAGACGATTGTGGATCACCCCGGAGATAATCTCCCGTTCCGAACCCACCTGAGCTTCTCTTTCAATCAGGGAAGCCAGGGTTACCGCTTCATTAACAGTCAGGCCGGCATCAGCCGCATCCGCAGCCAGCTTCTCCTCCCAAACTCTGGCAAAGGTAGCCAGCATATGCTGGATCATTTCTCGCGCAGATATATCATCAGGAATTAAATAGGTATCCGGGAACAAAAACCCCTCCAGGGGATTCTTTACCTGGGCCGGGACATCTTCCAGAAATGGGAAAGCATAATCGGCTTGCAGGGCTTGCTCCCATTCCTGAGAGGTAAATAAGCCCTCTTTTTCAAACAATTCGCCAATCTTTTCAACAGTATAACCTTCGGGTATGGTAATGGACCTGGTTACCACCGCTCCCCGGGCAATAGCTCCGGCAATTTCGGGCAGGGATTGACTGCGGGTAAATCTGTAATGCCCGGCTTTCAGCTGGATATCCAGCCCTTCTTTGCGGCAATAGGACAAAAAAGCCTTCTGGCTGCGGATCAGGCCCTCTTTTTCCAGGATTTCCGCGATATCCCGGGCAGTGCTGTCCGCCGGGATACGCACATCTATCGGCCGGTGGTCATTGGGATCTACAGGTGTATACTGGTGGCTGAAAAAAGCATAACCCATCAGGGTTACGCCAATTAACAGCAATAAACTTAGCACAATAAGAGGCCGTAGTCTGGTTGATCTGCTTATAGATATTTCACTCATTTCCTTCTCCTGAATCTGATGGGACCATGGGGTCTGTCACCGCACCATTGTTCGAATAGGAATTATCCAGATCATCCGGGTTCTCCTCAACGGCGGGCGGCTCTGGGGACGTATCTACAAAATCCAAGGGCACACTCAGTTCCGGTCCAGTATATATGAGGGTATTTAAAGGTTTGTAATAATCGGTGGCCAGCTGTACCTGTTGGGCCAGTTCGCCATTTTTATCGTAAACCCGCTTAAATGAACGGGCCACATATCCGGGATTTCCCTTGACTTCAATCTTCTCCTGGCCCGGTTCCAGGTTGGGATCCACCTGGCGGATTTCCTCAAAAGGTATTACCTTATCAATGACACTGCTGACCTCAACTCGTTTTTTATGGCTGAGATGGCCGTAAATAGTAACAGTCAGCCGTCCACCGCCGGCCACAGCACGGATATAAACAGGGTGACCAGTATTGTTTTTAAACTGGAAGTCCTGAATCCCATAGGCCACGGTAGCATCCAGGCCAACCGGAACATAGGCTACAGCCAAGCTATGATTATGACGTTCCACCACTTCCAGATCAGCCAGCAAGACCGCATTGTACAGAGTGGAAGAAACCTGGCATATGCCGCCGCCCACACCCGGTTCAAACCTGCCGCTGACTATCACCATGGCATCCCGGTAGCCGGTCTCAAAAGTCCTGGCTCCCACCGTCCGGTTAAAGGAAAAGGTTTCTCCGGGCTTAACCACACGCCCGTTGATAGCGTTAGCTGCCTTGACCAGATTATGGGTCCGATCTACTTCACCAGAGTTATACCAGGTGCTGTATGACGCCAGTTCCCCCATTACCTTCAGGTCTTCCTCGCTGATAGAAGGATAAACCTTTTCCAGCACAATGGGAATTCTCAGCTCATCTATGGCTGCCCATTCCTTGGGCATTCTTTCCCAGGTGGCCTCAATATTTACCTGTTTCCCGTCCTTTCCCGGTACTATTACCATTCCTGCAGTCCGGTCAATCTCCAGTTGAGGATTTACCGGAGGCTGGCCTAATATCTCATTCCATTCTTCAGCCAGCATCTCCAGGACCGCCTGTTTATACCTGATAGGAGGAGCATAAGCAATCTGATGAGATCCATCCAAATTCAGCAATTTCGAGCGAATGCTGCGCTGTCTTTCTCGCTCCCAAATTTCTTCTATCGCCTGGTTAATATCTACTTTCTCGGCAAGTTCACCCAAAGTAGTAACATGGTTGAAGTCCTGATAGTAGAAGGTAACCGGAGTACGGTACAGATCAGCAAAATGAGCTTCTATGCCTGAAATTGCCTCATTCCTATGCTGACCTCCTACCGGCATCGAAGCTATGGCCACTCCCGGAAGAAAGTGATCGTTCTGGTAGAAAAACTGGTAGAAATAGAGTACCTGCGCAACGGCTATGCCGGCAGTTATCATCAAAAGATAAACCAGTCCTCTTTTTATTTTGGTACGCACCAAGGACTTAAAACCCCCACAACCCAAAACTGTAGAGCTAACAACCTCTTCCCATGTTTATTACATATTATACGACATAAGAGTCTGTATACTATCAAAAGTTCTCAGAAAAAAACAGGGTGAAAGCTATAGTTTCTCCCCTGTTCGGACACATTAGAGTTCTTCGGAATCTACCAGTTCCTGCCAGGCATCTGCTACCCGTTCCCATTCCTCGTCATCTTCGATGTCGCTTAAGAACTCATTGCCTTCCTCATCATAAACCACTTTGAGAATGATAACTTCAACCTCTTCTTCATCGAGCTGCTCTTCCTCTTCGAGAGGAATCAATACCCGGTACACATCTTCCTCAATTTCCAGTTCTGCCACCAGTTCAAACTGGTGCTCTACTCCTTCATCATCTACCAGAACCAGAATGGGATATTCCTCGTCAAAGAATTCTTCATTTGCCATTGCTTCACCTCATTTCGCAAACTAGTCCCATTCTAATATTTACCTGCATTACTTGTCAAACTTCTCTTTGACAGCAGCATCCAGGTACCCCTGCAGTATATGAACCGCTGCCACCTTGTCAATAACCTGTTTGCGCTTGCGCCTGGACAGGTCCGCTTCCAGCAGAACCCGTTCAGCACTGCGGGTGGTAAGCCTTTCATCCCAGTACACAATGGGTAACCCGGTCAGTTCCTGCAATTGACCGGCAAATTTCTGGATTTCTTCGGCTTTGGGGCCCAGAGTTCCATTCATGTTTCGGGGCAGTCCAATCACCAGCAGCTGGCATTCCAGCTGCCGGCACAATTCCTGCAGAGCAGCCAGATCATTATCAAGAGTGGTGCGCTGCAGCACAGAATGGCCCTGGGCAGTCCATCCCAACGGATCACTGACCGCAATACCGATGCGTTTTTCTCCAACGTCTAAACCCATTATTCTCATATTGATACCTTCGTATACCTGGTTTGCTACCCTGCCCTTAAACCTGACAGCCCCATCTTAGTGGGGCTGTCATTGATTATTTCTGCAGGTAATTCTTTAACAGGACTTCCAGTACCTCATCTCTTTCAATCTTACATATGAGGTGACGGGCATCATTATGACTGGTTATGTAGGCGGGGTCGCCTGATATCATATAGCCAACCAATTGATTGATAGGATTATATCCTTTTTCCTCCAGAGCCCGGTATACCTGCTCCAAAATGGTGCGTATCTTTTCTTCACTGTCGCGGTCCAGCTTAAAGCTTACCGTTTCCTCTGGTCCCTGAGGCATAACTAACACCTCCTTGACAGCAAGTTTCTACGTCCGAGGCTGGTTATCCTCTGTTTAACTCAAGGTTTTTTCTACCAGCTGGCGAGCTGCGGCCAAAGCTTCTTCTAATTTAGCGGGATCCTTGCCGCCGGCTTGAGCCATGTCCGGTCTGCCCCCTCCGCCGCCGCCGGCTACCTGGGCAGCGGCAGCCACAATTTGGCCTGCATTTACTCCCCGTTTAACCAGATCCTGGCTCACAAAACATACAAACAGAACCTTATTATTAGCTGCTGAACCTAACAGAACCACAGAGCTTCCCAGCTTATCCCGCAGCATTTCCGCATTCTGGCGCAGGCTGTTGGCATCCGCCGAGGGCACTGCCTCGATAAGCACCTTGGCCTCACCTACGGTTTGGGCCCGTTCCAGCAAATTCTGGCTGGCAGCCTTAGCCATCTGGCCTTTAAGAGCTTCAATTTCCCGCTCTCTTTCCCGTAACTGTTTGCTTAACTGTTCTATCCGCGGGCTGACCTCCCAGGGCGCAGTTTTTAACAGCTCAGCGGCTGATTTCAGTTCTTGTTCCATATTCCGTACATAATTCCAGGCACTGCGTCCGGTAACGGCTTCGATACGGCGCAGACCTGCTCCTACACTGCCTTCGCTGATAATCTTGAACAGACCGATCTGGCCAGTACTGCCAATGTGGGTTCCCCCGCACAGCTCCATACTGTAATCTCCCACCTGTACCACCCGGACCTGGTCTTCGTATTTTTCCCCAAACAAAGCTATGGCACCCATCTCCCGGGCTTCAGCCAAGCTTTTGATAGAAGTGGTGACCTGGTAGTCGTTCCATATGGCCTGGTTTACCCGGAATTCAATTTCCTTAAGTTCCTCATCGCTTACCGCAGCTAGATGGGAAAAATCGAACCTGAGACGTTCCGGTTCCACCAGGGAACCCTTTTGCTGGGCGTGCTCGCCTAAAACCTGCCGCAGGGCTTTGTGCAGCAAATGGGTGGCGGTATGATTGCGGGCGGTATCCAGCCGTAATTCTTTCTCCACTTTCAGGTGTACCTTTTGTCCCTCGGTAAAGGACCCGTCTACCGTCCCGAAATGAATAATCCACTGGGAGGTTTTATGCACCGCCTGCACTTCCATTATTCCGTCAGGGCCCTGAATAACTCCATGATCGCTGACCTGACCGCCGCTTTCGGCATAAAAAGGTGTTGTGGCAGTTACCAGCATTACCTCGCCGCCGGTAGCCTGCTTCACCCGGCGATTATCCTGAATCAAGGCAACAATTACCGCATCTTCTTCCAGATGATCATAACCGGTAAATTTCACCGCCGGGACCGAAGCCAGCAGTTCCGCCAACAAACGATCCTGGGCGAAGGCAGTTTCACCCTTGTTGGCCTGACGGGCGCGAAGTCGCTGCTCTTCCATCATGCGGTTAAAACCGTCCTTGTCCACGGTGAAGTTGTTTTCTTCGGCTACGTCTTCCATCAAATCCAGGGGAAAGCCATAAGTATCATAGAGCATGAAAGCCGCTTCTCCATCTATGACCCTTTCTCCCCGCTGCAGGCTTTGCTGCATAATTTCTTCTACCTTCTTCAAGCCTTCAGTGAGGGTAATAAAGAAGCGTTCTTCTTCCATGCGGATTACTTCGGACACGAAATCGCGGCGTTGAGCCAGGTAAGGATAGGCTTCCTGCATAATATCACAGACCACATCTACAGTTTTGTATAGAAACGGCTCATTTATCCCCAGCAGCTTGCCAAACCGCACTGCCCGGCGCAGAATACGGCGTAAAACATAGCCTCTCCCGTCATTGCTGGGCAGAACCCCGTCGGCAATCAAAAAAGTACAGGCCCGGCTATGGTCGGCAATAACCCGGAAAGGAAAACCTTTATCTCCCGGATCATACTTCTGCCCGGTCATTTCTTCAATCTTGGCTATCAAGGGCCGGAACAAATCGGTGTCGAAGTTGCTGGTGACCCCCTGCAAGATGGAGGTCAGTCTTTCCAGACCCATTCCGGTGTCAATGCTGGGCCGGGGCAAGGGAGTCATAGCCCCCGATTCATCCCGGTTGTATTGCATAAAGACCAGATTCCAGATTTCCAGCCAGCGGTCACAGTCGCATTCACCTATGGCACAGTTGTCTCCACAAGCATATTCACTGCCCCGGTCATAAATAATCTCGCTGCAGGGACCACAGGGTCCGGTATCCCCCATGCTCCAGAAATTGTCCTTTTCACCCAGGCGATAGATACGCTCCGCTGGGATGCCTATTTTATCCGCCCAAATGGCAGCGGCTTCATCATCATCCTGGTAAATTGTCACATACAGCCGGTCTGGCGGCAGTTTAACCACTGAAGTTAAAAAATCCCAGGCATAATGAATAGCTTCTTCCTTGAAATAATCACCAAAGGAAAAGTTACCCAGCATTTCAAAGAAAGTATGGTGCCGGGGAGTTCTGCCCACCGTATCCAGGTCGTTATGTTTTCCCCCTGCCCGGACACATTTCTGTGCAGTAGTAGCCCGTTTGTAGCTGCGCTTATCTATACCGAGAAATACATCTTTGAACTGATTCATCCCCGCATTGGTAAACAGCAGAGTTGGATCATTTACTGGAACCAGCGATGAACTCTCCACAACGGTATGATCATGCTGCTGAAAGTACTCCAAAAAGGTTTTACGGATTTCTTTACTGGTCCACACTTTATAGCCTCCTCTTTCCCAACAATAACTAACGATACTCATCTAACTTATTTTCTTTTATCTGCAAGGATGTGTCAATTGCACCCAACCCATTACTTGACTAATTTCAGGTAAAACCAGCTTATAAATACCTTCAGGGCAGCGGCCAGGGGTACTGCAAACAGCATGCCCCAGATACCCAGCAGCTTGCCGCCGGACAGCAGGGCGAATACTATTACCAGCGGGTGCAAACCCAATCTGTTGCCGATAACCCGCGGAGTGATCAAGCCGCTTTCCACCTGCTGGATAGCAAATATAGCCAGGGCCATATAAAGGGCCAGCCGCCAGGAATCGGTTAAAGCCACGGCTACCGCGGGGATGGCTCCCAGAAAGGCTCCAAAATAGGGGATCAGATTGGTCACCCCGGATATAATTCCTAATATAAGAGGATATTTCACTCCCAGCAAAAAGGCAGCCAAACCCACCATCAGGCCGACAAAACTGGCTACCAGCAAATAACCTTTGCAAAACTCTATTAGTACTTCATCTACGGAGGAAAGCAGTTCCACCGCCTCCCGGCGGCCTTGGGGGGAGAATAATTTAAGAAAGTTGTCCCGGATTCTCTCCCAGTCCACCAGAATGTAGAAAGCCAGGATAGGAGAAAAGATGATAGCCAGTACTTTACCCAAAATACTGTACAGGCTTCCCGCAAAAGAATGCAGGGCTTTGTAAACATATTCGTTTACCCGGGAGATGTTTTCATTGATAATATCTCCCAGCCGCATGGGCATATCCAGGTTCTGCAGCCGTTGGGCCATATCCTGCGCTTCATCGGCATAATGAGGAATCCTCTGCGCCATATCGGTGAGTTCCTTGATCATACCCGGCAGGGCAAAGGCCAAAAGGGTACCTCCTACCAGCAAAATCAGCACATAAAGAAGTATAATTGCCCAGACTCGTTTAAGCCCTTGCTTTTCGATAAAGCGCATCGGCCGGTACAGCAGGTAAGCCAGGGCTCCGCCGATAACAAAAGGCATGATTACGTCCCGTACTTGATATAAAAAGTAAATGGTGGCTGCAACAACCACCAAAACTAAAAACCAACGGCTTAAACGTGTGCTGTTTAACTCCAAAGTATCTACCTCTTCAGTATTCTTCCTGCTGTACCACTGAAATCATTAACCACATCCATGGCCCGTTTTGACTTAGCTTTTATTTGCCGGGTCTGCTGCTTTACCTTTCCTTCATTGTTAATGTAATACAGGGTGGCGGATGCACCCAGTATTGCTCCCAGCAGCAGGGCTGACCATTCCCGCATGATTCCACCTCCGTTACATTAATTCCGATGAACGTTCCATGGCAATCAAGGTGCCATCTTCGGCTACTTCATAAAGGTTGACCTTACCGCGGTTATAGTTAAATTCCATAAAGCAGTTCCAGCAATAATACTGGTCACTTCCTACTTTGCCCACTTGCAGGCCCCGGCATACAGGACAACGAGTAATCACTGCATATTTCCTCCTTGCTCTTCTATTAAGCCACCGTTAATGCTTTTCCAATTCACCTGGTCAACGGGAATCTGGCGACGGCCTTGCAATATATCACTTAGTATTCCGGCTGACACTTCGATTTCACGCACCTGCTGGTCATCAGACAGCAGGAAATCGCTGACCACTCCTAACTCCTTGCCTTCTGCATCAAAAATGCTGTCCCCTAATTTTCTCTGGTATATCGATAATTCTTCCCCGTGCTGGTAAGATTTAATACTATTCAAATCATGGATAATAACAGATTCAGGAGTGAGGGTCAGATCCTGGGCCATTACCAACCCGGGCCCGTGCTCATCGGTTTCCACCACTACATAAGCCAGGCGCAGGTCATCACCGATTACAGCTCGTTCTACCCTTCCTACCACCCGAGCTGCAGGGGCAAAAAACAGAGGGAGATTTTGCATATCCCGTACCCGCACGCGCACTTTTATCCTCTCCTTCGCTGCCAGGTATAGTTTTCACCCCTGGCCAAAAAAAATGCACCGTTTCCGGTGCTCAGCGTGTCAAAAAAGCTTATTAATAGTTGTTCGTTCGAGATTGCCACGGCACTTCGTGCCTCGCAATTGTCACCTGTGCGCAGGCTACGATAAATGAAAACTTAAGCCTGTCATCGCTATGGAAGGAATTCTTAAATGTCATTGCTGTGAAAATAGTCTTGTGTCATCGCGAGGAGCGCAGCGACGTGGCGATCTCCTTAATGGCCTTTTTCGACAGTCTGTGCACCGTTTCCGGTGCTTGAGATTTTAGATATTTTTCGGTGGAATCGCTCTCGCTGATCAAAATAAATATGTGTCATCGCGAGGCACGAAGTGCCGTAGCGATCTCATTCAACATGCCTGCTATTCCGTTGGAGTTTGCTGCACTCGCTATTTACAGGGTAAATGAAAACATCGCTATGCTGCTTAAGCAGGAGTATTAGCCGGACGAGGGACTTACGACGAGCCGTTGCAACCCACGGCGAAGCTGAGGGCTGCGAAGGGGAGCGAGAAACAGGACGTTTCGGGCAGCGAGTACTGAGTGCATGGATGCCGAATTACGAGCGGTCCCCTTCGCACTTAAAGTTTGCCGATGAGTTGCAGGCGAGGAGTACCGGAACGAGCCGGCTAATACTCCTGCGCCATTCAGACGTTTAATTTTAGGGGTCAATTTATATAATGCGGCCTCCGCCGATGACCAGGTCTCCCTGGTAAAACACCACGGACTGGCCGGGAGTTATAGCCCGCTGGGGCTCCTGGAAGTTGACTCGCACTTGATCATTGTTGATTTTTTCAATGACAGCCTGAGCCGGACGGGCTGCCGAGCGGATTTTTGCCTCCACCGCCAGGGGCTGTTCCAGGTCGGCAATGCCAATCCAGTTGTTATCTACGGAAACCAGTTCTTTGCGGAACAGGTGGTATTCGTCATCAACAATCAAACGGTTGGCCGCCGGATCCATCCCCACAACGAATACCGGCTTGCCGGCACTAATTCCCAGACCTTTGCGCTGGCCAATGGTATAGTGAGTCAAGCCCCGATGGCGGCCCAGCACTTCACCCTGCATATTAACGATCTCCCCCGGCTGCAAGGCCACACCCTGTTCCCTCAGAAATTCCCGGTAATCACCGTTTATAAAGCAGATTTCCTGACTATCCGGTTCCTCGGCCACGGCCAGTCCATAGCGGGCAGCCAATTGACGCACCTGTTTCTTGGTCATTTCCCCCAGAGGAAACAGGATATGAGCGAGTTGCTCCTGGGTTAGCCGGTACAAAAAGTAACTCTGATCCCTGCTGGGATCAGTTCCCTTCAGCAGGTGATAGCGTCCGCTGGCTTCATGATAATGGATGCGGGCATAATGACCGGTGGCTACCATATCATAACCCCGGTTCCGGGCAATTTCCAGCAAAGCCCCGAATTTGATCCACCGGTTGCATTCCACACAGGGATTGGGGGTACAAGTAGACTGGTAGCTGGAGCAAAAATAATCCACTACCTGCTCCTTAAACTCCTTGCGTAAATCAACAATGGAATGCTTAACACCTATGCCGGCGGCGACGCGGGCAGCCTTTTCACCCACAGCTGGATCCCAGTTTATCATGGTAAGCCCCTCTACCTCATAACCCTGCTCTTTCAAAAGCAAGCAAGAGACCGAGCTGTCCACGCCGCCGCTCATTAATACCGCTACTTTCATTCCTGCCCGCCTCCTTTTGCATTTCTTTATAAACATCCGGGTTATTTGTCAGCAAGTGGCTGGAATCCTCCGTTATATTGATCTATAATGACAGCAAAATAAGCGGAGGACAGACCATCGTGAATCTGTTCGATTTAAATGCCGGTTCATCCAACCAAAAACACGCTCCCCTGGCTTACCGCATGCGCCCGAGAAACCTGGATGAAATTGTAGGCCAAAAAAAGGTTATTGGCCCGGGATCACCCTTGCGCCAGGCTATTGAGCGAGATGAACTCCACTCTTTTGTCCTTTACGGCCCGCCTGGAACCGGCAAAACCAGTATCGCTCAGATTATATCCGCTATGACCCATTCCTATTTTGTACCCATGCAGGCGGTTACCGCCGGAGTGGGAGACATCCGCAAAGTGGCCGCTGATGCTGCGGAACGTCTAAAGTATTACCAGCAGAAGACTATTTTGTTCATCGATGAAATCCACCGGCTTAACAAAAGCCAGCAGGATGTACTGCTGCCTTTTGTGGAGGAAGGAACCCTCCTGCTGATTGGCGCTACCACGGAAAACCCTCTTTATGAAATCAATAATGCTCTCCTGTCCAGAGTTAAGCTGTATATATTGGAAGAATTGGATACAGAAGATATTAAGACTATCATAAAACAAGCCCTGGCAGACCGGGAAAGGGGTCTGGGGGAATACCGTATCAGTTTTACCGGGAATGCTCTGGACATCCTGGCAGCGGCCAGTAAAGGGGATGCCCGGATAGCTCTGAACATTTTAGAAACCCTGGTGAATTCCTTCCAGGAAGACGGTGCCCTGACCATTGATCAAGAACTGATCGAAAGGATAATCGGCCAGCCCATTCTGAAGTACGACCGGGACGGGGATTATCATTATGACACTATCTCCGCTTTTATAAAGAGTATCCGGGGCTCTGATCCCGATGCGGCGGTGTTCTGGCTGGCGGTAATGCTGGAGGGCGGTGAAGACCCCCGGTTTATAGCCCGCCGCCTGATTATTCATGCCGCCGAAGATATTGGCATGGCCGATCCCCGGGCTTTGCTAATAGCCAGTGCTGCAGCTCATGCCGTTGATTATGTTGGCCTGCCTGAAGCTCGTATCCCCCTGACTGAAGCCACCATTTATCTAGCCACCGCCCCGAAAAGCAATTCCAGCGTGGTGGCTATTGACCGGGCCATATCCGCGGTCAAACAGCTGAGCAAAATAAAGGTACCGCCTCATCTGGCTGACACTTCTCACTCCCAGGCCAAAACCAAGCTAGGCAAGGGAGTGGGCTATAAATACCCCCACAGCTATGGAGGTTATGTAAAGCAATCCTACCTGCCGCCGGAAGCAGCGGACCTGCAATTCTATTTTCCCAGTGACAACGGCTTGGAACCAAGAATCCGCCAATTCATGGAAAAAATAGCCGAGCTGCAAAAACGGCCTCATAAATAATTTACCCCCAGCTGTCGGCTGCAGCTGAGGGCTAACCGGGCAACCAGCCAGTTTTGCCTATTAGACATACTGATCTACCATTTTCTGCAGCTGAGCTTTGCCCTGAGCTCCCACTACCCGCTGAACCTCACTGCCGTCCTTGAAGATAACCAGAGTAGGGATGCCGCGAATTCCAAATTTTACTGCCAGGTCCTTATTTTCATCTACGTTTACTTTTCCTACAACTAATTTCCCGTCATAGTCGGCAGCCAGGCTTTCCACCACGGGACCCACCATCTTGCACGGCCCGCACCAGGGAGCCCAAAAGTCTACCAAAACCGGCAGCGCAGACTGCATAACTTCCTGATCAAAGTTGGCACTGGTTAGCGTTTTTACCTCAGCCATTATTATACCCTCCTTATTATTTGCCCAAAGCTAGCGGATCAAACGGCCCATCAAGGCTACAATTTCCCGCAAGCCTTCTTCATCCGGTTCGTTTCTGGTCACCGACAGCAGGCATTCCCGGGCATGGTTTTCAAAAATCATTATTCCTACCTGATTGATAGCTGATTTGACGGCCGCTACTTGATTCAGCACTTCCCCGCAATCAGCCTCTGCTTCAATCATTCGCTGAATGCCCCGTACTTGACCTTCGATGCGGCGCAGTCTCAGCAAAATGTTTTTGCGAGCTTCTTCCTCGCTCATCTAAATACCCCCTCAGGGTATGGTTAAAATAAATTATAAAAAGACCGCATAATAAAGTCAACTACTATTGGCCCCCATTCCTCATGGTTGTCCAATTATAGTATTACCCCGATGCACCATACTAATAAAAACGGAGGTAGCCCCATGACCACCTCCGTTAATATCCGGTTATATCAAAAACAAATAGTAAATGGCGGCTCCTACGCCTGTGGCAATTAACGCCCATATGAGAGTCCGGAGAATTTCCGTCCTGACCTGCTTGGTGAGTTCCTCCAAAACCAATGCCTCCTCCAATAGCTGTATGCTCATTAACTTTACCCTATTATAACACACTAACTAAAATGCATTGTTCTTATTTATGATATACAGGAATTTCATCCTTGCTGCTGGTGCTGGTACCGGGAGCAGCCGGTGAATATTCCAGCAGTTCGGTGATTTGCAATCGGCCGTCTGTAAAGCTGTGACGGTAGATTCTTTGGTCCGGGCCGTTTTCTGATTGGCCTCCGGCAACAACAGATGCAATCAACGGCCTGTAGGTCCGGGATATGGAAAGCCGGGAACTTGAATCCTTTTGCTGTCCAAAAATGCGGATCAACCCCAGCTCTTCCTCTTGGGTTATGAATAAAGCCACTGGCTGCTCAGTAGGGTTGGATAACTCCTGGTCGGATATTTTATAAACCAGACCGGCTTCTTCTGCAGCTGCGGACAAGGCTGCCTGCCACTTGCCTATGGTTTCCTGTCCGTCTTCCGCGCTGGCATCTATCATCAGGCTAATGGGGATTGATTCACCCGGCATTATAATTCTTCCCGGAAAAGCCCAGCTGGCGTCATCACCTGACGGGTAATTGCTGCTTAAAGGAACAGCCTGCACGGAAAGAAGGTCTTTAATACCATTTATTTGCGAACGAGTAATACTGGGCGGAATGTTTCTTACCGGCAATTCCACCGTTAGCTTACCTTTATTCAAAGCGTCTGCAAGCAAATCTGCAGCCTTGTCAGTAACTATTTGCACGCCGTATTGTTCCGACTGGTGCAGCAGGTAATCGCCCACCAGGACTACCCGGGCATCAACAGCTTCTTTATACTTGGCCACAGCCAAATTATCCAGGCTCTGCTCCAGGCGGTTCCGGTCATAAATCCATACCGGAGGTATCACCTGTTTTTTGCCCCTGTTCAGACTGTGACTCAGCAGGGACCACTTCCCGATTTCATTATCGATCTTTTGTATGGTTGCCACCGCATCCAGTTTAATGCCCAGATCCTTCAGCTTTAACTTATAAATATCCTGGCCAACTATACAGTCAATGGACAGGGATCCAGCATTATTTTCGCTCTCCAGCTTTTGCCAGGCCTGGGCCCGGGTCAAATTGCCCAGGGGTACCGGCCCGGCATAAATGTTACCCGGATAAACAGAAGCGTCCCGCTGAGCCAGCAACAGGGACGCAATAATAACTGTCATCACCAAGCTACATAATAGTAAAGCAAGGACTGGATACACTGTTTTTCGGAACTGTTTCATTGTTTATGCCACCGGTTCTTTTATTTGACTATTTGTGACAACTCGACAAACTTGTTATGCTGTTCAGCCAGGTCAATGAGAGCTTCAGTGATAATGGTACCCTCAGCTATGATAATCTGCCCATCCTGACCGCGTAAATCCCGCATAGCTTTTTTGCCGATCAAATATTCCCGCTGGCGCTTTTTAAACAGAGCCGCTCCGTCCATTTCTCCTGTTTCTGTCTGGTCAGGTTTGCCAGTCTCTGCGGGAGATTCCGCAGAGGCAGGTGTACTTCCCAAAGCGCTTTGCTGGTATCTTACTACCACTACATCAGATCCGTAGGTTAATACCTGCTGGGCGTCAAGTTCTTCCGCAGCGGCATCCTCAGACCGCTGAAAATACAGGCTGGTAATAATACCTGAGTTCTCATCCAACTGGTACTCGGTTACTTTCCCGATAAAATCTCCCCGGTCAGTTAACAGCCGGTTGCCTTTCAACTCCACATTCCGCTTTAGCAAATCGTTGGCTTTGGCGGCTTCAGCTATGGAGGTAATGTTATTTTCGCTTTCCGTGGTAACAGCATGCTCGCCTACACCCATGACTCTGTCAAAGGGTAAAACCCGGGCGCCCACATACCAACTCCCGTCACTGACCAGTAAATATTCTACCCTGCCTTCTTCCGGGTTGATAACCAGGTCCTTTACCTGCCCTACCTGACGTCCATCCACCACTGAGAAGACTGGTAAACCAATAATATCCTGTGTCTTCTTCATTACTTTCTAACCTCCATCGGCTCATGCCAGCATTTTTTCATTTACTTTCATGCGTACAAAACGCGGTACTTCAGAAATAGGAGTACCTGCCAGCCCTAACCGGTTCAGTTCACTAGCCAGCAGACTTATGTATTGCTTTTGCTTTTGCAGTTCCATAATGATGGCAGTTTGAGCACCAATTGTCTCTATGAGTTCATCCAAAATACTTTCAGCTTGCTCATAGTTTCCGGTATTCTGAAGAATACTCACCACTTCCATTCCCAGCATATATTTCAGTTCATTATCAGTGGTGATCAGCAGTGCACGAGTAAAGTTTTCGGCTGCTCCAGCCAAATCCCCTCGAGTTTTGGACTCAAATCCCGTTTCAATCCAGTCGGCCAATTCGGCCTGATAATCAGGCTGCCGGCCGGGGCCAGCGGGGACTGCTGTATCTGAGTATACTATTATGTCTTGATTCTGATTATCCTGTGTTTCCAGGTTATAGTCAACTGCAGCGGGAGCAGCAGCAAAATCTTCTGCAGCTATTGCCTGCTGTTCGGAACTGATTGGGCTGCCGTCTATTATGATACCTTCAGATAAAGCTGGGGTATAGCTGTCTGCAGAAAGTAATTTATCGCCTACATCAGCATCTTGGAATTCTCTGCCATGATCAGATTGACTATCCCTATCCTCAGGAATCTGGATGTAAGCCGGTTCCGTAACCTGTTCAGGCTGTTCAGCCAACTCCTGACTGATAACTGCAGCGGGCTGTTCCGGCTCAGAAGCAGCCTGCTCAGGTGCACTGTTCTGATCATTATCGATTTTGCATACATCCGCTGCTTCAGTCTCTAATTGTTCAGACATACCTACTGTCGTAACGGACTCCGCCGTTGAAGCAGCATCAGCTTCCAACCGGGCAATGGCTTCATTGACCAGTATTTCCTCAGGTATACTGTCTGTTACCTGGGAATTGTTCGGAGAATGAGTCCCGGCAACAGCCAGTGTCTCGGATGGCTGATTTTTGACAAGTTCTGAACTAATGGCAAATACGGTAGTCTCCCCACCGGGAACAGTTAGGGAGGACTTGCCGGCAAATTCCGAGCTTAATTCATCAGCCTGCCCGCCTAAATTGAAAAGTTCTGGTTTACACATTACCAATATCAGCACAGCAAACATCGCACTGTAAACCAGCACGGTAATACTGAGTCCCAGGTGTTGTATGCTGAAGGGAAATGCGATAATCATGAGGTAGGATAGGATTAAAACCATGGCTATGGTCTTTATTTCAAAGCCGTCCCTGTATAATAGGAAGGCAATCCAGCAAGCTATTGGAATAAAAACCAAGCTTACATAAAATAAATACTCGGACATCACTATCCCCTTTCCCCATATTCAGCTTTAAGTTATCTATTTTCCACAAAAACACCGTTTTTTCCTCTCAGAAATAAGATTAAATTTTACGGCAGTTCATTTTGGCTATATTTTTTTATAAGTAATTATTACCATTATAGTTTTTTAATTGGTATTAAAGAAGGATTTCACATAATCGGGGGAGAATTATCAGTGTGGGTGGTCGGGCATATTTATGCCTGAGTGTAGAGCGAAAATCAAAAAATAAGGGGGAAAGCTAATGCGGAACGTATACGTTGTGGAGGCTGCACGTACGCCAGTAGCTCGTGCAGGAAAACAGTC
>LFSR01000025.1 GCA_001513155.1 Syntrophomonas sp. DTU018
CTGGAATCCTTGGCATCCGACAAAAATAGATGCTGAAGTAATTCTGAGTCGATGGTAACATGGTATTGAGCCATTGCAAGGTCACCTCCGGTTGTGGTTTGTTTTGGTCACTTACCATTCTAAACCAGGGGCCTTGTCTTGGCTCTTCATTTTACACAATTATATGGACTTAACTAAAGGGTATGAAGCTAAAATGCGACCTTATACCATATTAATAAAAATAGAAAAGGTCACAAAAAACCCTCCGAACATCGGAGGGTGCTTATTTTCCAGATGGTGGGCCATCCGCGACTCGAACGCGGGACACCCTGATTAAAAGTCAGGTGCTCTGCCTACTGAGCTAATGGCCCTTATTAAATTAAATGGCTGGGGTGGCAGGATTCGAACCTACGCATGACGGAGTCAAAGTCCGTTGCCTTACCGCTTGGCTACACCCCAACGGTAAAGAGTATACTAGGCTAGCTCTTAGCCTGTCAAGTAAATTGATTGGGGTGGATGGTGGGATTCGAACCCACGACCCCCAGAGCCACAATCTGGTACTCTAACCAACTGAGCTACACCCACCACATGATTCGATCCGCGACATCCCAGCAACTGATGGCTCCAAGTCTGGAGTGAATCCAAACCTTACGGGACAATATCTTAGCATGAAAGATGTCAAAAGTAAAGATTTCGCCTGATTTTACTTATAAATGAAATAAACCGCATCCTGCAGCGGTTTAAGAAGTGGCGTCCCCGGAGGGATTCGAACCCCCGACCCACGGCTTAGAAGGCCGTTGCTCTATCCAGCTGAGCTACAGGGACAAAAAATGGAGCGGGTGATGAGAATCGAACTCACGCATTCAGCTTGGAAGGCTGACGTTCTACCATTGAACTACACCCGCCCGCCGTAATGATTATACATATTTTATAGGGCCATTTCAAGGGATAAATAGAGTTTTTAAGCTTGCCTGTTGCCTGGAAATAATGGGTTATGGTACCACCTTGAAAATATCAGTCTAATTAATAAGATACGCTTTTTGTAGCTCTTTTATTCTTATGTTTTTATTATATAGGGAACATGTGATGGTAGTGAAAGTTATTTAAGGGTTTTATAATGGGCTTTATAATGTTAACATGTTGTTACATCTGGAGTGATAAATAGGGAATTAAAGCAGCCTTCTTGGAGGGGGTAAGCTTTTGGAGCAGTGGATCAACCAGGTTGTTCCGGAACTAATTCAATCATTTTCTCTGCTGGGTTATGGGTTGGTGTTTTTAGCCGGGATTGCCACCAGCATTACTCCCTGTAACGTCAGCATGGTTCCGGTTATCATCGCTCATGTCAGCGGTTCCCGGGCCGGGCGGAAGAAAGGATTTGTTCTGTCTTCCTTTTTTACCCTGGGCACTGCTACTACCTTTATGCTGCTAGGCTTGATAATAGCTAGTATTGGCGGGATATTTGGCACCAGCCAAAAGGTTATTTACTATTTTGTGGCCGGTGTTTGCATAATAATCGGTCTTAACCTGCTGGGATTGATCCCTCTGAATTTTAGTTATGGCTATGGCTTGACAGATCGAGTGGGTAACCCCAAGGGCTACCTGGGAAGTTATATGCTTGGAATGGTAATGGGTTTGGCAGGATCACAGTGCGGGACCCCCATTATGCTGGCCATCTTGTCTTTGGCTTTGGCAAAGGGGCAGTGGCTGTACGGTGCGGTCTTGCTGTTCATATATGCTTTGGGCCGGGGAGTGCCTATCGTGGTGGTGGGCACCTTTACCGGCTTAATCACGCACATGGATGCTTTTGCCCGCTGGAGCGGAGTGATGAACAAGGTGGCAGGGTTCTTGCTGCTCGGGGTGGGAAGTTATTTTATCTGGATATCGTAAAAGTTTGGCGATTATAGTGAGGTATGCATAAAAACGCCGTCTTTTCCCAAAATAGGGATGGAGGTGTTTTTATGATTCAACTGACGCAAAAAGAGAAAACTTTGCTGGAAGACCAAAAGAAGCACGAGCAAATTTGTATCGAAAAGTATACCAATTATGCCAATCAAACCCAAGATCCCCAGTTAAAGCAGCTCTTCCAGGCCTATGCTGCTCAGGAGCAGCACCACTATGATACCATCAATCAAATCCTCAATGGCCAGGTACCTAACCTCAACCAGGGCCAGCAGCAGTCAATGGCACAACAGCAAAACCTGGCCAGCGCAGCTCAATCAGCCACCAATATGCAGGGGGCTATGGCCAATCAAAGTGATGCCAGCCTGTTAAATGACATGCTTATGACGGAGAAGTATGTTTCTTCTGCTTATGATACGGCCATTTTTGAGTTTACTGACTCCAACATACGGCAGGTTTTAAACCATATTCAAAAAGAAGAACAGCAGCACGGAGAGGGTCTTTTCAACTACATGCAAAGCCACGGAATGTACAATCCCCAATAGATAGAGGGTTTATGGCTGCGATAGTTACAGGCAGGCGCCATCTGGCGCCTTGTTTTATTGCCAGGAGGACGAGTTGGTTGGCATGATTGGCAAAATAGGGTACCATGAAAGCAAATCCCGGCACTGGATCGCGTAAAGGAGTGGTAAACTTGGGACGTTCCAACTCGTTTAAGATTGCAGCTGTTTTGGGGGGCTTAATAATCATTGCAGTTATTTACGGCATTTCTACTTACAACAGTCTGGTAACAGCTAACGAAAATATCGATGCCAAATGGAGTCAGATAGAAAACCAACTGCAGCGCAGATCTGATTTAATCCCCAATTTGGTGGAAACGACCCAGGCTTATGCCAAACAGGAGAAGGAAATTTTCACCAGTATTGCCGAGTCCAGGGCTAAACTGGCCGGAGCGGAAACTTTAGGGGAAACAGCCCAGGCTGATGCTGATTTAAGCAAGGCGTTGTCCAGGCTGCTGGTACTGGTGGAAAAATACCCGGAACTTAAATCAGATGCCAACTTCAGGCAGCTGGCTGATGAACTGGCGGGAACTGAGAATCGACTAGCCACAGCTCGGCGGGACTATAATGAAGCGGTGAGGGAATATAATACCCGGGTTAAACGTTTCCCGGCTAATCTTATTGCCAATATGGGAGGCTTTAGTAAGCGTCCTTATTTCGAAGTTGATGAAACCGCCCGGGATGTACCAAAAGTGGATTTTAACTGAGTGCTTAAGAAGGGATAGGCTTATCCGATGAAAAGGATAATTACCCTTACCCTGCTGCTGGTTTTCAGTCTAACCTGGCCAGCGTCAGGGGAGATGAAAATACCTGATCCGCCTCGCCAGTTCTATTGTCTGGATGAGGCCCAGATGCTTACCCCCGAATTGGAAGCTGCTCTGGTGAATACCAGTGCGCAGATAGCTGACCAAAGCGGGGCTCAGATTGTAGTAGTGACATTGGAAACCTTGAATGGTGAAAGCCTGGAAGAGGTGTCCTTGGAAATACTCCGATCCTGGGGAATCGGGGATGCCCAGAAGAACAACGGTGTTTTGATACTGGTTGCCAGGGAAGAACGCCTGAGCCGTATAGAAGTGGGCTATGGCCTGGAAGGAGCCATTCCCGATGGCAAGGCGGGACGCATCCTGGATGAGCATCTGGTCCCTAATTTACAAAGGGACAACTATAGCTTGGGAATACTGGAAACTTACAATGCGGTTTTAGAAGAAGTTTGCCGCGAATACAACCTGGCCTACCAACCACTGGACCCGAATAGCTTAGGTATTGTTGCTCATAACCCCGGAAAGCAGGAACAGGGAATCAACTGGTGGGTGGTAGCCTTAATTATAATGATGCTTTACCTCTACTTCCGTTTCAGCGGCAGATTCAGAGGAGGCGGAGGTTATCGCGGCGGCGGAGGCACCTTCTGGGGCGGACCCTGGCGAGGCGGCGGGGGAGGCTTCGGTGGAGGCGGCTTTGGCGGCCGCGGCGGTTCCGGTGGCGGCGGAGGAGCCAGCCGGGGCTGGTGATGGCCGGACCAGGGTCAAGATTGTTTTTATGTAATGGCTTCTGGCAGATTTATTTAGGAGGAGCTCTATGGAAGTGTATATTGTTTCTTTTATAGTCCTGCTGTTGGTGATACTGGCTACTGTAATTCGGTTTTTCGGCGGGGAAATGCTGATTGCCGGATATAATACTGCTTCCCGGGAAGAACGGGCCTATATGAAAGAAAAAGGTATTGGCAAGTTCGTAGGCAACTACATGTATGCCCTGGTGGCTATAATCCTGGCCGGATATCTGTTGCGGAGGGCGGGAGTGCCCTATGCGGAGGATATATCCTGGGCAGTCTTTATTGTAGTAATAATTGTGATGCTCATTCGAGTCAGGCGGTTTGCTCCCCCTGGGTCTCTCTCACCCCAAAGGCGCCGCAGCCTCTGGCTGACTTTAGTGATAGTAGCAGCAGTGGTGATTCTGGTTGCTTGGAATGCTCTTCCTGCTGGTATAGAGTTGGAGGATAATCAAGTTACCATTAGGGGGGCCTATGGTACCAGCTTTGAATATGCCGAAATCAACCAGGTGCAGCTATTGGAGGAGCTGCCGGAAATCAGCCTGCGGACCAATGGCATTAGCTTAGGGCCGATTAACAAAGGACATTATCAACTGGAGAATGGCGGCTCTGTGCTGCTGTTCCTGCGCAATGGCAAGCCTCCTTTTATCCATATCACCTTTAATTCAGATCGCAAGCCTATTATCCTGAATTGCGGTGAACCGGAAGCTACCAGCCAGCTGTTCCAGGATTTATCCGCCCGGATTTAGATAGGGGAAAGGTGATATAGAGTTTGAGTACTGGACATATTCGGCATGTGATATTTGATTTTGATGGAACCATAGCCGATTCTATGGATGTAGCTATCTGGTTAATCAACCAGGCGGCTGAAAAATATCATTACCAGCCAATCAAGAGTGAGGATATTGAAAAGCTGCGCAGAATGTCCATGCCGGAGCGTTTTAAGTTCCTCAATGTCTCTCCTTATCATATACCCCGGATAGCTCTGGAATTAATTAGAAGTTACGGAAAAAGCCTGAGGTTTGTGAAAATATTTGACGGTATGCGGGAAGTAATAATGGCTCTCAAGGAGCGCGGCTTGACGCTGAGCATCATTTCCTCCAATTCGAACCAAAACATTCGCAGGTTTTTAACGGAGAACAACCTGGATGTATTTGACCATATTTACTGTGCCAAGAACCTGTTTGGCAAGGAACGGACTATTGCCAGTCTAATAAAGAAACTGCACCTGAAACGCAATGAATTGATTTATATTGGAGATGAGCACCGGGATATAATCGCCTGCCAGGCCAACCATATCCGGGTGATAGCCGTTACCTGGGGACTGGATACTGTTGAAACGCTCAGCCGCGCCCGGCCGGATTATATTGCTCACAAACCCTCGGATATATTAAGCATTATAGATAGTATGGCAGACAAGATATGAAAACCTAAAGTGTCCTGGCGGGTTTCCGGTAAACTGCTGCATTTACCGCAAAAACGCGGCTTTCCTGCTCTTCAGACCCTCCTGTAGAATTGCCTATCCTTTTCCCATGAATTGAGCATTCGATATTATTTGTATTAAACAAGTCGAGCATTATTTAAAGCAGCCTTGGTATGATGTAAACACAAAGGAGAGAGCGCAGTGCTGAAGGAACTGAATTATGTGATTGATTTTATTGAAGAACATTTGACCGATGATGATTTGTCTTTGGATATGATTGCTGAATATGCCGGGGTTTCCGGCTATCATTTCCGAACTGTTTTTTACTATCTTTCCGGAATGACACTCAGTGAATATATCAAAAACAGGAGATTGTCTGAGGCCAATAGGGATTTATTGAATGGAGAAAAGGTAACGGATGTTGCTTTTAAGTATGGCTACCAATCAATAGACGGATTTACCCGGGCATTTAAAAAATGGAGTGGGTTTTTGCCCTCAGAGGCAGTAAAAATGGGTATAAGCAAATCCTTTCCCAAGCTCTCGTTTATAATAACCGTCAGAGGAGGAAATATTATGGAGTTTAGAATTGTAGACATGCCGGCGTTTAATCTGGTCGGTGTCAGCAGAAGGGTTCCCATGCAGTTTGAAGGCGTAAATCAAGAGATTGTCAAGCTGGCAGAAAGCATAACGGATGAACAAAGAAAAGAAATGCATGCCCTGCAAAATATTGAGCCTTATGAAATTGTCAATGCTTCCTATGATGCGGATGCTCATTTCTTAAAAGAAGAAGGCTATTTAACGCACTTGATAGGTGTACTGACCACTGAAAATAACGTAAGTGATCTGCTGGAAAAGGTGCCGGTGGAAGCTCACACCTGGGCAGTATTTCCCAATGAAGGCCCCTTTCCTTCGACGCTGCAGCAGACCATGGCCAGGATATATGCAGAATGGCTGCCTGGTTCCGATTATGAATTAGTCGATGCTCCTTTATTCTCCTTTACTAAAATGCATGAGGACAAACCAGATTACGCCTACAGTGAAGTGTGGATTCCGGTTCGCAGGAAGTAGGCTTTGCCTATTTCGATTCTGCTTCTGCCAGATACTGCAGAAAAGCGGGCAAACCCGCTTCTAAGAAAAGGCGCCAAAATTCCCGGTATTCCTCAATAGACACAATATCTGCCTCCAGCAGTATCTGCAAAACCTGTCCATCTACCATGGCTATCAATGAAGCGGCGATAGCTCGGTTGATTTTTGAGGCCGGCAGCCCATAAACGCCGGCCATTATTTCCTCCACCCTATCCACCCAGCCATTATACTTTTCCTTAAAACGGGCATGAATTTCGCTGTTCCCCTGCATAGCTTCCTGTGACAAATAGTACTGAATGCGGTTGTCATCTTTCTTGGCAAAGCGCTCTACAATACCATCCACCAGGATTTCCTGCAGTTCTTCGCTGGTGTATTGACCGCTTTTGGCTTTATTGGCTATGTCAGTAGACACAGCAAGAGATTGATCCATGATATCGTATAAAAGCGCGTTTTTGTTTTTGTAGTAGTGATAGAGAGCGCCTTTGCTTATGCCTGCCTCTTCCACAATACTCTGAATACTGGCGTTGTGTACTCCATTCTTAGCCACAACCCGCTTGGCAGCCTCGATAATATGTGCTTTGGCATCTTTGCTCACTAAGTCCTCCCCCTATTAAACAAGCAACCTTGCAAAACTATCTTAACATAATCCTACAGAAAAATGCCTAATATGTCATAATGGCATAATAATTGCTGATTGGCATGAAAATTGTTATAATATGACCAAACCGGACGGTCGGTCTGCTTTATTCAACATGGAAAGGATGGTTGCTTGATGGGGAGAGATGTAGTGACATATGAAACTATCAATCAATTATTTAATGCTGCGATCAGACGGGGTGGGCAGAACCGCTTCCAGTGGTGGAGAACTGGACCTGATACTACCGAATCTTTAACCTATACCCAGGTAGGCTACAAGGTCAAGGATTTGTGCGGAGCACTTTTGGAAATGGGCATTGAGAAAAGGGATCGGATTGCTATAATGGCTCCTAATTGCCCCCAGTGGCTGTGGGCTGATATGGCCATACTTAATGCCGGGGCTGTTACGGTAACCATTTACCCCACGTCTTCAGAACGTGAGCTCTCTTACATAATTAATGATTCAGGCTGCCGGGCAATTTTCGTAAAGGATGCGGATATTCTGCAAAGAGTATTAAACTGCGTTAATAATCTGCCTACTCTGGAGAAAATTATTGTTATGGATTCTGACTATGAGGGGGATCATCCTCTGCTGGTCAGCATTGATGAGATGTTCAAGAAAGGGGCTGTCTATCTGGCCCAAAATCCTACTGCTTATGAAGAACGTTGGCATTCGGTGCAGCCCTGGGATTGGGCTACCATTGTTTACACATCGGGAACCACAGGGCAGTCCAAGGGAGTTCTGCATACTCACCGCAGCATAATGGCATCTATCTACCGGGATGACTATAATACCGCTATCAGCGGTTATACTTTTGACGAAACCGATGTAAACCTGTGCTTTCTCCCTCTTTCTCATACTTATGAAAGACAAATGGGGGAAATGCTGAGTATGCTTTACGGCACCACAATAGCCTATGCGCAAAAGGCTTCTACAGTTATCGAGGATATTCAGGTCTTTCAGCCCACCTATTTTATGTCTGTCCCGCGTATTTATGAGCGCATCTATATGACCTTAAGGGAGATGGCCTGTAAGACGGAACAGGGGCGGCAAATGTTTGAAAATGCTATGGAAATCGGCATGCAGGTAATTGATGCCCGTACCAAGGAAGACGGCAGTGTTGATATGGGCTTTGATGTGGACATGACCGAAGGGCTGCCGGAAGATCTGAAAGAAAAATACCTGCAAGTAGATAAGAACCTGTTCAGTATTATTCGCGGTATGTTGGGATCCAGATTCCGCATAGCCTATTCTGCTTCTGCCGCTTTGTCCCCTGATCTGTGCAAAGCTTTTTTGGCTATGGGCATCAGGATTAACGAAGGGTACGGACTTACTGAGACCTGCAACTCTATTATCTATAATGACCTCCGTTCCATTAAGCCTGGTTCAGTGGGCAAAGTGGCTGCAGGGGTGGACGCCCGGATTGCGGAAGACGGAGAATTGCAGGTGCGGGCTGAGAACCTATTTCTCAAATACTTCAACAAGCCGGAAGAAACCAAAGAAGCCTTCACTGAAGATGGTTATTTTAAAACCGGGGATATCGTTGAGGTAGACGAATATGGTTACTATAAAATAGTAGATCGCAAGAAAGCTATAATGGTTTTGGATACTGGTAAAAAAGTACCCCGGGCTAAAGTAGAAAGTCCCTACTCCACCAGCCGGTACATTGAACAGATTTTCGTTATAGGCGATGACCGCAAATATGTGTCAGCTTTGGTAGTACCCAAGTTTGCCTGGTTTATTCAGTATTTTAAGGAAAACAACATCAGTTTTGATGAGAGTAAATTAATCTATCAAGGGGAAGGCGCTGACCGGACCTGCATCCAGGTGGGTGAAGACTTTATCAGTAATCCCGTCCTGCAGGATATGATTGCCTCAGAGATCGAAGAGTACAACCGGCTCCTGGAACCCCATGAAGCCATTAAAAAGTGGGCTATCCTTCCCCGTCAGTTCCTGCTGGAACGTGACGAGTTAACCCCCACACTGAAAACCAAAGCAAAAGTTATACAAGCTAATTGGGCTGAAACTATTGAGAAACTGTATGCGGAATAATAGGTACAGTTAAAACTAACTGCCAAGCAGCTGCAAGGCCAAACTTTATTTGGGAAGGCAGAAAACACAAAAGCCCGCGCCACTTGCGCGGGTTCTTTATTTCCATGGTCGGGGCGACAGGATTTGAACCTGCGGCCTTCTGATCCCAAATCAGACGCGCTACCAAGCTGCGCCACGCCCCGAAGCTTTTCTATAATAACATCAGGTTAGGCTGGATGTCAATGATATCTAGGCACCCGTATAAAATCGAGGAACAGCGGTAATTGTAAAAACTGTATTGACAATAGCGTCAATAATGGGTGAAGATTAAATATAGTGAATATAGGTAAAATAAATATAGCAAAATGATATATGAGGAGTTGTCACTGTGGCTGCTAATACTGCAAATTCAAACACTACAGTAGAAAACATCATTCTTGGATGTCTAAGCTTTGGGCCTAAAAGCGGTTATGAGATTAAAAAGATTATAAACATGAGTTCTTCATGGTTTTACAATGCTTCGTACGGAAGCATTTATCCTATTCTGAAAAAGCATGAAGAAAAGGGTCTGGTCGTTTCCGAAGAAGTAGTAGACAATGGTCGCTATAAGAGATTATACCGGCTGACCGACAAGGGTTACAAGGTTTTTCATGCCTGGATGCTGCAGCCTCCCAAGCTTATGACAGTTAAATATGAGATGGCTGTAAAATTAATGTTCTTTGCCAAGATTGCCCCTGAGCAAAGAATCAAACAGATAGAAGAACATATCGAACAACTGGTCCTTTTCAAACAGGAACTGGAGGAAATTGAACCTTTTGCTGACCAGGAAGGAGATGCTTACCAGCGCTTAATACTCGATTGGGGAGAAAAGCTGTATGTCTTTCTAATCCAATGGTTCAGCGGTCTTTTAGAAGAACTGAAAAAATATAATGGAGATCTCCCCCAAAAGCCCAAAAAGAAAAGTAAGTAGATTCTGGGTGGGAGGTATGACAAATGAATACAAGAATTACCGAAATGTTGGGGATAAAGTACCCTATCATCTGTGGTGGTATGCTCTGGCTGTGCAAGCCTGAATTATGTGCAGCGATCTCCAATGCCGGCGGATTAGGTAATCTTACCGCAGGAAACTATGATACCGGTGAAGAGTTCAGGGAGGCGGTGCGCAGAACCAAGGAACTTACCGACAAACCCTTTGGAGTGAACATAAGTTTGCTTCCCTCATTTCGTATCACTCAAGAAACCTATGATGACTATTTCCGGATTTGCTGTGAGGAAAAAGTGGCTGCCATTGAGGTTTCAGGAATGTTTGCCACCAAGTATCTGGGGATGGTTAAAGAGGCAGGAGTAAAGATATTCCACAAAGTCGGTGCAGTCCGCCATGCTGTTAAGGTGGAACAGTTAGGTTATGATGGAGTCTTTGCCGCCGGTTTCGAAGAAGGAGGCCATCCTCTCAGTGATGATGTTACCACCATGGTATTGGTGCCTCGCATAGTTGAATCGGTAAAGATACCGGTGGTAGCTACGGGAGGAATAGCCGATGGCCGCGGGTTGGCCGCTGCTCTCTGCCTGGGAGCTGAAGGAGTCATGATGGCATCCCGGTTTATTAATACTAAGGAATGTCAGGTCCATCCAGCTATCAAGGAAGAGTTGATCAAAAGGCAGGAGTACGAGACAACCCTGATCGGCAAGAGTTTCAATTTGCAGGGAAGGGCTTTGAAGAATAGCCTGACTGCCCAAGTATTGGAATTGGAAGCCCAGGGTAAGAGTATAGAAGAGGTATTCCCCCTTATAACTGGGCAGAGGGTTAAACAAGCCTGGCAAAACGGAGACGTAGATTCAGCTGCCTTTATGGTTGGTCAGTCCATTGGGTTGATTAAGGACATTCCCACCTGCGAGGAACTAATAACAACTATGGTGCGGGATGCCGAGAAAATTTTGCAGAAGCAAATAAGCCGTTTCAAGCAATGACCAACGTAAATAAGACATAAACAAAGCCCAACAATGAGAAATAAATTAAGGGATCACACAATGAAGTGTTGATCCCTTGAGAGTGTCAAAAAAGTTGCTAAAAAAGATCGCCACGTCGCTACGCTCCTCGCGATGACATACCAAAAGGCCATCTTATGTGTCATTGCGAGCCCCGGAGGGGCGTGGCAATCTCGAACGTCGAAGCGCTAATAGACTTCTTTGACAGTCTGAAGGGATCACACAATGAAGTGTTGATCCCTTTTTTATGTTTTTTCTTTCTTTTGCAGCTGAGCATCCGTCTTAATTGACTAATTGCTATATTGCAAATATTTTGCAAAACTGCGTTGACAGTCATGAGAGGTAGTTAAGTCCATATAATTGTGTAAAATGAAGAGCCAAGACAAGGCCCCTGGTTTAGAATGG
>LFSR01000054.1 GCA_001513155.1 Syntrophomonas sp. DTU018
ATTGGCTTCGGAGCCAACCTGGCTACCAAGGTAGGATCAGCTCCTGATGCCGATTCAGCCATAGGGATCTTCTTGTTTGGTGCGGTCTTCTCCGTAGGACTGATGCTGGTAGTAATCGCCGGTGCAGAACTGTTTACCGGCAACAATATGGCCTGCTTTGCCTCAGCGCTTAATAACCAGGCTACCTGGGGCGGCCTGTTGTACAACTGGGTAGTAGTATGGTGTGCCAACTTTATCGGCTCGGTTATGCTGGTTTACATCATCTTTTACGGAATGTACTGGATAGGCGGCGACGGTAACCTGACCGCTCAAGGCATAAAAGCTCTGGCTATTGCCAAGGGCAAGCTGAGCTTATCCTGGAGTGCTGCTTTCCTGCGGGGAATCTGCTGTAACTGGCTGGTATGTCTGGCTGTATGGCTGGCTTTTGCCTCCAAAGATGTGGTAGGCAAAATCTTCGGTATCTTCTTCCCCATCATGGCCTTCGTATCCAGCGGATTTGAGCACAGTGTAGCCAACATGTTCTTTATTCCCATGGGCATCACCATTGCCAATGCCGCTCCTGAGCTGGCAGCAGGTGCCCTGAATATGAGCGTTGACCAGGTACTGGCTATGTACAACTATGGTCACTTTTTCATGGCCAACCTGATCCCGGTAACCCTGGGTAATATAGTTGGCGGAGCACTGTTCGTCGGCGGATTCTACTGGTATGTATTCTTAAGAAAACCGGCTGGCGCGGCTGTACAGGAAAAGAAAGCCGCCAACGCTTAAGATT
>LFSR01000004.1 GCA_001513155.1 Syntrophomonas sp. DTU018
GGAAAGATGCAAATAACCATGCAGGTAGAATTCAATGCTTCAGCCAAACGCCAATTAAATCAACTGGCCAGCCGCCTGGGAATCAGTTTTATCATATCGGCAGGTTTGATCAGTTCGGCACTGGTCATGACTGCTGGCCAAGGTAGTGGAGATATTATTACCCTGGTGGGAGTCGGAGGGCTGGCAGTCGCTCTGATCGGTTTAGCAGTATTTATCATATCTGTTTTGCGTTCTTAAAGCTATCAACCCACCTTGGAATGGACAACTATTTAACCGATTTGGTTCTGGTTCTTCGTGGTATTGGTGTATGGGTTAATACTTCCAAATCAGGCAGATCTACCTGCTCCTTTTCCAAAAAGTCAGACTGGATCAATTTCTTTTCCATTAAATGCTGCAGTGAATCTTCCATAGTGATCATGCCGAACTTGGACCCGGTATAGATGGCATTGGGTATCTGATGGTACTTGCCGTCCCGGATCAGGCTGCGGATTCCTGGTGTGCAGATCATGAGTTCCACGGCTACTACCATTTGTTCACTATCAATCCGCGGAAGCAGTCGCTGGGACAGGACCGCCCGCAGGCAGTTGGCCAGCTGCAGGCGGATCTGAGCCTGCTGATAAGAGGGAAACACATCCACTATCCGTTCAACGGTCTGGGCGGAATTAATGGTATGCAGGGTGGCCAGGACCAGGTGACCGGTCTCAGCAGCGGTGATCGCCGTGGAGATGGTCTCCAGGTCGCGCATTTCACCTATCATGATCACATCCGGATCCTGGCGCAGGGAAGCCCGCAGTGCCCGGGTGAAGTCACTGCTGTCCGAGCCGATTTCCCGCTGGGTGATGAGACTGGCTTTGTTCTGGTGAATGTATTCGATGGGATCCTCCAGGGTTACGATATGGCAGGAGCGTTCCCGGTTGATAATGTCGATCAAAGCTGCCAGAGTAGTAGATTTTCCGTTACCTGTGGGGCCGGTCACCAGTATCAGGCCACTGGGATAACGAGCCAGGGAGCCCACCAACGGAGGCAGTCCCAGGTATTCCAGATCAGGAATTATAGTGCGGATAACCCGGGCGGCTATACCAATCATCCCCTGGTAGCGATACACATTAACCCGGAAATTAGCCAAGCCGGGCATACGATAGGAAGTATCGATCTCCCCGACTTCCTGCAATTCAGTAAAACCATCGTTGCCGAGAATTCGCAAGGCCATGTTTTCAGTATCAGCGGCACTCAAAACGGTGTCATTCAATGGAGTCAAACGGGTATTGACCCTGATCATAGCCGGGTTGCCGGGTGCCAGATGAATATCTGATGCCTCGCGGGCTACTGCCTGTTTAAGCAGACTATCCAATGTCAAATGAGTCACTCCTTATACAGTTTTTATATATCGCTGAAGCAGCAGTAATACACTCAAGCTGGCAACAGCGGTATAAAGCCAGGGCAGAAAATAAAAGTAGGTGCCCATTTCCGGATTAGCTCTCAGGAACAGCAGTCCCAGACGCGCTAGTGAGTATGTTGCGCTGCTGATTAGAAAAACTGTACCAGGTAAGACCTTTTTGCGAAGCAGTATATAGGCGGTGATCAATAATGCGATGGCAATCGTAACTTCATAAAGCTGCACCGGATGAATACGGTCTGAATAAACCGACCAGGAATGGCTGGCCGTATGGCTGAAAGCCTGTACAATATAATAATTGTAAGCCTGGCTTCCAGGTGCATAACTTATTCCCCAGGGTACGAGAGTAGGAATGCCGAAACAGCATCCGTTCATAAAACACCCTGTTTTACCCAGTGAAACATAACCCATCAATCCAAGGGTGTGATAATCCAGCCAACTCCAAACTGGGATACGACTGAATAGGGCGATGATGCAAGAATATAAAACTACCAATATCAGCCCGCCGTACAGGGAAAAACCATACAGCTTCGGGTCCAGAAAATGAACGGCTGGATTATTAATATCAGCATAAAAGAACAAATAAGCCAGACGTGTTCCAATCAGGAACACGACCGGTATACCAGCAGTATAAACAAGTGCCCTAAACCAGGTAAAGTTGTTTTTACGAGCCGAATAACAGCCCAGACCCATAATAACCAAAAATCCGAGTACGTTAAGAAAAAGGTATTGCCAGTGATCAATAAAGGAAATATCAGTGAACATATGCTTCTCTTAATAGCATCCTACCGCATCATGTGACGCTTCTTCTGGGTTAAAAGGATCGGCCTTGGTTCTATATAAAATGCGGTCTCCGGGTATATAATTACTATTTTTAGCTTTTGAGTAAAGAGAAATATCACTAATAGGAACACCGGTATCAGGAAGCATATTGCTGAGCATAATAGCTGAATCTAGCGAATATACAACCTTATTGCTATTGTCCAGTGCGGTTACAGTAAAGTTAAGCGAATTGGCTATGGGGGCGTGGGGATTGTTGCCATCGTTTTTATTGAGAGGTTTGGTGAAAGAGACTTGCAGCGTACCCCGCTCCATATCAGCTATGGTCCTATCAATATAACCGGAAGATGCTTTTTCACGGAGGATCAAAGCTCCGTTGTCGACAAATATAAGGCGGTCATCAGTTTTAATATCGGCATCGGTCCAATTGTGAGCAACCTGCCTGATTTCTAAAAAGCTGGCAAGGTTAAGTTCATAGCTTATGACTTGTGAGGCATGGCGTACTGCTGCCTCAGCTTCCAATCTAGTCTGCAGTCTATCCCAACTGGTCTGTGCCGAGGCAAAAGCGTTCCATCCGATAGCGATAACTATACCAATAAGGCCTAATACCAGGAGAAGTTCTATTAAGGTTACCCCTTTTTGGTTGTAAAGCAGCACTAGATTTTCACTCCTTAATAGCTTTTATCTGCTTATATTATTACCGTATACAACAAGCGTATAGGTCGCTGGTTGTCCCCGATGTTGCTGAGACCCAATTAATGCCATCATCCTCTGAGGTGTATATCCTTCCGTGGTTACCGACTACCATAATGATCTGACCGTCAAGACTACAGAACATGTCGTTCATTTTGTAGTTGGAACTTGAAGGTAAAGATTTTAGTGTCCAGTTGACTCCATCCTTTGAGTAACCCACCAATCCATTTTGACGGTCATTTCTAGTAGAGCTATCGGTAAAGCTGCTTAATCCGTCGTTGAACAAAGCCACAAACTGGCTGTTAGAGTGGACTATATCGGTTAGGCTGTACTCAGTTGTCCTTTTTGACCCTATAGTATAGTTTTGTGACCAGTCATTTGTGTTGGACGATAGCAACATATTTCGATGGTATCCGCCCGTTATAATCTTGCTGTCGCTGCAGGCCACAGATAATAAACTTGCCCCGGTAGCATGGTTGTTAGTACCAGATAGATCCAGCCACTCGACCACCTGCTGGTTATTGTCGAGATCAAGTTCAGAGGCATCCAGCCATAATACCAGACTATCCCGGGAAACTTCCGATGGGAAAGAATCCAGGGTCAGGTTTTTCAGGGATTGATTGCTGCCTGGATAGATAAGATTATCCATCTCCTCACCATTCAGTTCAGACAGGCCAAGATTATATTTATCTGATAAGTATTTTTGAATCAAGTCAAAATCAGAAGCATAGCGTCTAGGGTCAGTATCGTCAGTGAAAAGAGCCCGGTCATTGTTGACAGCAGCATCAAATATCAAGACCTCAGCAATTAAGCCACCATAACTCATAGGGGAAGAATACCTGCTTAACGAATCGCTTCCCAACTGGGCAGGAAAATCTGAGGCAGTATTGATGGTTCCTGCAATATTTGGACTTTGGGGTACAGAACCATTTAGATAGAGTTCATAGCTGTTGAATTCTGCGGAAGTGGAACGGCATACCAGGAGTGAAGGGCTATTGCCCGCGCTATTATCTATAGTAAGATTTGAGGTAAAACCAATCCCACTACCCTGTTCCACTCTGAGTTTATTGGCATCAGTCCTTATGTTAAAGCGACCACCATCGATAGTCCCAAATGGAGAACCCCAGGAAATAAGATTAGCAGTGAAACTGTCTGGAGAACTTTGAGGACGAACCACCATAAAGATAGTTCGGGAGGTACTGCCTATAACCGGCGCAGTCAGGGTACTTAAATAATCACCATCGCCGGAGAACTCAACGGCATTCTTGTTGTTTATTGATCCTTTCGCTATACGGGGGTAAGTGTGTTTTTTTGTCCAGGTACGACCATCTGCAGACGTGAGTATGATACCCCCATCTCCAACAATAATATAGCTATTATGAGCAGAGGAATAGGATACAGAATTAAGATCCATATTGGTGGGTGATGATTCTTTGGTCCAATTCAAGCCGTCAGGAGAAGTAAGGATTGTTCCATGGTCGCCGACCACTACGAATTGATCATCAGTTCTGATAATGCTGTTTAGGTTGCGATTAGTTGTGCCGTGATCGATTTTTTGCCATGACTCACCATATAGCCATGCATATATACTGCCATTGTTGCCTACCGCAATAAAGCGGGTATCTTCTTCTCCACGACTAAAATAGGCTATTTTATTTACTGGTTGATCTATTACTGAAGCGGTATTTTTTGATATCCACTGCTTGGCATTCGAGGATATCAGAACATTGCCGTTTGCTTGGATAACTATTGCTCGAGGCAAATGGATCGGCAGCAGGCAAGAAACCTGTTCCAAACCAGTAGTCAACGTAATCGTATAAGGACTGTTCAAGTTGGTAAAACGGTTGTGATCAGTAGGCAGGATAAAAGAGGCAGTGGAGGAGTCGGTTACTGTATAGCCAGTACAATAACTGGTTACATCCTGGTCGTTTTTATCTACTATCTTCAATTTCGTTTTGCTGGTGTCTATAAAATTAGTATTATGACCGATAATTGTGATTTTAGCCTCATCAGTAGAATACCCTTCATAGCGTGAACCGGCATTAATCCCAATATTAGGTACCGAGGCTAAAAAGCGTATCAGATCGGCTTTTTTTATGGTCATTCCAGGAACAGGGATCTCGGCTCCAAAGAGCACCGGGAAATATTTATCAGGTAGATAGGTGCCATCCGCAAACAGAACACCGCCTTTAGTAGCAGCAACCACTTCGATTTCTTCCTGACCACCGAATAACTGGGCAGCGATAGTATTGGACAAGTTGGTCACCTGGAGACTTTGGGACATAAGCGGGAAAATAGCCATTAATACCAAGCCTAAGATAACCAGGGATACTAAAATTTCGACCAGTGTCATAGCGGTTTGTTCAGTCAATACTCTAGATCTGAACATATCTGTCACCAACCTAATATTACTCATATGTGAACCTGATCAGCAGTTCGTCTTCTGCTAAGTCGCCAGCATTGCTGGGAGCTGGTATAAGAAGACCCTTTTGGAGCAGCTTTTGCAAACGAAAATCCCTGCCGGTATTGGTTATACCCAACCAGTCTGCAGCTTCACTCAAAGTATGCGGTTCCATGCCGATTATCAGGACATCTTCACCATCAGGTTCTCTAAAATAGAAAGTCCTATCTCGAATATTGTCGTCATAATTTTCGCTGTCAAACAAGGAACCACGTACTGTGACTCCGGCAAACCGAACTATGCCATAACGGGCATCCAAGTCGACTTTATCACGGACGTTTTTATTATTCTTAACTTTTTGATAAACAATCTGGCCGGGGATACCTTTTCCCTCTGGGAGATTTAAGATAAGTGTCCCATATCGTCCGTCTCCTATGGTAATGTTCTTCTTAAACCATATTTGTTCAGCTGTAACTATATGGGCATAAACCCTATCATAGCCGGGTATCACGGGTATCCAATGCATAGTCCGACCATAAAGATCGACAGGGCAGTTGTAGATAATTTTTTTAGCCTGATATCCAATGAGGTTAACCCTGTGGCCATTATATTGAGTGGCATTATCAAGATACAAAGTATTATTCGACTTTGAGGTATTTACAATGACCACTCCATCGCTGTAATGGTAGGAAGAGTAGTAGTTAACGCCATTTTTTCTTTTGCTATAGTTGTAATTTGAGTCTAAGTTGGGCTGAATAGTATCATTTTTGACCCATAGCGAAGGAGTGGAGGTTACGCTGTACACTGGTTCAGAAATCGCCTGGACCTGTGCAGTTTTACCCTTCACCGTAGCTTTAGAAATTATTGTGCAGATACCGGTGGAAGAGTCATAGGTCTGGGTAGTTTCAATGAATTTGTCTTTTGTTGATTCAGATGCATTTGATTTAACGAACTCGTTGGTGGAATCGTCGTAACGGGTGTAAAAGTGGGCGGAAGTAGTCACGTTATTGGGGTCAGCGTACCACTCTTCGGTCCAAGCCGAGATTGTGGCGTCGACTGCCGAACGCGCTAAATATTTGGCTTGAAGCTGAGGGTTCAATATGGCAGCTTGTTTGAGAGAACTTTGACTGGCAGTCCAAGCGGCTGTACCTAATATGCTTAAAACAATTAAAAGCATTAACACTAACGGAAGTGCAATTCCTCTTTGATCGTATGTCGATATGTAAAATTCTTTTATTGAACTAAAAAGCTCGTTATATCGAGACATTACACTTCTCCCCAAAATCTAAATAAATACAGGCAGAGTCTGATTATGGACTTAAGCAACAAGTTTTACTCCTCTGATATGCCTATAAAATAATACTACCATAGTATTCAAGAAATAAATAGTCTAATTTATAAAAATTTCCATTATTCAAGGAGGAACATGGGAACCGGGCGCGAATACAATACAAAAATTTACAAGGATGTAGAAAATAATGAAGTTATCTTCCTGCAATTGTTGCCGGCATAAGATGGGAGCACCAGATGGTTTTGCTTTAATCGAAGTAGTAGTTTCTCTCTTCCTGGTGTACTTGATAGTCGGTTTGCTCTTAAACGTGGTAACCGCAGGGATGGCTGGATTGAGCTCTTCCCAGCGGCAGACTATCGCTTGGGCTTATGGTTCGTCCCTATTAGAAGAAATGAAGGCTCACCCGGAACGCTTCATTATATCAGGAGAGACCAATGTTATTAACAGCCGGGAGGCGATCTTTCACACCCTTCCGCCGGAAGGAATGACGGCAGAATTGGAAGTTCAACCTATGAGCAATGTACCTGGAGTNNTTTATCCGTATGAGTCCCGAATTACTTTAAAACAAATCTGTGCTGATGAAAAGGGTGTACTACTGGTAGATCTGCTAGCCAGCCTGGCTTTAGGGTTAGCAGTTCTGACTCTGGTGGTTAATATACTGGTGGTTATGCACACCAGCAACCGGCAGCAGGCTGATCATGCGGAGCTGCTGTATGCAGGACAGGTAGTTCAGCAGGTTTTGCAGAACGAAGTACGCAATGCGTTGAAGGTTAAGGTGATTAACGGCGGGAAGAAATTGCTGGTCACCAATGCTCAGGGCGGAGTAACCGGTTTTTACAGCAGCGGGGGCAATTTTTACCGTGAATATATAACCGCCAATCCGGTAGCGGAAAATGTGCAGGCAGTTTATTTTACGGAGAGTGAGGGCTGTTTGCTGGTGGATCTGGCCCTGCAGAGGGACCAGGAATATATGGAGATTAATTTTGCCTGTGCGATCCGGTGCGAGTAAAGGCGGGCCGACAGGGTCGTCGGCCCCTACGGCCTATAATGCAGGTCGGGGGGGAAGTCCGGTTGCCCTGATGGTTATAGCGGAGCCATGTGGGGCATATTTGCGGGACGATGTGGGCATCGTCCCCTACGGTCTGTCATGCAGGTAGGGGGAAAATCCTGATTGTCTGGTGGTTATCGCGAAGTAATGTAGGGTGTTGGTTCGGGCCGACAGGGTCGTTGACCCCTACAGGGATGGGCGAGAGTAACGTAGATCCTTACACAGTTGGTGAGAGTAGTGTAGGCACTATGGACAGGTTGAGATGCCAGAGCGGATATATGCTGGTAATGGTCATGGTATTCATGGCGCTGGTTACCATAGTAGTTATTTCTATGCTGGATACTTCGGTAATGGAGGCCTTAATCAGCCGCAACATCCGGGATGGGGAACAGGCTTTTCAACTGGCGGAAGGAGCCGTATTCCTGGGGGTGGAACAAAGCTATCAGGTTTTGTCCCAGAATTATCGTACCGTGGAAATCCTGCCGGCGGTGCTTGAACTGGCCGAGACTAATTTTACGGATAGTGTTGACGGTAAAACCGTAGAAATGCAGGTGAGCAATCCCAGGCTAATCGAGCAGCGCAGTGACTACTGTATATATGAAATAAGAGGTCAGGGGACATGCCCTCCTGCCCAGTACCGACTGAAGGTTCAGGTGCGTTTTGATTACCTGGAGTATCATTCCCTGCATTACGGAACGGATGGATCAGTCAGCATGGCTTTCAGCCACCGGGACTTTCTGGACCGGGGCAAAGTCATAAAGATGGAAAGAGCGCTGCAGCCTTAAGCTAAACTACTCGACCCTGTGGCTTAACTCCTTGAGCCTGCAGTTCATAAATAAAAAGCGTCTTTTTTAGGGAAATCAGAATTGGCTTAGCTGGGTCCTCGGGAACAATGCCATCAGTTTCATACCAGATGGTAATGTCATCAAGCTGGGTGGAAGTATAGAACTCCCGTTCATCGGGGTGAGGCTTGCCCAGCTGTACCACTGGCTGGCGGCGGAATCCCTGGGGTGCCTGGCAGCTGCGATTGCAAATTAGTATGGTTTCCAAATATATCCGGATATTATTGCCTTTACGATTTATATAGCGGCGAGCTTCGTCAGTAACTGCAAACACTGGGATCACCTCTTACACCTGTCACCCCCATGATATATGCTCTGGTGGTTAAACGCAAGACAGAGCCGGCCTTCTGTTTACTTTTCACCATTATTTTTGGAATTCTGCCCTTTCAGGAAGGATTTTTACATAGTGTGTCGAATACACATCATTTGTATTGTGGCTCGTATGTAAAATTATGGCAATATTATGGGGAGGTAAGAGTACAGATGAAATGGAGAAAGTTGGGGGTTCTCCTGCTGGTATTGGCATTTGCTGCTACCATGGTAGTTGGTTGCGGCGGCTCTCAGGATACCAGCGCACCAGATCAGACCGAGAAGGAGTTCAAAGTCGGATTTATTTACATAGGTGCTCCTGGGGACGCTGGATGGACTTATGCTCATGATGAAGGCAGAAAGTATCTGGAACAGCAGATTCCAGGCGTCAAGACCGTTACCCTGGAAAACGTGCCCGAAGGAGCCGATGCAGAGCGCAGTATTGAGCAGTTGGTTCAGGAAGGATGTCAGGTGGTAGTTGCCAACAGTTTTGGTTATGGTGATCCGATGCTGGAAGTTGCCAAGCGTTATCCGGATGTGACTTTCCTGCATTGTTCAGGACTGCAGACCGCTGAAAACGTTTCGACTTACTTTGGCCGTATGTATCAGCCTCGCTATTTAAGCGGTATGGTAGCGGGCGCCATGACCAAGAACGGCAAAATTGGTTATGCGGCAGCTTATCCTATTCCCGAAGTTATTCGCGGAATCAATGCTTTCACCCTGGGTGTTAAGGCTGTGAACCCTGATGCTACCGTAAAGGTAGTATGGTCCAACACCTGGGTTGATCCTACCCTGGAAAAACAAGCAGCTCAGAGTTTAATCGATGCTGGCTGTGACGTTTTGGCCCAGCACGCTGATACTCCTGCAGTACAGCAGGCTGCCGAGGATGCCGGCATTTACTCTATTGGCTACAACAGCGACATGAGGAAATTTGCTCCCAATGCCAACCTGACTTCGCCGGTTTGGAATTGGGGTCCCTATTATGTGCGGGTTATTCAGAGCGTTATAGATGGAACCTGGAAGAGCGAAGCATACTGGGGTGGTATGGCAGACGGCATAGTGGATCTTGCTCCTATTTCTGACAAGGTTCCCACTGAGATAGTTGACCAAGTACAAGCCAAGAAACAGGAAATCATTCAGGGTGAATGGGATGTTTTCTTTGGTCCCATCAAAGCTCAGGATGGTACAGTTAAGGTGCCCGAAGGTCAGGCCCTGACCGACGAAGAAATGCTCAGCATGGATTGGTTTGTATACGGGGTAGAGGGTACTATTGAGTAATGTACCCAAGGCTTGTCGAAATTAAGGCGGCGTAAGCCGCCTTTTCACTTGGAGGATCAGCATGAAACGTGTTCCGGTTGTAGAAATGATTGGCATTAATAAATGGTTTCCGGGAGTAAAGGCCAATAAAAATATTAATTTTCGAGTTTATCCTGGCGAAATTCATGCTCTGCTGGGGGAAAACGGCGCCGGCAAATCCACTCTGATGAGTATACTGGCTGGCTTGTATCGCCCCGATTCCGGGACTGTCAAAGTAAAAGGACAACCGTTAAGATTGCGTTCTCCCCGCCTGGCATTACAGGCTGGCATTGGTATGATTCACCAGCATTTCCGGCTGGTAAACAATATGACGGTGGCGGAGAATGTGATGCTGGGGGCCAAAGGCAGGGTCAGGATTCGCACCGAGGAGATAGAAAAAAGAGTGCGGGATTTATCGGAGCAGTTCGGCCTGGCGGTGGACCCCCATGCCAAAGTAAGCCACCTGTCCCTGGGGGAGCAGCAGCGAGTAGAAATACTGAAAATGCTTTACCGGGGCTGTGATACTCTCATCCTGGATGAACCCACTACCGTGCTGACTCCTCAGGAAGTAAAGGACTTATTTAAAACCCTGCGCTTAATGGCCGATCAGGGCAAAGCAGTAGTTCTTATCACTCATAAACTCAGCGAAGTTATGGAAATAGCTGATTATGTAACAGTTTTGCGCCGGGGAGAAGTGGTGGGCAGTGATCACATCCACAACTTGGATGAACAAACCTTGACCCGCATGATGGTGGCCCGGGAAGTTATATTTCCAGAGTTTAACCGCAGTCACCAGCTCGGTCCCACTGTATTAGCAGTCAGTGACCTGAGTGTCCCCAATGACCGGGGACGGACAGCAGTGCGTCGTGCCAATTTGGAATTGCATGAGGGTGAAATTCTGGCTATAGCTGGAGTGGCCGGCAATGGACAGCGGGAACTGGTGGAGGCTTTGGCGGGCTTAAGACCGGTATCTGCCGGCAGTATCCGGCTGCAGGGGAAGGAAATAAGCCATTTGCCCATTAGGGAGCGCTCGGAGATGGGGTTGACCTTTATTCCGGAAGACCGCATGGGTATGGGGCTGGTTCCCAATATAAGCGTGGTGGAAAACGCCATGCTGCGGGTTTACCGTTATCCTGAAAACCGGCGCGGATTGTTATTGGATTATCGGACCCTGGAAGCCTACACATACAGTTTGGTAGACCGCTACCAAATTGCGGTGGCGGATATTTATCATCCGGTTAATTACCTGTCCGGAGGCAATCTGCAAAAATTGCTGCTGGGGCGGGAATTGGACTTGGATCCGACGGTTTTGGTAGCTGCTTATCCAGTACGGGGACTGGATGTAGCCGCGACCCAGGCTGTTTATGATCTGCTGCTGGAACAACGCCAAAAAGGTACAGCCATTATGCTGGTTTTGGAGGATCTGGATGATGTTTTTCGTATAGCGGACCGGGTGGCTGTCATGTACAACGGGGAAATAAAAGCAGTTTTGAATGTAAGCGAAACAGATATAGATAGTATTGGTGCTTTAATGTTGGGAGTCCAATAAGTTAGGAGTGTAATATGAAAAGGTTAAGGCTGGTTCGCAGGAATAATGAATCATGGTTGGTGAAGGTAGCCGTTCCTATTTTATCCATATTGCTTGCTATATTGGTGGGCTGGATTTTTCTCGTGCTATCAGGGTACGATGCGGCTGAGACATATCGGCGCATGATACAGGGAGCTTTTGGAAGCCCCTATGCTATTTCTGAAACCATTGTAAAAGCTATACCCCTGGCCTTAACCGGTCTGGCAGTCTCCGTTGCCTTTCGCATGAAACTTTGGAATATCGGAGCTGAAGGACAGCTGTATATGGGGGCTTTCGCTGCTGCCGGAGTAGTGATGTTTCTGGGAGACTGGCCCTCCTGGCTGCTGCTGTCGGTGATGCTGGCGGCTGGATTTGCAGCGGGAGCAATATGGGGGTTGATCCCTGGAGCCTTGAGAGCTTTTTGGAATGTCAACGAGACTATAACTACTTTGCTGCTTAATTATGTGGCTATTTTCTGGGTAAGTTACTTGGTGTTCGGACCCTGGAAAGACCCTAATGCCATGGGTTTTCCCCTGGCTCCGCGTTTTCCCCAGGCAGCCTATTTGCCGGTTATTCCAGGCAGCCGGGTGCATATAGGCATATTGGTTGCTGTGGCGGTAGCCGTATTATTGTATATTGTGATGAAATACACCCGCTGGGGTTATGAAGTGCGGGTAACTGGTGAGAGCCCGGAAGCAGCCCGGTATGCAGGTATGAACGTAGTCAGAAATATACTGCTGGTAATGCTGGTCAGCGGGGGGATTGCCGGGATGACTGGTATGATCGAAGTATCGGGAATTACCCACCGCCTGCAGCAGGATATATCAGCCAGCTATGGATATACTGGCATTATTATTGCCTGGCTGGCTCGACTGAATCCCTTCACTGTACTCCTGGTAGCCTTTTTATTTGGGGCTTTGCTGGTTGGAGGCTTTGGGGTGCAGACCTACGGTATCCCTTACGCTATTGTGCTGATGCTGCAGGGAGCAGTTTTATTCTTCCTGCTGGCGGGAGATATCATGCTAAAATATCGTCTGACTATTACCCGGGAGGATTAACATGGACTTAAACAGTATTGTCGCCCTTCTTGCAGTGGCTATAGTAGCGGGCACCCCTCTGCTTTTTGCAGCCGTGGGTGAGGTTATGGCAGAACGCTCCGGCATATTGAATCTGGGCGTGGAAGGAATGATGCTGGTAGGAGCGGTTACTGGATTTATAGTGACGGTAACTACTGAGAATCATTGGCTGGGAATCCTGGCCGCAGCGGCAGGAGGAGCGGTCCTGGCAGCTATTCATGCCTTTATATGTATTACCCTGAAAGGCAACCAGGTAGTGAGCGGTCTGGCCTTAACTATATTCGGTACGGGTACCGCCTCCTTTCTGGGCAAAAACTATGTAGGGCTGCCCTTGACCAATCGCTTTAATCCTATTGACATACCTGTATTGGGAGATATTCCAGTACTGGGCCCGATACTCTTTAGGCATGATGCCATGGTTTACCTGAGCATAGTCCTGGCCTTGGCCCTGTGGTATATTATGTTTCGCACCAGCTGGGGACTGAGCATCCGGGCAGTGGGTGAAAATCCGGCGGCGGCTGATGCGGTGGGCATCAGCGTTTCCCGGGTGCGCTACCTGGCGGTCATTGTCGGGGGCATGATGGCCGGACTGGGAGGCGCTTACCTGTCTTTGGCCTATGCACCCACCTGGCAGGAGAGCATCACTGCCGGACGGGGCTGGATTGCGGTAGCTCTGGTAATATTTGCACTATGGAACCCGCTGCGGGCTATTCTCGGATCCTATTTGTTTGGTGGTGTGGAGGCTTTGACCTTCCGCATCCAAACGGCCGGATTTCAAATATCTCCATTTTTCCTGTCCATGTTGCCTTATCTCTTTACCATTCTGGTCCTGGTGATAGTAACTATCCGGCTGCGGCAAGAAGCTGGAGTCCCGGCTGCTTTAGGATTTCCCTATGACCGTGAGGAACGGTGAGATGTAGGGGCCAATGCCCACATCGACCCGATGGATTTATCGGAAGGGTTGTAGGGGCCGACGACCCTGTCGGCCCGTATGTATGAAACGATGTCTGCATTGCCCAATTGTAGGGGCCGATGCCCACATCGGCCCGATGGGGTCAGGAACGACGACTTATGTTATCCAGTAGGTTAACCATGCGCACCTGTTCCGTCGCCACGATATAGCAACGGTTCAGCCCGATGGATTTATCGGATGGGTTGTAGGGGCCGACGACCCTGTCGGCCCGTCGTGTAGGGACCGATGCCCACATCGGCCCGAAATCATTGAATAGCGATGATAAGCAGGCGATTGCTATTAAGGTAGGGTATTTTCTCGGTAAACCTGTAGACAATAATTAGTGAGTTACTTATAGTGATTGGTAACAAATACCTATTTTTGCGGAGGACTATATGCTCGATCGCATGCTGCTGGCGGATATTCTGGATGAAGCTTTGAAAAAAGGCGGCGATTTCGCCGAGATTTATATTGAGGAAAAAGTCAGCACCAGTGTTTACTGTGAAGAAGACCGTATTGAAAAGATTAACAGCGGCCGGGAACGAGGAGCGGGCATTCGCGTCCTGGCAGGAGGACGCACCTCCTATGTTTATACCAATGACCTCAGCCGGGAAGGCCTTCTCAAAGCAGCTCGAGTAGCCGGGCATGCCGCCCGGTCCCAGCAGGCGGAAACTCGTTCACCTATTAGCCTGCACAGCAAACCGGCTCCGGAACCGGTCCATTATTTCCGACTTCCTGAAGAGGTGCTGTTTGATGAAAAAATAGCACATGTACTGGCTGCCAACCAGGCAGCCCGGGATTTGGGCCCGGATATCAAACAGGTTACTGTAGCTGTGGGGGACAATCATAAATCGGTCTTGATTGCCAATAGTGACGGTGAAATAGTGGAGGACGACCGGGTGCGGGTGCGTTTCCTGGTCAATGTGGTAGCGGAACGAAATGGGGTTATCCAAACTGGTTACGAGTCAGCCGGAGGGGTAGCTGGCTGGGAGCTTCTGGAGCAGATTTCCCCGGTAGACATGGCGCGGAAAGCCGGAGAATTGGCGATAAAAATGCTGGATGCCCGCCCGGCACCGGTAGGCAGAATGCCGGTGGTCATGTCTTCAGAAGCCGGCGGAACCATGGTGCATGAGGCCTGCGGGCATGGATTGGAAGCTGATCTGGTTCAAAAAGGCTTATCGGTTTATCGCAACAAACTGGGTGAACAGGTGGCTGCTCCCCTGGTTACGGTTATAGATGATGCTACTATTCCTGGAAAATTCGGTTATCTGCGCTTTGATGATGAGGGTACGCCCGGACAGCGTACGGTTTTAATAGATCAAGGCCGGTTGGTGGGTTATATGTATGACCGCTTGACTGCCAAAAAGGACCAGGTGAAATCCACCGGCAACGGCCGCCGGGAGTCATACCAGCATAAACCCATTCCCCGGATGACCAATACCCTGATAGCCCCAGGGGAAGATGACCCTGAGGAAATCATACGTTCAACCTCCCGGGGCCTTTTGGTAAAGAAAATGGGCGGCGGCCAGGTCAACACTACCAATGGTGATTTTGTTTTCGAGGTCCAGGAAGGTTATTTAATAGAAAATGGGGAGATTGTAGCTCCGGTAAGGGGAGCAACTCTCACCGGCAACGGTCCCGAAGTTTTAGCCAGCATTGACCGGGTAGGGCGCGATTTGGGTTATGCTATCGGTACCTGCGGCAAAGATGGGCAGGGTGTGCCGGTGGCGGACGCTCAACCTACCATTCGCATTAAAGAATTAACTGTGGGAGGCACTTCCCACGACAGCCACCCGGCTTACAGGATAAGAAGGAAGTAGGTGAGCAGACCGTTGCAGGAGCGATTGACTCATATAGGCGAAATGCTGCTGGATAAGGCACACCATGGAGGAATCGATGCCGAGGTCTTTTTGCTGCATAATCGGGAATTAAGCATAGAAGTGGTAGAGGGACAGGTAGATACCCTTAAGGAAGCTGAAGAGATAGGACTAGGTCTGAGGGTAATCAAGGGTAATCGGCTGGGGTTTGCCTTTACCAGTGACTTGTCCCCTAAAGCCCTGGAAGAAGTATGGGATGCCGCTGTGAGCATCTGCCATTATACAGCTCCGGACCAGTACCTGTCCTTGCCCGCTGGTCCCGCAGAATATCCCTCACTGGAAGTTTACGATCCTGTTATCTCTCAGACCAGTATTGAAGAGAAAATTGAACTGGCCCGCCAGGCAGAAAAGGCCAGCCGGCAATATGACCCGCGCATTACGGTGATTGAAAGGGCTGGCTATGAGGACAGTGAATTTCATTCCTTGATTCTTAATACCCGGGGTATCCGGGCTTATGCTAAGGGGAATTACTGCGGAACTTATGTTTTTGCCGTGGCAGAGGAAGACGCAGACGCCCAGACCGGCTTTTCCATAAGTATCAAGCAGAAACTGGCTGACCTGGATCCCCTGGCAGTGGGTACTGAGGCTGCCCATAATGCAGTACGCTGCCTACATGCCCGCCGGGCTCCTTCCGGAAAAGTACCCTGTATCATGGAACCTTATGTGGCTACCCGTTTTTTAGGCATAATTGCTCAGATGGTGGATGCGGAAGCGGTGCAAAAAGGTAAATCCTTATTCAAAGGCAGGATGGGGCATAAGGTTGGAGCGGAGTGTTTGTCCCTGACAGATGACGGTACCTATCCTGGAGGGGTCGGCAGCTTTCCTTTTGACAGCGAAGGTGTGCCCTGCCAGCGTACTGAATTGATACAAAACGGCCACTTGGTGGGTTTTCTTTATGATACTTATACCGCCAACCGTGACCGTACCAGGTCTACCGGCAACGGGCAGCGCAGTTCCTTCCGGGGATTGCCTTCGGTGGGCAGCACCAATTTTATGATTGAACCGGGTGTTCTGTCCTTAAACCAGCTAATGGATGATATAACCTATGGGTTTTATATAACTGAAGTTATGGGCATGCACACTGCCAATCCCATTTCCGGGGAATTCTCGGTAGGGGCAGCAGGTCTGCTGATTGAAAAAGGCCAATTAACCAAACCGGTGCGAGGAGTCACCATTGCCGGCAACATAGTGGAATTGCTGGAACAGGTAGAAGCAGTAGGCAGTGACCTGCGCTTTTTTGGCAGCCGGGGTGCCCCGTCCCTGCGCATTCGGTATCTGAGCCTGAGCGGGGATTAATTAAAGGGAGAGGAAGTCTATGGTCAATATTCTGGTGATTCATGGTCCTAACCTGAACTTGCTGGGAGAGAGGGAACCGGCGGTTTATGGAGAGCAAACCCTGGAAGATATTAATAAAATGCTTAAGGACACTGGGGCTGAATACCAAGTGGAAGTGGATTGCTTCCAATCCAACCATGAAGGAACCATTGTTGATCAGATTCAGGAAGCCCGGGGCCGGTATCAGGCTTTGATAATTAATGCCGGAGCCTATAGCCATTACAGTATTGCCATTTTAGACGCCCTGCGTTCCTTTAAGGGACCTATTATAGAAGTGCACCTGTCCAATATTTATCAGCGGGAAAGCTATCGCCACCGCTCTTTAATCTCAGAAGCTGCCACCGGCGGTATCTTTGGGCTGGGGGCTTTGGGTTACAAACTGGCCTTGCTGGCGGCAATTGAAATGCTGAAACAATAGGGAGCGACGATTAGGAACCTGAAGAATAGACCACAATTATCACCTGTGGTACAGACCACGATGAAGGAAAGTCACCTTTCGTGTCATGGCTGTGAAAACGGCTTCCCTAGTATGTCATGGCTGGGATAATAGCTCCCAATTGTGTCATTGCGAGCGCGTAGCGCGTGGCAATCTCTATGGCAACTAACGGTGTGAGTTAACAGATCGCCACGTCGCTTTGCTCCTCGCGATGACAGGCTTAAGTTTTCATTTATCGTGGCCTGTTATTCAGGTGATAATTGCGAGGGCAGCGAAGCAATCTCTAGCGGTGCCTGCAGGTATGTGAACGAGATCGCCACGGCACTTCGTGCCTCGCGATGACACAGCAAGAGCCATTTTCACAGCAATGAATGAAAATATTGTTGTACGGCTTAAGCAGGAGTATCAGCCGGGCGAGGAGTACCGGAGCGAGCCGGCTGATACTGCTGAAAAGCGGTAGCTGGCCTAGAGACAACCAGGCATGATAGAGGTGAGCCTTTGAATCAGCGCATTACCCGTTTACGCCAGAGTCTGGAGAAATTAAAATTGGATGGGATTATCATTGACCGCCGTGAGAATATCTATTACCTGTCCGGCTTTACCGGCGGTGACGATGCCCGATTGCTGGTTACCCAGCAGGAGACTCTGCTCTTTACCGATTCCCGTTATACGGAACAAGCCTCTCGGGAGTCTCCCCAGTGGACCCTGATCGAGGAAAAGCCTCCCCTGGGTCAGGCTCTCAAGGAACATGCCCGGCGTGTAGGGAAGGTGGGCCTGGAGGATACTGTTTCCTATAGGTTCTTTAAGGAGCTTAGCCTGGAACTGGGTGAGGCAGTTGTCCCGGTCAGTGATGTGGTGGAAGAGCTGCGGGTGATCAAGGAATCGGAGGAATTGGAGATTCTCCGGCAAGCAGCGGATATAGGCAGTGAAGTGTTTTCTGAACTCTTGTCCCAGCTGCGGGCAGGAGTATCAGAGCGCACTGTGGCTAATTGGATTGTAACCGCTCTCCGGCAAAAGGGGGCCGAGAAAGAGTCTTTCGATCCCATTGCCGTCAGCGGGCCCAATGCTGCTCTGCCCCATGGGAGGCCAGGCGAACGTCTTCTCCAAGCAGGAGATATGCTGACCCTGGATTTCGGCGGTTTTTGCCAGGGTTATGCCTCAGACATGACCAGAACAGTGGCTATTGGTGAAGCCAGCCAGCAACTGAGAGATCTGTATGCAAAACTGCTGGATGCTCAACAATATGGAGTAGAACAGGTTAGAGCCGGCATCAGATGTGCTGAATTGGATCGATTGGTAAGGGAACGGCTGCGCAAGTATGACCTGGATCAGTATTTTGCCCATGGAACCGGCCACGGCCTGGGTTTGGAGGTTCATGAATCCCCCAGTGTATCCTCTCGCAGTGAGTGGGTACTACAGGAAGGTATGGTTATTACTGTTGAACCGGGAGTATACATTCCCGGCTGGGGAGGAATTCGCATAGAGGATAGCGTAATAGTTAAAAGTTCTGGTTGTGAAGTCATCACCAAGGCACCTAAGCAGTTAATTGTTATATAGTCTGGAGGGATTACATTAGATGATATCAGTTAATGATTTTCGGATCGGATTGACCATCGAACTTGACGGGCAACCCTACCAGGTAGTGGAGTTTCAGCATGTGAAACCTGGTAAAGGAGCTGCCTTTGTGCGTGCCAAGCTGAAGAACCTGCAAACAGGCGGTACGGTTGAAAAGACCTTCCGTGCCGGGGAAAAAGTTCCCAAAGCCCACCTGGACCGCCGGGGAATGCAGTATCTGTATAATGACGGCGATGGCTATGTTTTTATGGATAACGAGAATTATGAACAGATTACGATAACCAAGGAGCAAATCGGTGATGGTATCAAATGGCTCCTGGAGAATATGGAAATTCAGGTGCTGCTTTTCCAAAACCGGATTATCGGTATTGAACTTCCCAACTTTGTAGAATTGCAAGTTGTTGATACTGAACCAGGTATTAAAGGTGATACTGCTACCGGGGCTACCAAGAACGCAACTTTGGAAACCGGAGCTGTAATACAGGTGCCTTTGTTTGTCAATGCCGGAGATCGAGTACGTGTGGACACCCGCACTTCCCAGTACATTGAGCGGGTATAACCGCGGTTATGCAAGCACCAGTATAAAATCAAAAATTTACCGGGTATTTCCTCCTTTTTAGGTTAATACTATGATTAGTCTAATTCCTTAAAAAGGAGGATTTTGTTGTGCGTGATATTACCGAAAAGGTTAGTTATTTGCAGGGCTTAAGCGAAGGACTTAATATCAGCGAGGGAAGCCCTCAGGGAAAAATAATTTCGGGTATCCTGAGCGTTTTGGAAGAACTATCTGATGCCGTAGTCAACCTGCAGTGGGAAATGGACGAATTCCGCGAGTATGTGGAAAGCATTGATGATGATTTATTTGACTTGGAAGAGAGCATATATGATGACGAAGATTTGATCGAAGTGGAATGCCAGCACTGCGGAGAAGAATTGGTGTTTGACGCGGATATCCTGGAAGATGATGATGTAATTGAAGTAATCTGCCCCAATTGCAATGAGGTGGTTTACGTTAATGACGGTTCCTTTGACTATGAACCCGCCTGCATTGAACATGACCTGGATGATCGGGACACAGATTCGACCCGTTAAAAGGACCATTAACTGAAGGAGCTGCTTTTAGGGCAGCTCTTTTTTTTGCGGGCCGATGTGGGCATCGGCCCCTACAACCAACGCGATAATTGTCCCTACAACCTGACAACGGGCCGACAGAGTCGTCGGCCCCTACGATCTTTCGATTAATCCACCGGGCTGATGCGGGCACCGTCTCAGTAATTGTTCGTATCATTCGCCTGTGTCATCGCGAGGAGCGAAGCGACGTGGCGATCTCTTTTCAACATTGCCCGTAATCCTGGTTTGAGATTGCCACGCCCCTTTCAGGGGCTCGCAATGACACGAAAGGTGACTTTTGTATCCCCCTACAACCCTTTCGCTATTCCACCGGGCCGATGTGGGCATCGGCCCCTACAACCAACGCGACAATATCCCTACAACCTGACAACGGGCCGACAGAGTCGTCGGCCCCTACTTTCTGTCGGTGGGCGTTGGCATCCATATCTTGCGCGAAATTTCCTCTGGCGTTATTGCCCTGCCAATCTTGGAATAAATTACTTTGTCTGTCCATATTTATATACAACAAGGTGGTGGTATAGCAATGGTTTTACCCCAGACCGCTGTGCTGCGAACCGAAATAACAGCCTATCTGGCACCCAATATACGCAAACTTTTTTGCGGGGTTGAGGATCGGCTATTAAGCCATCTGGAGGAAATACGCTTGCGCTGCAATCAACCGTTGGTGCTGCGGGTGGGTGATAAGGAATACAGCATTGACCGGCATGGCCGGGTAGTAACCGATCTTAAACAGGGATACCTGGTATCCCGGGAGGATTTATACCGGAGCATTGCCTCTATCAGTGACAACTCTCTGTATGCTTTTGAGGAAGAGATAAGAAGGGGATTTATTACTATTCCCGGGGGTCACCGGGTGGGACTAGCCGGTCAGGTGGTGGTCAGCGGGCAGGAGGTCAAAACCATGAAAGATTTTTCCGGGCTATGTTTCCGGGTAGCCCGGGAGGTGCCGGATTGTGCCCTGGGATTGATTAGTCAGGTTGCCCCTCGGGGGACACCGGTCAGCAGTCTGATTATATCCCCGCCTCGCTGCGGCAAAACCACCATGCTGCGGGATTTAGCCCGCCTGCTGTCCGATGGCAGCGGATCAGTACCGCCTCACAATGTGGTAGTAGTTGATGAACGTTCAGAAATTGCTGGCTGTTACCAGGGGATTCCCCAGTTAAACGTGGGAATGAGGACTGATGTACTAGATGCCTGTCCGAAGGCTTTGGGTATGATGATGGCTATTCGTTCCCTGTCTCCGCAAATTATTATCACGGACGAAATAGGCCGGCGGGAGGATGTGGAGGCAATTGGTGAGTGCCTGCATGCTGGGATCACAGTAATCGCCAGCATACATGCCCGTAACGTCGAAGAATTGAGAGGGAGACCTTTAATCCGAAAATTGCTGGATGAGGGTGCGTTTCAGCGGGGAATAGTTCTGACCCGTCAGCCCCGGCCGGGACGTATCCAGGAAATAATCAGGTGGGATGAATCATGCTGTGGCTGAAAACTATGGGCATTTGCCTGACCATTGCGGGTTTTGGCATGTGGGGACTGGGAGGAGCCCGGCGCTTCAGCCGCCGCGTGACTCAGCTCAGAGATCTGCGCCTGGCTATGGGCTTTTTGGAAAAGGAAATTATTTTTATGCACACTCCCCTGACCCGGGCTTTGGAGCGCACTGCCCGCTTTGCCCACCCGCCGGTGAGCCAGCTTTTTTGGGCCGCATCCCGGCATTTACAAAGCAAAGCAGGAGTCACCGCCCAGGAAGCATGGCAAATAGGGATAAATAAACTGGCCCAGACCAGTGATCTGGGTAAAAAGGATCTGGCTCTCCTGGAAGTTGTCGCCCCGCAACTGGGCATGTCTGATGCCGACCAGCAGGGTAAATTCGTGCGACTTATCCAGGAGGAATTAAAGCTGCTGGAAGATCAAGCTGCCCAGGAGGTGGAAGCGGGGCAAAAAATTTGGAGCTATGGGGGGTTTATATTAGGTGCGGTAGTAGTATTACTGCTCCTGTAGATTCAGTTATTATTGGAGGGCTGGTATGGACATAGATATCATTTTCCGCATTGCAGGTATTGGCATTCTCATCTCGGTTTTATCCATTGTGCTTAAACAGGCGAAAAAAGAGGAGCAGGCGGAAATGCTTACCCTGGCAGGGGTAGTGGTAGTGCTGATCATTGTGGTGCAGTTAATGAACCAGCTGTTTTTAGTGGTTCGTTCTGTTTTTAATTTATAACCCTGCCGTGGCTGGAAATAAATCCTGCAGGGGGAGAGGTAATTTGGAAATTGCTCAAATCGTGGGAATAGCTCTGGTAACCACTATTATGCTGTTAATCCTGAGGCAGGAAAGACCGGTTATGGCAGTGGTATTGAGCATCGTATTCAGTATAGTCATCTTTACCTATTTGATGGGTAAAATGGCTGCCATACTCAGTGTCTTGGAGGAACTAACTCAGCGGGCCCAGATCAATTACTTTTTTTTCGGAACGCTGTTGAAAATCCTGGGGGGTAGCCTATTTGGGAGAGTTCGCAATTTCTATTTGTCAGGATGCTGGAGAGCAGGCGGTAGCCAAGAAGGTAGAGTTTGCCGCCAAGATAATCATTGCCGTTTTGGCTTTGCCGATGCTGGTGGCTATCCTGGAGTCCCTGATGGAACTCCTGCCAGGTTGAGGGGTGAGGAGGCTAGCCGGTATGAAAAGACTGGTGATAGGACTTGCCCTGGGGATTATGCTGCTGTTGCCTTTGCCCGTGGAAGCGGCAGAAGAACCGGTTTTCTCCTGGCAGGATACCGCCGAGCAAATGGATCTGGAAGTGATGGAGGAATATAAAAATCGCCTTGAGGGAGAGATCAACTCCTATATTACTTCCAAATCGGTTAAGGAGTGGCTAGTGGACTTTATCAAAGGAGAGTGGGAATTCAGCTTTGCAGAACTTATCAATAATACTGTGAGATTCTTCTTTAAGGAGATAATGGCAAACTCTGGCCTGTTGGGCAGGCTGTTAATTCTGTCAGTATTGTCAGCCCTTTTGGTTAACCTGCAGAGTGCCTTTTCTTCCGGGGTGGCCCGCCTATCCCACCTGGCCTGCTTTATGGCTCTGGCAGCTATTGCTCTGGGGTCATTCCGCCTGGTATTGGATGTGGGGCAGCAGACCATAGATCAGATGGTCAGCTTTATGATGGGAATGCTGCCGCAAATGCTGGTCCTGGTGGCTGGTCTGGGAAACGTACATACGGCGGCAACTCTGTTCCCGGTTTTGATGACCACCTGCACAGCCTTTGCCAATGCCATGCAGGACATCGTATTCCCGTTGATAATCCTGTCCGCTATTTTGAATCTGGTTAATCACCTTTCGGAAGGGCTGAAGGTGGAAAGGATGGCCAAGTTTTTCGGACAGCTGGCCCAGTTATCCCTGGCCTTTTTCCTGACCATATTTGTAGGTATTTTAACCCTGCGGGCTTTGTATTCCTCGGTAATGGACAAAGTGGCTCTGCGCACTACCAAATTTGTCACGGACAATGCTATCCCCGTAGTGGGGAAAATGTTTTCCGATACCATCGAAGTAGCCGCCGGCTACGTAGTGATGATCAAGCAGGCCTTAGGCATTTTCGGAGTCATCATCATACTGGGGGTGGTTTTGTTCCCCCTGCTTAAGGTAGCCGCCATTGCCCTGATCTACAAAATAGCCGCAGCCGTGGCCGAACCATTAGGAGATTCCCGTACCTCAGCCATACTGGAAATGATGAGCAGTCACCTGTTTCTCATGCTGGCAGCGGTGGCGGCAGTAGCCCTTATGTTTTTCATAATGATCGCTATAGTAGTGGGCATGTCCAATCACCTGGCTGCTTTGCCCTAAGGAGGATAGGTATGGCGGTATTAAGCGAAATTGTCCGCAATGTATTGGTAATAGTGCTGATTGCCAGTTTTCTTGAACTTATGCTTCCGGAAGGAACCTTGCGGCCTTTTGTTCGTTTTGCTATGGGTCTGTTCATATTAATAGCCGTGTTGAATCCGGTAGCCGGGGTTTTGTTTGAAAACCGCACCATCAATACGGAATGGTGGGATCTTAAAATTGACGCCAACCAGCAGGAACAGGTTATGGAGAGGGGCGAGGAAATTAACCGGCAAATATGGAGATCCCACCAGCAGGCACTGGCAGATAAAATGGCCGGGCAAATCAGTGCGGTGGCTGTACTGGTACCGGGGGTGGAAGATGTAGAAACCCAGGTAGTTCTCAATGAATCCGGGGAAGTGGAGTCTATGCACTTGCTGGTTAAGCCCCAGCCCCTAGCAACAGCAGACGAAAGCGGTCAGGTAGGCGTATTCGGCAGCAATGCTGCAGACCTGTCTGCTGAAGAGCAGGAAGCCATACGCAGCAAACTCAGTACCATTATCAAAAACCTTTACGGTTTTGAGGATACAATCGTGCAAATCGAGTTTCAAGGAGGTTGAGGGAGTGCTGGATGAGTGGATTCGAAAAGATACAGGTGAGGAGAATAAGATCTCTTTGCTTAACAGTAAAAAGGGAAGGCTTCTGTTAGTAATAATAATCTGCATTGGCCTTCTGGCCTTGCTATGGCCGCCTGTCAGCAAGCCGGACTCATCTCCCACCAAGGTAGCTCAGCCTTTGGCTAGCCAGTCTTTAGAAGGGAGCTTAAAACACAGACTGCAAACAGAATTGGCAGCTATTCTGAGTCAGATCGAAGGAGCGGGCACAGTAGAAGTCAGTGTTACCCTGGATTCTGAAGGGCTGAAAACCTATGCCACCAATGACCGGGATGAACGGCGGCAGATTGAAGAAGGAGGCCGTACCACTATCGAGGAGAGCAGTACCCGGGATTTGGCGGTATCTTCAGGAAATCCCCTCTTACTAGAAGAAAAGATGCCCGAGATATTAGGAGTTTTAATAGTGGCTGATGGAGCAGATGATCCTCAGGTGAAAGAAAATCTAACCAATGCAGCTTCTACCCTGCTGGATATCTCCCCTCACCGTGTCAGGGTAATGCCCCGGGAAGGAGGCCGGTAATGGTTATTAATTTAAGAAAAAGCGGATTGTTGCTGGCAATGCTGGTTTTTGTGGCCGTTTTGGGCGGTTTCATCCTCAAAGGAGTAGAGCCCGGCCCTGTGGTTAATGAACAGCCAGTGATGAAAGCAGATGACCCGGTACTTACCACTCAGACGATCGATACTCCCAATAACAGCGATAAGTTTTTTGCTGAGTACCGGATGGAAAGGGAACGCATGCGGGGCAAAGAGGTAGAAATGCTGCGGGAAATACTGAATAACAGCAGCAGTGACAAAGAAGCCCGGCAGGCAGCTTCCCTGCGCTTAGTAGAAATATCCACAGATATGGAAAGGGAAATGAAGGCTGAAAACTTAATTAAATCCAAGGGTTATCAGGATTGCGTAGTCATGATCCAACCGGAAAGTACTACAGTGGTATTGGCTGCTGAGCACCTGCAGCTGGATCAGGAACAGGACATAAAGGCCTTGGTTAGCAGAGTGACCAAAACCCGGGAGGACCAGATCGTTATTATTACCCGCGAGGTACAAAAATAATGTATACATTGTGAAAAACCGTTGCTATAAGCGGTTCGAGTTTCTATAATAAATACTGTCGGTGTTGATAAGGGTACTCAGGCCCAGGGCCTGAGTCTATTTGTATTTGGGCACTTTTATTAGTTTTATAATATATATCTTTACCTTGGTTTAGTTTCAGGAGGTTGCACCAGGATGAATCCTATTAAGATAACTGATACCAGCCTGCGTGACGGTCACCAAAGCCTGTGGGCTACCCGCATGACCACCAGTGATATGCTGCCTATATTGGAGAAGCTGGATGATGTTGGTTATTACTCCCTGGAGGTATGGGGAGGAGCTACCTTTGACGTATGCATACGCTATTTAAATGAAGATCCCTGGGAGCGTCTGCGGACTATTCGCAGTATAGTTAAAAAGACTCCTCTGCAAATGCTGTTAAGAGGACAATCTCTGGTGGGCTATACCCATTATCCAGATGACATTGTAGTAAAGTTTGTGGAGAAATCCGCTGAAAATGGCATCGACATCTTCCGGATATTTGATGCTTTAAATGATGTGCGCAATTTAGAAGTTCCCTTAAAAGCTGTTAAAGCCACCGGGAAACACGCCCAGGCCAGTGTGGTGTATACCATCAGCCCCGTGCACACTTTGAATCATTTTGTGGACACAGCTCTGCGGCTCAGGGAAATGGGGGCTGATTCCATTTGCATCAAGGACATGGCCGGACTTTTATCTCCTTATGTTGCCTATGATCTGGTTAAGATGTTAAAAGCCAATCTCGATGTGCCCATTCAGCTGCATACTCACTATATCGGCGGAATGGCCATAGCTGCTCTGCTCAAAGCAGCTGAGGCTGGAGTGGATATTGTCGATACAGCTTCGGTACCTATGGCCTTTGGGTCTTCCCAGCCGCCGGTGGAAACTATTGTCAGGGCTCTGCAGGATTCTGAACGGGATACCGGCTTGGATCTGCACAAGCTTTTTGAGATTGCCAACCACTTTGAACAGCTGCGCAAGCAAAAGGGATTTGAACGTGGAGTTACCCGCATCTCAGACATGCGAGTCTTTGAACATCAAGTACCGGGCGGGATGATTTCCAATCTGATGTCCCAGATGGAAGAGCAGAAAGCTGCCGACAGAATTGATGAGGTTTTGGCAGAAATACCGCGGGTGCGGGAAGATTTGGGTTATCCTCCCCTGGTTACACCTACCAGTCAGATAATAGGTATACAGGCGGTTCTGAACGTACTAATGGGGGAACGCTATAAGCTATGCCCGGGAGAAGTCAAGGATTATGTAAGGGGTTTGTATGGAAAGCCTCCTGCACCTATCAAGGATGAAATTCGGCAGAAGATTATTGGGGATGAAACAGTAGTAACGGTACGGCCCGCTGACCTGCTAGAACCTATGTGGGAAAAAGCCAAGCAGGAGTCAGCCCAATATGCCCGCAGTGAAGAGGATATTCTCACTTATGCTCTCTTCCCGCAGGTTGCCTTGAAGTATTTTGCCTGGCGCGAATCCAAAGGTCAAGAAGATATTCCTCAGATTCAGACTCATGATGTAGTAAGCAAAGAAACCAAGAAAGAAGAAACCCGGATTGCCAGCCAGCCGCTTCACCGGGTAAGCAAGAAAGCAAGCCACAGGGGAGATGATGAGATGAACATAGACGAAATCAGGGAACTCATCCTGCTCCTGGATCAGACCAGCATAAGTGAACTGGAAGTCCAGAAGAACGATTATCGTTTAGCTTTGCGAAAAAGCCAGGCAACAGGCAATTCTCCGCAGCAAAATATGCCGGATACCAGCAACCTTGCTCCCAAGCAAGAGGCTGCTTCCGGCAGTGCAGCCGACAATCTGGTAGAGGTAACTTCGCCTATGGTAGGAACCTTCTATGCTGCTCCAGCGCCTGATGCTCCGCCTTTTGTACAGGTTGGTGACAGAGTCAAAGCGGGGCAGACTCTTTGTATTGTTGAAGCCATGAAACTCATGAACGAAATCAAAGCAGAAACAGACGGTGTAGTAGCTGAAATCTTGGTTAGCAATGCTCAACCGGTAGAATATGGTCAGGTCATGATGCTGATCGAAAAGAATTAGGGGTGGATGCTCTTGCTAAACAAGGTGTTGATTGCCAACCGGGGGGAAATAGCGGTACGTGTTATCCGTGCCTGCCGGGAGTTGAACATCCCCACGGTAGCTGTATATTCTACGGCTGACAGAGACAGCCTGCATGTAAAGCTGGCTGATGAAGCGGTTTGTATCGGTGAGCCTGCTGCCAACCACAGCTACTTGAATTTGTCCAATATAATCAGTGCTGCCCATAATACGGGAGCTGATGCCATACATCCCGGGTATGGCTTCCTGGCTGAAAATGCTTACTTTGCAGAACTGTGCAAGACTCATGACATTAAATTTATTGGACCATCTCCTCAAGTAATAAAGATGATGGGAGACAAAGTGAAAGCCCGGGAGATAGCGCTCCAGGCCGGTGTGCCTTTGGTGCCGGGCAGTGATGGAGCGGTCAGCAGCCTGAAAGAAGCCCGGCAGATAGCTGATACCATCGGCTATCCGGTGATGATCAAGGCTTCGGCGGGAGGCGGGGGCAAAGGCATGCGCCTGGTCCATAATGCTGATTCCCTGAAGGAAGCTCTGGAAACAGCCAGGCTGGAAGCGGGAGCGGCTTTCGGCAATGATGAAATATATATTGAAAAATACATTGAAGAACCCCGCCATATCGAAATACAGGTGTTAGGTGATGAACACGGGAATGTGATTCATCTGGGAGAACGGGACTGCTCCTTGCAGCGGCGGAACCAAAAACTGCTGGAGGAATCTCCCTCCACTTTGCTGGATGAGGAACTGCGGGCTCGCATGGGAGCGTTAGCGGTGGAACTGGCCAGAAAGGTCGGCTATTCCAGTACCGGGACGGTAGAATTTCTGGTGGATAAAAACCGTAACTTCTACTTTATCGAGATGAACACCCGGATTCAGGTGGAGCATCCCGTAACCGAGCTAGTGACGGGTATAGATTTGGTCAAGGAACAGATCAGGTGTGCTGCCGGGATACCTCTGGGTATTCGGCAGGAAGATGTTGCCCTCCGGGGCTGGGCCATTGAATGCCGCATTAATGCGGAAGACCCCGACCATGATTTTCGTCCTTCTCCGGGTACGGTTAACCGTTACATTCCACCGGGGGGACCGGGAGTCAGAGTGGACTCTTCAGTTTATAGCGGCTATACCATCCCCCCTTATTATGATTCCATGATAGCCAAGCTGATTGTATGGGGAAACGACCGGACGGAAGCTATAGCTCGCATGAAACGGGCGTTAAGGGAATTTGTCATTGAAGGAGTCACCACTACTATTCCTTTCCATGTGAAAGTGCTCAACAACGCCTTTTTCCAGAAGGGTGAGGTATATACCAACTTTATCCAGCGCCGTATGAGTGGTAGCTGATGTTTTTTTCCCGGCAGGGTTATTTGATCTTATGAAGAATAGTTAGTAAAATAACTGTTATAGTTTATATGAAGACTGGAATAATGGAGGTGACTTCATGGCAGAACAACGACCCGAATTGACTACGGAAATGGGAACCGTTCGTATAGCGGATGAGGTAGTCTCCACCGTGGCTGGTCTGGCTGCAATGGAAGTAGAAGGTGTGGCAGCCATGAGCGGCGGATGGGGAACTGACCTGGTGGAAAAACTGGGACGAAAGAATTTTGGCAAGGGTATTAAAGTTGAAGTTATCAATGAAGAAACTCGGATCGATATTTACATTGCGGTGCAGTACGGCTATCCCATACCGGAAGTAGCCGAAAATGTTCAAAAGGAAGTCAAAGTAGCAGTGGAAACCATGACGGGATTAAAGGTAACTGCAGTTAACGTACATGTGGTGTCGGTGCAGATTAAGAAGCAAACGGAAGCAGAACCTGAGCTAGCGGCTGATTTGGACAGCGCCGAGTAATTGTTACATCAAGTATCAACCCCCTGTTAAACCAGGGGGTTGTCTGTATACCGGCAATGTTTAAAGTGAGGTGTTGAATATGTCCGGACTGTGGCGGGTAGTTCTTTTTTGCTACAACCTGTTGATATTGGGCCTGGCAATTGCCGCCATGTACTTGGCCGTTGGGTATACCAGGCTTGTAGATGCTGGGCTTGCACTTCTCTCCAATCCGGTCAACCAGATAATACTGGGGGCCTCAGCAGCAGCAGTTATTGCTCTGACTATCCTGGTTATGATTTCCCTGCTGAAAGGTGAATCTAAACCTGCCAACATTCTAGTCAGCAGCAGCGTAAACGGTCAGGTATCCATTACCGTCGCGGCAATCAAGACGATTATAAGCAGAGCAGTTAAAAAAGTTGATGGCGTCAAGGAAACCCGTTCTTCTGTAGCCCAGGGACCCGATGGGGTAATAATATATTTACATATGATGATTAATCCGGAAATAAGCGTACCGGAAATGTCCAAAAATGTACAAGCCGCTGTTAAAGAACAGCTGGAATCCATAGGCGGACTGCAAGTCTCTGAGGTTAGGGTTTTGGTAGATGATTTTAGTCATGCCAATAAACCAGTAACCGCATAAAGGGGGCATTACTATGTGGGAGAAGTTAATCCCGTTTCTGCTGATAGAACACCGCGGCAAAACCATCGGCGTTTTATTGGGTTTGCTGGCTAGCATACTCTTTGTTACCTTTGGCTTTTGGCGTACTATTTTTATAATTATTTGTATAGCAGTAGGATACTTTATTGGTAAACAGCTTGATGAGAAGAAGAACTTTGACAGTTGGATGAAACAGATGTTCAAAGACCGGTAGCGGTAGTAAGGGTGAAAACTTGAGCAGAAGGAAAGCTAGAGAATACGCATTTATAGTGATTTTTCAGGTTGACCAGGTTCAAGCTGATCCCCAACAGGCCATGCAGTATCTGCTGGATGAGTATCCTCTTGCTGAAAAGGACCAGCAGTTTGCTGCCGAGCTGGTGAAAGGAACCCTGCAGCATATGCAGGCCATTGACGAGAAAATAGCTCGCTATTCCCGGGAATGGTCAGTGGAGCGGATGTCATCGGTGGATCGCAATATTATGCGGGTAGCCGCCTATGAAATTCTTTTCCGCCAGGAAGTACCGCCGGTGGTAGCCATCGATGAAGCCATTGAGCTGGCTAAACGCTATGGAGGAGAACAGTCCAGCCGGTTTGTAAATGCCATACTAGATCGCATACAAGGTGAAAAAAATGAAAGTGTACCTGGGGATTGACACCAGCGCTTATACCACATCCATTGCTGCTGTAGACGAGAACCTGAGTATCTTGGCTGATGAAAGAATATTATTAAAAGTTGAACCGGGCAAACGGGGCTTGCGCCAATCGGAAGCCCTGTTTTTACATATTAAGAATCTGCCGCAGCTGGTGAAAAAACTGGACCATCAGCTCTATGAAAATACTCAGGCCCTGGCGGTAAGTGCCCGGCCGCGAAATGTAGCCAACAGCTATATGCCGGTATTCCTGGCCGGTACTTCCCTGGCTCAGTCCTTGGCTGCCTTTGCCCAAGTACCTTTATACCAGGTAAGCCATCAGGAAGGGCATGTTATGGCCGGCATGCAGGGCAACCGGGAACTCCTTGACAAGCCTAGGTTCCTGGCGGTTCATTTTTCCGGGGGAACTTCAGATGTATTAATGGTAGAAAACCACCAGCCCGGCCTAATGTCTATAACCCAGCTGGCCAGCAGTGAAGACATTCATGCCGGTCAATTGGTGGATCGTGCAGGTGTGGCGATGGGACTGCCTTTCCCGGCCGGACCGGCTCTGGAGAAACTGGCAGCCCAGGCTGCTGATAAAGAATTAGTGGCTATTCCTACTGCTATTACCAGTAAGGGTTTTTCTTTTTCTGGTGCGGAAACCCGGGCGGTGCAGATGCTGAAAAATGGAACCAGTCCGGAGATAGTAGCTACAGCCGTCCTGGGAGTCATAGCCAAAACTTTGGAAAAAGTTTTACGCAGCTTTATTGAACAGCTGCAGATAAGGGATGTTTTGCTGGCTGGAGGCGTAATGGCCAACCATTTGATAGCCCAGCGCTTAATAAAACGCTTGCAGCACCCGGCTGTGGGAGCCCGGCTTTATTTTGCCTCACCCCGTCTCAGTACCGACAATGCGGTGGGAGTGGCAATGCTGGCTGCCCTGCAGCACCGGTTGAAACAATAAACAGATGTTTAGGGGGTTATTATGGAGCTAATAAACGGCAGACAGATATCTGATGAGATCCGCCAGCGGCTGAAGGAAAAAGTCCAGGATGCAGGAACAATTCCTCACCTGGCTGTTATTGTAGTGGGTGATGACAAGGAAACGTTGATTTATGTAGGGCTGAAAGACAAAGCCGTAAGTTTTATCGGCGGCACTACCCGGCATATTAATGTGCCTGCTGATACCACCCGGGAGGAGTTATTGACACAGATTCAACAGTTGAACCAGGATCCCGAAGTGGATGGAATCCTCCTGCAGCTGCCTTTGCCGGAGTCCTTGCAGCCCTACACCGATGAATTCCTGGCTGCAATTGATATTAACAAGGATGTGGATGGTTTTAACCCCGTGAACCGGGGGCGGCTTCTTTACGGAAATCCACGTTTTATATCCTGCGCTGCCCTGGGCTGCCTGGAAGTTATCCGCCGGTACCGGGGATCCGCACAGGGTAAAAAAGCCGTTTTAGTAGGGGACTCCTTTGACGTGATATTGCCCCTGAGCCTGCTGCTGATAAAAGAAGGCAGCCTAGTTACGGTGGTGCCGGAAATGCCGGCTGGTGATCCTCTGCCTGAAGCCGATATTTATGTTATCGAAAAGGGCAGACCGGAAATGGTACAAGCTCATCAGGTTGCCAATGGGGCGCTGGTTTTGGATGTAGGATTTTACTGGCACTATGATCACAGCTGCGGCAATGTGAAAAAAGATGCCTTGAACAGCCTGGATGGGCACCTGCTGTCGGTGCCGGGAGGCTTAGGGCCTATTCTCATTGCCAAGCTTTTGGAAAACCTGTATTCAGCTGCTCAGGAGAGACAGAGCTGATGAACCCTTATTTGACGGTCAGTGAATTAAACCAGTATATTGCCGACCTGCTGGATGGGGATATCTTTCTGCGGGATTTCTGGCTGAAAGGTGAGATATCCGGTTTTAAACTGTACCAGCAATCCGGGCATCTGTACTTTACCCTCAAAGATGCCGATTCATCTATAAGTGCGGTTATGTTTCGCAGCCGGGCGCGCCGCCTTGAGTTTAAGCCGGAGAACGGTATGGAAGTGCTGGTGCGGGGATCGGTTTCCGTTTTTGCTCCCCAGGGGCGTTACCAGCTGTATGTGGAAGAAATGGAGCCCTATGGCGTAGGGGGAGTCTATCTTTTCCTGGAACAGCTCAAGGAAAAGCTGCAGCAGAAAGGCTATTTTGATGTGGAGAAGAAAAAACCGCTGCCTGCTTATGCCCGGCGCATAGGGGTGGTTACCTCTCAGGACGGAGCAGCCCTGCGGGATATACTGCGGGTGCTGAGGCAGCGCCACCGGGGAGTAGATGTGGTCCTGGTGCACAGTGCTGTACAGGGCGCAGAGGCACCTGAGCAAATTGCCCGGGGAATCAAGCTGCTTAACCTCTATGGCCAGGTGGATTTGATCATTGTGGGAAGGGGAGGAGGCTCTTTTGAGGATCTCATGCCCTTCAACAGCGAAGAAGTAGTGCGGGCTATTTATGAATCGGAACTGCCGGTCATCTCGGCGGTAGGCCATGAGGTGGACTGGACTTTGGCTGACCTGGCCGCGGATGTCCGGGCAGCCACTCCTACCCAAGCGGCTCAACTGGCGGTTGCCGACCTGGAACACTTGAGCCAGGAATGCAACCAGCTGCAGCAACGCTTGATCCGCATTATGCAGAGAAGACTGCAGCAGGAAAGCGAAATACTGGATAGGCTGATGATGAACCGGGCCTGGCAGAAGCCCCGGCAAATGGTGCAGCAATACCAGCAATACTGCCAGGAATTGAGAGTGCAGATGCAAAAAGCCATGGAGAACAGGGTTAACCAATCCCGCCAGCGCCTGGCGATGGCGGTCAGCGGCCTGGAACGGCTCAGCCCCTTAAAAGTTATGCAGCGGGGCTATGCCGTAGTACATAACCAGGCAGGAATTATTAAGTCAGTGGAAAATGTACAACCAGGAGATTGTTTGTCCATTACTCTCCTGGATGGGGAGCTGTGTACCCAGGTAAAGCAAAAGGAGAAAGTCATAAGATGGAACCTGTGAAATTCGAACAAGCCTTAAAAAGGTTGGAAGAGCTGGTCAGCCAGCTGGAGGACGGCGAATTGGAGCTGGAAGAAGCCCTGCGCCTATTTGAAGAAGGGGTAAGGCTGTCCCGGTACTGCCAGCAGGAACTCAAAGCAGCTGACGGCAAGGTGCAGAAGCTGGTGCAGACCCTGGAAGGAGATTTGGAGTTGGTGGATTGTGAAGAACTGCTGGAAGGCTAGGTGATGAACTGTGGATATGAATGGGTTTAAACAGGAGCTGCAGCAGCGCAAAGAACTTATAGATCAGCATTTGCTGAAATACCTGGCACCAGAGGATACACATCCTGCAGTTATTCACCATGCCATGCACTATGCAGTTTTCAACGGCGGAAAGAGACTGCGGCCCATGCTGGTCCTGGAAGGAGCAGCTCTGGCCGGCAAAAAAACGGAGATAGCCATGCCCACCGCCTGCGGTATGGAACTGATTCATTGCTATTCCCTGGTTCATGACGATCTGCCTGCTATGGATGACGATGACTTCCGCCGGGGTAAGCCCACCTGCCATAAGGTTTTTGGGGAAGCCAACGCCATACTGACCGGAGATGCTTTGCTTACCGCGGCTTTTGAATTAATTGCTTCCAATGCTAAAGCACCGGGAGTACGTCCGGAGCAGGTGATCAGAGTTATCGGAGAGATAGCTGCTGCTGCCGGAAGCCGGGGCATGATCGGAGGGCAGGTTATGGATCTGGATGCGGAAAACAAGACTATTGACCTGTCAACTCTGCAGACCCTGCACAGTCTGAAGACTGGAGCTTTGTTCACCGCAGCCCTGCGAGCCGGTGCCATATTGGGGGATATGAATGAAGAAAAACTAGAGGCACTGACTTCCTATGCCAGGCATTTTGGCCTGGCTTTTCAAATAACCGATGATCTGCTGGATATTAAAGGCGATCAGGAGGTACTGGGCAAACCAGTCGGCAGTGACGCCAGGAATAACAAGAACACCTATCCCGGTCTGCTGGGATTGGAACAGGCTGAACTCATGGCCCGCCAAAGTATTGAACAATGTATAGCCAGCCTGGAGAGGTTTGGCCCGGAAGCGGATTTCCTGCGCCGGCTGGCTTGCTTTACTTTGGAAAGGGAAAGCTAAATGATGCATACCCGATTAAGCTTGAGCCAAACCCCGGCTATAAGCAGCCAAGAGCCAAGCGGGGAATAAGCGGTTCAGCGGGTTACTGGCAACCTGTGTTGGTGGTATGCTATAATACATGTCGAAAACGGATCTGGCAAAAGGTTGCAGTATTCTAGTCAACCCTATCGATTTCGAAGACGGGCCTAAAAATCCGTTAAGGGCACATCGATGAAGCTCCTGGTATCGGCTTTTGACGCCCAGTCAGGGGTCGTTGCTGGGAGATAAGGGTGATGGGGCGGCCCGCAATGGCATGCGGAAGCTGACCCCGCTCCCGTGGAGGCTTAAAACCGAATGGTTTTAAGAAAACCTGCATTTGGTAGATGCTGGGTGCAGTGTAGCCTGCCTTGAGTGGTTGCGGCGAATGGACCGCAAAGGGCGGCCAGTATCTCGGCCAAGATACTGATCGTCTGGTTCTGAAACCGGTGACTGCAAAAGAGGCTAGAATCGATGTGGGTTGTCGAGGAAAACTCCTAGACTGCGTACGCATAGTACAGTTGGTTGAGGATTAAAGTGCGCACTAAGTGGCAATCCAGTCTCACTGGCGGCAACGCGGTGAAGCAGGCGTAAAGGGAAACCGCCCCTTTGGCAACAATCGGGTGTCCTGCTGGGAAAACCTACTGGACCTAAGTCGCAGCGTTTACTCAGCCAATAACCTTTTGCCGGATGAGATTTTCTTGGGGGATAGCAGTATTTGCAGCGCTACAACAGTCCCAAAATGAGAAAGCACTTATTAGCCGGTCTTGTGGTCGGCTTCTTCACATTTTTAATTGCCCTTTTACTGAGTTTAGGCTCGGAAGTCCTTATTAAAACAGTAAATAACCGTATAATGGCCCTGGGATTATTATTAATAATAATACTGCTGGGCATTTTTTTTGATATTATAGGGACAGCGGTTACTGCCGCCCAAATTGCTCCCTTTAATGCCAAAGCCGCCAAAAAAGTATCCGGCGCTCCTCAGGCAGTCAGACTGACTCAGAATGCAGGCCAAGTGGCCAACTTCTGCAATGATGTAGTGGGTGATATTTCCGGGACCTTAAGCGGAGCAGTAGGGGCGGGTATTGTAGCTAGCCTGGCCAGCACTTTTCCCGCTTTGGATTTAGTTCTGGCCGGAGCAGTCATGACCAGTTTAATTGCTGCTCTGACCGTAGGAGGAAAAGCCATCGGCAAAAACCTGGCCGTTGAACATGCCAATCAAATAATATTCCAAGTAGCTAAAGTTATGGCTTATATTGAAGCCTTGACCGGACGCCAGCTGTTTGCCAGCAAAAGGTGAGTGATTATGACTTTACTAGATAGCATCAATTCTCCCCAAGACCTGAAAAAATTAGATGTGTCTGCCATGTATAATCTGGCGGAAGAAATACGGGAATTGTTAATAAACAGCGTTTCCCGGTGCGGGGGCCATTTAGCTGCCAATTTGGGAGTGGTGGAACTGACCCTGGCACTGCACTATGTGTTTGACAGCCCCCGGGACAAATTGATTTGGGACGTGGGGCATCAGAGCTATGTACATAAAATCCTTACCGGCCGCCGGGAGCAGATGAAGACCCTGCGCCAGTTTGGAGGGCTGAGCGGATTTCCCAAGATTGAGGAATCCCCCCACGATACTTTTAATACCGGTCATAGCAGTACTTCCATTTCCGCGGCTTTGGGACTGGCTATTGCCCGGGATTTAAATAAAGAAGACTACTCGGTTATAGCCATAATCGGCGATGGAGCCCTGACCGGAGGTATGGCTTTCGAAGCCCTGAATCATGCCGGAAATGAAGACCGGGATTTGATTGTAGTACTTAACGATAATGAAATGTCCATTTCTCACAATGTGGGGGCCTTGTCTGCCTATCTTAACCGGCTGCGTACCGACCCCTCCTATTCCCGCACTAAGGAAGATATTGAAGCTATTCTGAAACGGATCCCGGGAATTGGGCCCAATATTGCCCGGGCAGCCGGCCGCTTTAAGGATCTGGTCAAATACATGATGGTTCCGGGCGCCTTTTTTGAGGAACTGGGGTTTACTTATATTGGTCCGGTTAATGGGCATAATCTGGAAGAGTTAATCCTGGTTTTCCGGAATGCCCGCCGCATGAAAGGGCCTATTTTAATCCATGCCATTACCGAAAAAGGGCGGGGGTATGAGCCTGCCAGCCGTAATCCGGACCTGTTCCACGGAGTAGGACCTTTCAACATAGAAACCGGCCTCCCGGTAAAAAAAGCAGTACGCACTTATACCGAAGTGTTTGGCGAATTTATGGTGGAAAGAGGCCAACAGGATGCCAGGGTGGTGGCTATTACTGCCGCCATGACTTCCGGCACTGGATTAACTGAGTTTGCCCGGCAGTATCCGGAGCGCTTTTTTGACGTCGGAATCTGTGAACAACATGCGGTTACTCTGGCCGCAGGTATGGCCCGGGCGGGCCTGAGGCCGGTTGTGGCTATTTATTCTACCTTCCTGCAGAGAGCCTATGATCAGATTGTACATGATGTGGCCCTGCAAAACCTGCCCGTGATTTTTGCCGTGGACCGGGCTGGTTTGGTAGGGGAAGACGGACCAACTCATCACGGGGTATTTGATCTTTCCTATTTACGCAGTATTCCCAATATGACGGTGATGGCTCCTGCAGACGAAAATGAACTGGTGCAGATGCTGCATACCGCTTTTACCCTGGAGGGACCGGTGGCTATCCGCTACCCCCGCGGGGTCGGATTGGGAATCCCCCTCACTAGTCCCTACCAGGTGCTGCCGGCAGGCCGGGGAGTAATGCTGCAGGAGGGCCAAGACCTGGCTGTGATCGGCATAGGCCGCGGCACCGCTTTGGGGCGGGAACTAGTTGAGCGTTTAGCCCAGCTGGGCATAAATGCTTCCCTGGCCGATGCCCGCTATGTCAAACCCCTGGACCGGCAATTGATCTGCCATTTGGCCTGTACTCACAAGTATCTGGTAACCATCGAGGATAACGTTGTCAGTGGGGGCTTTGGCAGTGCGGTACTGGAAGCCTTGCAGGAAGAGCGGTTGCAGGCTGATTTGCTGAGGGTAGGAATTCCCGATGAGTTTGTCGAACATGGCAGAGTAGACGTTTTGTTTGAATATTTAGATATGAGCCCGGAGGCAATTATGGAATTGATTTTCAATCGCTGGCCGGAATTGGTTCAGCCCCAGGGCTGGGAGTTGCTGAAGTTTGGCAAAAATTAGGTTAGATACCCTGGTCTACAAGAGAGGTCTGGCACCTAGCCGGGAAAAAGCCCGGGCTTTGGTTTTGGCCGGGCAGGTTAGGGTGAATGATCATATTATAGATAAACCAGGTACTGCTGTTGATGAAAATGTTATCATCCAGTTAACCGCTCCGGGATGCCCCTATGTCAGCCGGGGGGGCTTGAAGCTGGAAAAGGCTTTAGATGTATTCGGGGTACAGGTACAGGATATGGTGGTTATGGATGTGGGGGCTTCCACGGGAGGATATACCGATTGTGTCCTGCAGCGGGGCGCCCGGAGGGTATATGCGGTGGACGTGGGCTATGGCCAATTGGACTGGAAATTGCGCAACGATCCCCGGGTAATTAACCTGGAACGCACCAACATCCGCTATTTACCTCCAGGCTCGATCCCCGAACTGGTTGACCTGGTAACTGTAGATGTATCATTTATATCAACCAGTTTTGTTTTTCCCGTTATAAAGGAATTACTAAAATACGAGGGAGCGGTAATTTGCCTGATCAAACCTCAGTTTGAAGCCGGACGGGAGAAAGTAGGCCGCAAAGGTGTGGTTCGGGACGAGAACGTACACCGGGAGGTACTTTTTAACAGTATAGATAATGCTGCCGGTCAGGGGCTTAACTGCCGGGGCGTAACCTACTCTCCTATTAAAGGTCCGGAAGGGAACATAGAATTCTTTATTTATCTGCGTCAGGACCAACCACCACTGCCCAACATAGAACAGCTGGTAGAAAATGTTGTAGAGGAAGCCCATCAGCAATTGGGAGGAAAACACAACTGATGAGAGTTTTACTGGTTAGCAACTACATCAAAGAGGCGACTGAAACAGCTGCACGCAGCACCATAGAACTGTTGATGCGCTATGGTGTTCAGGTAGTGGAGGTTGATAATGGCCGGGAAGCAGTGCCCGATCAGGCGGATTTTGATCTGCTGATTGTTTTTGGCGGGGATGGCACCATCCTGCGGGCTGCTCGCCAATATGCCTTTACCGGTGTTCCGGTTCTGGGAGTAAACATGGGGACGGTGGGATTTTTAAGCAATATAGAGTTTCATGAGCTGGAACAGTACCTGCCGGATCTGCTGAACCAACGCTATCGACTGGACCAGCGCATGATGCTGCAGGTAACCATACACCAGGGAGACCGTGTTACCCATCAGGGTTGTTGCCTGAATGAAATAGTGGTTAGATCAATGGATCATCAGCTGAATAACCTGAGAGTGGAGATTAGTTCTGATCAGGTAGGCAATTACCGGGGAGACGGACTGCTGGTCGCTACCCCAACTGGCTCTACCGCTTACTCCCTGTCCTGTGGAGGACCCGTGGTGGATCCAGAGATGGAGGCTATGATACTTACCCCGATTGCTTCTCAGATTATAAGCCGCCGGCCTATGGTAGTCAGTGCCGGTAAAGTGATAAATGTGTATTCGGCGGATGGACGCCCCAGTCTGATCAGGCTGGACGGACAGTCCCAGGTAGTATTGGAACCTGAAGAGATAGTATCCATACGCAAAGCTGACCATAAGCTTAATCTGATAAATTTAAAGCCCACTTCCTTCTTTCATCAGATTGATACCCGCTTGCGCAGGAGTGAGGGCCTGTAAAGGATAGCCCCATCATAATGCGCAACGTAGCTAAACTGGACCAGAAGGAATATGAACCCTGTCGATTGAATTTCATAAATCAGCCAATCATCCTCCCGATTTCTTGGCGGGAAGTAAACGAGGTGGAGTGACATTATGAAATCCAGACGGCATCGCAGCATTATGGAAATTATTAATAGCCGGCGGATAGCTACCCAGGAAGAGCTATGTGAAGCATTGCGTGCTAATGGCTTTGATGTGACTCAGGCTACGGTATCCCGGGATATAAAGGAACTCCATCTGGTTAAGATTCCTGATGGAGAAGGATATCGTTATGCTCTGCCTGATGCTGCTGCTGTCAACCGTGACCAGGAGAGACTCCACCGTATCCTAAAAGATGCAGTGGTACATATGGATTACAGTGAAAATATCATTGTCATAAAGACCCTTCCCGGCGGAGCCCAGAGTGTAGCTTCAGTTATAGATGCTTCCGAACTGGAGGGCATAATAGGGACAGTAGCGGGAGATGATACCATTTTTATTGTAGTCAAGCCCAAAGAAGCGGTTACTGAAGTGATAAGGCACTTCCAACAGCTGATATAACCCGGGAAGTGAGGAAGAGCTATGCTAATGGAATTGCTCATCAAAAACTTTGTCCTTATAGACGAACTGCGCTTGGAATTCCAGAAGGGACTTAATGTTCTCACCGGTGAAACCGGCGCTGGCAAGTCCATATTGATTGATGCCCTGGGACTGGTCACCGGGGGCCGTATTCAGGATGATTATTTACGGGACAGCAGTCAGAAAGCCTTGGTGGAGGCCGTTTTTGATGTATCCCAAAGAGGTGATATCCGCCACCTTCTGGAACAAGAGGGACTGTATGAAGAGGAGGAGGACAACCTAATTATCAGCCGGGAAATAGCCCCCAACGGGCGGAGCACTGCCCGGGTCAACGGACGAACGGTCACGATAAACACCTTGAAGCAATTAGCTCCCTACCTGGTGGACCTTCATGTTCAGGGAGAACAACATCATTTCCTGCAGGGAGATGCTTACCTGGAAATGATTGATGCTTTCAATCCCCAGATTCTGCCGCTGCGGGATCAATTGGAGGAGGAGTATCGGGAACTGCAGAAGTTAACCCGGGAGTTGGAGACCCTCCGGAATAATGAACAGAATAAGCTGCAGCGCCTGGATTTCTTGGAATTTCAGATAAGAGAGATTGAGCAGGCTCAGCTGCAGCCCGGCGAAGACCAGGAGTTGACCCTTAAAAGACAGCGTATTCGCAATGCTCATCGCTTGAATGAAACCTGCCAGCAGGTACTGGCTTGCCTGTATCGCAATGAAGAGGGCGGCAGTGCTTATGATCTGCTGTCAGCAGCCCTGGATGCCATTCGCAGCTTGAAGGACGATGATTTCTTTGTTTCCTTGACTGAGCCCTTGCAGGACATGCTGGTGACCATTCAGGACATGGCCGCCAGCATATCCTCTTTTCAGAACCAGCTGGACTTTGAGCCAGGTCTGCTGGAGGATATCGAGCAGCGGCTTTATACCATAGAAAAACTTAAATCCAAGTATGGCAGCAGTGTGGATGAGATTTTAGCATACCTGCAGCAAGCCTATGAGGAAAAGGACCAGCTGGAATTCAGTTCGGAGCGGCAGCAGGTTCTGATCCAGGAGTGTGCCAAGTGGCAGGAACGCTATCAGGAAACCGCTGCCCGTCTTACTGAACTGCGCCAGGAGACGGCTAAGATTTTGGAAAATCAGATTTTAAATGAACTAATTCAGCTTAATATGCCCCACATACGCTTGAGCATCCAAATCCAGCAGCGTTCCACCCCGGGACCCCAGGGGATGGACCAGGCGGAGATCTGGTTTTCCGCCAATCCCGGTGAAGAACTGCGGCCTCTGGCCCGCACCGCTTCCGGGGGAGAACTGTCCCGGGTAGTGCTGGCTATTAAGACGGCCCTGGCGGATACTTACCAGGTACCAACCCTGATATTTGATGAGATAGATGTGGGAGTAGGAGGAACTGCTTTATCCGCCATGGCCCGCAAACTTAGCCAACTGGCGGAAAGTCATCAGGTTATACTGGTCACCCATGCACCCCAGGTGGCAGCTTATGCCCGAACCCATTACTTGATTCAAAAAGAGGTGCGGGAAGGTCAAACTCTTACCCGGGTTCGCCTCCTGGAAGGTGAGGAAAGGGTGGCAGAACTGGCACGGATGCTCTCCGGAGAAAGCATCACCGACATCACCCTGCAGCACGCCCGCGAGATGATCGCCCACGCTGCCAACTAACTGTCAAGTTATCCTTTTGCCCAGGGAATCTGTCATGTGCCTGAAGGGGACAGACGACCTCAACTAACTGTCCGTTTGAACCCAGCGGCCTATCCCATAACCATTTATTGCTTGGCTTTTTATAGCCATGGTATGTCAATAACTCTTTTTGTTTATATCCTGCAATTTTTTCAATCAGCGCACCTTGCCAATTACCCAATAAAAAATCTGCGTGAATGCTTTTTTATTTGTAGTGGCCCAGCTGCGCAGCTAATAGTCCTGGCAGTATAGTTTGCTGCTCCCGAGGAGAGAATAGAAAACATCAAGTCTCGGGAGTGGATTCATTAAATGCGTAATATAAGGCCATTAATGGGCATTATTTTAGCTGTGCTTTTTTTGGCCCTTTGTTTTTCACCTCAAGCCAGATTAATACTGACCTTGCCGGAAAACCAAAAATTGGTGGTAGGGGAAAGCAATCAGATTGCTTTGGAGTTGCCCGATGCCCTGCAAAAGTATATCCAAATGCAGGTGGTGGGCCAATCCAGCAGTGTGTTTGCTGCTCCTGCCGATCCACCAGTAGCAGTAAATCCGCATGCCAATGGGTATGAAATAGTAGCTCTAAAACCGGGTCGCGCAGATGTAGCGGTCAAGATTTTAGGCTACATACCTGTCAAATCCATGGCAGTGGAAGCCATCGCTCCCCGCCGGGTGGTGGTGGGAGGACATTCCATAGGGGTAATGCTGCAGTCCCGGGGAATTATGGTGGTGGGGTTTGCTCCGGTGGTGGACGAGAATGGGGAAAAAGTCTATCCTGCCCGGGACAAAGGCATGCAAATCGGAGACCTTATCCTGGAAGTGGACGGGCAGAAAGTTAATTCTGAAAACGACCTGGCTCGCTTAATCGATGAACACCGGGATCAGGAAATGGTTTTGACGGTACAGCGCCGGGAGGAGATTTTTGAAGTGCCGGTGGCAGGTTTTTATTGTCCGGAAACCCATCGTTACAGGATCGGTCTGTATGTGCGGGATGGGGTAGTGGGAGTAGGAACCCTGACCTTCTGGGATCCGCAAACTCACGAATATGCAGCTTTGGGACATATAATAATTGATGCGGATACCCGGCAGGGTATTAAGGTTATGAGCGGCAAAGTTGTCAGTGCCTCCATACAAACCATTAAACCGGCGGCACCGGGCCGGCCAGGAGAAAAAATCGGAGTGTTTGACAGTGAAGGGCAGCTTAATGGCAATATCACCAAGAATACTCCTTTCGGTATATTTGGCCGAATCGACCAGGAAATCACCAATCCGCTGCAGCCTTATACTGTGGAAGTGGGTTATGCTCACCAGGTGAAAAAGGGGAAGGCACAAATCTATACTGTAATTAACGGCAATGATATTGAAGCCTTTGATATAATAATTGAAAAAGTATACCCGGAAAGACAAAATGGCAAAGGTATGGTTATCCGGGTAACCGATCCCCGCCTGTTGAATGTAACCGGGGGGATTGTACAGGGCATGAGCGGCAGCCCTATCATTCAGAACAATAGAATTGTCGGCGCGGTGACCCATGTATTTTTAAACGATCCCCAGAGAGGTTATGGGGTTTTTATGGATAATATGTTGTCAGAAACTTCTATCAGTTCCATAAACTCCTCAAGGGTTTCGACAAAGGATTAAGGGGGGTATATTACTCATCAGCTGAACAAAAATGGGAAATCACCCAAAAAATGATTTTTGAGCTGGCTGGTTTTAATGTGGATTCCATGTGTTTGTTTATGGAATTGTCTGCGGCATTATGACTCAATTTGGCAGAAAAATAAAGCAGGAAATACTTGGTGTATCGTCGAAAAGCCAAAAAAATGAGATTTAATCAGTGATGGGGAGGATTTGGTTCATGTTCAATGAAACAGGCCGGATACGGATCCTGATTGCCGATGATAATCGGGAGTTTTGCGGAATACTTAAAGATTATTTCAACAATGAACGAGATTTTGAAATTATCGATGTCTGCAGCAATGGCATGGAAGTACTGGAGACACTGGAGAAAAACGAGGTAGATGTGCTGATACTGGACTTGATTATGCCTTATATGGACGGAATAGGAGTTTTGGAAAAGATCAACGAAAATAATTTGCCCAAGCGACCCAAAATTATTATCTTGACTGCCTTTGGCCAGGAAAACATCACCCAGAAGGCGGTGCAGCTGGGAGCTGATTATTACATCTTAAAACCCTTCAATCTGCAAGTCCTTGGTGACCGGGTTCGTCAGGTGGCTTATGATACCCATCCGCGCACTGAAAGCAGAGGTACGGCGGCAAGCCTGATGGTTCAGGCACCTGCTCCTAAGAACCTGGAAGTTGAAGTGACCAAGGTCATCCATGAAATCGGAGTACCCGCTCATGTTAAAGGATACCAGTACCTGCGGGACGCCATAATGCTGGTGGTTGAAGAAATCAATTACCTGGGGGCGGTAACCAAGGAACTGTATCCTACTATTGCCCAGAAGTATGACACCACTCCCAGCCGGGTGGAGAGAGCTATACGCCATGCAATTGAACTAGCCTGGGATAGGGGCGATCTGGACAAGATCAACAAATTCTTTGGCTATACCATCAGCGGGGAAAAAGGGAAACCTACCAACTCTGAATTTATTGCCATAATTGCCGACCGTCTCCGTTTGGAGAATAAGGTGAGCTAAAGGGAAATCGTGCTGAGAGAGCCTCTTGTTTGTTGGTTTGCCAATGAAGAAGAGGCTTTTTATTTTGCCCTTCTCCCCAGAAGTAATGGTTTCCAGTCCAGTTTTTATTTGGAGTCACATTATGGTAATATAAATGCGATGCTGTGCAAGCCCGGGTGGTAAAGAGGTGGAATCATGCACGCAAAGGGACGAGCGCGTCTGGACCGGCGTACCAAGAACCTGGTCAAGCGCCTGCGCAAAAATGATATTGCCATTATTGACCATGATGATATAGATGAAGTAGCTGCCAATGCTCTCATTGACATACGGCCGCAAGTCATTGTCAATGCGCGTCCTTCCATTACTGGCAAATATCCTGCTAAAGGTGCCTATAAAATTTTGAAAGCGGGCATACCCATTCTGGATGAGGTGGGAGATGCCATTTTTAATGAAGTGCGGGAGGGCAGCATCCTGCATATCCGGGACGAAAAGGTGTTCTCCGGCCATCGCCAGATAGCCGAGGGGAAATGGTTAACTCTGGAAGATGTCAGTAATAAGTGGAAAGAAGCCAATGAGAATATTAAAGAAGAACTGGACCACTTTGTAGAAAACACTTTGGAATATGCCAAGAAAGAAAAAGACATTCTGCTGGGTAATCTGGAGGTACCGCCCTTACATACGCCGATACTGGGGCGGCATGTACTGATAGTGGTAAGGGGAAGCAGCTATAAAGAGGACCTCCGGGCTATCAGTTCTTACATACAAGAAGAGAATCCTGTGCTCATTGGTGTGGATGGCGGGGCTGATGCCCTGCTGGAGTTTGGCTTGAAACCAGATATTATAGTAGGGGATATGGATAGTGTTTCCGATGAGGCCTTGCTCTGCGGCGCTGAAATAGTAGTACATGCCTATTCCAACGGTGATGCTCCCGGACTGCAGCGAGTAGAGGAAATGGGACTGTCGGCGGTGACCTGCCCTATGCCGGGGACCAGTGAAGACGTGGCCATGATCTTGGCCTGGGAATATGGTGCCAGCCTGATAGTGGCAGTAGGCACCCACTCCAATATGATCGATTTTCTGGAAAAAGGCCGCAAGGGAATGGGAAGTACTTTCCTGGTGCGCATGAAAGTGGGTTCGATTCTGGTAGATGCTCGGGGAGTAAGTCAGCTCTACAAGCAGCACCTGCCCACCAAGTACCTGCTGCAGCTTTTGGCAGCGGCTATGGTTCCCATCATTACGGTATTAATGGTATCTCCTGCAACCCAGCCCTTTTTCCGGATACTTTCTCTGCAGCTTAAACTGCTGTTCAATATGTAATGGGGAGTGAATTGTTAATGATAGATCTGAGATATCATATTGCCACTATCATAGCCTTGTTTTTAGCTCTGGCAGTGGGTATATTGATCGGCAGCTCCATCGTGGGCGACGATTTGCTGGTGGAGCAGCAGAAAAAGTCCATTGATCGCTTGGAAGAGCAGTTTTTGAGCCTGCGAGAAAAAGAAAAGGCTTTAACGGAAGCCAATATTTTTCAGACCACCATGTTGGCTAACTATGAAAATTACAACCAGGCCCTTTTGCCGGTACTGGTAAAGGATAGACTTAAAGGCTTAAATGTGGCAGTGGTAGTTACCGGCGGCAGCGATATTCCTGCCGGGATGCTTAATTCCCTTTCCATTGCCGGGGCCAATATAACTTCCAAAACCGTGGTATTGGAGGAAGCTGCCCTTAAGAATGCGGATTTAAGAGCCGAATTAATAGACTATTACCAGCTGGATCCAGGCACAGACACGGACGCTATTCGCTACCAGGTAGCCACCAGCGTAGCTGCAGTGATATCCAACGAGGCTGATGAGAGCGTAATATCTTTTTTGCAGGATAAAGGCCTGGTGAAGTTCAGCGGCAGCGGTGATATTCCGGTACAGGCAGTGATAGTGGTGGGAGGAACTGAGGATGAGGATATGTTCCTGGCTTCCAGTTTTGATCAGGGACTGATTACCCACTGCCTGGAAAGGAATTTGAAAGTATATGGTGTGGAAAGTTCCCAGACATCCTTTTCCTACATGGAAGAATACCAGAAAAACAATATCAGTACCGTAGACAACATTGATTTAAGCCTGGGCCAGATCGCTCTTATATATGCTATGGAAGGTGAACCAGGCAATTATGGTATAAAACCCACTGCCAAGCGGTTTATGCCCAGTGTACCGGTTGAAGCCATAGGAGGCCAGTCCCGATGAAAACGGTTTGGGCAGTGATACCCGCTTATAACGAGGCAGAGCGCATCCAGCGGACTATCCGGGCGGTGCAAAGCATTCCCTGCATCGAGAGGATAATAGTGGTCAACGACGGCTCCACTGATGCTACTGCGGAAGAAGTGAGAAAGACCGGGGTTTGCCTGCTGGACCTGCCTCGCAATATGGGCAAAGGGGGAGCTATGAACAAAGCCGCCGCTGAAGTGGATGCCGATATTGTTTTATTTCTGGATGGTGACCTGGCGGAGTCAGCCTCCCAGGCCGAACTTATTCTCAAACCGGTTTTGGAAGGCCAGGCTGATATGGCTATTGCCGCTTTCCCGCCTCCCCGGCGTAAAGGAGGCTTCGGATTGGTGAAAAAAACTGCAGCCTGGGCGATACGGCGGGCAGGTAATTTACACTCCGTTGCTCCCTTAAGCGGGCAGCGGGCTATGACCCGGGAAGTGCTGCAGGCGGTTTTGCCTTTTAACGAATCATATGGTGTAGAGTTGGGTATGACTATCCGGGCTCTGCGCAAAGGTTTCCGGGTGATGGAAGTGCCTACCCAAATGAGTCACAAAGAAACCGGCCGGGATCTGCAGGGCTTCCTGCACCGGGGACGACAGTGGTGGGATGTGGTGAAGGTAATCATCAGTGAGTGGAGGAACCTGCTTTGACGCAAGTCTATTGGGCGGCCGGAGGATTCCTGGCTGCTTTTGTAATTGAAGGCATAATACTATACCTGCTGCTGCCCTTGCTGACCAGCACAGGAGCGGTGCGCAGCAACTACCGGGAGGAACAGATTCCTGTCAGTGCAGGCATTTCTTTTGCCATGACCCTGCTGCTGGTTTACCTCCTTTACCGGCTGGTGAATCATGAGGCGGAGGGCAGCCAGCTGTTTATGCTGGGGATTACGGCCATTTCTTTTCTGGGATTTATTGACGATATGCTGGGCAGGCGGGATACCACCGGATTTAAAGGCCATTTGGAAGCTTTGGTAAAAGGGCGTTTGACTACCGGGGGATTAAAGGCTCTGGGAGGAGGGCTGATTGCCTTCTACCTGGCCTTGTATATATCAGCGGACTGGATCAACATTATTCTTAATACCCTGCTGATAGCTTTGAGTACCAATTTTATCAACCTGCTGGATTTGCGGCCGGGAAGAGCTATTAAGGGTACCTTCCTGTTGGCAGCTGTCATCATAGCTGTGGCTTACCAGAGCATGAACTGGGCTCTGGTGTTGCCTTTGCTGGGCGCCGTTGTTTATTACCTGCCCAGCGACTTGAAAGCCCGAGCTATGATGGGGGATGCCGGCTCCAACGTACTGGGCCTGGCTCTGGGATTCTGGGCGGCAGCTTATATGCCCTGGCTGCCCCGCTTGCTTATGCTGGCTTTCCTGATAATAATTCACTGGTATACCGAACGCTATTCTTTGACGGAAACTATTGAGAGAGTCAAGATTTTACGGGCTATTGATCAATTAGGGAGGAATTAGCGCATGGTCAACCGGAAAAGATTAATAGACAGTTTTGTGAAAATGGCGGAGATTGATTCGGTATCGGGGCGCGAAGGCCGCTTCAAGGATTATCTGGTCCAGGAACTGAAGCGGAGGGGATTGCAGGTAATGGAGGACCAGGCCGGTCAAGCCCTGGGAGGGGACGCCGGCAATTTGCTGGCTGTCTGGCCGGGTTCCAAAGGGCCAGCTATTCTCTTTTGTGCCCATATGGACACCGTTCAGCCGGGTATTGGGGTGAAAGCCCAGGTAAATGATGATCGCATAACCAGTGCCGGCGATACCATACTGGGCTCCGATGACAAAGCCGGTATCGCTGCTTTGCTGGAAGCCATAGATTGTATCCAGGAGCAAAACCTGTCTCATCCTGATGTGGAAATACTGTTTACCGTAGGGGAGGAGCAGGGATTGCAGGGATCCAAACAGTTTGATTTCAAATTGCTTAAAGCGCAGATGGGTTTTGTGCTGGATGGGGGAGGCGATCCGGGAGAAATTATCATCCAATCCCCCTGCCAGAATGAAATCGAATATATCGCTTATGGCAAATCCGCCCATGCGGGCATCAATCCGGAAGAGGGGGTCAATGCCATCCACCTGGCCAGTAAGGCTCTGGCGGTCATGCCCTGCGGGAGAATTGATGAGGAAACCACCTGCAATCTGGGCATCATTGAAGGGGGAACCGCCCGCAATATTGTAGCCGATGTCTGCCGGGTAAAGGGTGAGAGCCGCAGCTTGCAGCGCTCCAAACTGGATGAATTGACCAACCGCCTGGTCAGTATTTTTAAGGAAGAGGTGGAGAAAGGGGGCGGCCGGGCTGAGGTTCAGGTAACCTTTCTATACCCGGAAATCAATTTAGACCAGGATGCCCCGGTGGTGCAGCTAGCGGTACGAGCGGCGGAAAGAGCAGGGCTCAAGCCGGTGTTAACCAGTACCGGGGGAGGCAGTGACGCCAGTATTATTAACGGCCAGGGTATTCCCTGTGTTAATCTGGGGATTGGCATGCGCAAGGTGCACACCACCAGTGAATATATTCTCATTGATGATCTGGTAAAAGATGCCGAGTACATTATGGAGATAATCGCCCAAGCAGCTCAAGATTAAGGGAGCAGTTCTATGCTGGAGATAAAATGTGGAGTCCTGAAACAACTGTTATTTTCCCGGCCAGGTATTGAGGGATATACTGTAGAGGTCAACGGCAGGGAAGAAAAATGTATTGTCTACACCGATCTGGTGGGAAAGGTGGCCAGCGGGGACCAGGTGCTTCTTAATACTACTGCGGAGAGCCTGCACCTGGGCAGCGGGGGCTATCACTACGTTATCGCCGGACTGAATGGAACAGAGAAATCACTGCCGGCCGGCGGCCATATTATGAAACTCCGCTATACCCCCCTGCAGATAAAAGTACTAAGTGCCGAGGAAGAAGACAGCCCTTATCACCAGGAATTAAAAGAAGCCGACAGTCTGGAGGGTGTCCCCGTTCTGGCGGCTACTCTTCATTCCATGCTGGGCCCCCTGGCGGTGGAACTGCACCAGGCTGGTTTCAAAGTGGCTTACCTGATGACTGACGGGGCGGCTCTGCCCCTGCATTTCAGCCAAACGGTAGACTGGCTTTCCCGCCAGGGTATCATATCGGGAACAGTCACAGTGGGGCACGCCTTTGGCGGGGATGTAGAAGCAGTAAATATCTATTCCGGTTTGCTGGCAGCCCGGGTGGCTTTTCAGCCGGATGTGATTATAGTCAGCATGGGCCCGGGAATAGTGGGAACCGGTACCCGCTGGGGATTCAGCGGAGTGGAACAGGGGATAGTACTTAACGCTGTGGAAACCTTGCAGGGAATCCCTATAGCGGTACCCCGCATTAGCTTTGCCGATGCCCGGCCCCGCCATCAGGGCATCAGTCACCACACCCTTACGGTTTTGTCCAAGGTATGCAAGGTGCGCTGTTTGCTTCCCCTGCCCCTGCTTTCCGATGACAGGATGAGCCTGATTTTAGAGCAAGCCCGCCAGGCCGGTTTGTTTGACCGGCATGAAATCTATGGGGAACCAGCGGAAGATGCTTTGGAAAGATTTCGCAGCAGTGAGCTGCCCTTTACCACCATGGGGCGCACGGTGGATCAGGACCGGGAATTTTTCATGGCCCTGGCAGCGGCAGCTCGCCTGGTACAAAAACTATTAACGGGACAGAAGCTGAACCCTATCATTCTAGTGTAGGTTTAGTCTGATAAAATCTGCCAGAGTAGTCTCCGGGGGATAAGCAGACAGCAGGGTGATCAGATCATCCATACGTCCTATAAACCAGAATCCGGATTTTCCTACTATTAGATTCATGCTGCTTTCACCTCTGCTGGCAGTTTATGTGATCATCGATAAATATATGCAGGAGGAACTATTATGGATCTTTATGAAAAAACCATTTCTTCCCAGCAAATCTTTGCCGGCCGCATCATAAACGTAAGGGTAGATACAGTAGAACTGCCTGACGGTTCTACCAGCACCCGGGAAATAGTTGCTCATGCCGGGGCTGTGGCAATACTGCCTGTAGATAAGGATGGGACGGTGTGGCTGGTCCGGCAGTACCGCAAGCCGGTGGAAAAGGTCCTTTTGGAAATACCGGCGGGCACTATGGAACCAGGAGAGGAGCCCCGGGATTGTGCCATCAGGGAATTGGAAGAAGAGACCGGCCTGCAGGCGGCTGTTTGGGAACCGATCGTCTCCTATTACAGTGCCCCGGGTTTCTGTGATGAACAGCTGCATCTTTACCTGGCCCGGGATTTAAGCAGGGGCAGCAGTCACACCGACCGGGATGAGTTTGTGGAAGTAGTTAAAATGAGTTTGGCGGAGGCGTATGAAGCCATTTTTAAAGGAGAGATCATAGACGGCAAGAGTATTATTGCCATTCAATACGCCTACCAGCACAGGGAGAAGTTATAAGATTGCGCAGTGTTTATGCTGATCTACATGTTCATATCGGCAGAGCCAGCGGGCGTCCGGTGAAGATTACTGCTTCCCGCAGTCTCACCCTGGCCAATCTGCTTAATGAAACGGCCTTGCGCAAGGGACTGAATATGGTGGGTATTGTGGATGCAGGCACCACCCCGGTACTGGCTGAGCTGGAAAAGATGGTGGAGCAGGGCCAGCTGGATATTCACCGGCGGGGCGGCTTTATAACCCGCCAGGGGGTAATGCTTCTGGCCGGCTGTGAAGTGGAATCCCGGGAAGGGGTACATATTATTATCTATCTTCCCGACCTGGACAGCCTGCACAAATATCAGAAGTATATGCGTACCCGGGTTAAAAATATGGAACTGTCCACCCAGCGCTGCAAGGCTGGAATCAGGGAATTGCTGAATCTATCCCATGTGCTGGGGGGAGTGTTCTGCCCGGCTCATGCTTTTACTCCCCATAAGGGATTTTACGGCATGCTGTCAGCTTCATTCCAGTCTTACCTGGGGCGGGATGCCAGCCAGATCCGGGTTTTGGAATTAGGCCTCAGTGCCGATACAGATATGGCCGATACTATTAATGAAACCCGCCATTTTACTTTTCTGTCCAACTCCGATGCCCATTCTGCCGATAATGTAGGGCGGGAGTACAACCTGCTGCGGCTGGCCGAACTCAGTTTTGAGGAGTTCCGCCAGGCGGTATATGGTCAGGAAGGCCGCCGGGTCATGGCCAATTATGGAATGGACCCTTTAATGGGGAAATATCACCGCAGCTATTGCCCCCAGTGTGATTTGATCATGCAGGAAGAACCTCCCGTAGTAATATGCCCGGTGTGCGGCAGTGATAAGCTGGTTATGGGGGTCTATGACCGCATAGTGCAGATTCAGGATCATCCGGAACCGGTTCATCCGGTGGGCAGGCCTCCTTATCATTACCGGGTACCTTTAACCAGCCTGCCGGGGGTTGGTCCCAGCACCTACCAGAAACTGATCCGGTTTCTGGGCAATGAAATAGAGGTGATCGAAAAGGCCAGCTTTGATGATATTGCCCGGATAGCCGGGGAGAAAGTGGCCGCTCTGGTTATACAGATGAGAGCCGGAAGAATACCCATCACTCCGGGAGGGGGAGGTGTCTATGGAAAGATCCAAGCCCATAATAGTGACCAGTGATGCCTCCGGAGCTCAGCAGGCTGCCCGGCAGGGATTCCTGGTAATGATTGTTGATGTTATCGATATGTCTACCACCCTGGAGAGTGCGCTGGAAGCTGGTGCTGCAGCGGTGTTGGGCGCCAGCCCCGATGAAACCCGGGCACCGGTCAAGGTTGATCCTGAAAGAATGGGCCGGTATGCAGCCCAAATAGCCCGCTCTCACCAGACGGATATAATTTTGATAAGCGAACCCCGGGTAGGAAGTGACCAGGAACGACGCCAGCGTTGTCAGAAGGTAATCAAGGGCATTGAAGCAGAGGGCGGGATCCTGGCTGCGGTACTGCCGAATCTGGGTGCTGAAACTCCCCGGATGTTGGACATGCAAGGGAAAGTGGTAGTAGCGGTAACCGATACCGGAGGAGTAGCATATGATGCAGCCTTTCAGGAAAGTCCCCGGGTGATTACGGGCACAGTAGCCAGAACTTACCGGCATCGCGGTCTGGAGCCTGCCCTGCGGGCAGTTGCTCGGGCCCGTCAGGAATGGGGCGATTGTAATGGTCTGGCTGTAGTAGCCGCCAGCCGAAATTCCATGGAAGATGTCCTGGCCGCCCAGTTTATTGCCAACCTGATGCTTAAGCAAGATGATAGGGGGATCAGTAATGAAACCGATTATGGTAATAGGCCATAAAAATCCTGACGTAGATTCAGTGGCAGCAGCTATCAGTTATAAAATTTACAAGCAAACCACTGATCAGGGATTATATATAGCCGCTGCAGCCGGGGAGATAAATGAGGAAACCAGCTTTATTTTGGATTACCTGGATTTTGAACCTCCCGCTCTGGTAAGAAATGTCCGTAACACAGTGGAGGATCTTCTGGATGATCATGATACTATTACGGTGGGCACCGACATGACCCTGGCTGAGCTGGGCAATCTGATGCGCAGCAATGATCTGAAAACCGTGCCGGTTCTGGACCCTAAAGGACGCCTGCTGGGATTAATTACCATCGGTGATCTGGCTATGATATTTATGGACAACCTGGCAATCACCCGGGATGTATCCCGGGCACCGGAAATACTGCGGGAATTGTTAAGCCGCAGAGTCACCGAGGTGATGATTACCCGGGATCTGGTATTATTTGAAAAAGACGAATTGGTTGAAGAAGCCCGCAAGCAGATGTTAGCCACCCGTTACCGCAATTATCCCGTGGTGGATGAAAGCAATGTCTTCCTGGGCTTTATCTCCCGCCACAACCTGCTGGAAATGAAGCGCAAGCAGCTGATACTGGTGGATCATAACGAGCGCAAACAGGCGGTAGACGGAGTTGAGGAAGCGGAAATATTAGAAATCGTAGACCATCACCGGGTAGGAGATCTGCAGACCATATCTCCCATTTATTTTCACAATGAACCGGTGGGCTCTACCTGTACTTTGATAGCGGAGAAATTCTTGACGGACCATATGGCTCTGGGGGCAAGCCTGGCCGGCTTGCTTCTTTCCGGAATCATAAGTGATACCATGATCTTTAAGTCTCCTACCACTACCGCCAAAGATCGCAACATAGCCCAACAGCTCCAGGAAATTGCCGGCTTAGATCCCCTGGATTGGGGCAAGCAAATCTTCAGCCATGCCATTAATACGGAAAACCAAAGTGATGAAGAGCTGATTACTTCCGACTTGAAAGAATACAACAGTGGTTCCCTGGTATTTGCTATCTCCCAGCTGGAGACCATTGATGCCAAAAGAATGGCCTCTCGCCGGGGCGATCTTCTGAAAAGCCTGGAAGAATTAGCCCAGCGCCGGGGTTACGCCTTTGTTTGCCTGATGGTTACTGACATTTTGGAAGAAGCTACCGAGCTGCTCATCGCCGGGGAAAAGAGCCATTTGGTGAAGTCGGCTTTTGGCCCCCAGGAGGAAGGGGGAGGAATCTTCCTCAAAGGGGTTTTGTCCCGTAAAAAACAGGTTGTGCCGGTCCTCTATGAGGCACTGACCCGGCAAAACTTTATGTAGTCCAGCAGCAATGATCTGCGTATCGTCGCTGTGAGGAGGACGCGGGGACACAAAACTTGCTTCCAGGAGTATTAGCCGGCTCGCTCCGGTACTCCTCGCCTGCAACACAACGGCAAACTTTAAGTGCGAAGGGGACCGCTCCTAATTCGGCATCCATGCACTCAGTACTCGCTGCTCGAAACGTCCTGTTTCTCGCTCCCCTTCGCAGCCCTCAGTTTCGCCGTGAGTTGCAACGGCTCGTCGTAAGTCCCTCGCCTGGCTAATACTCCTGCAAGCTTACACTACCGGCGATCCGTTAGCGTTGATTGGCATAGCGTCACATGACTGGACTTCTAGTTTGGACACAGCATCAAAACCCGGGCTTTTCGGCCCGGGTTTACTGCTGTCATAAACAGGTAATTGCCACCATATTATTTCATGAGGAGATGACCAGTCAGCAGTGTGTACTTAGCCGGGGCACCCTCTTTTCTACCATGCCTAAAACCATCCATCAAGGAGACTGGAAATGAGTTTAGCACAGCGGCTGAAACAGCACATACGAAACAACCGGTGGCAGTATATAGTGATCGGCCTGGTGTTTCTGGTCGGCCTGGTTATGGGCGGGCAAAAGGTGGAAGGTTTGGAAGGCGGTGTGCGCGACTATTTACGGGAGTTGATTGACACCTACCTGCAGGAAGGTCAGAAAGCTCCCATCTATGGTCCGGGCATACTGCTGGCGGCGCTGGCTACCCAGGCTAAAACCGTAGTGGCCATCTGGTTTTTAGGGCTCACCGTGATCGGAGTACCGCTGATACTGGCAGTAGTGTTTTTGCGGGGTTATGCCCTGGGTTTTACGGTAGGATTTCTTGTTCAGCAAAAAGGCGGGGCGGGTGTAATCATGAGCATTTTGTCCATCCTGCCGCAAAATCTGGTGTATATACCGTTGCTAATTATCTGGGCAGTTATTGCCGTAAATTTCTCTTTCTATCTGATAGGACGACATCCCGGAGCAGCTCTGGGTAAAACTCTGATAAATTACAGCCTGCTGCTGGCTGTTTTCCTGGTGCTGTTTACAGCAGGAGCCTTTATTGAGGCTTACCTGTCGCCATGGTTTTTAAGTCTCATACTGTAAATGGGGGTGATGGCTTGATAATCATCATAAGCCAGTGGAAACAAAAGCTGCTGCGCCTGTTGATGGCGGTTCTGCTCATATTGGCCTTTATGGCGGCTGTGCCGGTAGTAACCGGCCAGATGTACCAGCTTATCCCTGCAGTAGGAGGCTGGTTCGATGAGGAACATCCTACCGGCAATCCCCTGCGGGTGGAAAATGATACCCAGTCATCCAAGTACCAGCAGATTATGGACCAGTTCGTAATCAAGCTTCAGGAATTTTATTACGAGGAACAGGAATAGCAGGAATCGGGGGAAGGATGTCAAAACTGTCCAGTAAAAAGGCATCAGGGGTATATACATGCTGGCCTACATAGAAAAATTTCTGGAGTATATAAAGTACGAAAAAGGTCTGTCTGCCAACACCATTGCTGCCTATAAACGTGACCTGCTGTTTTTTCATGAATTCATGCTCAGCCAGCAGGGTTCCACCCATCCCGATAATATTACCAGACAGGATATAAGGAGGTTTCTCACTCATCAACTGGATGAGGGCATTTCCCATCCTACCGTGGCCCGGCGTCTTTCCAGCCTTAAGACTTATTACAAATTTCTGGTTTTGGAGGGACACTGCCAGAACAATCCCACGGTAGATTTGGAAACCCCTAAAATAAAAAGGAAACTGCCTGATGTATTGACTATCGAGGAAATTGACCTGCTGATGAATCAGCCCCAGGTTGCCAAAGTGTTGGGACTGCGGGACCGGGCTATGCTGGAACTTATGTACGGCACCGGGGTCAGAGTATCAGAACTGCTGTCACTGCAGATAGAGGATCTTAATTTTCTGGCCGGCTTCCTGCGCTGTTTTGGAAAAGGCCGCAAGGAGCGCATTATTCCCGTCAATCAAACCTCCATAGAATGGACTCAGCGCTATTTAGCCCGCAGCCGACCTTACCTGGTAAAGAACCCTGGGGAAAGAACCCTGTTTGTGAATGCCCACGGCCGGCCTATGACCAGGCAGGGTTTTTTTAAGATTTTGCAGACTTATGCTGCCCAGGCGGAAATCACCAAGGAAGTTACTCCCCATACCCTCAGGCATTCTTTTGCTACTCATCTTCTGGAAAATGGGGCCGATTTGCGTTCTGTTCAAGAAATGCTGGGGCATGCTGACATATCCACCACCCAGATATATACTCACCTAACCAGATCTCGCCTGCGTGAGGTGTACAAGCTTTACCACCCCAGGGCATAATAGGAGAGGATAGGAATGGAAATTTATATACAGGAGGTAGTTTATGAGTCGCCGTGTGATTCTTATTGTATTGGACAGTGTAGGCGTAGGAGAAACACCAGACAGTCACCTTTTCTGTGACCAGGGATGCAATACCCTTAAACATACCGCTGAGGCAGTGGGCGGGCTGAATGTACCCAGTTTGCAGAAGTTGGGGCTGGGAAACATTGCAGGTATTTCTGGAGTACCGCCTGCTTCTGAACCTAAGGCTGCCTATGGAAAGATGCAGGAAAAATCAGCTGGAAAGGATACCACTACCGGGCACTGGGAAATAATGGGATTGGTAATGGAACGGCCATTTCCCACCTATCCCCAGGGCTTCCCCCGGGAACTGATAGAAGAGTTTGAGCGGAGAATAGGCCGCAAGACCCTGGGCAATAAACCAGCCTCGGGAACGGTAATTATAGAAGAGCTGGGCAGGGAGCATATGGAAACCGGTTATCCCATTGTTTACACTTCGGCAGACAGTGTTTTTCAGATTGCTGCCCATGAAGAAGTTATTCCTCTGGAACAGCTGTACCAGATGTGCAAGACAGCCCGGGAACTGCTGACAGGTGAACATGCCGTCGGCCGGGTAATTGCCCGCCCTTTTATCGGGGAACCGGGCAGTTTCAAGCGTACTGCCAATCGTCATGATTACTCCCTGGAACCTCCTGATAATATACTGGATCACCTGGTTGCCCATGGCTTTGAGGTAATCGGCGTTGGCAAAATTGCCGATATTTTTGCCGGAAAAGGCATTACCCAAACTCTGCCCACCACTGGCAACCAGGATGGAGTGGACAAGCTACTGGCGGTTTTGGATCAGGATTTCACAGGTCTGGTATTTGCCAATTTGGTGGACTTTGATATGCTGTACGGGCATCGCAATGACCCCCAGGGCTATGCCCGGGCTTTGGAAGAATTCGATGCTCGCCTGCCGGAGATTCTGAGCAAGCTGAGGGAAGAAGATTTGTTGATTATTACTGCCGACCATGGCTGCGACCCCTGTCACCCGGGGACCGACCATACCAGGGAATATGTGCCCTTGCTAGTCTATGGGGCGGTAATTAAACCAGTGGATCTGGGTGTTCGCAGTACCTTTGCTGATGTAGGTCAGTCAGTGGCTGATTACCTGGGAGTACCGGCTTCCCATTTGGCCGGAAAGAGTTTTCTGCCGGAAACGAGGTGATGATGGGTGCACTTTCAGGATTTAATTGAAAAAAAGCGCGATGGAGGCACGTTAACCCCTGAGGAAATTGAGGTTTTGGTACAGGGAATAGTTTCGGGCCAAGTACCTGATTATCAGATTTCCGCCTGGGCCATGGCCGTGTATTTTCAGGGTATGAGCAAAGAAGAGACCCTGAACCTGACCATAGCTATGAGCAAATCTGGGGATATCATGGATTTGTCGGGAATACAGGGTATTCCCGTGGATAAACACAGTACTGGCGGGGTGGGAGATAAAACCACTCTGGTAGCCATACCCTTGGCAGCGGCGGCTGGTGTTCCGGTAGCGAAAATGTCCGGGCGGGGTCTGGGCCACACCGGAGGTACCATTGACAAGCTGGAATCCATACCCGGTTTTCAGGTGGAGAAAACCCTGCCGGAGGTTATCCAGCAGGTTAACCGGGTTAAGGCAGCCATAATATCCCAGATGGGGAACCTGGTGCCGGCAGATAAAAAACTCTATGCCATCCGTGATGTAACGGCAACAGTGGACAGTATTCCCTTAATCGCCTCCAGCGTAATGAGTAAAAAATTGGCTTCCGGCGCCCAGGGGATTGTGCTGGATGTCAAGGTAGGCCGGGGAGCTTTTATGAAAAGCCTGGACCAAGCCCGGGAACTGGCCCAAACCATGGTAGCTATCGGCCAGGGAGCAGGCCGTAAAGTGGTGGCAGTATTGAGCGACATGAATCAGCCTCTGGGGCGGACGATCGGAAACGCCCTGGAAGTGAGGGAAGCCATAGATACTCTCCAGGGCAAAGGACCGAAGGACTTGGAGGAACTGTCGGTGCTGCTGGCAGCCCATATGGTTCATATCGGCGGACTGGTTGGCACTCTGGAGGAAGCCCTGCTGAAAGTTAAAAAACTGCTGCAATCGGGAGCAGGTTTCCAGGCCTTCCAGAGGATGGTTGAAGCTCAGGGTGGGCACCTGGACTATGCCCGGCCCCATTACGGACTGCCCCGGGCAGCAGAAATTGCCGATGTTATCATTCCCCACGAGGGATATATCAGTGCCATAGACGCCCTGGCCGTGGGAAGAATCGTTATGCGGCTGGGAGCCGGCCGGGAACGGCTGGAAGACCAAATATTGCCAGAAGTAGGAGTGGAACTGCACAAGAAAGTGGGGGACAAAGTAGAGCGCAACGATGTAGTAGCTACCATTTACGCCAGAAACAAAAACCAGTTGGACCAGGCTGCTGCCGAAATCAGGCAAGCTTTTACCCTGACCGAGACTCCGCCCCAGCCGGTGCCGTTGATTTTTGATACTATAACTTAATGGCTATTATAAGTTATTGATTATGATGTTTATTGCATTAAAATATTTTACTTAACTGCAATCCGGGTGTTATATTCAAGGCAAAGAGAGATGTGAGGCCTGCTATTCAGGCCTCCTTTCCGGCACCAGGAGGAGCATGGATGGCATACTCCATTAATGATAAGTGTAACGGATGCAGTGCTTGCAAATTACTATGTCCAGTGGATGCCATCAGCGGGGAGCGCAAGGAAGCTCACCATATTAATCCGTTGCGCTGTGTCAACTGCGGGGTTTGCGGCCGAGTATGTGCCCAGGGAGCGGTGCTGGATGACCAAGGCCAGCCGGCTGTCCGGATTCCCCGCAAACAATGGCCGTTACCTGTCATTGATGCCCACCTCTGTTCAGCTTGTTCCATGTGTGTTGATATCTGCGGCAAGCAAGCCCTGGCCATTTCCACACCTGCTTATAAAGGAGACCTGCGGGTATATGCTGTCCTTTCCAACCCCAAGAATTGCGTGGGCTGCAGCTTATGTGCCCAAATATGCCCGCTGGGAGCTGTCACCATGGAGGTGCAGTTATCATGAAGGTACGCTATGCTGACATTGACCTTTCTACCGGCCAGGTACGGGATTACCACCTGAGTGAAGACATTGTGCGTCTTTATCTGGGTGGCAAGGGACTGGCCGCTTATATTCTCTACCAAGAACTGGCCCCGGGAATTGACCCTCTCTCACCGGACAATATTTTGATTTTTAATACCACTCCTTTGACCGGAACCGGTGCTCCCTGTACCAGCCGTTTCAATGCTACTACCAAGAATGTTCTTACCGGGGGTATTGCTTCTTCCAACTGCGGTGGTTCATTCGGCATAAAGCTGCGCCGGGCAGGCTATGACGGTTTAATTATTCGGGGAAAAGCCCCCCAGCCTTGCTCCTTGATGGTAATAGATGGACAGATTACTATTCAGGACGCCCGAGAACTCTGGGGTCTGGATACAGAGCAGACTCAGCATCGTTTTGACCGTAAATACGGCTGTGTAGTAATCGGCCCGGCCGGGGAGAATCAGGTACGTTATGCCTGCGCAGTATCCGGGGAAAGGGTCCTGGGAAGATGCGGTATCGGGGCGGTTATGGGCAGCAAGAATCTAAAAGCGGTAGTAACTTACGGTACTCGCTCATTGCCCATCAATGATCCTGAGACCTTTCGCAGAGATGTGCAGCACTGGGTGAAAGCCCTGCACAAAAATCCTACCACCGGGGAATTCCTGCCCCGCTATGGAACTGCCTTCTGGATGAACATTGTTAACCGGCATCATATTCTGCCTACCTTAAATTCCCAGCAGGTTAAACATGACCAGGCCCAACGGATATCGGGCGAGTATATGACCGAGCATCATTTAACCCGCAATTCCGGCTGTGTCAGTTGTCCGATCCGCTGTGAGCGGCGTATTATGCTGGACGGGAAGGAGATAAAGGGACCGGAATATGAAACCCTCGGATTGCTGGGAGCCAACCTGGGGGTTACTGATATTGAGTGGATCAACCAGTGGAACTACCAGTGCGACCTGCTGGGCCTAGATACCATGTCTTTAGGAGTTACCCTGTCCTTGGCTATGGAACTGTCCCAGCGGGGTATCAAAGATTACGGCCTTAATTTCAGCCAACCGGAGAATATCAGCATAGCCATAGAGAAAATAGCCCGCCGGGAGGAACCCTTTGATGAGCTAGCAGAAGGTTCAGCCTGGGTAGCCCAAAAATACGATGCTTTAAGTTTTGCCATACAGGTCAAAGGCTTGGAACTGGCTGCTTATGACCCCAGGCAATCCCAAGCTTTGGGATTGGCTTATGCTACCGCTAACCGGGGCGGATGCCACCTGGACGGCGGTTATCCGGTCTATTTCGAGGCGTTGGGGCCTATTGCCGTGAACGGGCATACGGTAAGGGGTAAAGCCGCTCTGACCGTTCTGATGCAAAACCTTATGGATGCGGTTTCCACCTCCGGGTTCTGTTTGTTTACAGCTTTGGGATCCTTGCCGGCAGCCTTGTTTAAGTTTAAGGAAAACAGTTTTGTGCCTCGACTTCTGGGCAATATTATAATTTCACTGCCGTCCACTCATTGGCTGTGGCGGTTGATGCCTGGCTTGATGCCTTTAAACCTGCCCAGCTTTTTGCCCCATCCTCTGATAATCCGTGATGTAACCGGTATGAAAATGACCCTGGGGCAATTCCTGCAGATGGGAGAACGGGTCTTTAACATAGAACGGCTGTTCAATATCCGGGAAGGATTGGACCGGCAGCAGGATTGTCTGCCAGAACGGTTAGTTTCCGAACCCGCTGAACTTGATAAACCTGATACGGTAGTCCATTTGGATAAGATGCTGGATACTTACTACCGGATCAGGGAATGGAGCAACCAGGGTATTCCGTCCCCGCGCAAATTAAAACAGTTAGGAATTGCCAATTAGTTATCGCAACCCAGATGTTCCAGGAATAGTTTCAGTTTCCCCGTTATGACATTGCAGAAATAACCTGGCTGGTGTATCCTAAAACTAATCGGTTGTACGACCGACCGACACAAAATGGTAATTCCGACAGTGTTTGCAGCGGAGTGGTTTGAAAATAAATAACTGTACACCACATGGGAAGGAAGTGATAATTGCCATTATTGCAGGGTGATCAGGGTTTTCTCCGCCGAGAGGGTCTGCTGGTAAATAAACCGGCAAAGCAGGCTAAATCCATGGAGGTGAAATTTAGTGGAAGCTGCCGCAGAATCAAAAAAGGTAAAATTTACTCTAAATGAACGACAAAGACGTATGTTGCCGTTGGTGATGATCGGGGCCTTCTTTGAGGGTTTTGATTTCATGGTTATTAATCTGGCTCTCCCCTTTATCACCCAAGATTTTGGTCTCAATGACCAAACCGCTAGTTTTACAGTTTCAGCGGTTGCCGTGGGAACACTGTTGGCGTTTTTTGTAGTGCGCCTGGCCGATCGATGGGGACGCAGGCCAATTTTTATCTGGTCGGTAGTGATTTATTCCTTCCTTAGTTTAGCTACCGCCTTTTCACCCAACGTTGAATACTTTATAGTATGCCAGTTTCTTGCTCGTATCTTCCTGGTTACTTGCTGGGCAGTGGGCTTTATCTTTATGACCGAGGAATTTGCTCCGGAAATGCGCGGCCGTGCCATTGGTTTGTTCCAAAGCGCTGCTGCGGTGGGAGCCATATTCCCTTCTTTGTTCCTGCCCCTTACAGCTGCATTTAACATGGAATGGGAAGGACTGTATATAATCGGAGCCCTGCCTCTGATCCTGGTATTCTTCTTTGCCAAGAATCTGCCGGAAACTGCTGCCTTCCTGGAAAGCCGGGAACGCCTGGCAAATGGCACTGAACATAAACCCAGCCTTTTTGCCGTCTTTGCCAAGCCTTATCGCAAACACATTATAACCATTATGGGCATTTGGATATGCATGTATCTCTGTTATTCCTCAGCCATGAATTTCTTCTCCTACCATGTGGTCAATGATCTGGGATGGGGAACAACCCAAGTCAGTCTGGTTACTGCCTTGGCTTATACCCTGGGTCTGGCCGGTTATTATGTGGTAGGTAAACTCCTTGACGCTATTGGCCGTAAGAAAACTGCCTACATTTTCTTCTTCATGGGTGCCTGTGCTGTGACTGCGGTCTTCCAGGTTGAACACATGGTAGGGGTGGCTATAGCTCAGATCGTTGCCGTATTCTTTACCGGAACATTTACCGTATTGTGTGCAACCTTTACCAATGAGCTGTTCCCCACAGAAATCAGAGCCAGTGCTACTGCCTGGGGAAATAACATTGTAGGCCGGATCGGACAGATTGCCGCTCCCGCTCTGGTAGGTATCCTGACTATTCCGGTGGGCGGGGTCGCCAATGCAGTTTCATTGCTGACTCTGGGTCCGATTGTGTGTATCCTTTTGATTTCCCTGTTCCTGCCTGAACCTTTGACTTACAAAATTCCGGAATACAAACCTGTTGAATCCTAATAGACATTGAAAGCAGGAACTTTAAGCAAAGGCAAATTTTTTTAACTCAAAGCGGTTGAACGACCGACCGACAAGAGAAGCAAAGGTTTTGATGAAGGAGAGGAGGGAAACGGCTGTTTAAGAAAGTGAGCCTGCAGTTCAATAACCATACGCTTTAGTGGGCGAGCGAATAGACAAAAAAGGAGGAATCAAAGCAGTGAGCGACAAGATAAACGTTTTAGTTGTTGGAGCTGGAATAATGGGACATTCCATCGCCGGTGTATTTGCCTCCTACGGATATCCAACTACTCTCTATGACCCAAATACTGAACAGTTGGATATAGCCAAAAAGCTCATTGCCGGTAATGTCCAGGTATTAAAAGAAGAAGGCTTGATGACTGATGAAGGCATCCAGAACGTAAATGACTTGCTGGTGTACACCGATAAGCTGGAAGAAGGTGCTCCCCAGGCTAAATTTGTGGTGGAAGCAGTTCCGGAAGTTCCTGATATTAAACAGGCACTATTTGCAGAATTGGACAGACTCTGTTCTCCCGACACTATTCTGACCAGCACTACCTCGGCTTTGAACATTTACGACATAGTAAAGGTATCCAATCCGGGCAGACTGTTAATCGGGCACTTCAACAATCCGGCCCATATCATTCCCCTGGTGGAAGTAGTTTTGGGACCGGAGACCTCGGAGGAAACCCTGGAAACTGCTAAACAGATATATAGAAGCATCGACAAAACACCGGTGGTACTAAAGCAGTATGTAATAGGCTTTATTGTCAACCGTCTTAACACAGCCCTGGCCCGGGAAGCCAATTATATAGTGGAACAAGGCTGGGCCTCCTGGGAAGATGTGGACGCTGCTGTAACCAATAATGCAGGACTTAAGCTGGCTTTTGAAGGCCCCCTGGAACTGTACGACCACATTGGCTGGGATTTAGCTAAATTAGGAGGAACCTTCCTGGCTCCCATGCTGTGCAACACTACTGCTACGGCTTTGGCTGACAAGTTGGTTGCCGAAGGCAATCTGGGAGTGAAGACGGGCAAGGGTTTAAAGGATTATACCGGCCTTGACCGGGTAGAAGTCCAAAATGCCCGTAACCGTAAAATTCTTAAGGTCCTCAAGACTGTTAAACAGTTCTAAATGTATACATTACTTTATCAAGGAGGTATTTGTATGGCAGAAATTAGAGGCGGCACCATGGTGCAGAAAGTGCTGAAAAAAGAAGGGGTAAAGTATATTTTTGGTATCCCTGGAGGCCATATTTATCCAATGATGGAATCCTGTGAGGAAAACGGCATTAAATTCATTGGCGTAAGACACGAGATGACAGCAGCCATGATGGCTCAGGGATGGGCGCTGGCTACCGGTGAAGTAGGGGTGTGTACCGCCACCGCCGGACCGGGAGTCACCAATTTGGTAACCGGCATTGCCAATGCTGAGCGGGACTGCGCACCCGTTCTGGTCATTGGCGGCAAGGCAGCTATTAACCAGTATGACCGCAATGAAATGCAGGACTTTAACCAGCTGGATCTTTTCAAACCCCTGACCAAACATGCTCGGGTGGTATTGGAGAGTCACCGGATTCCTGAATATATTGGCCGGGGCATTGCTGAAGCCACCACCGGCAGGCCGGGCCCGGTTTACATTGAGATTCCCCGGGATATCATGGAAGGCTATGTGGATGAGTCCCAGGTTGAATACCAAAACACCTACCGGTTGGAGAACAGGCCCCTGGGCAACCCGGTTGACATTGAAAGAGCAGCCAAGCTTTTGAATGAAGCCCAAAGACCTTTAATTGTAGCCGGCAGCGGAGCTTTCTATGCCAAGGCCGGGGAGGAACTGAAACAGTTTGTGGAGAAGACCGGAATTCCTTTCTGCACCCGCAATGCAGCTCGCGGTCTGGTTCCTGACAGCCATCCATTATACGTGACTATTGCAGCTTCCAAGCATCCAGTTTTTGCCGGAGCAGCTGCCAATGCCGACGTAGTTCTAATCCTGGGAACCCGTCCTGGCTATCTGATGACCAGGGACTCCTTCCCCAACGCTAAAATTATCCGGGTTGACATCAGTGCTACTGCCATTACCGACCAGTTGGATGTAGAAGTTGGCATTGTAGGCGATGTAAAAGAGGTCTTGAAACAATTAATTGACGCAGTAGAACCCAAAACTCATGAGGGCTGGGTAAACGCCCTGAACAATGGCAAACAGCAGATGATGCAGGCTGCAATACCTCTGGTCACCTCGGATCAAAAACCCATCCATCCGGCCCGGTTGATGTTCGAAATCAGGCAGCGGATAGATGAAAACACCATTGTGGTTATCGATGGCGGTGACACTGCGTCTTTCGGTAATATATTCCTGCCTGCTACCGGTCCTGGTCAGTACATGGGTATCGCCAACGGCAGCTTTGGACCTCTGGGAGTAGGGGTACCCTATGCCATGGCTGCTAAATTGGCTCATCCGGATAAGAAAGTTATCCTGCTCACCGGTGACGGGGCTTTCGGATACGGGGCTATGGAATACGATACCGCCCTGCGTTACGGCATCAAATTTACCACCATCATTCTCAATGACGGATGCTGGGGTATGATTAAGCGGTCCGAAGCCAAGAAGGCCGGAGAAGATAAACCCTTTGTAGGACTTTTCCTGAGAGAAGAAGTCCGTTATGACCAGGTGGTGGAAGCTCTGGGCGGTTATGGTGAATTTGTCACCGAACCGGCAGACATCGGTCCTGCCATTGACCGGGCTTTGGCTTCTGATAAGCCAGCGGTTGTCAATGTGATAACTGACGTAAATATAGGTCCCAATGTTTAATAAACCTCTGGCAACGATAGCTTAGCCGGAATCATCTAGGTAACTGTTATGGTAAGGAGGACTAAACATGGCTAAACAAAAAATGGTAGCCAGTGAAGCAATTGTTGAGACTTTGGTAGCTGAAGGTGTGGATCACGTTTCAGGTATCGTAGGTTCAGCTTTTATGGATCTGCTGGATCTGTTCCCGGCGGCAGGTATAAGGTTTATCCCGGTACGACATGAGCAGAGTGCTGCCCATATGGAGGATGCCTACGCCCGGGTAACCGGCAAATGCGGTGTGGTAATAGGCCAAAACGGACCGGGCATAACCAACATGGTTACCTCGGTGGCTGCTGCCAATATGGGCCATACCCCTATGGTAGTAATCGCCCCTTCGGCGGGCAGCAAAACCGTAGGGTGGGATGGCTTCCAGGAATGTGACCAGGTGTCGGTTTTCAAAGCTATAACCAAAGCAACCATACGCTTGCCCCATCCCAGCCGGGCGGCAGATTGCACCCGGGCAGCCTTCCGGGCGGCTTATGCCCTGCGGGGACCTGTTCTGCTGGACATTCCCCGGGACTATTTCTACGGAGAGGTGGAGGACTATATCCTGCAGCCTCATCAATACCGGGTGGATAACCGGGGCTGCGGTTCCCCAGAAGCCTTGGAAAGGGCCGCTGAGCTGCTGGCTGATGCCAAAAAACCAGTAATAGTTTCCGGGCGCGGTGTGGTGGATACTGATGCCCATGATATCGTGGCCCAGATAGCCGACCTGCTGACGGCTCCCGTGGCCTGCACCTACCTGCACAACGATGCTTTTCCGGCCAATCACCCCCTGCATGTGGGCCCGATTGGTTATATGGGATCCAAAGCGGCTATGTACAGCCTGGCTGAGGCGGATGTCATTCTGGCCCTGGGAACCAGATTGTCTGTATTTGGAACCCTGCCCCAGTATGACATAAACTACTTCCCGGAAACCGCCAAGATTATCCAGGTGGACATCAACCCCCTTAATATTGCCAGAACACACCCCATTGAAGTGGGTATTATCGGTGATGCCAAAGCTGCCGCTGTTGAAATACTGAAACTGCTCCGGGCCAAAGTGGGAGACCGCAAGCCTGATGAGGCACGTTTGAAGGAAATAGCTGACCGGAAAGCCGCCTGGAGAAAAGAAATTGAAGACCTGGCCATGGTGCCTGGCAATCCTATTAATCCCAGAAGAGTGCTCTATGAATTGGCCAAAGTTATGCCGGAAGACGCTATTTTGGCTACCGATATCGGCAATGTGGCTTCTACTGCCAACAGCTATTTCAATTTCAACAAGGGCCGTCAGCATATTGCCGCTTTGACTTTCGGCAACACCGGCTTCTCTTATCCCGCTGCTCTAGGTGCCAAATTGGGCCGTCCCGAAGCCCCGGTTTTCAACATCGTTGGCGACGGTGCCTGGGGAATGAGCCTGCACGAAGTAAGCACCGCAGTTCAGGAAAATATTCCGGTAGTAGCCTGTGTATTCCATAACACTGCCTGGTGTGCTGAGAAGAAAAACCAGATAGATTTTTACAATAACCGGTTTATCGGAGTAGACATTGAGGCTCCCAACTTTGCTGAAGTGGCCAAAGTCATGGGTGCCTATGGGGCTACTATTGACCGTGCTGAAGACGTAGGCGATGCTTTCCTGGAGGCTATTAAATCAGGCCGTCCGGCAGTTCTGCAGTTTGAAGTTGACGGAACCCAGCTGGCACCGCCCTTCAGAAAAGACGCCCTGCAACTGCCGGTAAGATATCTGGAGAAGTATAAACATTTGGATCACAGAAATTGGTAGGCATTGCTGGCGGAAACTGAGTTGTTATGGTGTCGATTCCCTAACGGGGGTCGACACCATTATAAATGAGGTGAATGGCATGTAGTTCGGTAGTATAGAAAGGAGGTAGAGGCTAATGGCTAGAGATTTTAAGGATAAACTAGTCGTTATAACCGGCGCTGCATCAGGACTGGGATATTCCCTTTGCAAGCGTTTTGCCAAAGCTGGTGCCAGGATTGCTGGTATTGATAAGGATGAAATAGGTCTGGCAGCATTGTCAGAGGAACTTGCATCTATGGGAGTCCAGGCCAGTACATTTGTTTGTGATGTTACTGATGAAGACCTGGTAAACATTACATTCAGGCAAATTATCGACAGCATGGGCGATATTTATGTACTCATCAATAATGCTGGCGTTTCCCACATTAGCCCGTTTTATAAAACCAAGGTTTCCGTCCTTAAAAGGGTTATTGATATCAGCCTTTTTGGCACTATTTACTGCACCAAAGCAGCTATTGACAGCCTCATCAGGACTAAGGGGATGGTTATTGGAATTTCCAGTGTAGCTGGATTCGCCCCTCTGGCAGGCCGAACTGGTTATGCGGCTGCCAAGCATGGCATGGTTGGCTTTCTTAATACCCTGCGGACAGAAGTAGCCAGGTACGGAGTCAAGGTTCTGGTGGTATTTGCTACCTATATTAAGACAAACATTGACAAGAACAACTTGAGCGCTGACGGTACACCCATGGGCGGAGGGCGGCCTACTTCTGGCAATGTACTGATGCCTGATGATGCAGCGGATAGTATCTTTGTTGCTGCTGCCCAGGAAGAAAGGCAGTTAATGCTGGGTGATACAGCTCAGGCATCCTGGGATTTATATCATAGTGACCCGGCAGCCTACGAGGAAATCATGCTTTCATTAAATGAGTACGTGTTCGAACTGTAGCAACTGAACATAAAAGCCGGCCCCCAAAAACTGAGCAACATCTTCCCCGCGATCAGTCAAACCATTGCAGCAAAGTGGGGGCTTTTGCTAATGAAAGCATATGGTCCTCTTTCTGAAGGAGACGAGGGAGGATTCAGAATAAAGGTGCTCCTGGTTCCCCTTATAATCGATGCCCTCAATTATTGGAGACTGGACTCTGATGTGATTCTGCAGATGCCAGCAAGGTAATCATTCTGGCCATGGTATTGCTGATTTCGTCAATATTCACACAGCCTGGTTCTACCAAAATCTGCAGTGCCAGACCATCAATAATGGCTAATGTTATAGCTCCCAATGCTGACGAATATACTGGATCGGTTATACCAAATACCTTTTCAAATTCCTCAGCAATAACTTTACGCCAGTTACGCTTTCTTTCCAAGAACTTTTGATTGATGTTTTCATTGCCCTGAATTCCTTCTTGCAGCAGGTATAGATCCAGACGAGTAATGTCCATATCACTGGTAAACTGTTCAAAGATCATTTTGAATGCCTGAGCGGGGTTGTCCTTCTCCAGGTGCTGTGATATATGGGCTTTGGCTATATCCACCAAGTTGGTAAAATGATCGGCCAAAATGTCGTTTACCAGATCATCTTTGCTGGCGAAATGATAGAACAAAGTGCCTTTGCTTATACCTACGGCACGAGCTATATCTGCCAGGCTGGTTTTCTTAATACCCTTTTCAGCCATCAGCAAACGTGCTGCTTCCAGTATTTTTCTGCGGTTGTTGCTATCGTGGCTCACTGCCGTACCTCCATGTGTTACTGATTCTAACTTGAGCACAAGCTTGAATACCATTAACTACAGCACTTTTATTATAAGTTTTACCTGGGGTTTTGCAAGTTTTTGGCTGTATAATTATACTTTTATTTTTTCAATAGGAAACTGCAATCGTCACTATCAAAACACCCTATTTTACAAAGCCAGGGGAGTTTCTTAAAGTGAAAATAGAGTTGCAGTAGGCGTTTAACATTAAAAAGGGAGGGTGACGGCTTTGCTCTTAGGGCTTTCTGTATATTTGGCCGTAATATTGTTTATTGGTTTGTCTGTTTACCAGTTCGTCAAATACGCCCGCATGCCTTTGCATGCCCGGATGGAATTATATCCGGTACCCCGGGAAAGAGGACGGCATACCTACGGCGGTTCTTATATGGAAGAACCCGAATGGTGGCGCAAACCTCATCAGATCTCCAGGTCTTCAGAGCTTATTGATATGCTCAAGGAAATGCTGTTCATAAAAAAACTCTTTTCCAGCCATAGATCCCTGTGGTGGAAGTCCTATTCCTTTCATCTGGGCCTCTATTTACTTATCCTCTGGGCTATATTGCTGATTATAGGAGCTCTGGCTGAACTATCCGGTATTCCTGTGAGTCCTTCTGTTTCCTTTTGGACAGCCCTGCTTTACTATCTAACCATCATAACCGGAGTTGTTGGATTTGCCATTGCCACGGTGGGCGTAATCCTTCTTCTGATGCGGCGAGTGTTCGATCCGGTACTGAAAAAATATACCACCCCTCAGGAATATTTTAATCTGCTGCTTCTTCTGGCTGCTTTATCAACCGGGATTGCAGTATGGATTCCGGATTTGTCCTTTGCTGCCGCCCGGCAGTTAGTGGCACAGATCTTAACCCTTTCGGTGGTTCCTGATATTATGCTGGTTATTCATTTGCTTCTGGCGGAAGTGACGCTTATCTATATACCTCCCAGCAAGATGGGACATTATGTGGGCAAGTACTTTACCTATCATAAGATTTTGTGGGAAAACGAACCCAACCTGGCCGGCAGTCCAATGGAAGACAAGGTAAAGGCGGCTCTGGCCAATAAACCTGCCACATCCTGGGGGGCTCCTCATATTCAGAATCCCCCGGCACCAGAAGCATAAGGGGAAAGGAGAGAAAAAGGTGACCCATAAAGATCTGAGACCAAGCGATTTAGGAAAATCCCAGGAGCAGCTGATCCATCTGGATAACCTGATGCCTTTGAGCTTCCCTTATGATCAGCCAGATATGGAACCCGCCTTTCCTGAGGTTAAACCGGAATGGAAAGAGAAATACTGCACTTCTCTGGATGGCTGTGTGGCCCTGGATACCCTGCAGCGCCCCCAGACCGAAGCGGAGGAAAAGGAGCTGGTGCAAAAATTCCTCAGAGGGATGGAGAAGGTATTTTCCGATGCCAATAAAGGAGTATGGCAGCCTCTGCAGCTGGCTTACGATTACTGTGCCAAGTGCGACACTTGCTCCGATGCCTGCCATATTTACAAGGCTTCTGGTGATAAAGAGGTTTACCGTCCTATTTTCCGAGCGGAAGCCTTCCGCAAGCTATATAAAAGCCATATAACCGGCGGCAGCAAGTTATATAAACGCTTTGTGGGCGCAGATATGGACATAAACTGGGAAACGGTGGCCCAGCTGGGAGAACTGGCCTACCGCTGCAACCTGTGCCGGCGCTGTGCCCAGGTGTGCCCCCTGGGTCTGGACAATTCTCTGTTTGCCAAAGAAATCCGCAAGGTTTTCAGCCAGGAAATGGGGATTGCCCCTACACCTTTGCATGAGAAAGGCACCATGCTGCAGTTAAAGACCGGGTCTACCACAGGTATCGGCAAAGCTGCCTTTTTGGACATGGTGGAGTTCCTGGAAGAGGATATAGAAGACCGGATTGGCCGCAAGATAAAGATTCCCATCGACAAAGAAGGCGCTGATATTTTACTGATACACAACGCCGGGGAATTTGTAGCCTGGCCGGAAAACCCGGCTGCTTTTGCCATCCTTTTCGAGGAGGCGGGTATAGACTGGACTCTCAGCAGTTCCATGATTGGTTATGACAGCGTCAATTACGGCATATGGTATGATGACGTCCAGGCCAGAAAGATCATTGAGCAGCAAATGCAGGCTGCCCGGGATCTGGGGGTCAAGCGCATTGTCATCGGCGAGTGCGGGCACGCCCACAAAGCAGCCGGACTGGTAGCGGACCGGATGCTTCCCGCTGAAAAGAAAATCCCCGTGGAAAGCTGGATCCCTATCATGTGGGATTTGGTGAGAACCGGACGGCTCAAGTTCGATCCCAGCAAAAACAATTTCCCGGTTACTCTGCATGATCCCTGCAACATTGTCAGGCAGATGGGAATAGTTCAGCCCCAGCGGGAGATCTTGCGAGTCATAGCTCCTCAATTCCGGGAAATGACTCCTTCGGGTGTTGACAACTACTGCTGCGGGGGCGGGAGCGGCTTTGCCATAATGCACAGCGCCAACTTTGAGCATTTCCGGAATAAGGTTAGTTCCCGGGTGAAATTTGACCAGATTCTCAGAGCTTTCTCAGATACCATAACCGACCGTTCCGTACCCAAATATGTATGCGCTCCCTGTTCCAACTGCAAGGGAAGCATGCGGGATATATTCAAATACTATAAGGCTACCGACAAGTTCAATCTGCGCTACGGCGGATTGGTGGAACTGATGGTCAATGCTCTGGCCAGTCTGGACCAGCCTTACCTGGAGTTCCTGGAAGGATAGCCATAATTGTTTCTGATAATGCGATTAGGTATTGATATTTTACAGGCTATGAGGTGGAGGCTAAGTTTAAGATAGGGAAATCAAAATCGCTTACCGGTTTTCCATATGCGACGTTTAGCTACCGTAGAGGAGGTGCAAAAGGCCAGTGTTTATAGTTTCTATTGATGAGGAACTCTGCGAAGGATGCGAATTGTGCGTTGAAGGCTGCCCGGCAAGCATCCTGGGATTCGATGGAGAGAAGGCTATTATATCCGGGGATGAGACGGAATGTATGGGATGTGAGGCCTGCATTACCGTTTGTGAAAGTGGAGCTATCTCGATTATGGAAGTCTAGGTCTTATCATGATTAACCTTAAAGGAGGATTGTCATGCCGGAAGATAGGAAAACACCTCAATTAGATGAGCTGGAAAAGGGCCCCTGGCCAAGTTTTGTCACGGAAATGAAAAGGGCCGCCGCCAAAAGCCCGGCAGCCGAAGAATTGTTAGGTTTGCTGGAACGCTCCTATGAGGACAAGATCGGCCACTGGAAGCATGGCGGTATTGTCGGCGTGAAAGGTTATGGCGGAGGAGTCATCGGCCGTTATACTGACCTGCCCGAAGAGTTTCCCCATCTTAAAGAATTTCACACTGTCCGGGTCAACCATCCCAGCGGGTGGTTTTACACCACTGATGCCCTGCGCACCCTCTGCGATGTATGGGAAAAGCACGGCAGCGGTTTAACCAATTTCCACGGATCCACAGGGGATATCATTATGCTGGGAACCACCACTGACCAACTCCAGCCTACATTTGATGAGTTAAGCGAGGCTGGCTTTGACCTGGGTGGATCGGGGTCTGCTCTGAGAACCCCCAGTTGCTGTGTAGGCCCGGCCCGTTGTGAATATGCCTGCTATGATACTCTGGACATGTGTAATAATATTACCCACGAATTCCAGGATGAACTCCATCGTCCTGCGTGGCCTTATAAATTTAAAATCAAGATGTCGGGATGCCCCAATGATTGCGTAGCAGCTATTGCTCGTGCTGACTGTGCGGTTATCGGCACCTGGCGGGACACTATTATTATTGATCAGGAAGAAGTCAAAGCCTATGCCGAAAGCGGCATGAATATCCAGCGGGAAGTATGCGACAAGTGTCCGACCCGGGCTCTGGAATTCAATGCGGAAACCAAAGAACTCACTGTGATTCCGGAAGACTGCTCCCACTGCATGCACTGCATAAACGTGATGCCCAAAGCCATTCGCCCCGGCAAAGACAGAGGAGCTACCATTCTCGTAGGCGGAAAATCCACCATAGTGAAATCTGCCTTCATGTCCTGGGTAATCGTCCCCTTTATGAAAATGGAACCACCCTATACCGAGTTTAAGGACTTAATCCGCCGTATATGGGAGTGGTGGGATGAAAATGCCAAAACCCGTGAACGACTGGGCGAATTGATTTACCGCGTAGGTATGGGAACTTTCCTGCGGGAAGTAGGTCTGCCGGCCGTACCCCAGATGATATTCCGGCCCCGGGCCAATCCCTACGTATTCTGGCAAGAAGATGAAATCAAAAAATAGCTGATGATGCGCCTGTTAAAGGGCAAGAGTTCATAAAGGGATAAGAGGTGAAGATCTGATGGCAAAAATCGATATTGGGCCTCCTGATTATAGAAATTTTCTTCCTCCTGTAATTAAAGAGAATTATGGAAAATGGAAATACCATGAACTGGTGAGACCCGGAGTTCTCAAGCATGTAGCCGAATCAGGTGATGAACTGTACACGATCCGGGTTGGTTCTCCCCGTCTGGTAAGCGTTGACTTTATTCGTAACATCTGCGATATAGCCGACAAGTATTGCAAAGGGTATCTGCGCTTTACCAGCCGGAATAACATCGAGTTTCTTACCGATGATGCTGCCAATGTGGAGCCCATAATTGAAGCCTGCCGGGCTCTGGGATTGCCGGTAGGCGGAACGGGACGTTCCATCAGCAATATCGTGCATACACAAGGCTGGATACATTGTCATACACCGGCTTCCGATGCTTCCGGAATTGTGAAAGCGGTCATGGATGATCTCTATGAGTACTTTGAGCGGGACGATCTGCCCGGTAAATTGAGAATAGCCATGGCCTGCTGCTTGAATATGTGCGGTGCCGCCCACTGCAGTGACATTGCTATCGTAGGTGTACACCGGACACCTCCGGTCCTCGATCACGAAATCATCCGCAAAGGTGCGGAAATACCCAGCTTGGTAGCTTGCTGTCCCACCGGAGCCATTCGGCCCGATCCCAAGAACAAGAGTGTGGCAGTTAAAGAAGACAAATGCATGTACTGCGGCAACTGTTATACCATGTCCCCGGGCATGCAGATCCTGGATGCCAAAAATGATGGTCTTGCCATAATGGTGGGGGGCAAGGTCTCCAATGCCCGTTCTTATCCAAGTTTTTCCCGGCTGGTGATACCCTTCTTGCCCAACAACCCGCCCCGCTGGCCGGAAGTTACCGAAGCAGTACGCAACATAGTGGAAACCTGGGTCAAGCATGCCCGTAAGGGAGAGCGTTTGGGTGAATGGATTGAACGCATAGGTTGGGAAAGATTCTTTACCCTGACCAATATACCCTTCTCGGATAAATGCATTGACGATTATATTTTCTCTCGGGAAACGTTCCGTACCAGTGCCGCTTTCAAGTATTAAGGAGGCAGTATAGAATCAACATTCCCATTCCCTCTGTTTTCCGTTGGAGAAAAAAAGGCTCTCCAATAAGGATAGGAAGGACCGAGCGGCAATAGCCCTGTCCTTCCTGTCCCGATCCCAACCGGGATCTATTTATAGTCAGATATGTGAAAATAGGAGCAATACCGATGGAATCCGATATCTATAAAATCTTAAAGAACAAGCAGCAGTCCATTTTATCCAGGTGGGTACCAGCCGTCCTGGGTCATGACAACCAAAACCAGCAGTTTACCAGAACCAGGGAAAAAGACCGGTTTTCAGATCCCCTGGGTTACGAAATAGCTGTCGGCACCGAAGGGATCCTGCACTGGCTGCTTCATAATGACCCGGATATGGATGTGACCAAACCCCTGGAAGCTATTTGCCGGATTAAGGCGGTTCAGGATTCCCGGCCCTCAGAATCTTTGCATTTTCTATTTGACTTAAAGACCATCATTCGCGAGTGCCTGAAAGAGGAAAGGGATATAAACCAATATACTGAGGAAATATGGGAAATCGACAGGCGGATAGACGAGATGGCTTTACTGGCTTTCGACCTGTTTAATGCCTGCCGCCATCAGATATATAGGTTGCAGACAGAAGAAATTAAAAGGATGTATGGGAGAGGTTTAGGATGAAAATCTGGGCTCCTCTGTTGGCAGTACTGGCTTTAGTTATTATAGCCTGGCTGGGGGCAGGTGTTTTTGAATGGACCAGTCTGTTCGGGATAATTATTCCCTACACCGCCTTCGCCATATTAGTACTGGGATTTATTTATCGGGTAATAAAATGGGCCCAATCCCCAGTTCCCTTTCGCATTCCCACTACCTGCGGGCAGCAAGAGTCTTTGCCTTGGATAAAACAGGATAAAATCGAAAATCCCTCTAAAACCTGGGAAGTAGTGGGACGGATGGCTTTGGAAATCCTGTTCTTCCGTTCCCTGTTCCGTAACACCCAAACGGAAAAAAGGGAAGACAAACTTGGCTTTGGATCATCCAAATGGCTTTGGCTGGGGAGCCTGGTGTTTCACTGGTCCATGCTGATCATTGTCCTCAGGCATCTGCGTTACTTTTTATACCCGGTGCCAGCTTTTGTGCAGGGTTTGGAGAAGCTGGACGGCTTCCTGCAAGTTGGAGTCCCGGTATTATATTTAACTGATGTGTTTGTGGTTTTGGGAATAACCTATCTCTTTTTAAGACGGGTGGTCATTCCTCAGGTAAAATATATTTCCCTGGCTGCCGATTATTTTCCCCTGTTTTTGCTGCTGGGCATTGCCACCAGCGGTATCCTGATGCGCTACGGGTTAAAGGTGGATATTGCCAGTGTAAAAGACTTTGCTATGAGTCTGGTTACTTTCAAACCGCAGGTAATCCCGGAAATAGGAACTATCTTTTATGTTCATCTGTTCCTGGTTAGCAGTCTGGTGGCTTATTTCCCCTGGAGTAAGCTGATGCACGCCGGCGGAATCTTTATGAGTCCTACCAGGAATCTGGCCAACAACAGCCGGGCTGTCAGGCATATTAATCCCTGGAACTATGAGGTTAAGACCCATACTTATGAAGAGTATGAGGATGAGTTCCGGGAGAAGATGCGCAAAGTCGGATTGCCGCTGGAAAGGGAGTGATAAGACATGGCCAAGTTACCCAAGAAAGAAGAATTGCTCCAGTATAATTACCAGGTACCTGCAACTGACTGGATGGATACTCCGGTGGAATTCAAACCTGGCACCTATTGCTACGGAGCCAAAGGGAAAAACCTTGAGGCAGTTGGATTTCCCAATGCCCGCGATTGGTCACCCAGCGAAGAAGACTGGAAATTGCCGGAAGACTGGAAGGGGACTGTTCTTGAGGGTATTGCCGATCGTTTGTCGAAATACAGGTCTTTTAGGCTTTTCATGGATATATGCGTCCGCTGTGGTGCCTGTGCCGATAAATGTCATTTTTACATTGGCTCAGGTGATCCCAAAAACATGCCGGTCTTAAGAGCTGAGCTGTTACGGTCGATTTACCGGCGTTATTTCACTACGTCCGGCAAATTACTGGGCCGTTTGGCGGGTGCCAGGGATCTGACGGAAGAGGTTATCAAAGAATGGTGGTATTATTTCTTCCAGTGCACCGAATGCCGGCGCTGTTCAGTATATTGCCCCTACGGGATTGACCAGGCGGAGATCACCATGATGGGCAGGGAGCTCTTGAACCTGCTCGGGTTAAATACTGACTGGATTTCCGGTCCGGTGGCCAATTGCTACCTGAAAGGCAACCATGTGGGCCTGGAACCCCAGACCATTATGAGCAATATTGAGATTATGCTGGAAGACATTGAGACCATTACCGGCAAAAAAATTGAACCCCGTTTCAACCGCAAGGGGGCGGAGATCCTGTTTGTGGCCCCATCCGGGGATCTCTTTGCTGATCCGGGGATTTATACCTGTATGGGTTATTTAATGCTATTTGAACAGATAGGTCTGGATTATACCATGAGTACTTATGCTTCGGAAGGCGGAAATTTTGGCTTCTTTACTTCCAATGAAATGGCCAAAAGGCTCAATGCCAAGATTTACGCTGAAGCCAAACGGCTGGGGGTCAAATGGATACTGGGCGGAGAATGCGGGCATATGTGGCGGGTAATCAACCAGTACATGGATACCTGGAACGGTCCCGCCGATTTCCTGGAAGTGCCGGTATCTCCTATTACAGGGACCAAATTCACCAACGCTGCTTCCACCAAAATGGTTCATATTACTGAGTTTACTGCTGATCTGATCTATCACAACAAAATCAAATTGGATCCCAGCCGTAACGATCACTTGCGGGTTACTTTCCATGATTCCTGCAATACAGCCAGGGGTATGGGCTTGCTGGAAGAACCCCGCTACATTCTCCAAAAGGTGTGCAATCACTTTTATGAAATGCCCGAGGAGACAATACGGGAAAAGACCCTGTGCTGCGGGAGCGGAGCCGGATTAAACGCCGGAGAAAACATGGAAATGCGTTTGCGGGGAGGATTTCCCCGGGCCAATGCGGTCAGATATGTTCACGAAAGGTATGGCGTAAATGTATTGGCAAACATCTGTGCCATTGACCGGGCTGCTTTTCCGGCTCTGATGAATTACTGGGTTCCTGGAGTTGAGGTAATGGGCGTTCATGAACTGCTGGGAAATGCGCTGGTAATGGATGGCGAGATCGAAAGGACCATGGACCTGCGTATGCGGCCACTGCCGGGTAAAGGGGATGACGATGATGTATAACGGCGGAAAGATTATAACCGGTCTGATAATTTTTGCCCTGATAATTACCGCTCCCTTCTGGCTGAACATCGGTCAGGCCGACGAACCGCCGGAGATCAGCCTGGATACCCCGGTGATTAACCAGCTGAGTGAAAAGGAGTGCATTGAATCAGCGGAATTCATGCGCAGCCAGCATCCACAGCTTCTGAACGATTGGCGTGATCAGGTGGTGCGGGAAGGGAAGACGGTCTACACCAGCAGCTCTGGAAAGGAATACCAGATCAGTCTGGATAACACCTGCCTGCAATGCCATTCCAATCGAAGCGAATTCTGTGATGCTTGTCATGCCTATACGTCAGTGGACCCATATTGCTGGGATTGTCATGGTGGAGGTATAGCTAAATGATGAACAGACGGGATTTTCTCAAAATAATGGCATCGCTGGGAATTGGCAGCGCGCTGGTGTTGGAAGGAATTGACCGGATAGGTACGGCAGCAGACACCATACCCGGCAGCAAAAACCTTCAGGCCGGGCACTGGGGAATGGTGATTGATGTCAGCAAGTTTAAAACTCCCGAAGATATTCAACGGGTAGCCGCCGCCTGCCATAAATATCACAATGTGCCGGAGATAAATGATCCCCAGCATGAAATTAAATGGATCTGGCAGGAAGACTTCGAGCATACTTTTGCCGAACTGGAAAGCGAGTATCTCAGCGAAAAAGTAAAGCAGATGCAGTTCCCGGTTTTGTGCAATCACTGTGAAAATCCGGCCTGTGTAAGGGTATGCCCCACTCAGGCAACCTTCAAGCGCCCGGATGGGATCGTAGCTATGGATTACCACCGCTGCATCGGCTGCAGGTATTGTATGGCCGCCTGTCCCTACGGAGCCAGGAGTTTCAACTTCTTTGATCCGCGTCCCTACATTGAGGAAATTAACAGTGCGGTTCCCACCCGGACCAAAGGAGTAGTAGAGAAATGTACTTTCTGCATGGAAAGATTGGATAAGGGACAGCAACCGGTATGCGCAGAGGCTTCCGGAGGTGCTATTATATTTGGCGACCTGAGTGATCCTGACTCCCCGGTCCGGAAAGTTCTCAGGGATAATTTCTTCCTGCGCCGCAAAGTGGAACTAGGAACCGGACCAAGTGTCTACTACATTATCGGAGGAGGCGGCTCAAATGCTTGAGAAGGCTTTACGAGGAAGCAAAGGATATTATGCCTGGGTAGGGCTGTTAATAATCCTGGCTGTGGTTGGACTGACTGCCTATCTCAAGCAGTTTGACTACGGCCTGGGAGTCACGGGTTTGAGCCGTGACGTCAGCTGGGGCCTGTATATTTCCCAGTTTACCTTTATGGTCGGGGTAGCCGCTTCAGCAGTGATGGTGGCCATTCCCTACTACCTGCATGATTACAAGACCTTCGGGAAAATAGTGATATTGGGAGAGTTTTTGGCAGTAGCAGCGGTAATCGTGTGTATCCTGTTCATATTTGTGGACCTGGGACAGCCCACGCGTTTGCTTAACATAATCCTGCATCCTTCACCCAGATCCATAATGTTTTGGGATATGTGCGTGTTACTGGGCTACCTGTTGCTGAACTTTATCATCGGCTGGACTGTATTGGGGTATGAGAAGAAAGGCTTTCCCGCTCCCCGCTGGGTGAAAATACTCACCTACATTGCTATTCCCTGGGCCATAAGCATTCATACGGTAACGGCTTTTCTATATGCAGGTCTGCCCGGGAGGGCATACTGGTTAACAGCTATTATGGCCGCAAGATTTCTGTCTTCTGCTTTTGCTGCAGGGCCGGCTCTGCTGATCCTTCTCTGCCTTATATTGCGCCGGTTTACATCTTTCAAGACTTCTAACCAGGCCATCCAGTCACTGGCCGTGATTGTGACCTATGCTATGATCGCCAATGTGTTCTTCTTCATGTTGGAGGTTTTTACCGCCTTTTACAGCAACATTCCGGGACATATGGTTACCCTGCAGTATTTGTTTGCCGGACTGAACGGCAGCAACAATTTGGTTCCCTTCATGTGGATTGCTGCTATCCTGGCTTTTTTAGGAATCATATTATTGCTGATTCCCAGGGTGCGCCGCAATGAAAAAGCCTTAATCCTGGCCCTGATATCCGTATTCATTGCTACCTGGCTGGACAAGGGCATCGGGCTGGTTTTGGGAGGATTTGTTCCTAATGCTTTTGGACTTGTTACCGAATATGTACCTACGGTAACAGAGTTGACCATAATCATGGGGGTTTATGCCATTGGGTTGCTGACCCTGACAATCCTGTACAAGGTGGTGATTGGTGTTAGAGAACAAACCGAAGTTGGCGATATTAGCCCAGGAGTTTAGGAGCAGTGATTTACAGTTGTCAATTATGCTAGGGCGGAATACCGCCGCAGCATGATTTAAAACCAAAAATAAGAAGGAGGTATATTATGCCGGAACTGAAAGTTGGAGATCGCGTGATATTGCTTGACGAAGATGGTTTTTTGGACAATCCCTCGGACTGGGATGAAGAAGTTGCCAAAGCTCTGGCTCAAACCGAAGACGTGCCCGAGCTGACCGAGGAACACTGGGAGATTATCAACTACCTGCGCAAATACTATGCAGAATTCGGCGTTGCTCCCATGGTAAGAAAGCTGTTAAAAGATACCGGAAAAACTCAAGCCGAAATTTATGACCTGTTCCCCAGCGGCCCGGGCAAGGGAGCTTGCAAGATAGCCGGATTGCCGAAACCTACCGGTTGTGTGTAATAAGGGGCAGTTAATTGCGGCCACCCGGGAATCAAGAAGTATAAGAGAGCAAGATCAACACAATCAGAGCAGAGATATTTTCCTCAGTCAATTTCAATAAACGTCAGGGTATTGCTTTTGATATTTCATGAAGGGAGTTGGAGCGATGACGCAGCAGAAAACAGAATCTTCCGGTGGCATTTCCGAGCTGTGGAAAAAAGAAGACTGGTGGGCGGTCTGGCTTGGCCTGGGCATTGTAATAGTCGCCTTGATTTTGTGGGCCTCTGGCGGCACCATTAAGAGTATCGCAGTTAGTGTCCCCAGTTATGACCAGTTCAGCGCAGTACCAGCCTTCTTTGCCCAAAAGATTGGTGGTCTGATAGGATTATTCGTTGTTCTGCTGGCGATATTTTCTATTGCTGTAAAACTTCTTGGCCATAGCTTGAAAGAATTTATACCTGGATTCCTGATTCTGTTTTTAATGGCAATTGTAGTTCAAATTCTTGGCTCCTGGAACCCTATGAAGGAGTATAACCTGGAAGCCCCGGTTCTGGCTCTTATCATAGGTATGATACTGGGTAACTTTACCAAGATACCCAAATGGTTTGATACATCATTGCGCACCGAATTCTATGTAAAGACAGGAATCGTATTACTGGGCGCAACCTTACCCTTTACCATGATTGTATCCGCGGGGCCGATTGCGTTTGGTCAGGCCACAGTAGTAGCAGTTACCACATTCCTGGTAATTTACTATGCCGGTACCAAATGGCTCGGATTAGATAGGCGCTTTGCCGCAACTTTGGGAGCAGGCGGCTCTATTTGCGGTGTATCAGCGTCTATTGCTGTCGGAAGTTCTGTGAACGCAGAATCCGATCACGTTTCCATTTCAATTGCCATGGTAGTTATTTACGCTACGATTATGGTCTTTTTACTCCCCATAATGATTAATTTTCTTGGTATCCCTGACGGACCTGCCGGTGCCTGGATCGGTACATCAGAGTTTGCCGATGCAGCTGGTATGGCCGCAGCAGCTCAAATAAGCGACAAGGCAGTAGAGTCCTTTACCTTAATGAAGGTCGTTGGCCGGGATATGTTTATCGGCGTTTGGTGTTTTATTCTGGCTCTTATTTCTGTGACCAAATGGGAAAGAAGAGAGGACAATACCAAACCTGATGCCAAACAGATTTGGACTCGTTTCCCCAAATTTGTCTTAGGTTTCTTCGTGGCTTCCATAATAATGACTTTTGTCATTGCCGGTGTTGATCCCGCTGCTGCCGATACAGTTAACTCCGACGTCATATCACCGGTTAAGACCCTGAGAACCTGGTGCTTTGTGTTATGCTTCCTCTGTATCGGCTTAACTACCCGGTTCAGGGAACTGGCCAGGGCAGGTTTGAAGCCTTTCTTGGCTTTCACCATAGGCGTACTCGTAAATGTGCCTCTGGGCTACATCTTCTCCGTCCTGCTGCTGGGTGACTTCTGGGCATCCCTTTAGTGCTGCAGTGGCTTCTGTGAGTATCATATACTAGATTCTGCCTAGGGCAGGTAATATAAGCCAAGGCCTCCCCATTGGGGAGGCCTTGCCAAAAAAGGGGGAATAATATTAAATGAAAAAAGGAGCTATCCTTTGTGTTCAAAGGGCCCGCTTCTTTTTCTATTTCTTCGAAGAAGGAGAATGGAAACGAAAAGAGAAAACTCCCCTAGAAAAGTTCTTGCTCCTTAAAAAAGCGGGGCCCGATGATATTCGCGCTCTTAAAGATGCCCTTTCCCGGCGGTTGGAAAGGATTGCACAGATGGTGGAAATATTGACCAGTGCTCATGATGATTGGGCCATTACCACTAAAAAAGATTATATCCTTTTGGAAACGGAGACCTTAGATTTTACTGAAGCGGTCAAACTGCTGAATGCCCATGGTTTCACCAATGACGACTTTGTCCTGCGCTGTGAATATAGACGTAAATGGGGCATGATGTAACTAGTTTTGCAATGCCATATAAGCCTAATGACTTGATGAGATTTCCCGGTTCCTTGAGTGACACTTTTATATGTTGGAAAAACTGAGCAAATAAATACAGTTGCCGGTGGGAAAAGCCACAGAAGGTGTAAGAAAAGGACGGGGTTGCATGTATAATCAGGACTTTATTGTATTTAAAGCAGTTGCCGAGACCAAAAACATCACCTTGGCAGCTAAGCAGCTGCACATTAGTCAGCCGGCAGTGAGCCTGCAGATTCAGAACATCGAGAATTTCTATGGGACCAAATTTTTCGAGCGCAGTAATCGCGGGGTAACTTTAACCAAAGCCGGTACTATCTTTTATGAATATGTATGCAGAATGCTGGAGATGACGAAGAAGGTCCAGGAAGAACTCAATGAACTGGCGGAGGATCGCCATGAAGAAGTGAAGATAGGAGCTACTTTGACCATTGGTGAGTATATACTGCCCAGAATACTGGCTTATCTGTATAAAATGCGGCCCGATATTGATTTTAAAGTAACCATTGCCAATACCGAGAATATTACCCGGGATATACTGGAAAGAAAATACCGTATCGGTCTGGTAGAAGGAACGGTTCCCCGGAATAAAGACCTGGAAATCGAGAACTTCTGGCACGACGAGTTAGTGGTAGTGGTGCCTTATCATCATCCCTGGGCGCAAAAAGGCAGCATTACCCTGAACGACCTGCGTAAAGCCAAAATGATTCTGCGGGAAGTGGGATCGGGAACCCGCAGTATATATGAATTGTTTTTGGCGGACAAGGGTTTGTCACTGTCGGACTTGAATATAACCATGGAACTGGGGAGTACCCAAGCTATCAAGCAGGTAGTGGCGGCTGGTCTGGGGGTTACGGTTATCTCAGCCCTAACGGTGCGCAAGGAATGTGAGGAAAATATTCTTAAAGCAGTCAAAATCCAGGATTGTTACATGGGAAGACCCTTGAACATACTTACCAATGCCAACAATGCCAAGACCAAAGAAGAACGCTTTTTTATAGATTTCCTTCATAACAAGGAACTCCTGGAGAGGGTTGTCAATAACGAATGCTAGAATTATTGGAAATGCAGCGGGAAAGGTCCTAATGAGATCGCTTCCCGCTTTTTTACTGTTTACCCAGGTATATCAGCCATAGGTCATCAATTATAGTGATAATAACATTATCAAATTTTACTTAATATAAGGGGAATGTTACATTTCAAGTAGAGAAAAGCGGCGGTTTTAGATGTAAGCAACGTGTTTTGCAGCTAATAAGGTGAGCTGAGGTGACATAATGAGACTGGCTATTGGGGCACCTCAGGGTCGTTCGGGTAAAACCACTGTGACGCTGGGTCTTATTCTGGCTCTGCGGCATAAGGGTTTAACTGTTCAGCCCTTTAAAAAAGGACCGGATTTTATTGATCCCAGCTGGCTTAGCCTGGTGGCGGGAAGAGAGTGCCGTAATCTGGATCTGTACTTTCTGGATAAAGAGCAACTGGCTTATCATTTTTACGCTAGCTGCCAGGACGCCGATATTGCGGTAATTGAAGGAGCTATGGGCCTTTTCGACGGCTTGGACCTGGAGGGGAGTGACAGTACGGCGGCTGTGGCCCAGGCCGTTGCGGCTCCTGTGATTCTGGTTATCGATGCCACGCGCATGACCCGCAGTGCTGCTGCTTTAGTAAAAGGGTTTGCCACCTTTGACGAAAATACCAGGATTGCAGGGGTTATCTTAAATAAGGTAGCGCGCCCACGTCATGAAGCCATGCTGCGTAAATCCATTGAAAGCTATACCGGGATACCAGTAGTAGGTGCTGTTCCCAAACAGAATAACCTGGTCATAGCCGATCGTCATCTCGGCCTGGTACCGGCAGCAGAAATGGAGAAAACCCTGGAGATCATTGAATGCCTGCAAAAAGCGATAAATGACTCTACCGATCTGGATAAGATATTGAATATCGCCAAAAGTGCATCACCCATACCGGTTATGGAAAACCAGGATTTCCATTCCCCCAAGAAGGCCAGAATCGGTGTAATACGGGATAAAGTCTTCAGCTTTTATTATCCGGAAAACTTAGAAGCCTTAAGCTCAGCGGGAGCCGAGTTGGTATATATAAACAGTCTTGAGCAGGAAAGTTTGCCGGATGTGGATGGTCTGTATATTGGAGGTGGTTTCCCGGAAGTATTTGCAGCAGAATTGGAGAAAAACACCGGATTGCGAATTTCTATACGCAAAGCGGCAGCCATGGGTATGCCCATCTATGCTGAATGCGGGGGTCTGATGTATCTGGCCCGCAAGCTGTATTATGAAGGGCAAAGTTATGAGATGTGCGGTGTATTGCCCTGTGATACCAAGATGTCCAGGCAGCCCAAAGGCCATGGTTATACAGCTATGAATACCGTTGCTCCCAACTTCCTGTTCCCGGTGGGAACTGTGGTAAGAGGGCATGAGTTTCATCATTCCCAGATCTGTAACTATAATCCCAAGGAAATACAGCACATTTTTCAGGTGGAAAGAGGTTACGGTTTGAACGGCAAAATAGATGGCATCATTCATCGTAATACCATAGCTTCCTATAATCACGTATATGCCGGGGCGTATCCCGAATGGGCGGTTAATTTTGTAGCTAAGGCCAGTGGCCAGGAGGCAGCCAAAACTACCATACCCGGTTAAAGGGTAGAAAAACAGGAGGGATAGCTTATGCGTATACACCATGTGGGAATCTGTGTGACGGATGTGGAAAAAGCTCTCGACTTTTATACCAGAGTGCTGGGATTCAAGCAGGAGGAGACCATTAATATCGGCGGGGTCAATTATTATTTCGTGGGTGACGGCAATATCAGCATTGAGATCGAAGCCTCTCACAATCCCGGCAGCAACCCTCATGACAATGGCATCGGCCACATTGCGCTGGCAGTGGATGACCTGGAAGCTATTGCAGAAAAACTGCGCCAGGAGAATGTTAACTTTTTACTTCCCCCTTCCCAATTCAGACCTGACCGTAAGATTGCTTTTATCGAAGATCCCCACGGCATTCGCTTGCAATTAATTCAGTTCCTGGAATAATAAAAGTACCGGGTTTTAAAAGCGAATAGATGGGGAGGTAGTGGGATGCAATCCGCCCTTTTGATGGATCACGAGGAAAAGGTAAACAACAGTCTATTTTACGTTTTTTCCCTGGCATCGACGGCTTTTTTTCTGCTAATAGTCCTAGTACTGCATGTCCCCATTATCAGAAGTGCCAGTATTCTCCTGGGCGTGGCAGCAGCCATACTGGCCCGCCTGCTCAGCAAAGGCAAATATAAGCATCTTCAGAAGTATCTTTACGTGCTGGTGATGTCTGCTCTAATAACCGGCATTTTTATCGCTTTAGACCAGGCTAATCGCGGAGTAGTATTTCTTCCTTTCATAATTCTCATTGCCGCAGCTATGTATTATAACACCCGATTAGTAGCCTTTTATGTAGCTGTCACCTTCCTTTTCAATGGACTGGGTTTTGTATTAGCCCGGGGAGCTTATCTGGCCAATTACCCACCTTCATTTTGGCTTTTCTGCCCATTGCTGTTCATAGTAGCTGCGGTTTTGGCCATCTTTTTAGTACATAAGGCCAGTGAGCTCATAATGTTAGCTGCCTCAAAGCAGAAGGAAGCTGATGAGCTGACTTCCATGTTAAGGGAGACCTTGAGCAATGTATCAGCTCATAGTGCGTCAACTTTAACTATCAGCGAGGATTTGGCAGCCAGAAGCCGTGACATTACGGCCTTAATGGCCAATATTGCCCGGCAAACCAGTTTCATAGCCAGCGGTATGGAGGAAATATCAGCTTCCGCCCAGGAGATTTATGCTTCCAGTGAACAAGCCGATGCCATGTTGGATTCAATAAGAAAGGAAGTGGATAAGGCACGGGATGAGGCCCGGCAGATTGACGAAAGGGCGGAAGCAATACTGCAAAGAGCCACTGAATCACGCGAGGCAACTATGCAGCTTTTTGCAAGTATACATAAAGAAGTGGACCAGGCTATAGCTGAAAGCGGAGCAGTAGAGGAAATATCTGCATTAGCCGGGCAAATCTCGGATATAGCCAGCCAGACCAACTTGCTGGCATTAAATGCCTCTATTGAAGCCGCCCGGGCGGGAGAATATGGCCGGGGTTTTGCCGTGGTAGCCCAGGAAGTGGGAGCTTTGGCGGAAAAATCGGCGGTGGCTGTTCAGCATATCCAGGGAATGACCCAGCAGGTTTATCAAGTTATGCATCGCCTCATCGACCAGTGCAATAACCTGCTGCGCTTTGTAAGTGAAGATGTAACCAGGGACCAGAAGATCTTGGAGGACGTAGGGCAAGCTTACAAAGGGGATGGAGAAATTATCTCCCATCTGACGGAAATGCTGCAGAACAGCATCTCATCGCTGGCCAACGGAATGCAGAATATTGTTAGGAGTATCGAGACCACAGCTGCTACCATTGAACAGACTACGGTTAAATCAAAAGAGATTGCTGCCAGCAGTGAAGAAAGCTCTCAAGCGGCAGAAAGAATTGATGCTTTAGCTCAGCAAATGCAAGAGAATACTCGGCAATTAAACCAGCTTATGAGCGGCTTACAGCTCTCCACAATTTCTTCCTAAAACCAGTAGCATGAAACTGCATAATCTCATTAAACGCCTGCAGTATTGCAGGCGTGAGAGTTTCAAAAAAGTTGCTAAAAGAGATCGCCACGTCGCTGCGCTCCTCGCGATGACATACCAAAAGGCCATCTTATGTGTCATTGCGAGCCCCGGAGGGGCGTGGCAATCTCGAACGTCTAACCGCTAAAAGACTTCTTTGACAGTCTGGACGCCTGCAGTATTGCAGGCGTTTTCCCTTGTTTGCCGGGCATAAACTCCGCCTGGGGCAAATATAATCTAGAAAACAGAAATTAGGGAGGTGCAGCCTTTATGCGGCCCTGGAAAAGGCTAGCCTGGATTTTGATAGGCGTGCTGGCCTTTAATTTAGCGGTAGTCACCCCGGTACAGGCCGACCAGGTGGAGGTAGAAGCAGAAGCTTATATTCTCATGGATGCCGACTCCGGCAAGGTTTTGCTGGCCAAAAATGAGCACAAGCGTCTTCCCCCTGCCAGTATGACCAAGCTGATGACCATGATTCTGGCAGCTCAGGATCTGGAAGAAGGCAAAGTTACTGTAAAAGATAAAGTGGTGGCCAGTGAAGAAGCCTGGAAAATGGGAGGTTCCCAGATATACCTGGAACCAGGAGAAGAAATGACTTTTGAGGATATGATGATCGCTATTGCGGTAGGTTCAGCCAATGATGCCTGCGTAGCTGTAGCCGAACACCTGGAGGGAACTCATCAGAATTTCGTGGATCGCATGAACCGGCAGGCCAAAATGCTGGGACTGAAGAACAGTCATTTCGTAAACTCCTATGGACTGCCGGCGGAAAATCACTACAGCAGTGCCTATGACCTGGCAGTTATGGCCCGTTATGCCCTGCAGTATCCTAAAATCCTGGAATATACCTCTATTAAAGAATATAACTTGCGGCAAGGTGAATTTAAGCTTTTCAATACCAATAAGCTGTTATGGTGGTATGAAGGCACCGATGGCTTCAAGACCGGATGGACCAGTGAAGCCAAGTATTGCCTGACAGCCACCGCCAAAAGAGATGGCTTGCGCCTGATCGGGGTAGTGATGGCCTCCCCCAATCAGAATGGCAATCATCGTGACATGATGAAGCTATTCAATTATGGTTTTGCCAAGTATGCCTTCAAAAGCTTTTTCAGCCAGGGCAGTGTCTGCGGGGTGGTTCAGGTAGGCAAAGGTATCAAGGAAAGGGTGGAAGTGATTGCGGAAGAGGATGTAGGGTCCATAGTAGAAAAAGGGCAGGAAAAGAAAATAACTATGGAAAAAAGACTCCCCGCCTATGTGGATGCCCCGGTAGTCCAGGGACAAAAACTTGGGGAAATCCGGGTCTATAATGACGGGGATTTGGTAAAAGAGGTAAATCTCGTGGCCGCTGAGGATATACCCCGCTCCGGATTGCTGAAAGAGATTTTGAAGATGCTTGCCGAAACCTATCTATTGTAGATGGAATTTTGTGGAAGGTAAAAATCTCCTGCCTGTAGAATGTTAAGGGGCACATACAAGTACCATTTGCTGCGGCTTGAGGAGGAGAAAAGCAGGTGAATGCAGATTTCAAACAGGTGGGTGATACACTGGTGGTACGCATCACCGGAGAACTGGATATGCTGGTGACCGATCAACTGCGGCAGGCTATTGATCAGAGGCTGGACACCGCCGGCATACGTACTCTGGTTTTGAATTTGGAGAAGGTCACCTTTATTGACAGCTCAGGGCTGGGAGTAATAATTGGCCGCTATAAAAAGGTAAGGGCTCAGCAGGGGAGAATGTATATTGTAGGGGCTTCCCCGTCAGTAGAAAAGATTTTGCACTTTTCAGGAATTAACAAGCTGGTGCCCCTGTACAGGAGTGAAAAAGATGTGGTCAGCAACTAAGGGGAGGTGGACCAGCCCTGGGCTGGAATTGCGCATGAATGTGAAGAATTATGTCCGTTTTGAATTCTGCAGTCTTCCGGAAAACGTATCCTTTGCCCGCTCCTGCGTGGGAGCTTTTGCCTCACAGATGGACTGCACCCTGGAGGATATCGAAGAAATAAAACTGGTAGTATCGGAAGCCGTGTCCAACAGCATTATTCACGGCTATGCCAATGATCCCGGCCAAAAAATCGAAGTTGAAGTGACTATTTATGATAACGGCAATCTGGAAATTATAGTCAAGGACTACGGCAAGGGTATAGAGGATATTGACCAGGCTTTACAGCCCACCTACTCCAGCGATTCTACCCGTATGGGTCTGGGATTTACCTTTATGCGTTCCTTTATGGATGAAATGGAAGTAATCAGTGAGCCCGGCAAAGGGACAAGCGTCCGCCTGCTGCGTCATTTTCCTTCTCAAGGCAATCAAGCCATGGCGTAAGGGGGGAGGTTGATGTCCTCTGCCCATTCTTATGAGGATAACGAGGATCTCCTGTTAAGAGCCAAACAGGGCGATGAGGAAGCCCGGGAACAAATCTACCAGGCCAATGTGGGTTTAATATATATGGTTCTGGAAAGGTTTAAAGGTACTTCCTATGATTATGAGGATTTGTTTCAGGTAGGATCCATCGGTCTGCTGAAGGCTATCGACAAGTTCGACTTCTCTTTTCAGGTACGGTTTTCCACTTACGCAGTGCCTATGATTATAGGAGAGATTAAGAAGTTCCTGCGGGACGACGGCATGGTAAAGGTCCAGCGTGGTTACAAGGAACTGTACGGGAAAATCCGCTGGGCCCAAGAAAAACTGCGCCATGACCTGGGGCGGGAGCCCAGTGTTAATGAGATTGCCGCCTGCCTGGAAATGGACAAGGAAGAAATCGTGCTGGCCATGGAAGCCTGCCAGGCGCCGGCCTATATCTACGATGTCCTTCCCGGGGAAGAAAAGGATCAGGTATCCCTGGTGGACCGCCTGGCATCCGAGGAAAACACCGTTAGAATCCTGGAACAGATGGCCTTGCGGGAAGCCTTGGGCAAGCTGGATGACAGGGAAAGGGAGGTCATCCTGCGGCGTTTTTTCAAAGATGAAACCCAGTCGGTAATAGCCGAAGACCTGGGGGTTTCCCAGGTACAGGTATCCCGCATAGAAAAAGGAGCCCTGCAGAAGCTCAGGAACCTGCTGAATGAACAGACCTCCTAAAGAACTGACGACCGACACGGGGACGTAAAACTTGTATTCTTCTCGTTTTGCCGGAGAAGATAAGTTTTACGTCCCTTAGTCTATCTAAGCAGGAGTATTGGCCGGCTCGCTACGGGACTTCCTCGCCTGCAACCCATCGGCAAACTTTAAGTGCGAAGGGGACCGTTCGTAATTCGGTATCCATGCACTCAGTACTCACTGCTCGAAACGTACTGTTTCTCGCTCCCCTTCGCAGCCCCAGTTTCAACCTGGGTTGCCACGGCTCGTCGTAAGTCGCTCGCCGGCTAATGCTCCTGTTTCCCTGCCTAGTTTTTTCAGTCATTAATCGATGTTTGCATTTTGCATAAACCGCCTGCATTCTATCCAAGCTAATAGCAACTGATACAAAAGGAGGTTGGACTAGATTGCAGGTAAAGGTTGCAGAAATTGTAGCTGAATCCCAGCGCGGCTGGCAGGATGCTATTGAAAATGCGGTTATGGAGGCTTCCCGCAGGTATCCCAATGTAACCGGTGTGGAAGTCTACAATTGGACAGCCGATTGTCAGGATAACAAAATTGTGGAATACAAAGCCAATATCAAGATTGCTTATGTAGAATAATCATATTTCTTCCCAGCAGCACCCCGGATACGGGGTGCTGCTTTTGTTGGGGAATAAAGGGATCTGGGTTAGCCCATAATATTTCTGGTAAGGGAGGCGACAGCTTGTGAATACAGCAGAAGATCGACTGAAAAAAATAGAAGCTCAGGAGTACCAGGATATGGTTGATCAGACTAAACCCAAGCCCACAGTAGTCAAAAACTGTATTTGGGCCTTTGTAGTGGGCGGTCTGATTTGTACTCTGGGGCAGGTTATCATGAATTTTTTCAGTGCCCGGGGATTAAGCCAAGTGGATGCCGGCTCGGCTACAGCTGTGGTACTGGTTTTCTTGGCTGCGCTGTTTACCGGGTTAGGATGGTATGACGTTTTAGGCAAGCGTGCCGGAGCTGGTTCCATTGTACCTATTACTGGTTTCGCTAATGCTATCGTGGCATCGGCCATGGAGTTCAAGCGGGAAGGCTATATTTTCGGAGTGGGAGCCCGCATCTTCAGCGTAGCAGGTCCTACGCTGGTATTTGGCTTTGTCGTAGCGGTAGTAATAGGACTTATCAAGGTTGTTTTCGGCTAAGAGGTGACAGCATTTGGCCAACCAGAAAAAACTGGGCATGCAGAGCATTAAATTCGAAAATCCGCCGGTTCTGACAGCCTGGGCAACCATAGTTGGCCCCAAAGAAGGAGAAGGTCCCTGGGGATCCTATTTTGACTGGATTCTTGAGGATTATGAATTCGGGGAACAAACCTGGGAAAAAGCAGAATCCAAGCTGCTGCGGGAAACGGTCAAGCTGGCTTTGAGCAAGAAAAATTACCAGCCCCAGGATATTGAATTAATGGTTTCCGGCGATTTGCTGAACCAAATCACCTCTTCCAATTATGCTGCCCGGGAACTGCAAATACCTTTCCTGGGTATGTACGGAGCTTGTTCTACTATGGCTGAATCACTGTTAACTGCAGCCATGGCTATCGACGGGGGATATTTTGAAAGGGCGGTAGCGGCGGTAAGCAGTCATCATTATACCGCGGAACGACAGTTCCGTTTTCCCACCGAACAGGGTACCCAGCGTTCCATGACCGGTCAATGGACTGTAACCGGGGCAGGGGCAGTAGTCCTGGAAAAAGGGGTATATGGCGGTCCGCGGGTAACCTGTGCCACCATCGGCAAAATTATTGACTTGGGCCAAAAAGATGTCAATGACATGGGCAGTGCCATGGCTCCTGCTGCGGCGGATACAATAAAGCAGCATCTTGATGATACCAATCGCCCCTCCGATTATTACGACTTGATAGTAACCGGTGATCTGGGCAAAGTAGGTTCAGCTCTGATTAAACAGCTGTTCGTTAAGCATGGGATTGTTCCTGAGCCCAATTACAGCGACTGCGGAGTCTTGATATTCAATGAGACTCAGGATGTCCATGCCGGGGGAAGCGGCTGTGGGTGTTCTGCGGCTATGCTGTGCGGACCCCTGCTGAAAAAAATGGAGGAAGGCAAGATAAAGCGGTTGCTGCTGGTAGCCACCGGTGCTCTGATGAGTCCCACTACTAGCTTTCAAGGGGAAAGTATCCCTGGTATCGCTCACGCGGTAGCTCTGGAATATCTGTAAACGGGGTGAATAGCTGTGAACTCATTGGTAATGGCCTTTTTGGTTGGAGGAATAATTTGTCTTATTGGTCAGCTGGTTATGGATCTGACTAAACCGGCCATAACTCCGGGACATATTCTGGTAGGGTATATAAGCATTGGAGCTATCCTGAGCGGATTAGGGCTTTACCAGCCTTTGGTTGACATTGCCGGAGCGGGTGCTACCGTGCCTTTGTCAGGTTTCGGGCATTCCCTGGTTCAGGGAACATTAAAAGCCGTAGAAACCAAAGGCCTGTTAGGGGCTATATCCGGGGGAGTGGAGGCAACCGCTGCCGGTATTACCGCAGCTATTGTTTTCGGTTATGTAGCGGCGGTGCTTTTTGACCCCAAAGGCTAATCCTGGACATCTCCAGTTTTACTGAAATACATGGAAATATTCCGGGAAAGAAGGGATTCCTTGCGCGATAAAGACCAGCATCTTTACCTGTCCCGTAATTTTCAGGAAAACCTGGATTTTTTCCAGCAGGAACTGGGCTTTGGCGAAAGTTTTGACATTATCGTCAGGGAAATGCGCATCCTGGGACGCCAGGCGGCTTTTATCTGTATTGACGGGTTTGTGAAGGATGACGTATTGACCCAGGTTATGAAACTCCTGCTGAAGCTGGAGGGGCTGGAGTTTGGTTCAGCTACTGTAAGGACGGTATTGGAGAGAAATCTTCCCTATATAGAACTGAGTACGGAAGCACAGATTGATGAACTGATTTACCTGGTGATGGCCGGGTCCATCCTGTTATTGGTAGATGGCTGTGAAGAGGCCTTTGTAATCGATGCCCGCACCTACCCGTCCCGTAATCCGGAGGAACCCGATATTGAAAGGGTAGTGCGCGGTTCCCGGGATGGTTTTACCGAGACCCTGGTTTTCAACACCGCTCTTATTCGCAGAAGGATCCGGGATCCCAAGCTGCGGGTAAAGCTGGTAAGGATTGGCCGCCGCTCCAAAACCGATATCTGCCTGCTGTACCTGAAAGACGTGGCCGATCCGGCTCTGGTGGATAACCTTACCAAACGCATTGAGGCAGTGGAAATTGACGCTATACCCATGGCGGAAAAATCGGTTGAAGAAATGATTACCCAGGGCAATTGGTGGAATCCCTTCCCCCGGGTGCGCTACACGGAGCGTCCGGACGTAGCCGCCGTTCACCTTTTGGAAGGGCATGTTCTGGTTATGGTGGACACCTCGCCTAGTATTATGATCGCTCCGGCCACTTATTTTCATCATATCCACCATGCCGAGGAATACCGGCAGAATCCTGCCGTGGGAGCTTATATCCGCTGGATCAGGTTTTTGGCCATTATAATTTCTATATTTGCTACTCCCCTGTGGCTGCTGGCAGCCCTGGAACACGATCTCCTCCCAGCCTCTCTGAAGTTTATAGGCCCGGAGAAAGTGGGAGAACTTCCTTTGCTGCTGCAGTTCCTTATAGGAGAGGTGGCTTTGGATTTTATGCGCATGGCGGCTATTCATACCCCATCTCCCCTGGCCACGGCTCTGGGAGTTATCGCAGCTTTGCTGATAGGGGAAGTAGCCGTCACCATCGGACTGCTGGTCCCCGAAGTAATTCTCTATACAGCAGTGGTGGCGGTGGGTTCCTTCAGTACTCCCAGCTATGAACTGTCCATGGCCAACCGGCTGGTTAGACTGTTTTTGCTGCTGGCGGTGGGGTTCTTCCGCTTGCCGGGGTTTTTAGCGGCTTTGGTTTTGGTGCTGGTATTGGCTGCCTTTACCAAGTCTTTTGGGGTTCCTTACCTATGGCCGTTAATTCCCTTTAACTGGCCGGCTCTAAAAGCTATACTGGTGCGTTCGCCGGTTCCCATCCAGAACAGCCGGCCCAGTATATTAAACACCCGGGATAAGTGGCGCCAGCCTGCTCCTGCATTTAAGAGAAGGAGGCCTTGATGTTGTTAAAAGTCGGAATACCGCACAGTCTTTTTTATTATTACTATTATCCTCTGTGGAAAACTTTTTTCGAAGAACTGGGAGCCCAGGTGGTCAAATCTCACCCCACCAGCCGGCTGACGGTTGATCAGGGAGTACGGCTGGCGGTAGATGAAGCTTGTTTTCCCATGAAGGTTTATTTCGGCCATGTTAAGGAACTGGCGGATCAGGGAGTTGACTACCTGTTTGTACCCCGCCTGGTCAGCGTGGAACCGAAAAGCTATATCTGCCCCAAATTCATGGGACTGCCCGATATGATCAGGGCCAGTATTCCCCGCCTGCCTCCTTTGATCGATATAACCGTGGATATCAGCAAAACTGACAAGTATCTGCACAAGGATATTGTCCGGGTAGGACGCATTTTCGGAGCCAGCCCTAAGAAAACCCGGGCTGCTTACCAAAAGGGCCTGGAGGAACTGAGGTTTTTCCGGACCCTAGCTGCCCAGGGTTTATCCCCCCAGGAAGCCATGCAGGTGTGGGAGGGGAACCAGTTGCCGGCAAGGGAACCGGAACGGTTAAGACTGGGGATATTGGGCCATGGTTATTCTCTTTATGATGGGGTTATCAGCATGAATTTGCTCCAGCACCTGCGGGGATTGGAATGCAGACCGGTGCTGGCCGAACATGTTGACCCTGATATGATCGAAAATTATGCCGCCACTTTAAGCAAACGGGTTTTCTGGACCCTGGGCCGTAAAATGGTAGGCAGTGCACTCTATTTCGATCAGGACCAGGAGATTGACGGGATTGTCTACCTGGCCTGTTTCGGCTGCGGCCCTGACTCCCTGATTGGAGAAATAATTGAACGGCGCATAGTGAACAAACCCTTTATTATGCTAACGGTTGATGAGCATACAGGAGAGGCGGGGCTGATCACCCGGATAGAGGCCTTTGTGGACATGATAGAACGCAATAGGAGGAGATCCTTTGAAGATAACTTTTCCGCACATGGGTAATTCCCATATAGCCATTAAAGCTCTGCTCACCGGCCTAAAGCTGGAAGTAATACTGCCGCCCCCCATAACGAAACGGACTTTGGAACTGGGGGTAAAGTACTCACCGGAGTTTGCCTGCCTGCCCTTGAAGATCAATGTGGGCAATTTTATCGAAGCTCTGGAACAGGGAGCAGACACGGTGCTGATGGCGGGGGGATGGGGACCCTGCCGATTTGGCTACTATGCTCAGGTTGAAAGGGATATACTGCAGGACCTGGGCTATTCTTTCCGTATGGTGGTTCTGGAGGCGCCTGATTTCAAGCTGTCGGAACTGCTGAACCAGATAAAAGACCTGGCGGGCAATGTGACCACTCTGGAAGCTTTGCGGGCAGCCCGCTTCGCCTGGTATAAGCTTAATGCAGTGGACCGCTTGGAAAGCTGCCTGGAAAGAGTACTGCCCCGGGCTGTGGATAAGGACAAAGTGATGAACCTCTATCATCTGGCCCTTCGGGAGATAGATGGAGCGGACAGCCGTGAGCAGGTCAAAAGGGTTTTAAACAACCGGATCATAGAGATGGAAAAAATGGAACAGCACCGTGAACCTGTACTGCGCATTGGGCTGGTAGGGGAAATCTATACCATATTGGAGCCCAGCTGCAACTACCATATAATCGAACAACTGGGCCGGATGAATGTGGAAGTCAAGCGTTCAGTCTATACCAGTAACTGGGTCAATGATCACCTGCTGGGAGGTCTGGCCAAGGGGACCAACCGCAGGCAAATACTGGCCAGTGCACGCCCTTACTTGAATTACTTCGTGGGGGGACATGGCCGGGAGACGGTGGGATATACGGTAGAATTTGCCCGGCAAAGTTTTGATGGCATTATCCAGATCGGCCCTTTGACCTGCATGCCGGAAATAGTAGCCCAATCTGTGCTGGGTCAGGTGGGAGAACAGGAAGGTATCCCGGTAATGACCATGTATTTTGATGAACACTCAGCAGCTGCCGGCATTCAAACCCGCCTGGAAGCTTTTGTAGATATGCTGCAGCGCCGCAAAAGGTTAGGCCAGTTGCCTATACAGGAGGAGGATATACATGCACATGTACCTGGGTGTTGATATTGGATCGGTAAGCAGCAATTTTGTTCTGGTGGACAGCCGGGGGCAGCTGCGAGACAAAGTCTACCTGCGGACCCAGGGGAATCCGGTACAAGCCATTAAAGAAGGCTTTGCTGCTATCGACTCTACCCTGAAAAAGCAGGGGTGGCAAATCAGGGGAGTAGGCGCAACCGGCAGCGGCCGTCAGCTGGCGGGGGTGCTGCTGGGGGCGGATGTAATTAAAAACGAGATCACTGCTCATGGGGTGGCGGCTTCCTGGCTGAATCCGCAGGTGCGAACCATTATCGAAATCGGCGGTCAGGATTCCAAGATAATATTGCTGAAAAACGGCATAGTGAATGATTTTGCCATGAATACCGTCTGTGCTGCGGGAACTGGTTCCTTTTTGGATCAGCAGGCAGCCCGCTTGAACATCCCCATTGAGGAGTTCGGACAACGGGCCATAACTTCACGCCAACCGGTACGCATCGCCGGACGCTGCGGGGTTTTTGCCGAGTCAGACATGATTCATAAACAGCAGATGGGGTACCCGGTGGAAGATATTCTCATGGGCTTATGTGAGGCTCTGGCTCGTAATTATCTGAATAATGTGGGCAAGGGCAAAAAAATCATGGAACCAGTATTTTTTCAGGGGGGAGTAGCTGCTAACCAGGGGATGAAACGAGCTTTTGAGCAGTTGCTGGGCTGCCCGGTGCAAGTTCCGGAACACCATGAAGTAATGGGGGCTATTGGTGCGGCCTTGCTGGCCAGGGAGGCCAGGGAACGCAGCTTAGGCCCTGGCCAGTTTAAAGGCCCTAGTTTTGTTCTGGAAGGGGAGTTTACCAGTCGCAGTCAGGAATGCCGCGGATGCCCCAATCTATGCGAAGTTGTTTGTATTAGCCGCGACGGACAGCCCCTGGCCTACTGGGGGGACCGCTGCAAGAAGTGGGAAGGATCTTTAAGCAATAAGCGAAGCAGTCTGAAAGTGGTCTAAAGTGGTTTTTGCCAGCAGACCACTATAAAGCCGGGAGAATTGCTATACCGCAGGGATTCTTCCGTTTCCCTGGTGAACAGGCTGTCTTCTGCCTCGGGAGGAATAAAAAGACATTCACTCCATCCGCAGATATGTTCAGGAGCAAGATTCTTCAGGTCTTGTAATGATTTGAAATCGGCATATCTGAATACTGAACCAGGCTGTTTGGCTTGTTCCATATAGAGCTTTCCCCAGGGGCTTTCCCGGTTTATGGTGCCTATTAACAGTTGACCACCTGGTCTCAGGACCCGCCATAATTCAGCAAATGCCCTTTCTGGTTCAGTTACGAACTCCCAGGCGGCCATGGAGAATACTCCCGCAAAAGAACCATCAGGAAAATCAAGGGAATGAAGGTCCATTTTTAGGAATTGGATATCCAGATTTAAAAGGGAAGCTTTGTTTCTGGCCAAAGACAGCATGTCTTCCGATATGTCGATACCGGTAACCTTGGAGCCCATCTGAGCCAGTTTAATGCTGAAGTTTCCTGTGCCGCAGCCTGCATCAAGAACAGGCTGATTGGGGTACGGAGAAAATAATTTCAGAGCAGCCTCAGTTTCCAGTTCATCTATAAAAGCTCCTCTGGGGTTTTGGTACCAAAGATCATAATTGGCTGCTATTTCCCCGGTAAACACTGGTATCATCCTCCTCTGGTTCCAGCAACTGCAGAATATTCTTTTTGATAGACTGGTGGGTGGTTATATCTGGCTGTTCTGGGACAGCAAACTCCTGCAGGATTCTAGCCGGACGGGCTGACAGTACCAGAATGCGGTCCGCCATTATAAGAGCTTCTTCAATATCATGGGTTACAAACAAAATTGACCACCGGTATCGGGATTGCAAGTCTTTCAGCCACAGGTGCATACGCCTTCTGGTTATGGCATCCAGAGCAGCAAAAGGCTCATCCAGCAGGAGAATATCCCTGGCAAATAAATAGGTTCTAAAAAGGGCAGCTCGTTGGCGCATACCTCCGGAAAGCTGCCGGGGATAATAACTGGAAAAATCACTGAGACCAAACTCGGTCAGGTGCTGCTGGGCTATCTGCCGGGCCTGTTTTTTCGGGGTACCTTTTAAAATCAGCGGAATAGCCACATTATCCAAAATAGTACGGGAGGGAAGGAGCAGGTCTTTTTGCTGCATATAGCTGACTCGTCCGGTCCTTCCCGTCCAATCCTCGCCGTCAATAAGAATCTGTCCCTGATCGGGGGATATCAGACCGGCCACTATGTTCAGCAAGGTACTCTTGCCGCAGCCGCTGGGACCCAATATCACTACTGATTCGTACTGGTTTACCGATAGGGAAATATTATCCAGGGTGTGAATACGCCCCAGGGTTTTGCTGACTCCCTTAATCTGCAGGTACCCCATTGTCCTTTACTCCTCTTCTGGCAAAAATTGATTGGTGAAAGCCTTTTCCGGATCTATATTCTGTTCGATAAGCTGGTGGCCAAACATGAAGTCGGCGTATGCTTTCCATACACTGGCTTTCATTTCGCCCCAGCGGGGAGCATCAGCCTGGTACTCTCCGGCCAGGTATTCCTGACTGGCTACAACCAGCTCCCGGTCCAGTTCCGGCACTGCTTGGAGCAGAATTTCAGCAGCTTCTTGCGGGTTTTCTATAGCATACTGGTAACCCCGGGAAGTGGCCCGCATGAATTTTTCTATTAGCTGCGGGTTTTCTTTGATCTTGGCTTCACTGGCTATAATCACCGGGGTATAAAAGTCCAAAGCCGGATGTTTATCCCGCAGTTTAATAAAGTTCAAATCCACATTTCTGAGCTCTGCTTCAATACCGGTCCATCCCCAGTAAATCCAGGTAAAATCTACATCCCGTTCAATACTGGTAAAGAAGTCACTGCTGCCGATGTTCAAGATATTCACTTTGGAAAAATCGGCCCCCTCTTGCTCCATGATTGCCTTTATCATAGCTTCTTCTGCCGGGGAACCCCAGCCTCCGTAAGTTTTGCCTTCAAAATCCCGGGGGCTCTTTATGTTTTTGCTTACCGGAGAAGCAAATCCCGAAGTATTATGCTGTATCACTGCAGCGATGGCCACTACCGGTATGTTTTGGGAACGGGCAACTGTTACCTCTTCCTGGTAGCTTATACCAAAATCACCCTGGCCGGCGGCTATCAGCTGGGATGCTCCTCCTTCACTGGGCTGAATAATTTCCACATCCAGTCCTTCTTCCTCATAATATCCCAGATTCTGGGCTACATATAATCCGGTGTGATTGGTATTGGGAAACCAATCCAAAACCACGGTAACTTTGGTTAAATCCGAAGTACTGCCTGGTTCTTGACTCTGACAACCGCTCAGGCCAAGAACCAAAAGGGAAAGGATCAAAATCAGTACTGCCAAGTTGCGCATTTTCCAAACCTCCTCAGTATTAGTTCCATTCTTCTTCCGGCAGGTTGGGGCGGTTCCAGGGTACCAGCCAGTATTCCAGACCATCGGTGCATTTAACTAAAAGATAGCTGAGCAGGCAGATTACCAGAACCGCTGCCAAAACCTCATCGATGGCAAAGGCTTTTTGCTTGATGGTCATGAAATACCCCAATCCCCGCTGGGCTCCCACCCATTCACTGATAACTGCTGCCATCAGGCTGTAGGTAGCCGAGATGCGTATGCCGGTGAAAAAGGCAGGCAGGGCAGCAGGCATTTTCACCATGAAAAAGGTAGCCAGAGGGGAAGCGCCCATGGAATGAAACAGGCTGAGCTGATCAGGATCAACCTCATCTAAACCGTTGAGCAGGTTAATGACAATGGGGAAAAAACAAACCAGAACTACGATGACTATTTTGGGAGCTATGCCCCAACCCAGCCAGAGGGGGAGCAGAATGGCCAGAATCACCAAAGGAATGGTCTGAGAGAGGATCAACAGAGGATAAATCATTCCATACAGCCAGTTAATATTGTGCAATAGCAGGGCCATCAGGAAAGCTATGGCGATGGCCAGCAGCAATCCGCCTAAAGCTTCTCCCAGGGTAACTCCGGTATGATACAATAACAGATTCCTTATATGATACCCGGCGGATATGACCTGGCTGGGGGCCGGCAAAATGAATTGGGGAACCTGAAAAATGCGTACCGCTCCTTCCCAGATCAGCAGCAAGCCGGCTATAGACACGAAGGGTGCCAGTTGTTCAGCGGTATTTGTAGGTCTTTTCATCCATGGTCACTCCGTCCGGTTTGTAATCAATCTTAACCACCGAAATTACCCGGCTGGCTCCGCCCTGAACGCACACCTCCTGGGCTTTTTTTACCAGGTCCAGCAGGGAATCCAACTCACCTTCAATGGTTGTTTCCATGGGGCCAACTACGTATTTCAGGCCGGAAGCCTGAATTATCTCAATAACCTGGTCTACCAGGGGATAGATCTTTTCTTCCTCCACCACTGGCAGGATTTGCAGGCTCAAATTAACAACCGGCAAAGCATATCCCTCCCGTAAAAAATAACTGCTTACCCCATAAAAATGGATAAGCAGTCGCAGCAACAATAGTCTAACTATGGTTCCTACGCTGGCATTACCCAGATCAGGTTCCAGGGTCAGGACAACACAGTCCACTCTCAGCCGGATTCTTCCAGCTCCCCTTTTTCGGTTAACCTCATTATAGATCCAGGTATTCCTCCGGTCAAATCAATTGTTGTAATTGGGCGGATAAATAATTTAAATTAGACTTGTTAAAACTCAACCGTATGTGTTACACTAGACCACAAGTTTTAGTAAGCTTAGCTGAGATTAGAATGAGAGGAGAATGTTGAGATGAGTAGAGAAGAGTTTACCAAAATCATGCTGCCTGAGGACAAAATGCCCAAATTTTGGTACAATGTGCAGGCAGATATGCCCAACCTTCCAGCACCTGGACTGCATCCCCACACTAAGCAACCTTTAACCCCGGCTGACTTGGAGCCCCTTTTTGCGCGGGAATTAATTGCCCAGGAAGCTTCTACGGAAAGATACATTGAGATTCCCGCAGAAGTGCGGCAGCTCTATAAGCAGTACCGGCCTTCCCCTCTGTACCGGGCTCGCCGGTTAGAGAAGGCCCTGGATACACCCTGCCGTATTTATTATAAATATGAAGGGGTCAGCCCGGTAGGAAGCCACAAGCTGAATTCCGCATTGCCCCAGGTATTCTTCAACAAAATACAGGGTATTAAGCGCCTGACTACCGAAACCGGAGCAGGACAGTGGGGGACTGCTCTGTCGCTGGCCTGTAAACTGTTTGGTGTTGAGGCCATGGTGTATATGGTAAAAGTCAGTTATCACCAGAAACCTTACCGGCGTTCCATAATGGAATTGTACGGAGCCACCTGTGTAGCCAGCCCCAGTACTCTTACGGAAAGTGGGCGCAAGGTGTTGGCCCAAGACCCTGATTCGCCGGGAACTCTGGCTATCGCCATAAGCGAAGCGGTAGAGGATGCCATGCAGCGAGATGATACCAATTACTCCCTGGGCAGTGTTTTGAATCATGTGTGCCTTCACCAGAGCATCATTGGCCAGGAGGCCAGGCTGCAGCTGGAGATGGCGGGAGATTATCCGGACATGGTTATAGGCTGCTGCGGCGGGGGCAGCAACTTTGCCGGTATAGCCTTTCCTTTCCTGCCCGACAAGCTGTCCGGGAAAAATATACGTTTAATTGCCGTGGAACCGGCAGCCTGCCCTACTCTGACCAAGGGGGTATTTGCTTATGATTTTGGTGATGCGGCCGGTTTGGTGCCGATTATGAAAATGTATACCCTGGGACACAGTTTTACCCCTTCGGGTATTCATGCGGGAGGCTTGCGCTATCATGGGGATTCTCCCCTGGTGAGCCAGCTCTACCATGACGGTTTGCTGGAAGCAATAGCAGTTAAACAGAATGCCACCTTTGCTGCAGCCATGCTGTTTGCTCAGACGGAATGTATTGTGCCGGCTCCGGAATCAGCCCATGCCATCCGGGTGGCGATAGATGAAGCCCTCAAAGCCAAAGAGGAGGGGGTCAGCCGGACCATATTGTTCAATTTAAGCGGCCACGGAAACCTGGACCTGGGTTCCTATGACCGCTACCTGTCCGGAGAGACCGAGGATATTGAATTCTCCTGTGAGGAATTGGAGGCAAGTTTGCAGGACCTGCCCCAGATATAGAAGCTGTATAGAACCTGAATACCAGACATGTAAATATGCCTTTGCCAAAGCCCAAAACCCTGGCCTTGAGCCAGGGTTTTTGCTGGTTTGCCTTGCCCGGCAAATTCCATTATGATAAAAACAGCATTTGTTACCTGCAGCACCTGCCACGATGAATGAAAAGTGATCTTGCGTATCAGTGCTGTGAAAATAACTGCGCTGTGTACTTATGAGGAGCAAAGCGAAGTGGCGATCTGCTAACTCAAACCGTAAGAAAACATGGAGATTACCACGCCCTTCATGGCGCTCGCAATTTTCACCAGTAAAACAGGCCACGATAAACGAAAACTTAAGTCTGTCATCGCTATGAAAGGAATTCTTAATTGTCATTGCGAGCCCCGACGGGGCGTGGCAATCTCATTCATAATCAGCCGGGCTTACCGGTTGAGATCGCCACGTCGCTTCGCTCCTCGCGATGACACAGCGCAGTCATTTTCACAGTAATGATACACCCGACGTGTCGGTGATACATTAGGAAGCTGTTTTCACAGCAATTACAGGAGGGATTTGCTCTGGAACGCCTGCGGGTTATAGCGGAACTGCTGGAACCGGGACAGCCTGCTGCTGATATCGGTGCCGACCATGCCCTCCTGTCTATCTACCTGTTAGAACAGGAAATCGCTCCCTGGGTAATAGCCACGGAATTAGGTAACGGACCCTATCAGCGACTGTACCAGGCAGTTAACGACAGTCCCTATGCCGACCGGATCGAGGTACGGCAGGGAGATGGTTTGCAGCCTTTGAAACCGGGGGAAGTATACAATGTAATCATAGCCGGTATGGGAGGAGAAACCATTGCTCAGATTCTCAGCTATGATTGGGAAAAAGCCGGCAGTTTTACCTGCTTTGTTTTCCAGCCTATGAGTCGTCCAGGGTTCTTACGTAAAGTTTTAGCCCACCAGGGATGGGAGATAAGGGATGAAAGACTGGTGTGGCAAAACCGGCGTTTTTTTGCCATGATAAAGGTAGTGCCGGGGAATATCCCCTACCGGCTGACACCGCTGGAAACAGAAGCAGGGCCTATTTTGCTTCGCCAGGATGATCCATTGGTACAGGCTTACCGCCAGTGGCTCCAGAAAAAATACCAGCGCCTACGAAAAAGCCTTCTGGGAAGCAAAACCAGCCCCAATAATGAACTGCTGGCGGAAACGGAAGAAAAGCTAAGGGAATTGGAGGTATATTTAAGGTGAAGATCCGGGTAAAAGATATCGTGCAGATCTTGGAAAGGCATTATCCCTTAAATCTAGCGGAGAAGTGGGATAATGTGGGCTTGCAGGTCGGTTCAATGGGACGGGAAGTCTCGAAAGTAGTGGTAGCTTTGGAACTGGACCACCAGGTTTTGGATCGAGCCTGGCAGGAAAATGCCGACCTGATCATAACACACCATCCTCTGATTTTTAAGGCTTTGTCCAGTATTAAAGTGGATTCGCCCGTAGGCAGTCTGATTCGCAAGCTGATCATGGCTGACATCAGCCTGTATGCTGCCCATACCAATTTGGACAATGCTCCCCGGGGAGTAAATCAACTGCTGGCTGAGACCATCGGATTGACGGATATTGAGCCTCTTATTCTGAGAAGTGCCGGGCAGCGGGAATCGTTGTACAAGCTGGTGGTTTTTGTGCCCCTGACCCATATTAATGAGGTCCGGGAAGCAATATGCCGTGCAGGAGCCGGATTTATCGGCAAATATTCTGATTGTACTTTTAGGGCTCAGGGGATAGGAACTTTCAAGCCTGGAGAGGACACGGATCCTTTTATAGGGCAGATCGGCCAGCTGGAAGAAGTAGAGGAAGTCCGGCTGGAAACCATATGCCCCCAACATCGCCTAAAGGGCATACTGGATGCCATGCTGGAAGCCCACCCCTATGAAGAGGTGGCTTATGACCTGTATAAGCTGGAGAACCAGGGAACCTTGTTCAGCCCTGGAAGAAAGGGCAAGCTGCAGCAAGCTATCCCCCTGGGACAGCTGGCTGAGCAGGTGCGCATCAAACTGGCTTTGCCTGCCTTGCGTCTGGTGGGACATCCAGATACTCCCGTACAGAAAGTAGCCGTAGTAAGCGGCTCAGGAGCTAGTTTTATTAATGAAATTGCCGGACAAGCTGATGTGCTTATCACCGGGGATTTAAAATATCATGAGGCCCGGGAGGCCGCTGCCTTGGGATTGGCAGTGATTGATGCCGGTCATCAGGCTACTGAAGAACTGGTGGTTAAAGAAGTATGCCAGTTGCTAGCCCGGGAAAGTGCTCATGCCGGGTGGGAGGTCGAGATTGTTCCCGTCTACATGTCACCAGCCTGGACGTATCTTGGGGTAATAAACGGTGAAAAGAAGGAACCTGCCAAAAACATGTAGAAATAGATAGAAAAGGTAAACAGATGCGAGGGAGGTCCACCGTTGTTACGGATAAAGATAAGCAATCTCAAACCAGGGGCTCGTTTGGGAAAGGATATCTATAGCTATGATGCGCAACTGCTGTTGCCCCGGGGAACGGTTATTACCCAGGAACATTTACATCATTTTGCGGCGCGTGGTATAGAAGAAGTATTTATTATGGATTCCCGGCCTAGGCCCAAGAGCGGGAAGCCCTTTGCTGATGTTTATGTGGATTCCCTGCAGGCAGTCAAGAGCTTCATGCTGGAGGCAAAACTGGGAAAATCCCTGGACGTGGAAGAAATAAAAACCACTACCGAAATGCTGTTCCTGCAGGTATTTGATGAAATCGATCTGTTCCGGCAGATACGCTTAATGAAAGAAAAGGATGATTACCTGTTCACTCATTCGGTGAACGTGTCATTGTTGTGTATACTTATAGGGCGCTGGATGAAGTGCGATGAACAGGTGATCAGAGAACTGGGTGTAGCCGGACTCCTGCATGACATAGGCAAGGTATACATTGACAGTGAGATCCTCAACAAACCCGGCCAGCTTACTAAGGAAGAATATGAAGAAGTTAAAAAGCATACCACCCTGGGCTACAATTTGATTGTGCAGAACGGATCTTTCTCTCACGATGTTGCCAATGCAGCCCTGCTGCATCATGAAAGGGCCGACGGCAGCGGCTATCCTATAGGGACCAAAGGATACAATCTTCCCTTTTATGCAGCGGTCACCGCTGTTGCTGATGTTTACGATGCTATTACCTCAGATCGTGCTTATTCCTCTCGTTCCTCTCCATACACTGCTGCGGAAATCTTGTGGGAGGAATCTTTCGGCCGGCTGGATCCCCGCATTACCAAAGTATTCTATGATAAGATCGCCAATTTTTATGTGGGCAATCAGGTGCGCCTCTCCAATAATGAAATAGGTGTTGTCATTTTCGTTGATCCTTCCATGCCTACCCGGCCTATTGTTATGGTGGACGATAAGTTTTATAATCTGGCCACTGATAGGAGTATTTTTATTCAGGAAGTTATTGATTAGCGTATTTACCGCCTTTTTGGGGAAATATATTTATAAAAGCCCGTATTTATGGGCTAATGAATAAAAGCTGCAATAAAATGGAAGACTTAAAGTATTGATATCAAACCAGTGCATTAGGAAAAAATATTGCAAAATTTTTAGTGTAACAGCAGGAATTCCCGTTTTTTTGGGGAAAGTTATCTATGGTTTTAATTTCACTGAAAAGGGAGGACTATGTAGTGAACAAATCGGAACTTGTCAAAGCGTTAGCTGAGAAGGCTGAGATCACTCAAAAGGATGCAGCCAAAGCACTGGATGCCCTCGTAGAAACTGTTCAGCAGGCTCTGGCCAAAGGTGACAAGGTGCAGATCATTGGGTTCGGTAGCTTTGAGGTTCGCGACCGGAAGGAAAGAAAGGTCATCAGCCCGGCCACTGGACAGGAAATCAAAGTTCCTGCCACAAAAGTCCCCGCTTTTAAACCTGGCAAATCCTTGAAGGAAGCTGTTGCAGCTGAAAAGAAAGCAGCACCTAAAGCCGCTGCTAAGAAAAAAACCGCCAAGAAAAAATAAGCTGCTTTTGGTTTTGAACAGAAAACCCAGGGAGGTATGGAAACATACCTCCTATTTCTTTGTTAAAAGAAGCGCCTTATAAGAATTATAGCATTAGAAATTGTCGTATCAGCTTGTATGTTTCTTTATAAATGAACTGGCCGATTAAAGCGAGGAGCAGCTCTGCTGCTGATTCCTTATTTATTTTATAAGGGACACAAAAAAGGATTTACATCTGGAACGTAGTATTACGTAAATCATAGGATAATTACCAAAAAACAAATTATCGTCAGCTTTAATAAATACCTGTTCCTTTGGCAGATGCCAGAGGTTTTTTTTCCACCAGAAGGAGGACACCTATGGAGATCAGACTGGAAATAGAACAGAGGGAGTTAAACACCTTGAGTCCGCTGGCCAGCCTGTCCAGCAGGTCTAAAGGCAGGGCCATCGAGGAACCGCCTGATCCTATCCGTACCAACTATATGCTGGATAGAGACCGGATAGTTCATTCCAAGTCCTTTCGCCGCTTAAAACATAAAACCCAAGTGTTTATTGCTCCCCGGGGGGATCATTATCGCAGTCGCCTGACTCACACCCTGGAAGTAAATCAAATTGCCAAAACCATAGGTGCCGGGCTGAATCTGAACCTGGATCTGATTGAAGCAATTGCTCTGGGCCATGATGTAGGCCACACTCCCTTCGCCCATGCCGGGGAACAAGTTTTGGACCGGCTCATGGTTAAAGGTTTTCGCCATAACGAGAATAGTATCAGGGTATTGACCCGGGTAGAACAACATAAGGGCCGCTCTGGGTTAAACCTGACTCAGGAAGTGTTGGACGGTGTCCTGTACCACAGCGGATACGGCAAGGATGGGCCTCTGCCCAGCACCCTGGAGGGGCAGGTAATCAGACTAAGCGATAAGATTGCCTATGTGCAGCATGATATTGATGATTCCATTCGCGCTGGACTGCTTACTTTGAATGATTTGCCCAAACACTGCTTGGAAATCCTGGGGGATACCCATAGTAAGCGGATTGCCACGCTGGTAACCGATACCATTTATCATACCCGGGCAATGATGGAAAAATCGCCCCAATCGGTAAAGGTGGAGCCCAGTCCGGTGGTGGAAAAAGCTCTGCGGGATCTGCGGGCGTTTATGTTTGAAACCATTTATGAGGGGCCGGTTTGCCAGGCTGAGCGATCTCGAGCCAGTTTTGTCATCGAACATTTATTCAAGTATTACCTGCACCATCCTGAAAAAATGACCCCTTTGTATCGTCAGATAGCTGATGAAGAGGGACTGGAACAGGCGGTGGCTGATTATATTTCCGGCATGAGCGACGCCTATTGCATTGCTGCCTTTGAGGACATATATGTGCCCCAGTCACTGGTTCCGGGACAGGCCAGAGATAGTTAAGGCCAACTTTCCGCGGAAAAAGCTGTCGTTACATTTATTCAACATTTTTGGAGGATTTTCGCCAAGCGCAGCGAATACATGGTGAGATGTATGAGTAGATTTTATGAAGATGTTGTGAATGAAATAAACTCCCGGTTGGATATTGTCGATATAGTATCCGAAACCGTGCACCTGACCCGTAAAGGTAATCGTTACTGGGGGTTGTGCCCTTTTCACCAGGAGAAGACTCCTTCCTTTTCGGTTACTCCGGAACGAAATCTGTTTTACTGTTTCGGCTGTCAAACCGGGGGCGATTTGGTTACCTATATTATGAAACGGGAAGGGCTGGAGTTTAAGGAAGCCGTGGAATACCTGGCCAACCGGGCAGGAGTCACCGTGCAGAAAGAATCCCCGGCGGCCCGCCGCAAGCAGGACCAGATGCGGGGAGTGCTGGCAGCCAACCAGGCAGCAGCTCAGTTTTACCATGAGGTATTGCTCAGTTCTGAAGGAAAGAAAGCCCTGCAATATCTGCAGCAGCGACATCTGACCCCGGAAATCATAGAAAAGTTTTGCCTGGGATATGCTCCTGATAAGTGGAACGTTATTGAGAATTTTTTATTTAAAAAAGCTTTTTCCCAGGAGCAGGTGAAATCAACCGGACTGATTAAACGTAGTGATCAACAGGATCGATATTATGATTTATTCCGGGACCGAGTTATATTTCCTATTCACGATTTGCGGGGTGAAGTAGTAGGATTTGGCGGAAGGGTTCTTGATGACAGTTTGCCCAAGTACCTGAATACTCCGGAGACGGAGCTGTTTTCCAAGCGCAGGAACTTATACGGTCTGTATCAGGCCCGGCAGGCGATGCGCTCTCTTAATCAAGCTATCGTAGTAGAAGGCTATATGGATTGCCTGAGACTGCACCAGGCGGGAATAGAAAATACGGTGGCTTCATTAGGGACGGCTCTGACCCAGGAACAGGCTCGGATACTGCGCAGATTTGTCGAAGAAGTAATCCTGCTGTTTGATGGGGATGAAGCCGGGCAGAGACAAGCCCTGAGAGCAGTTGAGATTTTGCATGCTGAAGGACTAAAGGTGTGGGTGGTGTCGCTTCCTGCCGAAAAAGATCCAGATGAATACCTGGATTTGCATGGAAAAGAGGAATTTTTGCAATATATACAGAATAGTAAAGTTGATCATATAGAATTCAAACTAAATAGATATATTAGTAATGAGCCGGAACTACATCTGGATGCATGCATTAGGATTATAAAAGCCCTGCATTCAGATATCGCCTCCCTGGAAAGCGAGCTGGAAAAGGATTATTATACCCGTTTATTATCCCGGCGTTTGCAGGTAGAGGAAAATCTGATACGCCGTGAACTTAATAAACTGGGCGGACCAAGCAGAAGCTCAAGTCTGAATAAAAATGGAATATACAGGGATAATACTAGATACGGTAAAACTAGCTTGGAAGAGCGGTTACTGGTATCTATGCTGAAAAATCCTGAAATTTTCACAGAAATTCAAAGGTCAGTAGGACTTAATATATTTCAGCAGAAAGAGTATCGTCAGTTGATAAAGAGTTTTGCTGATCTGCAGCCTATAAATCAGGACACCTGGGAAGAACTAGGTATTATAGCTCGACAGGAGGGATTTACCGAGGCATACGCCCGGGTAATGTTTTTAATGGAAGAAGAAAAAGGTCTCAATCTGGTAGAAGTGAGGGGTATTATTCGCCGCATACAGATGCGGCGCAGAAAACTACGCTGGCAAAAGTTTCAGGAACGCCTGAATGAAATGAGTGAAACCGCTGATTTCGATCAATTGCTCAGATTTATCTTGGATTTGGATGCGTTTATCAATCCGACCCATAAAGGGGTGAAATCATGAACATGGACAGGAAATTGGCCGAATCCATCAGCGCACTGGCTGAAAAAGGAAAAAAGAAAAAAGGCCTTACTTATAAAGAAATCATCGAAGATCTGCAAGGGTTCAACCTGGATCCCGATCATATAGATGATATTTTCGAGCATTTGCAGTCTTTGGGAATAGGAATCGGTGCCGACGGTGATATTGATGACGATGCCGACCATGAGAGCATAGAAACTGAAGATGTTACTATACCTGACGGCATTGAAATAGATGATCCTGTCCGCATGTACCTAAAGGAAATCGGGCGGGTGCCTCTTCTTACTGCTGAGGAAGAGATCGAGCTTGCCCACCGCATTGAGGCCGGAGACGATGAAGCCCGCCGCCAGTTGGTGGAAGCTAATCTTCGCTTGGTAGTCAGCATAGCCAAGCGTTATGTGGGCCGCGGTATGCTTTTCCTGGACTTGATTCAGGAAGGCAACCTGGGGTTAATGAAGGCTGTAGAGAAGTTTGATTACCGCAAGGGTTTTAAGTTCAGTACTTATGCTACCTGGTGGATAAGGCAGGCCATAACTCGTGCCATCGCCGATCAGGCCCGGACTATTCGTATACCGGTACATATGGTAGAAACCATTAACAAGTTGTCCCGGGTGCAGAGGACCCTGCTCCAGGAGAAGGGACGGGAACCTACGCCGGCGGAAATAGCCGAGGCTATGGACATTCCGGTGGAAAGAGTTATTGAAATTATGAAAGTTGCCCAGGAACCAGTTTCCCTGGAGACTCCGATCGGCGAAGAAGATGACAGTCATCTGGGAGATTTTATCACTGATGAAGACGCAGAATCTCCGGAAGAGTCTGCTTCCTTTGTACTGCTGCGGGAACACCTGGATGGAATCCTCAATACCTTGACCGACCGGGAGGAGAAAGTATTAAGGCTGCGTTTTGGTCTGGATGATGGCCGGCCACGCACCCTGGAAGAGGTTGGCCAGGAATTTGGCGTAACCAGGGAGCGAATTCGCCAGATTGAAGCCAAAGCCTTGCGTAAATTGCGTCATCCTTCCCGTAGCAAAAAACTGAAAGATTATATAGAATAATCTTAAGCGGGAAGTTGACAAGAGGCTCTTCACCATTATATAATGTGTGTCGTTGGGACTTTCCTCGATAGCTCAACGGTAGAGCATCCGGCTGTTAACCGGAGGGTTGTAGGTTCGAATCCTACTCGGGGAGCCATCTTTGCAGACTACAGCGGTAACCCCCTGTATGAGAGTTACCGCTTTTTACTTGAAGGCTTGGATAGATTATTTCTATTGACGTTTCACCGCAGATCAACTATACTATCACATGCAAGGTCGCGGTAAATACGGGCCTATAGCTCAGTTGGTAGAGCTACCGGCTCATAACCGGTTGGTCCCAGGTTCGAGTCCTGGTAGGCCCACCATTTGAGAAGTGAGATGTGGGAAGTTGGAAGTGAGAATGTTATTCCCGCTATCCGACTTCCGACTTCAGAATCCAGTTAGGGCCCCGTGGTCAAGCGGTTAAGACACCGCCCTTTCACGGCGGTAACAGGGGTTCGAGTCCCCTCGGGGTCACCATTCGGGCGGTTAGCTCAGTTGGGAGAGCACCTGCCTTACAAGCAGGGGGTCACTGGTTCGAGTCCAGTATCGCCCACCATTGACGATAAAGAAAGCCTGTCAATTGCCTGACAGGCTTTTTGAATTTTCTGTTCTTATTTACAGCTCATAAGACCGGGGCCACACCAGTATTCTCTCGCCGCCTTTCCCTCCGGCAAGTACGCGGGCATATTCAGCGGCATCATCGGTACTGAGGGCCACGGCTTCCCCCGGATACCCTCTGGGTTTAAGGTGAGTCCAGGAACCGATGTTAAAGAAAGTCTCCAGGGGGTCATCCGAGTACCCTACCTGCAGCATTACCCGCACGTGTTCGCTATGGCTATCATTTTTTACCAGGAAAGTGGCTTTAGTCCTGGCACCCAAAGGGATAGGTGTAGAAGCTTCCAAGGGCACACCTCGGGAAGGATGCGGAATAACCAGGGTCTCCATGTCATAGGTTTTCAGCTTGTCATTGGCAAATTTGATATGCAGTTCCGGCCAGGCTTCTCTTTCTTCATAGTTGGTACTGCGAAAGCCCACCAGATTATTATGGCTTTCGTTTCCTTTCAGCAGCAAGCCGTAGTTGGGAATGGAGCCATCATACCAGCCTCGTACCAGGTCAGTAATATTTATGCGTACTTTTTCCTCCTGAAGGTCGGAGAATATGATGACTGTTCCATCTGGTACTGTTTTTGCCTTGGGCTGGTTGTTCCAGGTTACCGAATACTGGTTCCATTTATTGAGCAGGCGATGGACAGTTATATTTATAGGCAGCCTTGAAACCTCATTGCGGTAAACAGTTAGCTCCAAAATAGCCTCTTCTATGATGTGGGCCGGAGGGATTTTATCTAAGTTAAACTGCAGCAGGGACCGGTAATCATCACCTGGCTTTAAGTATTGGCTTACGAACAGGGCAATTTCACTGCCGAAGTTCTGGCTGGCATACCATTCTGATATATAGGCGTCCTGGAAAGGCAGTATTGATACTTTAGCCATAGTATCACCCTTTCCATCGGATTTTCTACCCTAGCATACGTAATAGCACGGATATTTGTTACTGTTAGCCAGAAAATTTCCTAAGTATCCACATTCGATATACATATAACATAATTGGAATTAATGCCAAACAATGTAACCTTATGACGGGGAGTTTAATAAGATGTGGTAGAAAAGCGAAAACCCGCCCCTAGGATCCCGCCGGAAAGGCAGTTCTTGGGAAGGGTGCTGAAATCAAACAACAGGAGGTATGAGAGATGACCAATTATAAGGATGATGGAGGCAAGGATTTCTATCCCCGTCGGCATCACCGCCCCAAAATCAACCAGACTATTCTCGCCTGCGGACAAGGCAGCGGCCTGATTGTTCCCGATCATAATGAAGAAAACTCTCAGCTTATTAATCCCTATACTATTGCCAGTGTTTCCATCGACACTTCGGAGTTAAAGAAGGCTAATGTGAAAATTGAATTCTCCAGCATTATTACTTTCCGGGAAAACGATGGAGCAGATCTGCGCTTGACTTTCCAATTGAGCAAGTCCTACCAGTTTGGCCAAAGGATTCCTCTGGGCACCTGGACCTTTGAAAGAGACTTTGAGGCTGACGAAGATGTGGATACCACAGACTCCTTTGCCTTCCATTTCTGTGAATGCGATGCCTGCCCGGGCTGTGCCTATTACACCGTTGAACTCATTAATGTAGAAAGCGATGGAGTAGATTTCGTGGCCATCACCAGCCCCATGATCAGTGCTTTGGCAGTGGGCCCCCTGGATGATGACGACCACGACGACTATTATTAATAATTAAACCACAAGAACCCGGGGATGCCCCGGGTTCAGCTTTTTTATGCCTCTAATTTTTACTGGTCTTGGCAGAAAGAAAGTCTAACTGTTCAAAGCGCTCGACCAGTTCATGGCGCAACTGCTCTCCATTTTCATAATCGTCGGGATGCAGCCTGAGCCTGGTGCCGGTACTGGTTTCGATTATAAAGGAAGGCTCGCCTAATAACGATCTTAACCAGCAGGTTTTAACTTTTTTAATCTCAGCAAAGGTTATGCAGAGGTTTTCTCCATTTTGACCGAAAACTATGGTTTTATCATCCAGTTCCACATAGTTCCCCACCCGTTTTTGGCCCTGCAAGCGGGTGATTAAGAGTATTGCCAGACCCAGCAGGGCGATTGCAAAGCCTGCCAAAGGGGAATACAACCGCCATATGGCAAATCCGGCAATGAGCAACAACAGCAGCCAGATCCAATTATCAGAGTGGCGAGTCTTTTCGGTTACTTCATAGCGGGTCACTGCATCACACCCTTTCTTATTCCATCACTTTCCCTCCTTATTGTGTCAGGAAAGTGTATTCTTGGCAAGGGTGTACTAAGGCATCAGGACACTCCGTCAAGGTGAAAGATTCAATCAGCCAGCGGTTGGAGTGTTTACCTATAGTAATCTGGTAGTGAAAACGGTCTCCTGACCGGTAACAGTCATAATAGTCCCTTTGAAAGATTATCGCCCCATCATCCAGGACCCGATAATACAGATCAATGAAGTCGGCTTCTGTAAGAATAGGGAATCCTTCTCCGGGAATTAACTGGAGTCGCTGGTATTGGGAGTTCCAACGGGTTAAATACAACAGCAGGTTGTTGCTGAATGAACAGGTAAAACCCTGCTGGAGAAAGGATTGAGCCTGTTGGACTGTGCAGCCGTGGATGGGAAAGAGCATATCGCCCACCTGATCACGGGCACTTACGAACTCTTCATAAACAGCCAGACATCTAAGCAATTCAGCGTAGATCGGAGCTTGCTGTTCGGTGACCGGTTCAACCGGCATAAGTTCAGGACAGGCAGCGGCAGGCTGGACCAGCAGGCACGTCATGATAACAGCAGCCAAAAAGTATTTGCCAGCGGACAAAGCCATCACTCCTTCGGGTAGAGTGACTTCTATTATAGATATCCCGGCACGGATTAACTGGCGAAATCACTGGTTTCCCCTCGACAGTTTGGCTGCCATACTTGTAACTTTCTCTAATATCCACCAATATAAGCAAGGAAGACGCGGGGACGTTTAACCTGTCTTCTTCACGCCGTCTTTCTTTTCCCCTCACAAAAGACAGGTTAATCGTCCCCACGTCTTCAAAGTGACCGTTTATGTCATTGCTGTGAAAATAGCTTTCATGTCAGTAAAAAGGCAACCATTGTGTCATCGCGAGCGCGTAGCGCGTGGCGATCTCTATGGCAACTAACGGTGTGAGTTAACAGATCGCCACGTCGCTTCGCTCCTCGCGATGACAAGCTTAAGTTTTCATTTATCGTGGCCTGCACCGCAGGTGATGATTGCGAGTCCAGCGAAGCAATCTCAAAAGAGGCTCATAGGCTGCGAAAAAGAGATCGCCACGTCGCTGTGCTCCTGGCGATGACACAAAGAAGCTATTTTCAAAGCCATAACAGAAAAGAATCGTCTTTCCTGTCATGGCTTTGTGCTCGTATTTTATGATTCAGCCTTGTTCTACAATGCAGACTCCCAGTAAACCTGGTCCGGTGTGGACTCCCAGGGCGGGGCTGATATCAGAGGCAATCAGCTCTTTTATATTGGGAAGATGCTGAAGTCTTTCCAGCAACCGATGAAATTCTTCCCGGGCTCCCCCGTGCATTACTGCCAGCTTGATGGGACCTTTTTGTACCGCGTGTTCCACTATCTCTGCCAACTTTTCAATGGACTTGCTGCGGCCGCGAGCCTTGGCATAGGTGTAATATTTGCCCTCCTCGTCTACCGATATAATCGGTTTAAGATGCAGGAATTGTCCCAGCATAGCTGCTACCGAACCAATGCGGCCGCCTCTGCGCAGGTATTCCAGGGTTTCCAGAACATAATAAACCTTAACCCGGGAGCGCAGCTGGTGCAAGTTGTCCAGTGTTTTTTGCCATCCCAGGCCGGAAGCTATGTCCCGGGCTGCTTCCAGGACCATCCAGCCAGTACCGATTGATAAGGTACGGGTATCAACAACCTTGATGACCAGGTCTTCAAATTCCTGGGCTATCATCTGCACCAGGTCAACGGTTCCGGAAAGGGCACTGGACAGATGGACTGCCAGTACATGAGTAAAGCCTTCCCGGCGTATCTCTTCCAGTAAGCTGCTGACCTCATGAGGGGTGGGCATTGATGTGGTAGGTATTTCCTCCGGCATACGATCGTAGACTTCCTGGGGATGTATATTGATCCGGTCCTTATAGCTTTTTTCCGGATAAATAACCGATAAAGGCAGTACCTTGATACGGAACCGTTCGATCAGTTCCCTGGGCAGGTCACAAGCACTATCGGTGAGCAAAGCAATTTTTTCCCGCAAAATCGAATCCTCCTCAAACAATTGAACTAATTAAACAACTACCCCCATAATATCCTTACCGGGGACAGGGATCAATAAAAATCAGAAAATATTGCGGGCAGCTTGACATGGGACAATGCTATTAGCTAGAATCTACAAGTAAAGTAATTTTCCTTGTCACCCTGGAGGCTGGCCGATGCTTGACAAGCTGGAACAGATTATCCTGCTGAAAGACTTTTATGGTCCCCTGTTAACCCAGCGGCAACAGGAGGTCCTTAATCTCCACTATGAGCAGGATTGGTCTTTGTCGGAGATAGCCAGCCATTTAAATATAACCCGGCAAGCAGTATATGATTTGCTGAAGAGGTCAGAACGCTTGTTAATGGAATATGAGGAACGCTTGCAACTGGTAAAACGCTTTCAGGATACCCAGGAGCAAATTGAAGAAGTATACAGATTACTGAATAATTCCCAGGCAGACCGGGACACCATCCAGAAAGCAGTGGACATACTGCGCCAGGTGAGTGACTCTATTTAGGTAAAGGAGAGGTACGGTGGCATTTGAAGGATTAACAGACAGGCTCCAGGATATCTTTCGCAAGCTGCGCGGGAAAGGCAAAATCACCGAGGAAGATGTAAAAGTTGCCATGCGGGAAATTCGCCTGGCCCTGTTGGAAGCGGACGTAAACTTTAAAGTGGTCAAGGATTTTGTAAACCGGGTCAGGGATCGTGCCGTCGGCCAGGAAGTGTTGAGCAGCCTTACCCCTGGACAGCAGATCGTTAAAATTGTCCACGATGAAATGACTGCCTTGATGGGAGGCTCTGAGAGCAAGCTCAACCTGTCATCCAAGCCTCCTACAGTAATTATGGTGGTGGGACTGCAGGGATCCGGCAAGACTACCACCGTGGCTAAACTAGCTAAAACTCTGATCAAACAGGGGCGCCGTCCCCTTTTGGTGGCATGTGATATTTACCGTCCTGCGGCTATTAAACAGCTGCAGGTTTTAGGAGAGCAGACCGGAGCTCCGGTTTTTTCCATGGGCCAGAATAACCCGGTTGATATAGCTCGTGCATCCTTAGAGCATGCCCGCAGCAATAACCGGGATATAGTGATACTTGATACCGCAGGTCGTCTTCATATTAATGAAGAACTGATGGAGGAATTGGCCAATATCAAAAAGCAGGTTGACCCCGATGAGATTCTGCTGGTAGTTGATGCCATGACCGGACAGGATGCCGTTACTGTTGCTGAAAGCTTCCATGCTCAACTTGGTTTGACCGGGGTAATACTGACCAAGCTGGATGGCGATACCCGCGGCGGAGCAGCTCTTTCTGTCAAAGCCGTTACCGGATGCCCCATTAAGTTTGTGGGTACTGGTGAGAAGCTGGATGCCCTGGAACCCTTTTATCCCGATCGCATGGCCTCAAGAATTCTGGGTATGGGGGACATTCTCAGCCTGGTGGAAAAAGCCCAGGCTACCTTTGACCAGGAAAAAGCCCGGGAAATGGAACGCAAGATCCGCAAACAGGAGTTTACCCTGGAAGATTTCCTGCAGCAGATGCAGCAGATGCGTTCTATGGGACCTCTGGAAGACCTGCTGGGGATGATACCCGGTTTAGGCAAGCAGATGAGAGAGTTAAAGGGGCAGGTGGATGAGAAAGAATTAGCACAGGTAGAGGCTATTATCCTGTCAATGACTCCGGCTGAGCGCCGCGATCCCAGTATCATTAACGGCAGCCGCAAGAAGAGAATAGCCCGGGGCAGCGGTACTCGTGTCCAGGATGTTAATCGGCTGTTGAAACAGTTTGAAGAGTCCCGTAAACTAATGAAGCAGTTTGCGGATTTGGGAACCAAAAAGGGCCGGAGGGGCATGCCCCCCATAAAATTCCCCTTTTAACAGGATAGTCTTAGAATACCTCACTGGATGAGGGATTCTGACTATATAAATTTATTGTACCAGGATTCGATATCGAGGAGGTGAATGCATGGCAACCAAAATCAGACTGAGAAGAATGGGTGCAAAGAAAAGACCCTTTTACCGTATTGTTGTAGCTGATGCCCGTTCTCCCCGGGATGGACGGTTTATTGAAGAAATAGGTTATTATGATCCTGCTACCACCCCGGCAACCATAAAAATTGACGAGGAGAAAGCCTTAAAATGGCTGGCGAATGGAGCCAAGCCCTCGGATACGGTGAAATCTTTGCTGCAAAAACAAGGGGTTTTGGCCAAATTTGCTGCAAGTCGCAAGTAGTCCCAAAACAGGGGGTGAAAAGATGAAGGAACTGGTTGAATTCATCGCCAGATCCCTAGTAGACAACCCCGATGATGTGCAGGTAACAGAGATCCAAGAAAACAACTCCATCATCATCGAATTGCGGGTGGCTCCCGATGATATGGGGAAAGTCATCGGCAAACAAGGGAAGATTGCCAAATCAATTCGTACCCTGGCCAAAGCTGCTGCAGCCAAGGCCGGTAAAAAAGTAGCGGTAGAGATAATGCGCTGAAGTAAGGGGGGATAGCTTGAATCCGGATGAACTGGTCAGTATTGGCAGGATATCTGGAACCTACGGTTATAAGGGAACGGTAAAAGTGACTCCCTTGACTGATTTTCCGGAACGTTTCCAGAATCTCAAACAGGTTTATCTGCATCATGGGGGAACCGTACGGCCAGTGGAATTGGAATCAGCTGTACCCCGAAATCAGGTTATATTGGTTAAAATCAGCGGCGTGGAATCAAAGGAAGAGGCCCAGCTCTATCGCGGCGCACTGTTGATGGTGGAAGAAAAGGATGTTTATCCCCTGCCGGAAGGGGTGTACTATCATTTTCAGCTGCGAGGACTGGATGTTTATGATTCTCACTACGGTTACCTGGGGAAATTAACTGATATTTTGGAAACAGGAGCTAATGATGTATATGTGGTAAAGTCCCCTAAACATGGGGAAATCCTCATTCCGGCTATTGGTGAGGTAATCGACAGCATTGATCTGGACCTAGGTGAGATGAGGGTTACTCTGCTGCCCGGCTTACTTGATTCCGAGTAACTCCGTGTATAAGCCGTTGTAACTAGTAATCCGCCTTGATCTGGGAAGGACCTATGATTATTGATATTTTAACCTTATTTCCGGAGATGTTTGTTTCTCCTCTCACGGAGAGCATACTCAAGCGGGCCCAGGAAAAGGAACTGGTCACCATCCGCACCATAAACATTAGGGATTTTGCCCCCGGCAAACACCGCCAGGCAGATGATTATCCCTATGGCGGAGGCGCCGGCATGGTTATGAAAGCCGATGTGGTGGGGGCAGCGCTGGAAAAGGTGAAGACCGAAGACTCCTGGGTAATAATGATGTCCCCTCAGGGCAAACCCCTCCAGCAAAAACGGGTATTTGAGCTGGCCAAAATCAGCCATCTCATCATCCTGTGCGGGCATTATGAGGGAATTGATGCCCGCATTATGGATGAAATTGATGAGGAAATATCCATAGGGGATTACGTCCTGACCGGAGGCGAACTTCCCGCCATGGTATTGGTGGATGCGGTAGTGCGAGTATTGCCTGGAGTTCTGGATGAGCAATCCCCGTTGGAGGAGAGTTTCAGCAACCGTTTGCTGGAATATCCCCAATATACCCGTCCAGCAGAGTATAAGGGCAAGAAAGTGCCGGAGATTCTCTTGTCAGGCCATCATGAGAATATCCGGCGCTGGAGAAAAAAGCAGAGCCTGCTCAATACCCTGCTGAAAAGGCCCGATTTGCTGTTAAACAGGGATTATGACCTGGAGGAACGCCAACTGCTGGAAGAAATTATTTTCGAGGGAGATCTGGACTAAGTGAGACAGTCCCGCGTGTATATTGCTCTGATGCACTATCCCATGTACAACAAGCGGATGGATGTGATCACTACCTCAGTTACCAACTTGGATCTTCACGATATTGCGCGCACAGCACGCACCTATGACGTGGATGGCTTTTTTGTAGTTCATCCCTCGGAAAGTCAGCATGAGCTGATCCGGAGAATAACCGGCTTCTGGCAACAGGGATATGGGGCCAGTTATAATCCGGACCGCAAAGAGGCTTTTGATTTGCTGAAAGTAGTTTATAATCTGGAAGAAGCTGTAGCTGCAGCAGCTCAGGAAAGTGGTCTGCCGGTAAACCTGGTGGCTACTGATGCCAGGGTACAGCCCAACTCGGTTAGCTTTGCCCAGCTCAAAACCGCTATCCAAAATGAGAACAAGGCTTTCATCATACTGTTTGGCACCGGCTGGGGGATGCATAAAGACCTGCTGCAAAAGTGTCATTACATCCTGGAACCGGTTGAGCCAGGGCGCAGCTACAATCACTTGTCAGTGCGCAGCGCAGCAGCCATTATCCTGGATCGCCTGCTGGGAGAAAGCTGGTATAACCACGGGGATTTTCTTGAGCAGTGCTGATAGCTGTGCTATAATACTTTTGTTCTGTAACTAAGGCGGTCCGCTGCACTCGATTAAGGTGTATGAACGCCTTGCGGAAGGAGGTCGGAACGTTTGAACGACATTATCAGATCCATAGAAGAAGAACAGTATAGAAAAGATCTGCCCAGGTTCGGCCCGGGAGATTCGATCAAGGTTCATGTTAAGGTTGTTGAAGGTGGCCGGGAAAGAATTCAGGTATTCGAAGGAACGGTAATCAAAATCAGAGGTGCCGGACTTTCCCAGACCTTTACCGTGCGCCGTATATCATACGGGGTAGCTGTAGAGCGTACATTCCCCATGCACAGTCCCAAGATTGCCAAGATTGAAGTGGTCCGCCGGGGTAAAGTGCGCCGGGCTCGCTTGTTCTACCTGCGGGATAAAGTGGGCAAGAAGGCACGGGTTAAGGAAAAGGGTCGGTATTAAAGGTAACATAAAACAGGAGGAGAGAATACCCAAAAGGTATTCTCTTTTTTTAGGGGGATATTATGACCATCAACTGGTATCCAGGTCACATGGTTAAAGCCAGGCGGGAAATTGAGGCCAGCCTGAAACTGGTGGATATTGTTGTTATGCTGCTGGATGCCCGGGCTCCTCTGTCCTGCCGCAATCCGGATCTGGAACAAATGGCCCAGCGCAAGAAAATCATTATGGTATTAAATAAAAGCGACCTGGCTGATCCGGCTGCTACCCGCGGCTTTGTAAAGCACCTGCGCCAGGAAGGCCTGCCGGCGGTGGCAGTGGATTCCCTAAAGGGGCAGGGAATTCGGCAGGTAGTGGATGCGGTTCACCAGGCCTTCGAAAGCCAGCGGCAGGATATGCTGCGCCGGGGCCGTCGCATACGGCCGGTGCGGCTGATGGTAGCCGGGGTTCCCAATGTGGGGAAATCCACCTTTCTCAACAGTTTAGTTGGGCAGAAAATGGCTCGTACAGGTGCCAAGCCCGGGATTACCCGGGGCAAACAGTGGATAAGAGTCCGGGACGATATGGAGATCATGGATACTCCCGGGTTGCTGTGGCCTAAAATCGAAAGTGAAGAGCAAGGCCTGAAATTGGCTCTCTTAAATATAGTCGGGGAAAACGCTTATGAAGAATATGAAGTTGCCCTTTACTTGTTAGGGGTATTGCGCCAGCAGTCTCCCCGGTTGTTTACAGAGTATTATAAACTCAAACAGGTAGCCGAAGATGACGAGGAACTGTTGCAGGATATAGCCCGTCAGAGAGGCCATCTGCTCAAAGGAGGTCAGCCTGACCCGGAAAAAACAGCCCGGCAAATAATAAACGATTTCCGCACCGGTAATCTGGGGCGCCTGACCCTCGATCAACTGCCCTAAAAGCCAAAAAAGCCTCCTGGCCAGTTCTGGAGATATTTATTCAAAATCAAGGTAATCCTTGGCAGTCCGAATAAATATCTTCGGAAGCTGGCCTTTTTCCTTCTTCTCGAATGAATTGCTCTCAATGGTTTTGCTGAAAGCTACGATAATTACCCAGATTTTATCGAATACTTAGCAGGATTTTTTTCCTAGCCCCCGAATATAATTACACTGGCAGTTATTATAATGATAACTAATAGTTATAATTTTCGGGAGGTAAGAGGGCTGTTATGGACAGAAGTAAATGGTTTATATTGCTGGCGGGATTGTTCATTGGTGCCATCGCGGTAGTATTGGTGAAACTGGGCAATCCCCCCAATATGGGTTTTTGCATTGCCTGTTTCCAGCGGGATATCGCCGGTGCCCTGGGCCTGCACCGGGCTGCGGCAGTTCAATATGTGCGCCCGGAGATTATTGGTTTATTGCTGGGAGCTATGCTGACCTCCATGTTTGCCGGAGAGTTTAAGACTCGAGGCGGCTCTGCTACCTTTGTGCGTTTCATCATGGGCGTTTTTATGATGATCGGTGCACTGGTATTTTTGGGCTGTCCTTTGCGGGATATCCTGCGCATGGCCGGAGGGGACTATAATGCTGTAGTAGGTCTGCTGGGCTTCATTGCTGGTGTAGCCAGCGGAGTATTCTTCCTGCGCCGGGGATTCAATCTGGGACGGGCCGAGTACAGCCATAGCAATGTAGGCGGTCTGTTGATGCCCCTGTTTTTTGTGTTCCTGCTTTTCCTGTTGATCAAAGGTACCGTTTTCAATCCGGATGCCGGCGGACCATTATTCTTCAGCAAGGAAGGGCCGGGTTCTATGGCTGCTCCCGTAGCTATTTCCCTGGCAGTAGGTTTGATTGTGGGCTTTTTGGCTCAGCGTACTCGCCTGTGCATGAGCGGGGGCATTCGTGATTTTATACTGATCCGGGATAATTACCTGCTGTTAGGCTTTATAGGCATATTCATAGGGGCTCTGATCCTGAACATAGCTTTTGGCTTCTTCAAACCTGGATTTAATGACCAGCCTATTGCTCATACCATGCATATCTGGAACTTCCTGGGCTTGTACCTGGTGGGATTGACCGCCACTCTCCTGGGAGGATGCCCGCTGCGCCAGCTTATTATGACCGGGGAAGGTGATATTGACGCTGCTGCCGTAGTTGCAGGTATGCTGGTAGGAGCAGCTTTCAGCCACAACTTCTTGTTTGCAGCCAGTGCTGCCGGGGTACCTACCTATGGACAAATTGCCTGTGTGATTGGCATTTTGGTAGTGGCTTGGATAGGCTGGAGCTATCGCGAAGCATAGGAGGTTTGACAATGGAAAAAGTGGATGTCAGAGGATTAAGTTGTCCCATGCCGGTAATTAAAACTAAAAAAGCCATAGATCAAGGGGCGCAGGAGTTACTGGTATTGGGAACCAGTCAGGTATCCAAGGAAAATGTATTGAAACTGGCGAAATCCCAGGGTTACCAGGCCGAACTCATTGTAGACGGCAAGGATAACTGGGAAATGAAACTAACCCGTAAATAATAAGGCAATATTGTGGCAGACTATTTAAATTAATCGCGATACAATAGAGGAGAACCCGGCGAAAGGGTTCTCCTCAGACTGTCGAGAAAGGCCATGTAAAGAGATCGCCACGTCGCTACGCTCCTCGCGATGACAATACCGAAATCCATCTTATGTGTCATTGCGAGGCACGAAGTGCCGTGGCAATCTCGAACGCCAAACTATTAATCAGCTTTTTTGACTCGCTGTGGAGAACCCGGCGAAAGGGTTCTCCTTATTTGTTGTTATGAAGGTGGACAAACAGGTGAAGAAGAGTGTAGTAATAGTACTTTTCCTAATATGTCTGGGCTTAGCCAGCTCATATTGGATCAACCTGTCATTAACCCAGCAGGCTGTGGTCACTCCTGTATCAGGGGAAGCCAATCCTCAACCCCAAGCAGAGCCGGATATTATTGAGAATATCACCTTGGCGGCTGCTGGAGATTGCTTGATGCACAATACCCAGATTTGGTCCGGCCAGCAGCCGGGAGGCGGCTACAATTTCGATGCTTTTTTTAAGCAGGTCCAGCCTATAATTGCCTCAGCTGATTACAGCTCTACTAATTTCGAGGCGCCCATGGCAGGTGCCGCGTCTGGATATACTGGTTATCCTCTTTTCAACAGTCCTGATGAAATGGCATCGGCTTTTAAACAAGCGGGATTCGACTTAGTAGTAACAGCCAACAATCATATTCTGGATCGCGGTGTCCAGGGAGCCCTGCGGACCCTGCAGGTCCTGGAACAGGCCGGGCTGGATACAGTGGGGGTATACTCCAGCCAGGAAGCCAGTGAACAATTTCTGATCAAAGACCTGAAGGGGATCCGGGTGGGTTACCTGGCCTATACATACAGCACCAACGGCATACCAGTGCCGGATGATAAACCCTATCTGGTCAACTTTTTGGAGCGGGAGAAAATACTGAAAGATATTAGTATCTTGAGACCCCAGGTGGATATCGTGATTTTAGTCTTGCACTGGGGGCAAGAATACAGTCCCAAGCCTTCCGAGGAACAGAAAGCTCTGGCCCGGGAGTTTTGCGCAGCTGGAGCGGATGTGATCCTGGGCAGTCATCCGCATGTTATCCAGACCATGGAAGTTATTCCGGTTGAAGGCAGAAATTGTTTTGTCATTTATTCCATGGGCAACTTTATCAGCCATCAGATAGGCCTGGAGCGCAACAGCGGTGTCATATTGCTAATGGAATTCAGGAAAAATTTTACCCTTAATGAAACCAAGCTGACCAGGGTAGACTATATTCCCACTTACAGTCACCCCTATTATGACAATGGCCGACAGCAGTTTAGAGTAGTGCCGATAGAAGACACCATCCGCAGGATTGAACAGGGGGAAGAACCCTATCTTGGCCGGGGAGACATTCCCACCCTGCAGGCGGTACTGAACCATACCCGCAGCCAATTAGGAGAAGGATATTCTTTTAATTAACAGAAAAAGGGAGAAAAAAGGCGATCCCATTTTCTGCTATGATATAATTATGCCAATATTTAATATCGAGGGGATATTGATGGAATACGAGCATCTTCTGGCACCAGCTTTTATAGGCCAACGGTGGATCAAGAACCGGGTAGTTATGGCCCCTATGGCTACGGGATTTGCAGCTAACAGCGGGGAGGTTACCGATACCCTGGTAGCCTATTACGCAAGACGGGCTCGTGGGGGAGTCGGAACCATTATTGTAGAGGCTGCCTGTGTAGACGGCACCCGGGGACGGGAAGGAATGCAGCAGATACGTATTGATAGTCCCGTTTATCTGTCGGGGCTGGCCCGCCTGGCCGAAGCCATTAAAAGCTATGAATGTGCGGCTTTTATCCAACTGTTTCATGCTGGCAGGCAAACTGCAGAGATAATTACCCATGGACAAGCCCCGGTGGCTCCCAGTGCCATTCCCTGTCCGATTATGCGCACCATGCCCCGGGAACTGACTACCACCGAAGTTGAAGAAATCAGGGATAAATTCATAAGCGCAGCCGTTTTGGCCGCTCAGGCTGGCTTCGATGGAGTAGAAATACATGCTGCTCATGGCTATTTAGTGAATCAATTTCTTTCTCCTGATACTAACCTGCGTACGGATAAATACGGGGGAAGCTTGGAAAACCGCATGCGCTTTTTGCTGGAAATTGTAACCGGCATCAAACAGCTATGCCCGCAGCTGTTGCTGTCAGTTCGCCTCAATCTGGATGACTTTACACCAAACGGACTGAAATTGGACGAGAGCCTGCAGGTATGTCAGGCCCTGGAACAGGCTGGTATCGATGTGCTGCATGTTTCCTGCGGAACTTATCCCTCGGGTTTGACCAGTATCGAGCCTTCCTCATACCCGGAGGGATGGAGGATGTATCTGGCTCAGGAAGCTAAAAAGGCGGTCAGCATTCCGGTTATTGGCGGGGGAATGATACGCCAGCCTGCTTTTGCCGAGCAGGTGTTAAAAGACGGTCAGGCTGATTTCGTGTTTCTCGGCCGGCCATTGCTGGCTGACCCAGATTGGGTACTGAAGGCTGCCCAGGGACGGGAACAGTTTATTCGCCCCTGTATAGTATGCAATAAATGCATTGGCAATAAATTTAAGGGATTATCCTTGCACTGTACCGTCAATCCTTATGTGGGAAAAGAAAAGGAGCCCCCTGTTGTTTTCTACCGTAAGGGCAGCCGGCGGAAAGCAGTAGTGATTGGCAGCGGGCCTGCAGGTATCCAGGCAGCTTTGACTTTGGATCGATACGGATTAAAGGTGATTTTGTACGAACAGGACGACAAAATCGGGGGAATGCTCAATCTGGCTTCTGTTCCTCCTTTTAAATACCGCATCAAGCACTACCGGGATTATTTGGAGCACTGCCTGCAGGAATCCGGTGTGGAGATTGTCCTGGGGCACCAATATACTGCCGGGGATCTGGCGTTTGACAATCCCGATTATGTGGTAGTAGCCAGCGGTTCTCTCCCCTGTATCCCCGAGAAATGGAGATCTGCAGCTGGAGGGAAAGGCTTTACAGTTAATGAACTGTTGGCAAGGTCCCATTCGGTGGAAGGGAAAACGGCAGTAGTTATCGGAGGAGGACTAACTGGCTGCGAAGCCGCTGATTACCTGGCATCAAACGGCAAACAGGTTATTCTTCTTGAACGGCAAGGCCAGCTGGCACCCGCCATGGAAAAGAAAAACCGCCGGGATCTGCTGAACCGCCTGCGGGATGCCGGTGTAGTAATTAAACTGGAAGCTCAGGTTACTGATATTGATAATGGATGTTTGCAGCTGGTTGATTCCCAGGGTATGGCGGAGACTTTGGAGGCTGACATAATAGTATTTGCTATGGGGTACAAGCCCAACTGGGAACTCTACGAACAGCTGCGGCGCATTCACCCCCGGGTTAATATAGCCGGAGATGCGGGACATATTGGGGACATACGTACGGCGGTATTACAGGGGTTGAAGGCAGCTCAGCAAATATTGCAAGAGGATGAGTTTTAAGTGCGTACCAGGCAGGTTGGTTTGACTCCGGAAGAAAGTTGCCGCTTAGAAGGGATGATGAAGTTTGAACACCAGGCGGCAGCTAATGGATACCGTTTTATAGCCGGTTTGGACGAAGCCGGCCGTGGCCCTCTGGCCGGACCGGTAGTGGCGGGAGCAGTGATCCTGCCGGACGGCTTTGGAATAGAGGGAATCAATGATTCCAAGCAGTTAAATCCTTCCCTGCGGCGGGAATTGGCTGCCGAAATCAAGAAGCAGGCTATTTCCTGGGCAGTGGCTTCCGTATATCCTCCCTATCTGGATAAGATCAATATATACCAGGCTACTATTCAAGCCATGCAGCTGGCGGTGAAGAATTTAAATCCTCAGCCGGATTATCTGCTCATTGATGCCCTTAAATTACCCGATATACATATTAAACAGCAGTCTATCATTAAAGGAGATACCTTGAGTGTATCTATTGCTGCTGCATCGATTTTGGCTAAGGTGGAGCGGGATAATGCTATGGAGGCTTTCGATCTCTTGTATCCGGGTTATGGGTTTGCCCGCCATAAAGGTTACGCTACCAAAGAACATATACAGCTGCTTATGGAAAAGGGCCCCTGCCCTATACACCGGGAGAGCTTTGAACCAGTCAAAACACTGATCAGGGGAGGAACCTATGGAGAACAACCTGGTCTCTTTGAATAGGGTGTTTCTTAATATAACCAGTCCTGGGGACAAACGCGGCCTGGTGTTCAACCAGGGGGATATCCTGCGGGGAGTGGTAAGGGACGTAGATATCAACGGAATGGTCCGGGTGTTAATTCAAGGCCAGTTGATTGAAGCTATGTCTGAAGTAAAGGTAAACAGCGGGCAAGACCTTAATCTACTGGTGGAGGAAGTGCGCCCGGGTCGCATTACCCTAAAAGTTCTGACCCCGGAAGTCATGAATCGGCTGGAACAAGCCAATCTGGCCGCACAGCTCAAGGAACTGGGCTTCAAAGCCAGTGAGGAAAACATCAGGTTGGCCCGCAATCTGTTGGAAAACCATCTGCCGGTAAATAGATCGACCATGGGCCAAGCCGCCCAAATACTGCAGCACCTGGGAGGCAGCGCTCCGGAAAACTGCAGGCTGGCCGCCTTGGCGATAAGATATGGTATCCCCGCCAGTCCCGATGTGTTGGAAAGATTAATGAACTTTTTCAATTCCAAACCGGACATATCCGCTCTATACCAGCAAATCAGCCGTATCTTGGCTCGCTACCCGTACCTGCAGGAACCAGCTCTAAAGGTTACCGGCGCTCTACCTGAGGCTAATTTGCCAGCCAACCAGTCTGAATTGCAAACTGGCAGCAGCCCGCCTGCTGCTGAGCCCAGTGCTTTCAGCAGAATATCCAGCCAGGTGTCCGCTGATCAAAGCCTTCTCAAGGGACCAACCGGGGCAGGGATAAATCAGCCCGAGATTCCAGCATCTATTGTTGCCAATAGGGTGAGTCCCGGAGCTATTGCTGCCAACTACCAACCGGCAGCGGGAGAGATTGCTAATCATGACTACGGAGGTCCTTCCGGCCTGCCTGCTGCCAATGCCCTTGTTGTCGGTAAACTATGGCTGCTAATACAGGCCCTCTTAGGGAATATGACGGTGGAAGGGGAGGCAACGGCTAAGCCTGTACAAACCCAACTGCAGCAAATACTGTTGTCCCGGCCTGATATCCTGCAGGGGTGGCTTCTGACCGAAACAATTTTAGAAATCAATCTGCCGGAAAATCACGCCTTACGAGAATTGGCAGGTTTGATAAAAAACCTAGAACATGAGCTAAGTGGGCAGCAGATTGTCAATACCATAGGGCGTTTTTCTCCTGATACCAGTTTTCCAGGGATATACCTGACCTTTCCTTTGCAAATAGATCAGAACCAGTATGCTATGTGCGAACTGCGCCTGCGCCGGTACCATCGCCAAGCCAGCAGGCAGAAAGATTCATTGCAGATTGCAGTATCCCTGGATACTCCTCATATGGGGATTGTGGTATTTCATGTGGTTTGGAGAAAATCGGGCATATTGGATATCCAGGGAGTAGTGGAAAAGGAGACCGTCCGGACTTTCCTGCAAAACCACTGGTCAGAGCTGAGGGCAGGTTTGGAAAAATTGGGATACCAGGTTAACAATCTGGGCATTAGAGTTGCCGGTGTACGTACTGAGGCGGAATCCCTTCGGCCCACTTGGCCATCTGTTGCAGGCGCGAATATCCGGCCAATAAGTATAGACATTACCATTTGAGGTGAACTTTTATGAAGGGGGACAAAACAGGCCCAGATCGTGCTGTAGCCCTGGGGTATGATCCTGAGAAAGATGAGGCTCCACGGGTACTGGCTAAAGGCAGGGGGGTTATTGCGGAGAATATTCGCAAACTGGCTCAGGAACATGGTATTCCCATCCATGAAGATCCCCAGCTGACCGATTACCTGATGGCCTTAGATCTATACCAGGAGATTCCTCCCGAAGTATATCCGGTAGTTGCGGAAATTCTGGCTTTCATATATCGTATGAATCAAAAGTTTAACCATAACGGGGCATGATCTTATGCGCAAAAAGGTTGGTACCCAGGGGGAAGAATTAGCGGTTCAGTATTTGCGGCAGAAGGGGTACCGCATACTGGACCGTAATTATTATAGCCGCTACGGCGAAATCGACGTTATTTGTGAGCGGGATCGGGACATCATATTTGTAGAAGTAAAGACCAGAAGAAGTGACCGCTTTGGCAGCGCGGAAGAATCAGTTACCCCGGCCAAGCAACAGCGCCTCAGGAAAACGGCATTGCATTACCTCCAGCAGAGGGATCAGCCTTTCAGGGAGCTGCGTTTTGATGTGATTACAGTGCGATTGGGGGAACGCGATCCGGTAATAAATCATATTAAGAATGCTTTCTAAGTAAGAAACATCTGCAGCAAGGAAAAGGTAGTTCCTTGCTTGCGAGGCAATACTGGAGAAGAGATAGGAGAGGATAGTTGGAATGCTAATTTACGGTAAGGAAATCAGGGAAGCGTTAAAAGAAAGGATAAGGCAAACAGCCCGGCAAATCAGCATGAAAATGGCAGTTATTCAGGTTGGTGATGACCAGCCTTCCCAGGTATATGTTAACAGCATACGCCGTTTCGGCGAGGAAGTGGGAGTAACAGTGGAAGTCCATAAGCTGCCCGAATCTGTACAACAGTCCCAGGTAGAAGAATTGATTCATAAACTAAATAACGACCCGGATACAACCGGTATAATGATCCAAACACCTTTGCCGGATCATCTAAACACCAGTTACCTGATTAACTTGATTCAGCCCAGCAAAGATGTGGAAGGCATACATAATTACAACCTGGGCAAGTTGATCAGCCGCGAGGAAGGGGTTAAGCCTTCCACCCCCAAGGCTATTGTGCGGATGCTCAAAGAGCATGGTGTTTCTATCAACGGCAAGAGGGTAGTTATTGTGGGACGCAGTACCATTTTGGGAAGTCCTCTGGCGGTAATGATGACTACGGAGAACGGCACTGTTACAGTGTGCCACACCCGCACGGTAGATCTGGCTGAGGAAACTCGCCGGGCTGATATTCTCATAGCTGCAGCAGGACGAATGAATCTGATAACTGCTGATATGGTAAAAGAAGGTGCGGTTATAATTGATGCCGGGATCAATTTTGACGAGAACGGTAAAATGGTAGGAGATGTAGCGGAAGATGCCAAGGGAAAAGCCAGCCTGGCCAGTGCCGTACCCGGCGGGGTAGGAGTAATAACCGTAGCTGAGCTCTTTGATAATCTATGTATTCTGGCCCAATCTGACCGGATGTAAATAGATTAGTTTCAGCTTTTGCTTGGCGGGCTGCGCTGCAGCGCAGCCCTGGTATAACTTTAATACAAGGGAAGCCAGCAAACCTGGGGATTAGCTTTTCTGGCTGCGACCCGCTGCTTGCCTGCTTCATATTCAGCCCTTTCCATATCGTTTTGCAGCAATAGAGGAGGTACTTTTTTCGGCCGCATGTTTTCGTCCAAAGCAACAAAGGTAAAATAGGCAGTCATACAGCATTCCTTGGTTCCCTGCAATAAGTCCTCGGCCCAGATGGAAACGGCAATCTCCATGGAGGAATTGGAAACATAAGTAAGGTAAGCACTGCACGTAGCTAAATTGCCTACGAATACCGGATGATGAAAGTTTATATTGTCGATACCGGCGGTTACTACAATAGCCCGGGAGTGTTTAGTAGCGCAAGCTCCTGCACAGTTATCCATCATCTTCAATAGTTCACCGCCGTGAGCTGTGCCCGCAGGATTCGTCTGGCTGGGCAGGATAATCTGACTAAGGGTGTTGGCTGATTCAGCAATGGTTTTGGGTTCTAAATCCAACCAAATCACCTCCTTAATATCGTATGGTAATTTTATAGCAAAGAGGGAAAAAAAAACAATTTTAGGCAGGTTATTTTTGGATAAATTGCCCCAGTTTTGGAGGGAGGTTATATTGTGCGCCAACCGGATAGAAATCGCTCCAAACCAGCTCATCAGCCTCGTCCCCGCATCAAAATACCAATAACGCCATTGGAATTTTTGCTGGAACTGGTCTCCATTTTGGGATTAGTAATTGCCGCCCTGATACTGATTAAATTATGGCCGGATCTTCCGGCCTCTATTCCCAAGCATTTCGGCCCCACCGGGGAAGTGGATGCCTGGGGTGACCGCAGCTCTCTCTATTTTGTGTTAGGGACTAACCTGTTCCTTTATGTAATGCTGACAATCGTCAGGAGATTCCCCCATACCTTTAATTACCCAGTAAGGATAACCGCCGATAATGCCCAGCGCCAGTACCAGCTGGCAATATGGTATATGGCTTTGCTTAAAGCCCAGGTGGTTTGGCTGTTTGTCTACCTGGAATGGCAGATAATCCAGGTCGCTCTGGAGCGCAGCAGCGGTCTGGGAACCTGGTTCCTTGTCGTGGTTTTGGTAGGGCTGCTTCTGCCTATTTTAATCTATGTACTGGTTGCCAGGAAAAGCCAATAGAACATTAATAATAGTGCCCCAAGAAGTGTTTTGCCGCCGAATTGGAACAAAAAGCTCCTAAAAGCGGCAATACTTGACTAGGTTGATAGGACTGCTATACTGGGAATAGAATAAATGGGGAAATTACTCATGTTAAAATGAGTTGAGAAAGTTGAATAAATGGTTCCGAGGTCATATTTCCTAAGGCCTGGCTATGGAAATGACCCGTTAGGGTATATTGGGAAACTAGTATGCCTCCCGTCTGGAAAGGAGCCTTTAACTCACACCATCAATCAGGTTGTGGTGCCGTGATGCTGTTTGCTTTGATCCAGGCAGCATCTTTTTTATTGGGGGAGATAACGGTGAAGGTTGGGGTAATCTGTTCTGAGGAAGAAACTCGATATTTGCATTTCAAGACTGGTGAGAGTTTGGAGAACCTACCGAAGCATCACCTGTTAGGCAGTATTGTCCAGTTAATGAAGAAATATCCCTATCCAGGTGACCTGGCCCCTGAAAGTATTGATTGGGTTACCAACGTTGCCCTGGAACTGGAGCAAATCTATAAGCCCAAGTTTGTTTTCTTAAGCTATGCTAATTTTTACCTTATCTCACTTCTTAAACATCCCGGGCTGTATGATCAGGAGGCCTTGCGCAGGCATCTGTTTGCGGAAGTGGAACGCTTTTTGCGCCAGACGGGATTGACGCCGTTTATAGTTGGAACCGGTGGTACTTTGCCTCTGGAAGGAGAAGTGGATTTAACTGAGCTGGACGGCTTTGTAACCGCCAGCCGGCTGGGACCTGTCTATGCCGGTCTTTACCAACCCTCAAAAAGAGATTTGTACTATTTAAACCAATTGGAAGCCGTGCAGATGATTCTGCCGCAAGACCGCTTTGCCCAGGTCTGGAGGCCACCCAGTAACTTCGAAGGCGGAATTCCCAATTATCTTTTAGTAGCTGCCCGTGGATTTGCTTTTGGTACACCTGATTCCACCAAGCGGCCCTTATACCGGGTCAATGCTCGCGATAATAGGATCCCTGTATATGCTCCCGATCCGATTAAAAGCATTGTTGATATCGCCCCAGCTGTCAAAAAGCGCCTGCGCAAGGAACGAGTAGCCCTGGTGGTTTTGGAAGGCATTGATCTTGAACACTTTGCCTTCGGTAATGACAGCTGTTCTAATACTTACTCCTGGTATACTTATTTGCCCGGTGAAGGACAATACCTGGCTATGACTACCGGCAGGCATATCATTGATCATCCCTACCCTCCTGGTTATCGAGACTATCAAGACGAAAAGGGCAAGACCTACCCCTTTTCCGGTTACTACCGCAGTCTGCCTATTGGAACTATCGGTTCCCTTTCTTCGAAGACCAGTATAGCTGTAGGATCTCGCAGTGTTTTGACTCATGTCGCCTCAGGTGCAGATATATCTATAGAAGGATACACTCGTTCCTTAAAGCAAAAAGGAACTCTTGGTGTAATTGAAATTAGCAAAACCCGCAAAGACCGTACCCGCCGCAGATAAATCTCTACATCCTAATATAGAGCTTTGCCTTTTTATTACTGGAGAATAATGTGCTATACTACTGCTTGTTATAATTAGTAATAAAACAGTCCAAGTCCACGTAAGAAACGGATAGGGAATAAATAGGCGGAGGAATAAGATTAGTGGTACTTATAGAAATTTTAAAAGCTGTTATTCTCGGCATTGTAGAAGGTATTACCGAATGGCTTCCCATCAGCAGCACCGGGCACATGATTTTGGTAGAGGAGTTTATACAGTTAAACGCTTCTCCCTTGTTCAAGGAAATGTTCTTTGTGGTAATACAATTGGGAGCTATCATGGCCGTGGTTATTCTTTACTTTTACCGGTTGAACCCATTTTCATCGCAGAAGTCAGCTGAGGAAAAAAGAGATACCATGGCTATCTGGTATAAAGTAATTGTCGGTGTACTGCCGGCAGCAGTATTAGGGTATCTGTTTGACGACTGGCTGAATGATAATTTTTATAATTACCAGACCGTAGCCTTAATGCTGGTCCTGTATGGGATCTTGTTCATTGTTATTGAAAACCGCAACCAGGGCCGTCCCAGCCGCATTAATGACATAAAAGAGATGACCTATAAAACCGCTTTTCTAATCGGTATGTTCCAGGTCTTATCTTTGATTCCGGGGACATCCCGTTCGGGAGCCACCATTCTCGGAGCCATTATACTGGGTTCCTCCCGCACTTTGGCTGCGGAATACTCCTTCTTTTTATCCATTCCGGTCATGTTTGGGGCTAGTGCCTTGAAACTGGCCAAATTCGGTTTCAGCTTTACCGGTCTGGAACTAACCATCCTTTTGACGGGGATGATAGTAGCATTTGTGGTGTCCATCCTGGCTATAAGATTTTTACTGGGATATATCAAGACCAATGACTTCAAGGCTTTTGGCTGGTATCGAATAGGTTTGGGATTACTGGTTATCAGTTACTTTGCTATATGGGGATAGTGTATCTGGATTCGAAGGTGCCCGTCGTGCAAAGGGGGATTCCATGTCATCTGCAGAGCTGTTCTCAAGCAGGCTGAAACATTTTGAAAAGGCCGTCCGAATCCAGCAGCGCAGATTCGATATTTTAAGTAATCTGCGTTTATGGGTAGTTATAGCAGGTATTGGTGCGGCGGTAATAGCAGGATACATGGGAACCATCCGGCAGGCTGTTTATGCAGTCCTGCCTTTTATGTTGGTATTTGCTTTTCTTGTTTACATACACCGCAAAGTGGAAAACCTCTTAAATACAGCCCAGACCATGGTGAGGATCAACCAGAGGTATCTGGAGCGCCTAAGAGAAGGTTGGGTGGAGTTTGCCGATCATGGCGGTGAATTTGTCCAAAAGGATCATCCCTACAGCAATGATCTGGACATCTTTGGGCCCAAGTCGTTGTTCCAATGGCTATCGGTAGCCCAAACCTTTCTGGGCAGGCAGATATTGTTCAGGCTTTTAGCTCAACCCTCCAAGGAAATCAATGCTATTCTCACCCGACAAAAAGCCGTCCGCGAACTGGCAGGAAAACTGGAGTTCTGCCAGGAATTGGAGTGCCGGGGAGCGCAAACGGCCAAAGGGCCCCAGAATCCTGAAGACCTGATGGCTTATGCTTCGGAAACCCCTTCCCTGGGCAAGACCTTCAGATACATCCGCATTTTGCCCCTTTTTACCGCAGCGGCCTTTATCCTGTACTTTGTGCAATGGATTACTGTTCAGGTGCCGGTTATACTTGTGCTGGTGCAAAGTCTAATTGTTTTGGGGACATTTAAAAAGGCCGGGGAACCTTTGAACCGGGTTTACTCTTTCAAGGAGAGCCTGCATTCTTACCGGAGCATGCTGGAGTTAATCGAAAGGCAGTCCTTCAAGGATGCCTATTTATCAAGCCTGCAGGCCGATCTTTTCCAGGACAGCCAGTCTGCTTCCTCAGCCATGAAGGGCCTGGAAGTAATATCCAATGCCATCGATTTTCGCTACTCCATGTTTTACCTGTTGATTAATATCGGCCTGTTATGGGACATCCAATGTGCGGTACGGCTGGCCCGCTGGAAAGACCGCTACGGGATAAGGGTAGGGCGCTGGCTGGAAGTAATCGGGACCCTGGAGGCATTGTGCAGTTTGGCCGTTATAGGGCATATTCACCCCGGCTGGGCTTACCCGGATGTGGAAGCTGGGGGTCAGAGAATATCTGCCCGCGATTTAGGTCATCCCCTGCTGCACCCGGAAAAATGTGTGCATAACGATATAGATATAGATGATTATTCCTGCATTGTAACCGGATCCAATATGTCCGGGAAAAGCACCTGGCTGCGAACCATTGGGATCAACCTGGTACTGGCTTATGCCGGGAGTCCGGTATGTGCCCAAAAGTTTCGCTGCTCGGTCATGGACATTTATACCTCTATGGAAATACATGATGATCTGATCCAGGGGATATCGACTTTTTATGCAGAACTTAAAAGAATCCATCTGATCTTGGAGCGGTCCCGCTTGGGACAACCTATGCTTTTCTTAATAGATGAGATTTTTCGGGGAACCAATTCCCTGGACAGGATCACCGGAGCTAAAGTTGTCTTAAGACAGCTTAGCCAAAATGGTGCCATAGGTCTGATCTCCACCCATGATTTTGAACTGTGCGAGCTGGAAAAAGAACCCTGGGCCAAGTTTAAAAACTATCACTTCCAGGAGCAGTACACTGAAGGCGGTATAGTATTTGATTACAAACTGCGTCCCGGCCGCTGCAGCACCTCCAATGCCCGCTATTTGATGAAAATGGTGGGGATAGATATTCCTGAAACTAAAACTTAAAGACTTGGTATGCTGCTATTTCCAAAGGGTTGGTGTGATTAAGAAGGGAAATAATGCTAAAAAGAGGCTCAGGCTTATGAACAGAAAAATAAACAACGGCCTCCATTTAGGATGGGGTATCAAGTTTTTGAAGATAGCCTTCACTTGTTTCCAGTGAACTACGATATGTAATAATACTAAGGCCAGCAGGAAGTAACCCAAGTATAGATGAATGGTTGCCCAACCATCCCGGTTAATTCCCAATAAATACATGTGTACCTTGGTTCCGTACAGTTGGCGGGAAGCCGAACCGCTTAACAAAACATACTTGCGCACGTAGCCTGTTCCTAATAGCGCCATCACTGTCAGAAACATAATTCCGTCAATCACTAGATTGGTCTTAGCCTTGGACATGATTTTTCCTCCTGGTTCTGCAAATGTTTGTTAAACTTATTGTAAGCCATTTCAGCTATTAAAGCTTTTCTTGCTTAACAAGTATGGAAAGCAGTAATAAAATTTTATTGCTTTCAGATAACTTTAATGGAAAAGGGCAGGTATTGGAGTTATGGAATTCAGCAATATTGGCCTGGCTTTTGTTTTGACATTGCTGGCCGGATTGGCAACCGGCCTGGGAAGCCTTATTGCCCTGTTAGCCAAACGCACCAATACCGATTTTTTGTCCTTTGCTCTGGGCTTCTCTGCCGGAGTCATGATATACATCTCCATGGTGGAGATTTTTGCTGAGGCGAGAGCAGCGGCGGTTAATGCCTGGGGCAATACGGGGCTGTGGGCGGCTACCGGTGCTTTCTTCGCCGGTATGTTTTTGGTGGCTCTTATCGACAAGCTGGTCCCTTCCTATGAAAACCCCCATGAACCGCGAGCATTGGAAGACATGTCTGCAACTTATATTAATACAAATACCACGCAGTTGATGCGGTTGGGGGTGATGGCGGCTGCTGCCATAGCCATTCATAATTTTCCGGAAGGAATAGCTGCTTTCATGTCGGTGCTGCATGATTCATCGGTGGGAATAGCGATTGCCATAGCCATCGCTATTCATAATATTCCGGAAGGAATTGCGGTGGCCATTCCCGTCTATTATGCCACCGGCGATAGAGGAAAGGCTTTTAAATTCTCTTTTTTATCAGGTCTGGCAGAGCCTCTGGGAGCATTAATCGGTTACCTGATCCTATTACCTTTTATAACTGAAGGATTATTTGCCCTGGTATTTGCCTCAGTAGCGGGGATAATGGTATTTATCTCCCTGGATGAGCTGCTGCCGGCCGCCCGGGAGTACGGAGCAGAACATCACTCAGTGTACGGAATCATTGCCGGCATGATGCTAATGGCAGCGAGTTTGCTTTTGATGTAAATCAGCAGTCATCTTATTCATTGACACAATGGGCGGTAAAGCTTTCTTCCTGACCGTTCCACTGGACAGTAAAATGGAGTTCATCGTCAGCCCGGGGACGTGAGCCAGTACCTCCCAATGAGCCAAGAGCCGCTATTCCATCACGATTTAATGGCACTCCTGTGCCTGATGCTTTTGAGGCGCGGTACTGCATGGTATAAGATATTTCCCCTACTGATTCAACATCGTCACCCAGGTATTTCAGCAGGGAAGACGCGGTATAATAGTTGTCACAGCCTAAGGTACCGTCTTCCTCAGCATAAAAATGTTCGTAATATTTTACCGTCGTCTCAGCTTCCCAATTATCGCTGTAACCGGTGAAACCCAATTCCTGAGTATCATTGAGCTTTTCGAAGATAATATCTTCTACTTGGGCTGTTAATCTAAGATCTTCTAAAGTTATCCCAGCATCATCAATTGGTTTAAAGGCCAACAACAGGTTTTTGGCCTGGTAAAACTCTTCCCAATAAGAATGGTTTTCCTTGTCTCTTCTCTGGATTCTCCATAGGTCAGCAGCCGCCTTGCGTTCAGCGATGGAATCATATGGATAAATCATGAGCTTGATTTCCGTATCATTGATGAAATAAACTGCTGGTTTAACTCCATTTATTTCTGCCGCTTCCGGGTCACTGGTTTTGGTCAGGTAAATACCTTCCTGAGCAAAAATCTTCACTGCCTGGCGGACACTTAAGCGCGGCTCAGCGTTGCGGTTTTCGGAATAGTAATAAACAATGCCGGCAGCGATGATTACCAGCACAACTAAGGCTGTAATCCATTTCCATCTATTGAAGGGGTTTTTTCTCCCGGTTTTTTCCTGGGGCGGCAATTCACCTCCGGTATTGGCCGGTTTATTGTTCAGGTCCACTTTCCCTCCCCCTTACTTATCCATTCATTAATACGCAATAACCGAACGAAGGTATCAAAACGTGCCCTTATATCCATATTAAGCCTTGCTGGTACGGAAGATAACATGTTCCAGCAGAAGAGATATCAATACCCCCATTACAAAACCATTACCCAGTATGGGACGCAGTTGGGAGGGGAAGGAGGATACCACTTCCGCCGGCAGGAAAGCTACTATAACGCCGGTAAGTAAAGGCAAGGCCAGCAAAAGAGCATGGTCAAAAATTGGCTCCTCCAGGGCTGATAAAGCACTGCTGAGACCTGCTGCCACCTGGGTGCACATGGTGAATAGCAGGACACAACCGATAACTGTTTCAGGGATGAAGGAAAGGTAGTAGAGGTTACGGGGCAGAAAAGCCAGCAGCAGCATGATTATCCCGGCAGGCACCAGGGTGGAGCGAGCTGCACAGCCCGTGGCAGCAATGACCCCGGGGCTGAAAGAAAAGTTTACCGGACCGATAACCCCCATAAAACCTGCCAGGGTATTGCCCAGACCGGTACAGGAAATGCCGCGGGTAATGCGCTCCGGCATCTTGTCGGCCTGCAGTACCGTCCCCACTGCCTGGATAGAGCCCAGATCATTTATGGCCAAACCAAGGAAACACAGGACAAAAGCAACAATTAGGCCAGGGTCGAACACCAGAGAGGTAGTCAATTCCTTGAAAAAGCCGCCCACTACAGGAATGCCATAGGCACTGCTTCCCTGCAACCACATGGGATTTACCAGGGTGTAAGCCAGACTGCCTGCTATCATAGCCCACAGTATCAGGGTTGACTTCCACAGTCCGGTAAGCAGGCGTTGCGCAACGAACATGAGAAGTATGAAAACCAGCGCAAATCCGAAGTTTTGCCCTGGTGAAGAATTAGCTGATCCGCTGTTGATCATATCCAGGATAGTGGGCAGGATTGTGAAGGCTACCAGCAGCAGAATTACTGCCACTACCCGGGGAGTAAAGAGTCTGCGCAGGTATGCGAACAGACCGCTGACCGCCAGAATACTCAGCAGAATGCCGCAAATCAGGATACTGGTGTATATTGCCGCAGTGGAACTTCCTTGAGAAGCCAGTATGCCGATGAGCAGAACTGTGGACGGACCAATTACCAAGGGCATCCGGTGTCCGGCATAGATCTGAAGCAGAAGCCCGAGCCCCATCACCGCGAACAATTTCTGCATATACAGTACTTCGCCAGTAACGGTTCCTCCCAGGCCTCCCAAAACTTTGCCCAGAATAATTATGGCTGGTAAGGCAACTGCCAGCCACTGCAGTCCATAAATAAGGTTTTCCGCAAAACCGGGGTGATCTTCCAATCCATATTTAAGCTGCATGTTTCCCTATCCCTTTCTGCAATTGTTCGTTATGGTACTAATTCGAGCACAGGCAATCCTTTCCTGCTGCTCAGGCAATACAAGCTCTTTCCTCAAGATATTCTGCCTTAGGATTATAAATACCAATGTCACAGTTTTGCTCAACAATTTTTATTAAATTGCAATATTGCTCTCCTATCATCAAATTAAAGCCCTATACAAAAGGGAACCAAGCGCAGCACGCATATCTGAGAAGTCGCCACGCCCGGAACAGTACCGGTATTTTATTGCTGCAGGTATGGAAGGCAGGTATTTAAGGAGGGTAAGAATATTTTTATATTCGCACAAGGTATATCCGCACGAGTCGGAATGGGTTGTATAGAGCCAAAAGTGACAGATTAGCAGTTTGCTCCAGCCTGAAAGTGCTGGTTGCTTAAAACTCCTCAAACAGCTCTTGCAGTAGGGCTTCCGAACCTGCGTATATAGTAGAGCCGATGGCAAACACGGCCAGCAAGGCCACGCTCATGTTAAACCATAGGAAGGTGCGGTTATGGTTCAGAATGGTTAATCCCATCAACAGCGTAATTAAAGCCCACAGACTGTTTAAAAAAGGCGTAGGCAGCATTATAAGAAAGCTTTGCAATGCCACCACAATTGAAGCCAGCCTGATCTCTGTTTCACTGAGCCTTCCGGGCCGGCTATTGAAAAATCTCTTTTCCAAGCGTTCACACAGTGGCAGCGCCTTAGTTTCAATTTTATTAATGAATCCCTGAGAAAGCCTTTTCTGGCCAATTCTTTTTGGCAGCCATACATAAGTTCCTCCCAAGGCTCGTTGGACAGACCAAATAAGCAACAGAGCTGCCGGTATGAAAGCAATCCCTGGAGGGAGAGGAACAAGCATGGGCAAAGCCATAACCACGAATATTAATCCGAAACTTTGAGAACCAAGAGCACGAATTATGTCCTCCACTTTCAGAGAATGATCTGTATTACGAATAGCATCCCGAATCAGTTGGCTGGGCGGTTGAGTCTCTTGCTGGTAACGCATATTAATCTAAGCTCCTAGCCCCTTTCCCAAAGTATTTGTTAAATATCTTGGGATTTTGCATATCATTGATTCATTGAGTATAGGATACTACCTGCTGTATGCCATGCCTCTTGCAGGTTGTATTTACCTTATTATAAAGAATAAGACCGAAAGCTCAAAGTGGATATACTCATTAAGGTCTCTGCTGTATTCCTTTCAGACATTCATTTATGAACTCCACACACTATTTCTCCATTTGCTTTAGGCCTTTTTGTTCAATGGGAAAATGTCAGGCACCCTCTAATATCCGTAACCTCCTTTAGGCATGCCAGGCGTGAAAACAGCTTTCCTGTGTTATCGCGAGGAGCGAAGGTACGCAGTGATCTAACCGGGATGGCAGTAGATATTTATGAGATTGCTGCGCCCCTTTCAGAGGTTCGCAATAGCATATAGGACAGCAATTATAGCACGGTGTGCTCCAGAAGAATTTTTAAGCCAATCAATATGAGAATAACCCCTCCCAGAAGTTCGGCTTTTTTCTCAAACCTTGCTCCAAAAACATTGCCTATCCTTACACCCAGCATGGAAAGCAGGAAAGTGGTCACACCGATAAAGGTAACTGCAGGAAGAATACGGACGCTCAAAAAGGCGAAGGAAATGCCCACCGCTAGGGCATCAATGCTGGTAGCCACTGCCAGGGGGAACATGGTCTTAAAATCCAGCGAAACTTCCTCTTCAATGCAATCTATGCAATCTATATTATCCTTTTCAAAGCTTTCCTTTATCATTCTTGCTCCGATAAACGCCAGGAGGATGAAGGCAACCCAATGGTCAAGCTCGACGATTTTGTCCGCGAACTGGGAACCTAGAAAGTAGCCTATTAGCGGCATAACAGCCTGGAACGAACCAAAATACAGTCCTACGATCATGGACTTTTTCAGGCTTCTCTGCTGCATGGACAAGCCAGTGCAGACAGCCACCGCAAAGGCATCCATCGATAGTCCGACGGCGATTAGGAAAAGTTCCAGAAAGCCCATGTTGATCCTCCTAGATAACAATTATTGCCGCACATGAAAAAACCCAGGCTAACTTCAACAGCTATACCTGCGTAACCTGCATGGCTCAGTATTTCGTATAGCTGCTCAAGTTATACCTGAGTCTCGTTATTTAAGACAAGCCAGACTGGTAACCAGCCGGTATGTTGACTTGTCACACACTATGCTGTGTGCCAACTACTCCCTCTAATAGCGTCTTCAATTGCCAAATAATGTATCACAAATTATTCCGCAGGTCAACAAAACTGTTAAAATGGCAAGAGGCAAATTCCCGATTTAATATGCCCGGTAAGCTCGGTCTAAGCATCTGTACTGGAGCGCTTCTGCCAGATGATTTATTGTTATATTCACTGATCCCTCTAAATCTGCAATAGTACGCGCCACCTTCAATATCCGGTCATAAGCCCGGGCACTTAGTTTAAGTTTGTTAAAAGCATTTTTCAACAACTGTTCCGACTCATCATCCAGGCGGCAGAACTTTCTAACCTGTGCGGGACTCATTTGTGCGTTGACCTTATAGGGCAGCTTGGCAAAACGCTTTGCCTGTATTTCTCGAGCCCGGGTGACTTTCTCCCGTATCTGTCCGGTATTTTCGCCGCTTGAACGCTCCTTAATCTGCTCATACTGCAGGCGGGGCACCTCTACCTGCAGATCTATCCGGTCCAGCAGGGGACCGCTCAACCTCCTCCGGTAAGCCTGTATCTGCAGGGGAGTGCATTTACACTCCTGATCCGACCCCAGAAAACCACAGGGGCAAGGATTCATGGAGGCTACCAGAGTAAAGTTGGCCGGAAAAGAATAGGTAGCTTGAGCCCTGGCTACCGTCACCACCCGGTCTTCCAAAGGCTGACGCAGGGCTTCCAAAACATCCCGGCTAAATTCCGGCAGTTCATCCAAAAAGAGAATGCCGTTCTGGGCCAGACTAATCTCCCCGGGACGGGGAATTCGTCCTCCGCCGATAATACTGGCTGAGGAGGCATTTTTATGGGGAGAACGAAAAGGCCTGATATTAATCAGAGGCTGATTGCCGTTCAGCAAACCCGCGGCTGAATAAATCCGTGATGTCTCCAGTATTTCCGCTCGGGTCATTTCCGGGAAAATACCCGGCAAACGCCGGGCCAGCATAGTTTTTCCAGACCCAGGTGGACCAATGAGCAGAACATTATGCATTCCGGCAGCAGCAATCTGCAGAGCACGTTTAGCTGACTCCTGTCCTCGTACCTCTGCAAAGTCCGGTACCATTCCCAGGTTCGTCTGGGTAGGACGGGGCTTTTCCGGTTCTTTGGTCAGGTTTCCGCTGAGAAAATCAATTACTTGGCTGAGATGATTAAGCCCGTAACTAGCAATTTCCTCAACAAAAGCCGCTTCCGAACCATTACTTTCAGGTATAATAAACCCTTTAACGTTATCTGCAGTTGCCAGGTGAAGGGCCATGGGCAGTATTCCCGGTACGGGACGGAGACTGCCGTCTAGAGAAAGTTCTCCAGCCAGGTAGTACTTGTCCATCTCATCTAAATCACTTAATTGTTCGGAAGCCAGCAATATCCCGATAGCAATAGGCAAATCAAAATGGCTTCCTTCTTTTTTCACATCCGCCGGGGCCAAATTAACTGTGATTTTGGTGTTGGGAAACTTATATCCTGAATTGCGTAAAGCCGATCGCACCCGTTCCCGAGCTTCCTTTACAGCTGCTGAGGCAAGACCCACAATTTCAAAGCCCGGCAGCCCGCTGTGAAGGTCGACTTCTACCTGTACAATACTAGCTTCTATACCTGTAAGTACCAGAGTATTAACTGATGCTAGCATAGGTTCCTCACTTTCGTTTTGATAATGAGGGTAATTTTCGCGTGATAACTGTTATTTTCCTTCTTTCAGACATAATATTGGCAAATACGTTGAAACTTAGAAATTATTAAATGTTGACTAGCTAGTTCAAGGAAGCTGAGTAGAATTTAGGACAAACATATCTCCCCCATATTTGGCGGGGGGAGCATGCGATCAAGTCCAATATTATGTGTAAAATTCCTCTGGTCATGGCAGTGACTCTTTGAGCTAG
>LFSR01000027.1 GCA_001513155.1 Syntrophomonas sp. DTU018
ATACAATTTCCTGATATGCTCTAATTGGGCCATCTTAATCATTTCCTTTCCTCCCGTACGATTATCGTGCCAACAATAATCATACAGGATTGGAATATTAAGGTGGCCTATTTTTTCGCCAGCATCTGGCCTAATTTTAGGGTAGCATTAACAATTAAGGATAGATCTAACTGTAGACACTGTATTAGGGCCGATTTTTTCAGCCCATTCTATGAAACGCTGATCGTTCCACTGAATATATTTTGATGTTCCTCAGGCATATGAGCTTCGATGGTGCTATACTGACCGGCACGTCCATAAAGCCTTTTATGCGAACAAATCCGGTTGTTATGATAAAAGACTTCCACCATATTGCTTGTGAGCCTGACATCTACCTTTTGCTTAATGTACTCATAGGGGACTGAGTAGTGCATTTTATCAACAACTATATGATAATTGAACTGAACGGTGTATTGTCTCCATTCTGCTAGTTCAAAGGGTGCAGCAGGCAATGATATCAGCAATGGCTTTTCTTCCTCAAGAAAGATGCTGAGCCTGCTGCCATCTTTTTTCTGGAAAGGTCTTCTATTAAACTCATCCAGCTTTTCTCTAATCTCCTGATTTAGTTCTGCCAAAGTAAAAAACTTTTGATTACGCAAAGCAGCGAGGATCCAGGTTGATACTATGTTGACAGTTCCTTCGGCATTAGGCTTATCCTTGGGTTTTCTTACTCGGGCAGGAATAATCGCTGTCTGGTAGTACTCTGCCATCTCATGATATGTTTTGTTGATTACCGGGTCATACCAATCTGGTTTTTGTACACCAGTTTTCAAATTGTCTGGAACCAATATACGAGTAGATCCTCCAAAATAGCGGTACATGTTTACGTGAGCAGTTATCCAGCTTTCCAGTTTCATTGATAGAAATGCTTCAACGTAGGCATATTGACTGTAGGACAGTACCCCCACAAAGATGTAAGCTGGAATCATTTCTCCAGTAAACCGGTCTACCAGAGAAGCAGTTTGTCCTGCCCAATCGACTTCTATTTGCTCACCAGGTTTTCTGGGAATATGCATGGAGGCGCGTTTCTTCGCGGAATACTTTTGGTAGTAGTAGCAGAACTGGGAGTACATTAGGGGGATGTGGTTATTCTGGCGGCATTCTTCACAGTATTCATACCAAAGCAACTTCAATGTTACTCCGCTGCGCATAAGTTCCTTATGGATGTATTCCACATCGGGATACCTGCGCTCTGATTGCACCGGTTCTTTAGGAAAAAACAATTTCTCCAATTCGGCATCGGTTTGCTCTGGGCTTAAGGGCCAAGTGATACTAAGCTCTTTGGCCCGTGCAATTACTTTAGCAACAGTATTGCGTGAGCATTCGCAACTAAGTGCAATGCTGCGCTGACTGATCCCCAAGCTGTATAGCCTAAGGATTTCACGATACTTGGTCATTTTTGTGACCCCCTTCAAGAATGTATTTGCACCTTAACAGTGCATGGTTACATTCTAAAACGAAGAAGGGGGAGCAAAAATGCCAAAAAATGACCATCAATACTTCTACATCCTAATTAATAACGCAATGGCTTTCTGTACCAGATAGGTGGCTCTAATTTTCCGGACAAGTGGCTCTCGTTAGCCGGACTGATGGCTCAAAGTGGGGCGGAATACTCAGCTAATTTCCCGCATTTTTGAGTGAGAGACCTTGAAATAATTTGTGTAAAGAATACTTTCGGGTCAATGACGGCATTCATCACTCTATCTTCAACCATCATTAATCTGTGTGTTCTAATTAAGAAGGGTAAATCCCACACTGTAAGTGGCGTGAATATTCGCTCAATCAATATAAATGTCTGTATCTTATCAAGAATACTCCGGCCTAACTACCAGCACGCTCTAAGTCCACCTCTCCACCTGTTGGGCGATTTCCTTCCTGCTGATAATAACTTGGTTGGAGATGGGACTGCTGTTCTGAAATACTTTTCCATAAGGCTGCCTGGTAATGCGGCTATCCAGGACAATAGCCACTCCTCGGTCGTCCTCACTGCGAATAAGCCGGCCAATACCCTGCTTAAACCTGACTGCTGCATCAGGCAGCATAAAATAATTGAAGGTATTTAACCGGTGCAAGCGGCAGTATTTTTCTGCGGCGCTGGCATAAGGGTCAGAGGGAGACCGGAAAGGCAGTTTAACAACCACCAGGCACTTGAGCAAATCCCCTTTTAAGTCCACACCTTCCCAATAGGTCTCCAAACCCATAAGCAGCGCCTTTTCGCTATTTACAAAGCCATCCATCAGTGCTGCAAAATCCCCGTCTTCATTCTGCACCAGAAGAGCAATTCCGCTGCCTTTCAGGAGTGGCCGCAGCAAACCGCTTACCTCGCTGAGCATTTTCCGGGATGTAAACAAAGCCATTACTCGGCCTTTCACTGTTTCCGCAATGTTTAACAATGCCTCGGTCACCTGGTAGCTGAACTGTTCAGGTTCCCGGGTGGGATCGGCCATATCATCCACCATCAGTAAGCAGGCCTGTTCTTCATAATGAAATGGGGAGCGCTCAAGGAGAGTTCGGATTCTGCCTTCCTGTTGGTAGCGGGACAGCCCGCAGCGGCGAATTATATGATCGAAGGATTCACCCACGGTCAGGGTAGCAGACACCATTATTAAGCTGGAAACATGCTGGTAAAGCCCATTATCCAATTCATTATTTATTTCCAGCAAAGAGGAGCAGAGTTCCTGGACTCTGCCCTGGCTGATACTTAGCCATATCAGCCGGTCATCCCGCTGCAGGTCTTCTTCAAATATAGTAAAAGCTTTATCGGAAAAGTCCTTTAACTGCAGGATATAGGCCTGAATATCCCCGGCTTCCTCTTCACCCTGAAGTTCCTGGTTGAGCTTTTCCAGTTCCTTCAGCAACAGGTGAAGGCTGGCCTGCCATTCCAAGTAAAGGTCGAAAAGGTCTGCCATCCAGTCGCTGGCTAAAGCAGCGTGAGTAATCACTTGCGAATATTCACTCCCAAAATCCACATGGAGGTCCAGTTTATCAAACAATGCTTCTCCCAGTTTAGCCCCCTGTTCCACCAAAGGCCTGATTTGATTAATAAGCTCGGTCAGGTGGGGGAAACGGGTCCGCAAAGCCTGCAAGTAACCCCTTTCATAGGTAATATCCCGGTGATATAATCCCAGGAACCATCGCTGTACCTGCCAGCGGTTCAACCCGCAGGATAGTTTGTCGAAAGCTTCCCGGTCAAAACTGTGAGCTTCATCAATAATCAAACAGCCATATTCAGGCAAGAGCCTTCTCTCCACACTTATGTCAGACAACAACAGTGAGTGGTTGGTCACTACCAGATGGGCTTTCTGGCACCGGCGCAGGGCTTTGAGCCGAAAACATTTATCCTGGTATTTGCAAATATCCTTGCGACAGGAGTAGCGATCGGCAGCCAGCAATGGCCAGTGTTTCATCATGTGGCCGGGAAGCTGCAGTTCCATGCGGTCACCAGTCCGCGTTCTTTCTGCCCAGGTTAAAATAGTCTCGACAAACCGTACTTCATCAGGTTCCAGGCTGCGTCGTCCTCCCAGAATACTCTGGTACTTGTTCCAGCACAGATAGTTTTCCCTACCTTTCAGCTCGGCGGCTTCAAAGTTAAAAGGCAGCATTTGCTGCACAGCTGGGATGTCCTTTTCCATGATCTGCTGCTGCAATGCCCGGGTGCGAGTAGCTATTACCACCCGCTCGCCTTCCAGCACAGCCCAGCAAATAGCCGGCACTAAATAAGCTAAAGTTTTGCCTACTCCAGTACCGGCTTCCGCTACCAGGAACTCATTATTCACCAGGGCATCGGCAACTTCTCTTGCCAGGGATACCTGCTCTTGACGGTAATGATAGCCAGGGACTGCTTTTTCCATTGGTCCGCCTGGCTGAAACAGGGCAGTTATATTGTCAGGTATAAATTCCTTCATGTTTATTTATCCAATCTTTCAGGTTTTTGCAGCTGAATCTATTCTATTATAAACATATTTACCATATAGCAGACAAAAGAAGCCGTTAACAAAAACGGCTTCCCAGAGTGTCAAAGAAGTCTATTAACGGTTCAACATTTGATATTGCCACGCCCCTCCGGGGCTCGCAATGACACATATGATGGCCTTTTGGTATGTCATCGCGAGGAGCGCAGCGACGTGGCGATCTCTCTACATGGCCTTTTTCGACAGTCTGAGAAGCCGTTAACAAAAACGGCTTCCCAGATAACTCATGCTTTATTGTAATTCCAGTTTTTCTATATTGTTTCGGTGGCCATTTCTTTGGACGCGGTAGGCTGCGTCGATGGTTACCTGCCGGTTTTTAAGTTCTTGCGCATACTCTTCCAATCTGTCAGGAAAGAATTTGACCGCTAAACCACAGCTAGAGGAAATCTCTCTCAATGTTGGCACAACCATAAATTCAGCATCTATCTCTTTTAAAACCCGTTCCGCCTTGAGAGCATAGGAAGTAGTGGCAAAGGTAAACAAGCAGTATTGGGATGCTTTCATCAGTTGATTATCCATGGGAGTCACTCTTTTCCCTTGGATCTATGGTTCCTACATTAGCAAAGGTACCTTTCACATCAGCCACTATTTGTCCGTCGGAAAGAACTTCGGCGCGGGCAAAAACCAGTCTTTTGCCAGCTTTAACTACCTTCCCTTTAGCCAGCAACAGGCCGTCCAAACTGGCTGAAGCCAGAAAAGAGATGGAACAATCAGCAGTAACTCCTTTAATGCCCAGACTGCGAATGGCATTGCCCATAGCCGCATCAGCAATGGACATTAATACCCCGCCATGTAAAAGGCCCAAAGGATTGGTATGCTGCGGCGCAGCCTTCAATTGTATTTCAGCCTCTCCTGGTCCCAAAGCAGTCAGCTGAATTCCTATCAATTTATAAAAGGGTGTATTTTCAACTGATTGACAGATATACGCAAAAAGTGCTGGATCTATTCCCAAATTGGCAGCCATCTGTTTCCTCCTCTTTATTAACCGCTCTATGCTATTATACCATGACTTTTCGATGGTATTACTATAATATCTGGTTATAGTACAAACTGGTAAAACTTTCAGCTTGCTTGAAAGAATGATACTCAACCCTCTATGAAAAACTGATAAAAATGCCCAAGGAGAAATGGCAGCATGAGAGTAGGCAAACGGCAGTTATATATCTTAGCCACGGTGGCGGGACTAATAATACTAACCGCTATAATTTGGTTAGAAACCCGTCCGGAACCTGAAAAGAAACCTCTTCCCCAGGAAAAAGAGTGGTATGTTATGTTCTCCGTGCAAAATCAAAAAGCTACTGCCTATACCAATCATTCCGGCAATGTACTCTCTTCCAGCGGGCAACCTTATTTTTTCGGTGCGGTGGCAGTTCACCCCCGCTATCCGGTTAATGCAGGGGGTGACCCGCTCCAGCCCATCATTCCCTATAACACAATCCTTTATCTTAAAGAGCCCTTGCAGATTAATGGGCAATCATTTTCCACCCTGAAAGTTATTGATACTGGTGATATCAATTATCGCCTTTACCCCGACTCACCCTACTGGATTGACGTTTATCATGGTTCCGGCGATTACTGGAGCATCATTAATGCCCAGGAATTTGGTATCAAAGAGATCGATTATTACTGGATAGAAAAATGGAAATAGCACCTATATCTTTTCAAAGACAGCAAATAACTGCAATGCCACCTGATCAAAGGGCTTAGATTTCAATTCTTCGGCCAATTCACGTTCGGGCGAACGGTTAGCTATATCCATAAATTCATCCCAGCTCATGAAATCGAAAGGAGTAATTTCCACTGTCTTAAATCCATGCCGTTCAAACATCTCCGTCAAAGATTGGGGGTCAAAGTGGTGCATATGCAGCATAGCAGGATACAGGGTTCCTTCTATGCTCTCGTGAATATGCTGTTCCACTTCCCCGTAACGAGTGGGGGCAGTTATAAATACCCGGCCTCCCGGTTTCAGTACCCGGGCAAATTGTTCCACAATGGCTTCAGGATTATAGGTGTGTTCCAACACGTCTAAACAGTTAATGGCATCAAAATAATTGTCCGGATAAGGCAGATCATCAATACTGCCTTCTACAAAGGTGACTTCCTTGGAAGTGCCTGCCAGAAGGTCATCTGCAGAGGGGAATTCACATTCCACATCAATACCCCCCAGTTCTTCCTCAATCAACTCCATTACTCTGGGGAATACGTTTTTCTCTCCCTTCTTCATCATGTTGGAGAGAGCCATAGCTCTTTCCAGCCTGGCCTTACAGGCATCTATCGAAAATACCGAAGCATACTGGCTCATTACCAGGGTGGCAAAACCAGCACCGCATCCGGCATCCAGAACCCTGCCGCTCAGTTTTTGTATATCGGGATAAACATATTTGAGAAAAGAAGATTCTCCTCCCGAGGAAAAGTTCTGCAGGGCAATGATTTCATTCAAAGTAAACAAATCCTGCTGGCTTAAGTTGCAGCCAATCTCCTTTCTTACCCAGTTGCGCAGATTCACATCATCGTTTAAACGTTTCGTAATTTCGGCTAGATCATCAGCCCCGGCCTTTTCCTTTAGCTTTTGCCGGTCCTCGGGTTTCATAACCTTCCATAGATATTCAACAAAAAAGGGAAAACAAACATTATTATGTACATTGAAAATAATAGCCTGTTCAGGATTTTGATTGCGCAGGTCCGAGTTAAGACGATAGAAATCCAGCAAAAATGCGATGGCCTCATCATCGTTGCGGGAAAACAGTTCTTCATAACTGCCGGCCAGATCCCTAACCCCCGGCATTAAATTCTGGTACATTGCTAAAACTTCCGGATCGACGGCGCGAAAATAATAATCAAAAAACTCCCTTAAAATCATTCCTTCTTCCTCCCGTGTATTATTCAGCCAGTACATTCCCTGATTAGAGGGAATACTTCCCTATACAGTTCCTGATTCCCTTCAATATCAAATCCCCAGGTAATATTTACGGTCAGGGAAGCCTGTCCCCCTACAAAAGGTATCCATGGCCGGATCATAAGCCCTGAGGTGTGGTAACTAAGACGACTTTGCTCGGGAAAAACATAGTCACGATAATAATGACTAACTGCCGGTCTGATTTCCAATCGCTGCAAAGAATGGTCCCCCTCCAGCTGATAACGGATCATATTATAATGACTGGATCCATCAGCACTGTCCAATCTATAATAATAATCCAGGCCTGCTATGGCTTCGATCACCTGATCCTCATCAAAATAGCTGAGGCCATCTCTGCCCAATGATACTACGTCCCTGAGCTGGACATTGACAGCATCCCCCTCTTGCGCCGGGATCGTTCCCAGCCAGGCGCAGGGCTGAAAACTGACCTCGTCGGATGGGGAGGCAGATGTCACCAATTCCGGAACCATATAGAATTTCAGGGCATCAATTACCCGATCCGTATAGGCATGGAACTGTACCTGCAGTGAGTTCTCATCCACCAGGAATTCTTTAACCAGGGATATAGTCAAAGGATCGTGTCCTATCAAATCCAAAACCGTCTGTTTACTCATCTTAACCAGGGTTTTGCCGTCCCTGACCTCTACTGAGTCAATACTGTATTTACAGGTATCAAATTCACCTACGGCGACTTCCTGATTAAGGGCTGCTATCCATATAGCACAGCGCATGGAATTACGGGGTACTTCAACCCGCCCTCCTTCGGGATAAAACTGGCGTTTCAGATCGCTGTCACTTTCCGTCATCACCAGGGGGTAAGAGCTGCTGTATATGTGGTTATAAGCCCGCAAGCGCTTGAAATCCTGCAACAGCAGCTGGCTGGCTTGTTCGGAGTTTTGGGCGGCCTGGGGTTCAATAACATGCTGGTAAGTGATACAGCCCCCTTCCTGATCCAGGATCAAGGAGTGCTGGCGGTTTTCGATGACAATTTCATCTTGTCCATCCATATCCCAGTCTTTGACCTTAGTTCCCCACCAGTCAGATATATTCAGTTCCTGCAATAGCCGTGTCAAAACCCGCATGGCCAATTCCAGATAGGCCAAACCCTGCATATCGTAAAAAGGAGAAGAGCCGTAACTGGGATGGCGGCTGGCCCATTTGGGATCCTCCTGGTATACCAGATGGCGGACCCGATTGACCACTCTATATAATTCCAGCCAGTCCGGATAGTGACTTTCCAGAATCTTTTCCACCAGCTGATATCTCTGGGACGAAGCCAATAGCGAGTCATGCAATACCTGGGCTAATTCCGGAGCAAGAGTGGTCATCTCCAGCTTTTGCAGCACAGCAGTTTCAAATTCGTTCTGGAGGGCTTCAGCGTCTCGCAGCCGGCAAATTACCTTGCGCAGCCTTTCGTCACCAAAAGTTACCCCCCGGATGCCCCGGCGGGCTGTCCAGTTTTCCCATTCGGGATAGCTGTGGCTGGAACTTACCGGGTAAGTATCAAGGAAACCCTGTTCATGCAAATAATCTTTCAGCCCGGTAAACTTCAAATCGGGATCTCTGTCCACCAAAGTGAAGAACTCCATTAGCCACTCCCGATCTCCCTGGGGATCTTTGCTCCATTGCCCAAACTTTTCCGCATCTTCAAAAATAACTAGCAGGGGTTCCAGAGGTTTGCCCAGCTTTCTTACCTGTTCATAGGCTTGCTCCAGAGCATCCTTGATGTAAAAGTAATAGTGTTTGGGTTTGATTATGACCCGGTCTTCACTGGTAAAGCTGTCTTTTTTCAGCAGTTGATAACGGAATTGACTGTGCACCGGAAAGCATACGAATTCCTGCCCATTTATTTCATCCCGCAGGGCAAAAAACAATAAGGATTGGGGCAGATGACTGATTGTGGTTTTGGCTACCGGATCCTTGAATCCAAAGTGTTTTAAGCAATAATCATCACTGGCCCCAGGATAGGAAAAGTGCGCAACATAGAATGTTTCCGCATCCAAATAGAATATCGGCTCTGCTTTCAGGCGTCGGGCTGCCTGAGTTGCCTGATACAAAAGCATCTCCCCGCACTCACGCTCAACCAGATGGATTCCCTGCCAGTCAGCGGCGGTTACTCCCGTAACTCTCGTCAGCAATTCATCGTATTTCTGCATCTGATACAGTACGTCATCAGGGCGGGAGGACAGTTGAATGAACGGCTCATCAGCCAAACCTCCCAGAAGGCCAATCTTTTTGCTTTCCAGCAAGGTATTAAACTGGTCCAGGAACTCAGCCTTGGTATCCCGCAGCCAATATAAAAAAGGCCCGGAAAAGTGGATATTTATATAAAAATCATCCAGGTTTACAGCCTGGGAGAGTAATTGCAGCCAAGGCCTATAGGAATTCTTGAAAGCTTCTTCCCGAGTGCGAAACAGTTGAAAATGGGGCTGATGAAAATGAGGACAAAAGGCGATATGCCCTTTCATATGACACCTCCAAAATTACAGGCAGCTGAAAAAGTCGTCTTCGTACTGAATACGACGAAGCCACTCCCGGAAATTATCATCAAACTGCTGGTTTTGCACCGTATTAGTCAGTCGCAGCAGCTTCGTATAATGTTCAAAGAAACGCTTCATAGCATAATCCCTAGTGAGATTGTTGCTTACCATAAACAGCCAGTCGCTGCTTTGAATCAGCATTAATTCTTTTAAAGCCTGGGACATGGCTTTCTGTCCCATTAAGGTCTCCTGTTCTAAACCTTTTAAGTTCTGGTATTCCCTTCCCGCTTTGCGGATAATATCCCACATCCAGGCGGTCTCCTCGTTTTCCCAGACGTAGTGTTTTCCTCCCCGCCCCCAGGAAGACTCAAAGACTTTGGCTTCATAAGTGGCAGGCCCTACCTGAGAAGGCAGTACCAACTCCAGTTCAGTACTGTTATGTAAGTGATTAATAACTTCGCTGAGCCAGTTGACTCCTTCCCACCACCAGTGACCGAACAATTCCGTGTCATAGCAGGCCACGATTAAAGGGGAGGAGAATCCCATCTCTATAGCATTTTGTCCAGTATTCTTCAAGGTTCCCACAAAATGAGCTGCATGCTGCTTTACTTTCAGCAGGGCTTTATCCGGATTGTAGACTTGTTTTTTGTCCAGAGGATGGTTGCGGTTGGTCACCCTCCAGTATTTAAAACCTGAACGGGGTGAAACCTTATGAAATTCTCGATAGTCTTCATCCCCTGGATAACCGTACTCCGAGGACCAAACCTGCTGGCTGACCATGGAATTACGTCCAAAAACCGTGATATCCCGGTTTTCCACGCGATAAGGCCGGTAGGTACTGAGACCGGTAGAAGCAAAAGTTTCCACCTCTGTTTCCGGCTCACTGCCGCCCGGACTCATTACTCCCAGGGGTTTGCCCCCCTCAATAGCATGGCTGTCTACAAAGAAATACTTAAAGCCGTTGGCTATTAAAACATCCTCTATCCCTTGGAAATAGCCACATTCCGGCAGCCAGAATCCCTGGGGTTCCGTGGAGAATACCTGTTCATATAACCGTTTACCCCAATACACTTGGTTTTCCAGGTCACTGCGATCCAGCAGGGGAAGATAGGCATGGGTTGCAGCAGTGGTTATGATCTCCAACTGACCTCGACCCTGCAAATATCTCAGGGCTTCGATTATATCACGCTGGAGATCAATCTCGAAGTCCCGGCGAATGTCACGATAAAAACTGGCATAATAGGCAGCGATGCCAGCAAATTCCAAATCGCTCTGGGACAGGTAATACCTTTCATCGCTTCGAGCCATGGACTCCCGTTCTTTGAGATAATTTACGAACTCCTGCTTAATATACTTGGAATTCAACTGCTCCAAAAGAACGGGGCTGAAGCTCATAGTAAGGGGGGTTTGTTTCCCCTCTTCATCAAGTTTCAGCAAATTTATTATTAACGGAACATAGGTTTCTGCCATAGCTTCGAAGAGCCAGACCTCTCCGAAAGGCCATCTTCCCTGCCTTTTCACATAGGGAATATGGCTGTGCAGCACCATTATGATTCTTGCATTCAACAGTGACACGTCTCCTAATCAAGCATAAGTTTTAAGCTTCTACCAGCAAGCGCTTCTTTCTATATATCACTTCCCGGTACACATTCAAAGTAGACTGGGCGATGACATCCCATCCATAAACAGATTTCACCGTTTCATAGCCAGTCTCCTGCAACCGGTTCGCTAAGTCATCATCGGTTAACAATTCAATAATAGCCTGGGCCAGTTCGTCTACATTGCCCGGGGTCACCTTCAAGCCATTAACCCGGTGTTCAACTATTTCCGCCAATCCACCGGCATTGCCCACTATTACCGGAGTGTGGGTAGCCATAGCTTCTAAAGCTACAATGCCAAAAGGTTCATACAGGCTGGGGAAAACCGCCACTTTAGCCTGGTTATACACATAATTGCGGTCTTCTTTGGTAATAAACCCGGTAAAGACCACCCGGTCACTTATGCCCAGATCCCGGACCAGCTTTTCCAATTGGGGCTGCTGGGGTCCCCGTCCCCCGATATAGAGGACGGCTTCTGGTACTTGCTGCAATACTTGCGGGAAACTTTGGATAAGCTGCCAGACACCCTTTTCCGGCACCAACCGGCCAATAAAAAAGACCACTTTATCACTTTCACTGATATTGAAGCGGGGTTGATCAGGCAGGGCAGTAAAGAGATCCGGGTCAACACCATTAGGTATTACCCGTATGTCTTCTTTAGGGCGGCCAAATAAGGTATGAACTTCCTCCTGCATATAATTGCTGCAACAGATTACCAATTCCGACTCTAAAGCCAGGTTCTTTTCAATTTCATTGATTTCCATCTGCATGCGGTTGTGCAGCCCTAAATTACGACCATGTTCGGTGGCATGAATAGTGGAAACCAGGGGTATTTCAAATATTTTAGCCAGGGAGCGGCCTGCATAAGCCACCAGCCAATCATGGGCATGTACTACATCGAAGCCGCCCACCAGCACATTGAGCCGGACGGCTTCCCGAATGGCTTCACTGTTGAAAGTAAATGTCCAGGACTTAAAATCTTCACCCTCCCAGGCTGGACAACCCACTCGATGAATATGTACTCCATTCTCAATCCAATAGTCCGGATAATTACCCATTCGCGGAGTGATTATATGAACCGTTTCTCCCATTGCTGCCATAAAACGGCTTAAATCAAAAACATGCTGACCCAAGCCCCCCACCATATGAGGCGGATACTCCCAACTGAACATTAATACCTTCACCGTTTTTTCCCCACATCCGAAATTTCAGGATTTAAAATAATATTACCAAATTGTGTTTCTATTGTAACCTCTTTTGCTTATAATGTTCTATATGTAGGCTTTAACTACAAACTCTATTTCCAAAGGAGGTTTATTAATGAACGCCGTGCCCCAGACCAAAGCATCCCGGCTTTCAATTATTAAGGATCCGGCACTGGCTCCTTCCGGTTATCGCAAGATTGAATGGGTAAGTCAGAATATGCCGGTTCTGAATATACTCAAGGCTGAATTTGAAGAGACCAAACCTCTAGCCGGCAAAACCATAGCCTGCTGTCTGCACCTGGAGGCAAAAACCGGTTACCTGCTCCAGACTTTACAAGCAGCCGGGGCAGACGTGGTAGCCTGCGCCAGCAATCCTCTTTCCACTCAGGATGATGTGGTAGCTGCTCTGGTAGACTCAGGTATCACGGTATATGCTATTCACGGCGAGAGCATGGAAGAATACCATCGTTTTATGGAATTAACTCTTGATGCAAAGCCCGATGCAATTATTGACGACGGGGCTGACATGGTAACCATGCTGCACAAAGACCGGATTGAACAGGCTCGCAATATAATCGGCGGATGTGAAGAAACCACCACCGGTATTGTCCGGTTAAAATCCATGGATGCTAATAATACCTTATTATTCCCCATGATCGCCGTCAACGATGCCTACATGAAATATCTGTTTGACAACCGTTATGGAACCGGGCAATCAGTATGGGACGGTATAAATCGCACGACCAATCTGGTAGTAGCCGGTAAAAATGTGGTAGTAGTCGGTTATGGCTGGTGCGGAAAAGGGGTTTCCATGAGAGCACTGGGCATGGGCGCCAAGGTAATTATTACGGAAATAGATCCTATCAAGGCCAATGAAGCCATTATGGATGGCTTCCAGGTCATGCCCATGCAGGAAGCAGCCAAGCTGGGTGATATCTTCATCACCGTAACCGGCAATATAAATGTTATCCGGCGTGAGCATATGGAAGTTATGAAGGATAATGCCATTATGGCCAATGCCGGACACTTTGATGTGGAGATCTGCAAACAAGATCTCTATGATTTGGCGGTAAGCACCCGGAAACTGAAAGATAATATCGAAGAGTTTGTAATGGCAGATGGCCGTAAACTCTATTTATTAGCTGAAGGCCGTTTGGTCAACCTGGCCGCCGGTGACGGGCATCCTGCGGAAGTAATGGATACCAGTTTCTCCCTGCAGGCTCTGTCCATCGTTTATGTCATTCAGAACCGGGACAAACTGGGCAACCATGTCTACAACGTACCCGAGGAAATCGATAAAAGAGTTGCCATGCTGAAACTGCAATCCCTGGGAGTAGAGATTGATGAACTAACTGAAGAGCAAAAAGAGTATCTGGCCAGTTGGGATACCAACCTCTAACTAGCTGGTAAATCGCATAAAGCCGCCGCCTTCTTCAAATAATAGATTTGATCTTGAAAGAAGGCGGTTTTTTTATGAAAGCAACCTTGCAGCAGCGTTATATCTGGATATACTTTGGTATCTTATTTGGAATAATGGCCATATCATATCTAGCCTATAACATGGAAACACCGCGTTCGGCTAAACCCATAGGTGTTGATCCCCAGGCCGGCGGCAATTATGTAACCATACGCGATGAAGAGGGCAAGGTGATCTTGCAGACCGGGCTGCCGGTAACTGTTGATGATGAATATATCAGCAGCGATGATATTCATTACATTATTACCAGTGTAAAGGGAGATCAGGCTGTTGCCCGCATAAAAAATCCAGACAACTCCGAACTGAATCTTATTCCCAAGGCGCAGCCGGCTGCTACCCTGTACTATCCTAATAGCCTGATATTGCGTACCTCTGGGAAAAAACTGGCTATTTATCATACTCATAATGATGAATCATATATACTCACTTCCGGCAAAGCCGCTGAACCGCCGGATGGGGATATTCTGAAAGTTGGCGATGCTATGGCAGAAGCACTGCGGCGCAGCGGTTTCACGGTAGTACACAATAAAGACAATCATAATCCTCACGATATCAATGCCTATAACCGGTCACGAAAAACAGCGGTGAAGCTTCTCAAAGACAGCCCCGATGCGGTCTTTGATATTCACCGGGATTCAGCACCATTAAATTCCTACCTGGCCAGAATTAATGGGGTTGAAACTGCTCAGGTCATGATCGTGATCGGCCGTTCCAACCCCAATATGAGAGCTAACCTGGAATTTGCCCGTCAGATTAAAGCAACTGCTGACCACCTCTATCCCGGCCTGATGCGAGGCATCTATATGGGAAGAGGCAGTTACAATCAAGACCTTTATCCCCGAGCCCTGCTGTTTGAAATCGGTACGGATAAAGGTTCGTTAACCATTGCTTCCAATGCCGCCCGCCTCATAAGTGATGTTATCACTGCCGTCTTAGGTCAGGAATGATTGGAATTTACCCGTATTCTCATACCTTGGGCAATCTTTACCAGATCATGAACAAAGTTGGCACCCCGGGATGCCAGGATTCCGGTAAAAATCTGCCCCAAATAGGGATTGACTATGGGCAGTCCTACCATTTCGAAAAGATTGAGTCCGGTTGATAAGGCCAGTATTATCCCGATAAGCAATGATCCCAGCACATCAGGATGGAATTTATCTTTTTGCCATACCAGTTTTAGAGTCTCCCAAATGGCCTCCGCCATAATAGCCAGTACAATAATCTGCCACACATCCATACCTTCCACTCCCCTTTTTTTTGAATAAATTGCCAAAGTCGATCAACAGCATTTCAATATAAGTAATGAACTATGGTAAAAAAAGGTTCTATGTTTCTGAAGATTAAATATTAATGGAAGACCTTGTGAGCCTGCCGATAAAATCGGACTGCTAAGCTAGAGGTAGTGTAAAGTTTTAGTAGGAAAAAAGAGGTCAGGAATAGAAAAGAGACCTCAAAAAG